>JAENYU010000021.1:58531-75042 GCA_016841625.1 Methanobacteriota archaeon
AGTTGTGATTTGGTTAGTTGTGATTTGGTTAGTTGTGATTTGGTTAGTTGTGATTCGAATAGGTCTAAAATAAGAGAGTAATTCTTCGAGTTATTCCCGACCCCGGTTCTGAAATCTTATCAGTAAAAACCCTGAGCCTTTATAAAAAATTTCCCATGAGCGATATTTCTCCGCCTTTCGGCAACATACGCATGGGCGCCTATTCATCTTACCTCAGCAGGAGACCCCTTCCTCGGCAGCCGAAGGCTGGCAGGTGGGGGAGGAATGCGTAGTTGACTCACTGCGTATTGTGTACACGCTATATGCACAGATTATATATTCATATAATGACGCACACACCATTTATATATTTGCATGTTTATAGATTAGGGGGCCGCCCCTGCGAGATGAAAAGCTATATATTATTATATTGTTTGTTCTATTCTGAAACCTGATACCTATAGATTAATCATTATAATTGAACCATTTTGTAGATTGACAGTTCTTAAGCCTGACAGTCTTTACTACTGACATAATCATCATTATCCGAATCCACCTCATCCCGTGGAGTTACAATGACACTGATGGAAGACGCGAAAAAGGGACTCATAACCCCTGCCATCGAAGCCGTGGCAAAATCCGAAGGAATCGACCCCGAGACCGTCCGGTCCTGTGTGGCAAAGGGCTTCATCACCATCCCCCGGAATAACAGGCGGGAGACCCGCCCTGTAGGGATTGGCAAGTACATGAGCACGAAGATCAACGCCAACGTGGGGACTTCCAGAGAATACGTCGACATCGAAGCCGAAGTCGAGAAGGCAAAAGCCGCCGAAGCTTACGGCGCCCATGCCGTCATGGACCTCTCCACCGGCGGGGACTTAAACGAGATCCGCAGGCGCATCCTTGAAGGCGTGGAAATCCCGGTCGGGACTGTCCCGATCTACCAGGCCGCAGCCTCGCAGAAAACCGTGGTCGAGATGACTTCCGACGACATGTTCAACGCTGTCCGGAAACATGCCGAACAGGGCGTGGACTTCGTGACCGTGCACGCCGGGGTTAACTTAAACTCCCTTGAACGCCTGCGCCAGAGCGATCGGATCATGAACGTGGTCAGCCGGGGCGGTTCCTTTACCCTTGCCTGGATGCTCCACAACGGGGAAGACAACCCTTTCTATGCCGAATTCGACTACCTCATTGAGATTGCAAAGGAATACGACATGGCCCTGAGCCTGGGAGACAGCATGCGTCCGGGCTGCATTGCAGATGCCTCTGATCGCCCGATGTTCATGGAATTCATCACCCTCGGAGAGCTTGTAAAACGTTCCCGGGCTGCCGACGTCCAGACTTTCGTGGAAGGGCCTGGCCATGTTCCTCTGAACGAGATAGAACTCAGCGTCAGGGGCATGAAAGAACTCTGTGACGATGCTCCTCTCTACCTTCTGGGCCCTCTGGTCACTGACATTGCCCCCGGCTTCGACCATATCACCGGTGCAATCGGGGGAGCCGTTGCCGGGATGTACGGGACCGACTTCCTTTGCATGGTAACTCCCTCCGAACACCTCGCTCTCCCCACTCTGGACGACATCAAGGAAGGCACTCTTGTCACAAAAATAGCTGCCCACACCATCGACCTGATCAAGGAAGGCCAGCGCGAACGCGCCTGGAAACAGGACACCGAAATGGCCTACGCCCGCCGGGACCTGGACTGGGATAAGCAGTTCGAACTCGCTATCGACGGGGACCGCGCCCGAAAGATCCGGGATGCCCGAAAGACAGAAAGCGATGCCTGTTCCATGTGTGGCGACCTCTGCGCCGTAAAAATAGTAAAAGAGGCCTTTGAGAAAAAGAAAGAAGAGTAAAAGTAAGTGGAGGTTCAGGCTGGGATCGGAATTATAATTCCCTCTTGAAATACGCTCTTCCTCCTCCTCTTTTTTTGTGCGAATTATTCAAGTTTTCCCGGGCATCGTGAGTTCATTTTTCCTAATTCGACAGCCGGGGCAACTGTTGCCTTCCGAATGTCGTGCAGAGAAGCCTCCGTTTGCGAAGCAAACGGCCCTTTTCAAAAATAAAAATTAAGTGATTGAAAGAAAAAAACAACCATAAGTGCCTAACATTTTCCAACGCCAAAAATTGGGACGCCACATTTCAGATAATTGCCTTTTTTTCGAGGCAGACGTTTACAAAGTTTCTTTTTTTGCATCTCTTTCATCATTTTACAAAAGCAAAGGCCGCTCGTCTTCGACGAGCGTGGGCGGGCATGGGTACTGGACCCTGGCGGTCTCTCGGGTTTTGAGCGTCGGCTTATAATTCAAGGAGGTCGGTTTCTTTGACTTTTCTTGTTTCCTGCTGCAGTTTAGCTCCTGAATAAAAAACTTATTAAAAAATGAGCCGGTACCCTATGGCACAAGTTTGATTCGCTTGACTGACTCTTCATTCATTTGATTTGCTCGATTCGTTCGATTCGTTCGATTCGTTCGATTCGTTCGATTCGTTCGATTCGTTCGATTTGCTCGATTCGTTCGATTCGTTCGATTCATTCCCTTCATTCGATTTCTTTTCCATCATGATTTCAACAAAGGAAAAAAGGAATAAAAATGACTGGCACAGAAAACAATCCCAACCTGAAGATCCGCATCGCTGAAAAAGAAGATGTCCCCCTCATCCTTGAGTTCATCAAAGGCATAGCAGAGTTTGAGAAACTCTCTCACCTTGTTGAGGCTACCGAAGAAACCCTCATGGAGTCCATGTTCGGGGAACGGCCCTATGCCGAGGTCTTTTTTGCCGAGTTTGAAGGGGTGCCTGCCGGTTTTACTGTCTTTTTCCACAACTTCTCAACCTTTGTCGGGAAACAGGGGCTCTATATAGAGGACATTTACGTAAAACCCGAATTCCGCGGGAAAGGGATTGGAAAATCAATGTTCCTCCAGTGCATCAAACTGGCAAAGGAAAGGAAATGCGGTAGAGTGGAATGGGTCGTGCTTGACTGGAACCCTGCAAGGGAATTCTACGAATACTTCGGGGCAGGGCCTGTGGAGGGCTGGCAGATCTACCGCATGGGCGAAGACAAGTTTACATCTGCGCTTGAAAAATGAATTATGAATCCGGGAGGGTTCTTCCTCTTAGAACCCAAATTTGACAGATTATGGTAATTAATATAGTACGTGATTAAAAAAACACTTTGCTGCAAGGCATATATTAAAAAATATACTATGTAGCAAGAAATTTAAAAACACCATATCTAATTTAAAACCGTTTGGCAAAAACAAAAGCAATAGACCTATTTATACAGTACAAAATGTATGCTCCTGTCAAACTAAGGTTAGAATTCTTTTTCCTTCCAAAATACTTTTTCTTCTTAATTTCCTTACCCTTCCTGTTTTTCTGCCTTTTTGATCAGGTAGTGTCTTCCTGCTGGATGAAGGAATGGTGTTCCAGGCGCTGGATCCTCTTTTCAAGTCCTTCTATGTGCTCAATGATTTCTTCGTTTTCTTCTTCGAAGACTTCTTCATATTCCGGGGCAGAGGCTCCACTTTCCCCTAACTTTTCTGCAAGGGCCTGGAATTTTTGCATGTACTCTCCCGCCCTCATGATAGGAAAGGTTTCAAACCAGCACAGTTCCATGAATGGCTGAATTGAAGCCATGTAGGCTTCCGGGTCGTCCGTTTCGTAAATAATGAACGTACGGCAGCCCGAAAGGTCAATCCACTCGTCGATTACCTTCATGCCTTCCGGGTATTCGAACGTTGAGAAAATTTCTCCCACTCGTGCGCTCTCTTCCGGTTCCCAGGAAACAATATCCATGAATATCACTTGTCTTATACCCCCGCCTTGAAAAACGGATTCCGATTCCAAGTCCCAATTCCTGATTCGTTATCCCGATTCTTTATTTAATACTGTTTATATATTTAATACAGTTAAGTATTGTTTCCTTTCAAAGGGGCATATACCTTTGGGAAAGAATGTTTCTAATTAGAGTTAAGGGTCAAGACGATTTAGAGACCAAAAAGAGTCAGGGGACAAATGGGTCAGGGAACAAACGATTTAGAGTCAAAAATAGTCCGGGAACAAACAGGTAAGGGAACAACCGGGTCAGGGTCAAAAAAGTTAGGGGACAGTTTTCTGCTTTTTAGCAGAAACCGTCAGTAAAAGGCTTTTTTCAGTAGTTAAAGCTCTTGTTTTCAGTGGTTCGCTTCGTCCCTTTCAAGGCTTTTCAGGATCTCTAGCCTTTCCCGGGCATCGGCGAAGTCGGGGTAGAGGCGCAGGATTTCATTGAAGGTCCTGATGGCTTCCTCGTATTTTCCCAGCTTCCCGAGGATTACACCCCGGTAGTTCATGGCCCGGACTTCGCGGGGGTTTATTTTAAGCAGCTTGTCAAAGGCTTTCAGGGCCTCTTCGTAATCCTCCATTTTCGCCAGGGAGATCCCCAGGTATTTTAGGGATTGTTCATGCCAGGGGTTGATTGAGAGGGCTTCCCTGAAGGCCCTGGCTGCGGTCTCGAAGATATTCAGTTTGAAACAGACGACGCCCACGTTGTAGAGTGCCTTGATGTTTTCAGGGTCCTTTTCAAGCACCAGGTCAAAGGACTTCAGGGCTTCCTTGTAGCGTTCGAGCCTGCAAAAGGCAATTCCCCTGTAGTTCAGGGCGTCCGGGTTGTCGGGGGAGATGTCCAGGATGCGGTCGAAGTATCCCAGGGCTTCTTTTGCCCGGTCGAGCTTTATCAGGGTGGTGGCTGTGTTATAGAGGGCTTCCTCGTCCTGGGAGTCCAGGAAAGTGACCCTTTTAAAAGTTTCCAGGGCAGCCTCAAACTCTTGAAGCTCGAGCCAGCAGAGCCCCAGGTAGTTCAGGGCTTCCGGGTCGTCCGGGGAAAGCTCCAGGAGGGTCTCAAGAGTTTCAGCTGCCTCCTCGTACTTCTCAAGGTTGAAGAGTACCAGTGCCCTGTGGTAGAGGGCTTCTTTGTGGGCGGGGTCGCGCTGCAGGGTCATGTTGAAAGCCTGCAGGGCTTTTTCATATTCCTGGATCTCTATCCTGGCAATCCCGAGCCTGTAGCAGACTTCCGTGAGCTCGGAGAAGTCCGGGGCAAAAAGGAGTACAAGTTCCAGGTCCCTAGCAGCTTCCTTGAAGTGCAGGAGCTTGAAATTGGCAACAGCCCGGCTGTACAGGGCGTCCGGGTTTTCCTGGTCCAGTATCAGGGCTGAATTGAAAGCCTGGCGGGCTTCTTCGTACATGTTGAGCCCGAGCAGGGCAAGTCCTTTTTGCTGCCAGGCGGCTTCCAGCCCCGATTTGAGTTCAGTTGCTCTTACGAAAGCTTCCACAGCTTTCTCTTCCCGACTAAGCCCCCTGAGGGCAAGTCCCTTGCTGTACCAGATGTCCGCATTTTTCGGGTTCCTGGCAAGGAGCCCCCCGAAAGTCTCCAGGGCGGCTTCATAGTGTTCCAGCTTGAGCTGGGTGAGACCTATCCTGGTCCAGGCATCTTCCAGGTCCCTGTCGTTTACGTCCTGGCTGCCTTCCGCACTTTCGGATACTGCCTGCTCGAAAGCTTCCACGGCTTCCCCGTAACGTTCCAGGGAGAAGAGGACGAGCCCTTTCCTGTACCAGGCTTTTGCAAGTCCGGGGTTTACCGCAAGGAGGCAGGAATAAGTTTCCAGGGCCTCTTCAGCTCTCCCAAGTTGCATAAGCACGAAGCCCTTCCTGTAAATTGCTTCCGTGGCATCGGGTTTCGCTGCAGTGAGTTTTTCCAGGGCAAGCAGGGCTTTTTCATACTGCTTGAGCTCTATCAGGGCTGAAGCAAACCTTTCCAGGATTTCCGTGTAAACCGCTTCATCCCCGGTCCCCTCTTCCCTGAAACTCTCGGGGGCAAGGGCGAGCAGGGCATTGACTGTCGAGACAGCCTCCCCTGTCCTGCCGAGTTCGAAGAGGGCAAGGGCTTTCTTTTGCAGGACTCCTGGTTTGTGGGCTCCGGCTTTAAGGACGACGTCAAAAGCTTTCAGGGCTTTTTCATATTCCTCCAGTTCAAAGCAGGTAAGTCCCAGGCAATAGGACAGTTCGGGCTCGAAGCTTCCGCATTCCCGCAGCTTTTCAAAGGCATGGAGAGCTTCTTTGAAATTTCCCTGCCTGAACAGGGCAAGGGCAAGGGTGTGCTGGAGCTCTCCGTTTCCAGGGTCCGATTTCAGTGCACAGGATATGCTTTCTGCCGCTTTTTCGTACTCTCCCAGTTCGAAGAGGGCGTACCCTTTCTGCTCGAGGGCAGGCAGGTAGCCCGGGACAAGCTCCAGGACCGAATCAAAGGCAGCGGCAGCTTCCTCCGGTTTTCCGAGTTCCTTCAGGGCAAGCCCTTTCTCGAACCAGGCTTTTTCGCTTTCGGGGTAGTGCTGGAGGTAATGGTCAAAAGCTTCCAGGGCTTCTTCATACTCCCCGAGTTTGAGGCAGGCTGAACCAAGCGAGGCAAGAGCCTCCGTGCTGTTGGGGTTGGCTGCAAGGACTGCCCTGAAACTTGCGGCGGCTTCCTCATATTTCCCGAGTTTGAGAAGGGCAAGGCTCTTCCTGTGAAGGGCATCGGAATTTTCCGGAGTAGCTTCCAGAGCAGTCCCGAATGCCTCGGCTGCAGCGGCGTAGCGCTCCAGGGCAAAGCAGGCAAGTCCGAGCTGGTAAGGGGTATCATGGCATGCAGGGTCTATCTCCTGGGCTCTGTTGAAGTCTCCTACAGCTTCCTCGTGCCGCCCCAGGCTGCTGAGGGCAAGGCCCCTGAAGTACCAGGCTTCCGCAAGCCAGGGGTTCTGTTCTATAAGTTCGGAAAAGATTTCCAGGGCAGAATCGTAAGCTTCCTGCCGGATAAACACAAGACCTTTCCAGTAGAGGGCAGAAGAGGCTTTCTGGGACCCGTCTTTTATTTTGTCAAGAATGTAGAGGGCTTCTTCGTACTGGCCCAGCTGGAAACGGGAGACTCCCAGGTTGAACTTTGCCTCCTCGTTTTCAGGGTCAAGTTCGAGCAGTCTGTCAAAGGCTGCGGAAGCTTCTTCATGTTTCCCCAGGCGGAGCAGGGAAAGCGCCCTGTGGTAGAGGGCGGGAAGGTCTTCAGGGTTCTTTTCAAGGTAGGTCTCGAAAGCTTCCTGGGCTTCCTCGTACTGCTTGATTTCAAAGAGACAAAATGCCCTGTGCTCCCAGGCTTCCGTATTCTCCGGGTTCAGGAGAAGCGCGGCTTCAAAGGCAGAGGCAGCTTCCCTGGGCCTGTGCAGCCTGCGAAGAGTCAGGCCCTTGTAGTTCCAGGTTTTTCCCGAGTTCGGTTTTTCCCTGAGGACGCTTTCGAAGGTCTCAAGGGCAGGGGTATATTTCCCGAGGTTCATCTGGGCAAAACCCTTGCAGGTCCAGACTTCCTCATAATCGGAATCCCTGAGAATCACCCTGTCAAAGGCTTTTATAGCGTCATCGAAACGTTCCAGTTCCAGGAGCACCAGCCCTTTCCTGTACCAGGCGTCTATGGACTCGGGTTCCCTGGAAAGGACCTGCTCAAAGGCTTCGAGGGCTTCTTCAAACTTCCCGAGTTCCATTGAAAGCATGCCTTTCTTAAACTGGAGTTCGGGGTCAAGGGAATTCTTTTCCGTGAGCTTTTCAAAGGTTTCCAGGGCTTTTTCAGGTTTGCCCAGTTCTATTTGAGCAAGTCCCAGGTTGTACCGGAGCTCGGGATAATCAGGGTCAAGGGCAAGGACTTTTTCAAAACATTCCAGGGCAGCTTCTTTTCTTTCGAGCTTGAGGAGGGCTTTTCCCCGGTTGTAAAGGGAAGCGGTATCTTCAGGGTTGCTTTTCAGGGCTTCTTCAAAGGCTACTTCGGCCTTTTCGTACTCTTCGGCCGAAAACAAAATGAGGGCTTTGTTTTTCCAGGCATCTCCATAATCGGGCCTGAGTTTCAGGGCTTCTTCAAAAGCTTCAAGGGCTTCTTCCCCTTTCCCGAGCTTTCCAAGGACAATTCCTTTCTTGTTCCAGCCTTTCTCGAGATACGGGTTCAACCGTAGCCCTTCTTCAAAGGCTTTGAGGGCTTCTTCATAACGTTCCAGGGAATAGAGGGCAAAACCTTTGTTCAGCCAGGAGCTTTCTGATTCCGGTTTCAGTTCGATGGTTTTCTCAAAAGCTTCGAGGGCTTTTTCGAATTCTCCCGAATCAAGGAAGAGGAGGCCTTTCTGGAACCAGATGTTGAAGTTTTCAGGTTCCTCCTCAAGGCTTTCCGAAAGGGCATCATGGGCTTCCTCGAAGTTTCCGAGCGCCACAAGCACCGTGCCCCTGAATTTCCGTGCCTCGGCATGTTCCGGGTCGAGTTCGAGCACCCTGTCAAAAGCTTTGAGGGCCTCTTCGTATTTCCCGGTCCTTGCGAACAGCCGGCCCTGCTGGAACCAGGCGTCTTTATACCCCGGGTTCAGCCGGGTTACTTCGGCAAAGGATTCGGCGGCAGGCTCGAGACGCTGCAGTTTCAGAAGGGCAAGAGCCCGGTTGTACCAGATTTCCTCCATTTCCGGGTAGATTTCCAGGAGGGAATCAAAGGTTTCGAGAGCTTCGTCGTAGACCTCCAGTTTCATGAGGGCAAAGCACTTGTGGTTCCAGGCCTCGAAATAGCCAGGGTCCAGCCTGATGGCTTCCCCAAAGGCGTCAATGGCTTCGTTGAGCTTGAGGAGCTGGAGCTGGAGCATCCCTTGCCTGAACCAGACGTCTTTGTTTTCGGGGTTGATTTTCAGTAATTTTGAGAAACTCTTTTCGGCTTCTTCGTAGCGGGAAAGTTCACTCAGGAGGACTCCTTTGCTGTAAAGGGCCGGCTCGTGGTCCGGGGCTTTTTTTAAGAGGGATTCAAGGCATTCCAGGGCTTCTTCGTTTCTCCCAAGTTTCCCGAGGATCAGGCATTTATGTTCCCGGGCATCCGTATCCTTCGGGTTTGCCCGGATAAGGGATTCGAAAACCTCCAGGGCTTTTTCGTATTCTTCAAGTTTTGCAAAAATCAGTCCCCTGGAATACAGGGCTTCGCTGTGCCGGGGGTTGATTGAAAGCACGCGGGCAAAACTTTCCAGGGCCTCTTCATAATGTCCGGCATGTCCGGATACCGTGCCTCTGGCGTACCAGGCATCGGTGTATTCGGGTTCCCCTTTCAGTGCTTCCTCAAAACAGAGCAGGGCTTTTCCGGTCCGGTTGAGTTCTGCCAGTGCAAGCCCTTTCAGGTAAAGAACTTCCGGATTCTCCGGCTTGATTTCAAGGGCACGCTCGTAGGCTTCCAGAGCAGCTTCAAACTCTTTCAGGGCTGCTAAAGCAAGTCCTTTCTGCTTCCAGGCATCGGGGTTTCCGGAGTCAAGCTGCAGGACTTCGTCAAAGGAGTTCAGGGCTTCTCCGGCTTTTCCGGATTCCAGCAGTGCGAGCCCCCTGTTGAAAAGAGCCCCGGGGTGCTGCGGCTCTTTGTTCAAAATTTTGTTGAATACGTTGATAGCTTTTTCGTACCTTTTGTGTTTAAAAAGGTCAAGGCCTTTTTGAAAGGCTTCCTCCTGACTGATAGCAATTCCTCCGATCCCTTTTTTATTTTTTATTTCCTGCAGACTCAAATGCAAGACCTGGATGCAAGACCTGGATGCAATACCTTAATTCAATACCTGGACGCAAAATCCAAATGTAAGACCTGAATGTGAGAATCGAATTCAAGACTTAAGTAAATCGTTTCTTTTACGCTTTTCGGGATGCGGTGTTTTCCTTCCCCGCCTTCCTTTATTGTGCACTTTCTATTGCAACTTATAAGGCATTTCTTAATCTGCCTTTAGTAAGCAGGATTTTAAGTTTCTGCTTCTGTGTATGCCTGCGTTTGCTTGCGCCTGCATTTGTAGGTACTGCGTTTGCATGCGTCTGCATTTTATGTTTTTTTTGTATAATTGAAGTCCATTTATAGCTGTGACAATTTACCGTCTTCTTGCAAGTTTGTAATTGTGATTTTGGATTATAACTGGGATTTTGTGATTATAACTGTGATTTTATGATTAATTTAGCTGTAATTTGCAGGTGGCAGCGAGAAACTTTGCGGTTTAACTGCTTTTTTTACCCTGGCTCGTTTTTCACTGCTCGGTCCACAAATTATTATCATTGTTCATTTTTATTTGGGACTATTCTTCTAACATATTATATAAATGATCCTCCAGAAAGTTACAGAGAAATTCTTGCTCCTTCTCTCGTTTTTCTCTCAGTTTCTCGCTTATGGGGGACTGGAGCTTTATCTTTGCAAGCTCCACACCTTCTAAAATAAGATCTAAACAGATAATCAGGGGTATAAATATATTTTTTCAAAGCTCCATTTCAAGGGCTTTTCGGAGGTTCCCACAGGCTTCTCTGTTAAAGCAGACAAGGAGTACTTTTTCGGGCAGTTTATTTTCCCGGAGGAAATGCCTTATCTCGGAAACTGCAACTCTTGCCGCCCTGTCAGCAGGAAAACCGTATGCTCCCGTGCTAATGGCCGGGAAGGCGATGGTCTTTACGAAAGCTTCCTTTGCCAGTACCAGGCTTTTCCGGTAGCAGGATGCCAGCATTTCGTCTTCACCCCGTCTGCCTCCGTGCCAGACCGGGCCCACAGTGTGGATGACCCATTTTGCAGGGAGCTGGTATCCTTTAGTAAGCTTTGCTTCCCCTGTAGGGCAGCCTTTAAGGGTCCTGCACTCTTCCAGCAGTTCCGGGCCTGCAGCCCTGTGGATTGCCCCGTCCACACCCCCACCTCCGAGGAGGGTAGGATTGGCTGCGTTTACGATGGCGTCGACGTCCATTTTTACTATGCCGCCTTCAATTACTTCGATTCTTTCTGATCTCGGAAGCATGTTCCGGCTCTTTTTCTCCTTAATCTTTTAAAAGTTTTGGTCTCGATTCCTGTTCTTCCCGAAATTCCTGATTTTCCTGTTTTTCCGAATAACGATGCCCCGCACAACGGTATCCTTAATAGCGATCTACCAAACAATGATATATCATAAAATAGAGATTATACTAGCCAATCCTGACCTGAATTATTTCAGTTTACTGCTGGCGATATTGCCTGCATGGACAGCCTAAGATCCGGTATGCCTTTGAGGGGGTTTTCGAGGCAGAGCTGGAAAAAAGTCTGATCTGAAAATCAAGTCAGGAGCATCGTAAATTACAGATTGTAAATAAATAATACTTTATGTGTAAAAATTGTATTAAGTGGGCTGCGAAGAAAGCCCGTGTATGAAGAATGTCTGTATTCCTGAACCAGGGAATGAAACTTATGGGGAGGATAAAGAATGAGTGACCTGACACTTAAAGAGAGGCTGTTAAACGCTCTCAATGGTAAAGAAGTTGATAAAGTCCCGGTTGCATCCGTGACCCAGACCGGGATTGTAGAACTCATGGATGAGGTGGGGGCACCCTGGCCTGAATCCCACTCCGATGCAGGGCTGATGGCAAAACTTGCGATTGCAAACCACGAACTGAGCGGGCTAGAAGCTGTGAGAGTTCCGTACTGCCTGACTGTGCTTGTAGAAGCCACGGGCTGTGAGATCAACATGGGTACGAAAAACAGACAGCCCTCTGTCACCGGGCACCCGTACCCGAAGAGCCTGGACGATGCAGCCATTCCCGAAGACCTTCTGGAAAGGGGGAGAATCCCTGCTGTTCTCGAAGCTATCAAAATCATCAGGGAAAAGGTCGGTCCGGACGTGCCCGTAATCGGCGGAATGGAGGGCCCGATCACCATCGCATCCGACCTGTCAAGTATAAAGTCCTTCATGAAATGGTCTATTAAAAAGCCCGACCTCTTCGAGCAGGTCCTTGACATGGCAGCTGAAGCCGCAATCATCTACGCAAACGCTATGGTTGAAGCCGGTGCGGACATTATTTCCGTGGCAGACCCCGTTGCATCACCTGACCTTATGAGCCCGGACTCCTTCAGGGACTTCCTCATGCCCAGGCTGCAGAAGTTCTCAGGAGCAGTCAGTTCCACAACCATCCTGCACATCTGCGGAAACGTGAACCCGGTTCTCAACTACATGGCAGACTGCGGTTTTGAGGGGTTGAGTGTGGAAGAAAAGATCGGCAGCGTAAAGAAAGCAAAAGAAGTCATCGGAGACAGGGCA
Source organism: Methanobacteriota archaeon (assembly GCA_016841625.1). Classification (GTDB taxonomy): domain Archaea; phylum Halobacteriota; class Methanosarcinia; order Methanosarcinales; family Methanosarcinaceae; genus MTP4. The sequence continues at coordinate 70,600 of JAENYU010000021.1, forward strand.
AGGCTTGTCGGAAACATCTCGAGTCCTTTCACCATCCTGCCGGGCCCGGCTGAAAAGATCAAGGCCGAAGCCAGGCAGGCCCTCGAAGAAGGCATCGATGTACTTGCACCAGGTTGCGGGATCGCCCCGATGACTCCGCTGGAGAACATCAAGGCCCTTGTGGAAGCCAGGGACGAATACTACGCCTGAAATTTGTCCCTTCAAACCAGCTTTCTGAAAAACGGATTCTTTTCTTTTTTTTCAAGTTTTTTTCAAGTTTTTTTCAAGTTTTTTTCAGCTTTCAGCAGATGTGTTTGATTGTGAAAATAGGGCAGTTGAAATTAAAAGATGCAGACATAAGCGCTAAGCGGAAGGATAAACACGGCTGAGTGGAAGGATGAGTAGAGATATAGCTGAGTGGAGGTACAGCTGAGTGGAAGGATGAGTACATCTAAGCGGGAGAGACACTCCCGTTTTCATCTAAAAAAATAAAGAAGGAAGAGAACTTTCCTCGCTTAGAGGCCGTAGTTCTCAGGCAGGAAGACCTTGACTTCCTTCTTATACTTGTCAAAGCAGTCGCTCATGAACTTGTCCTTGTCATCGGTCATTCCTTCGAAGGCTGCCTTTGCGTCTGCAAGGGCTTTGGTCTCGAACCTTGAGAGCGCGAGTTTACCCTTTGCGCCTTCTTCGACGATGTTGATACATTCCATGGCGGCGTTCTTGGCACGGAGATAGATGTTGTTCCCGTCCTTGGCGATTGCCTGTCCGACTCTGTAGGCGTTCGGGTAGGCGAGGACGTAGCCCTGCGGGTCCCTGTACATGTCTGAAGCTGTGAACAGGTCTCTGAGGGTCTTTTCGTTCCCGGAGTCCAGGGCAACGTTCATCAGGGCACAGTCGTATGCCAGGGTCTCGGACCAGCACTGTACGGTGGTACCGCCGAATTCACCGTGGTATTCCACGGATTCGTTGGACCAGAGGTCACAGCACTGCATGGTCAGGTTACCCATGACGTCAGAGTGGGCACAGGTCGAGGTCTTGCCTTCCTGGGCAATCGGGACACCTGCAATGGACTTTACGATGGTGTTCTCATATCCGCAGTCCTTGCCCGGGCCAGTTGCCCCTGCTTCGTATGCAACAAGGCTCCTTGATGCGGAAATTGCCCTTGCGATGATTGCCAGGGTGTGGGCCAGGTTCTTGTCGAGCAGCCCGCCTGCAATGAACATTGCGGTGTTTGCCTGGGCACAGTCAGTGTCCCCGGCTGCGACAACATTGTTCTTCTTGGCAACGTTTACAACGCCCTGCCAGACGTATTCCATGTCCATGGCACCCAGGCAGCCGATACCGTAGAGCACGCCTGCCATGTCGTTCCTCAGGATGGCGTAGTCGAAGACTTCTTTCCCACCCATGGTTTCGATTGCGAGCATGTCTGCTCCGTTCTGGGCGCACTGTTCGAAGGCTTCCATGAGAAGAGGGTATTTGTCCTTGAGCTTGAGGAAGTCACGCTCTTCACGAATGTCCCCTATTGTGTGCCGGAGTGCGCATTTGATGCCGTATTCGTCATGGTAGTCTTCCATGATGGCTTTCTGTGCGTGGGCTACGGCTCCACCCCATTCGGGGTTGTTGGACATCTGCTGGACGTGTTCTGTTTCAAGCACGACGGAAGGAGCACCGATCTGTACCATCCTTGCCATGATGTCAGTTGTGATCCTCTCGTATTCCTTGACAAGCTTTTCCTTGGATGCCCCTGCTTCCGGTCTTGGAGCATAGTTTACTTCGGGGGTTGTGTAACCGGCACCAATCTCCAGTCCCAGGCCTGCCTTTACCGGCTTGGGGGATTTGCCGAAGATCATATCATCTGCATTTGCATATGCCATTTTAGTGAATCTGTTTATTGCCATTTACTTCACCTCCTCAGTGTTTATGGAATTTCTCCCTCAACTTTACGATGTTGTCTCCATTCTTATTGATGAAGTCTGCCATCTTCGGGGCATCGGATGCTTCTTCACCATAGACGCCGAGTTCGTACTGGGCTACGAAGTCCTGGTTCACGGCACCACCACCGCATGCGAAAGGCACCCTGTACCCTTTCTCCATGAGCTTGTCGTTGATTTCCTTGAAGGCATACATGGTTGTGGTCATGAGAGCCGTTCCTGTTAGCATCATGGGGCTCTCTTTGTCCACTGCATCGATGACTTCATCGACAGGCACGTCCCTTCCAAGGTCTACCACATCATATCCGTTTGCTCTCAGAAGAGCCACGACAATGGTCTTCCCGATGTCATGGACGTCCCCTTCTGCGACATGGCAAACGATCTTGCCTTTTGACACCTGGGCTTTTCCTGCTTTTGCCTTACAGTACTCGATACCCTCCATCATTGCGTCAGCGGACATCATGACGTTCGGAAGGAAGATGACCCCGTCGTCGTAAAGCTTGGAGACGACTCCCATACCGGGCATCAGGGCGCTATTGATGAGCGAGAGCGGATCCTTGCCTGCTGCAACGGCCTTTTCAAGCTCTGATACCACGTCGTCTTCTTCACCTTCGAATATGGCTACCGAAATTGCACGGACAAATTCGTCCTTCGGGTAGAGGTCTGCTGCTGCCTCTTCGGGTGTCATTTCCTTTTCCATTTTTACATTGTAACGTACCAGAATTGCTCCGGGATCTATGTCTATCAAATATCTAACCTCCATTTTAAGTAAATGGGGAGAACTAAATCCCTGATTCTATTGTGAGTGCCATGGGTGCCAAAATATGGCTTAAAAATCAAAAAAACCTAATCAAGATCAATACCAGGTGCGAATTCCTTATTTTCCCATTCTATACAGACGCAGCTATTGAAGTCCTGAATTAGATATTAAAATCCATACTCTTCCCAAACTCTTAAAGAGACTTTTAATTCCCCTTTAATAAATCGGGGTATGATATATATAAATCTCACGCAAGCACCTAAAAGTTAACCGGAAGCAAGGCAACTAGCATTGTTTCTATTGGTAATCTTGAAATCCGGGGTGGATTGTTTTCCGGATTAATGAATAATCGGGTTTTTACTGCATAATTTCGTTTTGCTCCGGAAGGTCGGATATATTATGCTTAATATCTGGAATTGAATTGATAAGTTTGAAAACCTGGAATTGGGTTTCGATGGATAAAAGACCTATTGTATAATGGCTTGAAAATATTTCTGTCCTGAATACAGCATCTCCCGGTTGTTATGGATCATGCTCTTTTAAGCAGAAAGCTTTCCTTTGGTATGAGATCTCATGTATCTGAGCTTATACCATTTTCCACAGAATTCCTTATTTTCCAATAATATTGGCTAATAAAAATTATTTGCCGAAAAAATTTGTTTAAAACATATTTTAAGTAATTATAAGCTTAAATAAAGGTATAATGGTAATTATATGTAGTATTAATCGTTTAATATGTAAAATAAGAACAAATCGGGATTTTAAACATAGCAAAAAATTAGATTTTTATGCATTATGAGCTAAAAAATCATATTAATTGTTAATTTATAATTCATATATATGATAAATTAAGTATTTATGATTAATACTTCTAATAGGCATTTTGAGGAGTACTAATTTAAAATCATTATATGTAATTTTTTGGCAAAATAAGTATTTTTAAGCCTTTTTTACCGTTTTAAAGCATTTTAGTATATTTTGGCATAAGCTCATCTCAATTAATATATGTTTAGATCTACATCTATATAATTCGCGACTCCATGTTTTTATAATCAGTCATTTTTCTCATGGCCGTTCTTATGGTTGGTGAATGCATTTATGCAATTCAGGGCCCGGGTTTAATTTCTCCGTGTCTGAATTCTATTTTGTTTTCACTCTGGGTGGGCATTGAAGGCCATATCTGTACATTTGTGGTGCCGAGGGCTGCTTACTTAAGTTAAATATGCGGTATGTCCTGGCGTTATGGCAACAACTATTTATGCCCCTTCTGCATTTAGGAGATTCCCTGATCTTACAGGATCAGGCGAGCAATAATCAATAGATCCAGGCAAAAATCTTTCATTTGTTTGAAATCTATATGTGAATTTTGCTCGATCAAAACCTTTATATATCAATCATGATATGTAAAGACTCTCGGGTTCAAATGGACCGGGCGGGCAATAAATCCATAGGTGCTGACAAAAGTGTTTTTTTGTCTGAAATCTATGTGTCAAAAATTGTCTGATCAAAACCTTTATATATCAAAAATGATATGTAAAGAATCCCTGACTCAAATGGTCGGGCGAGCAATAAACTCATAGGTGTTGACAAAATTATTTTTTTGTCCGGGATCTATGTGTCAAAAATTGTTCGATCAAAACCTTTATATATCAAAAATGATATGTAAAGAATCCCTCACACATCTGATGTGTGGGTGAATTATAATATCTCTTTCATCTTTTAATGGAGACTGGAGCTTTTTTCAGTCTGACGAGGATTTTGTCGGTTCGGTTA
>JAENYU010000058.1 GCA_016841625.1 Methanobacteriota archaeon
TACAGTTTTCCAATAAAAATATCTGAATAATAATCCGAGATGTGCGGAAAGTCGGGTGCATTATTCTTACACGCTTTATTAATTTCTTTTTTACAGGATGGAAGTATAAAAAGAGCATATGGCATCCGAATCACTCAAAAATGTCATTCAAAAATATCAGAAACATCTTTGACCTTCAAAGGAGTTTCCTTTTTCAAATCCTCAAACCTTTGCACATAATCATCCCTTAAAGGCAATTCATCCACCGGATGCCAGTCCATTTTATCGCAGAACTCCGCGTCTTCGTCAGAGAGTTCCCCGGACCTTAAATACTTCTCAAAGATCTCCCTTTTCCGGAGGGAAGCTCTCGCAACCTCAGACCATTTCACCCAGGAAAAATGTTCCATCCTCCTGTAAAGGTCATCAGGAACAGGAACTGTTATAGTTGCCATCACAGCTCACCTCTTTTTTCAAGAACTTCAAACTTCTCAAGCCGCTTAAGTTTGTCTTCAATCCCCTTGCGGGCAACCTCTGCCCAGTTAATGTCAGGCATTGAATCAAGCTCTTGTTTCAGGTCATCGGGAACAGATATTGTGAATCTTTTCATAAAATACCCCATTTGCATATAATTATGCAAATGCATATACATAAACATGCTTATGTTTTCTGATAAGCGAACCGTTCCTGCCTGTTTTACATAGATGACGTATTTCCGGAGAGGGGATTTTAGCTCTTGCTTTTTCTTTACAGTAATTTTCCCGAAATAGCCGCACTGCGTGCGGGAAAAAACGGTTTGATAAGGTATTCCGGCCGCCCGGGGTTTAGAATAGCATTCCAAAAATTCCGGTTACCTTTTTGTTCCCGCCTATCAGAACCCGCGGCCCTCACTATTTCCTTTCCCCCGACAGCAGCCACGGTCGCATCAGCGACCGGCCTTTCCCAAAAATTGAAGTTGAAGAACAGCAGATTAAAATGGTTGTCTCTACCTTAACCTGTCTAAATCAATAAGTGAAAGCTTTTTTATAACTTATTTTATATATTTTTCGTCCAGCCCTTCCCCAACAACCGCTGTACAAATGAATGGAAAAACGAACGGACCTGAAAAAATTGAAAAGAAAAAAAATCTCAAAAACCGGGTAGTCAATAATAGACTCATAATCCTAAGTATTACGAGTATAACAAATTGAGAGCTTCAATCTGACATTCCACCCAAATAAGTAATAGAAAGACTATGGAATATCTGTGTCAACCGAGTTGCACTTCGGGAGCACGCGGTCCGTTTCGCTACGCTCAAGCGGACTTAATTTTATAACTTCTTTTTTATTTTTCGCCCGGCGCTTCACCCCAGTAACCGATGGGCCATCGGGCTTCTCGGGATTTTATTCCAACTTCCAGCTTGAAGTGGTAAAGTGGTAAAACCGTAACTGGTCAAATTTCCATCAGGACGCGGAAACCAATGGAGTAGCGGCGGGGGCCAGGGCCATCGTTGTAGCGAAGCGCCGATCGGCAACTCCCAGAGTAGTAGCGCCAGCCACCTCCCCTTACAACTCGTAAGGAGCTACTTCCATTCTCCCATGCACTCCTATCAGAAGGAGCACCATCATAGTCATCATGCCACCTGTCCTGACACCATTCCCAGACATTTCCATACATATCGTAGAGGCCCCAAGGATTTGGTTTCTTCTGACCAACCGGATGCATAAGGACCGAATCCCAGCTTCCATCGCACCATCCATATTCATCCAGTTCTGAGGAATCATCTCCAAAGTAATATCTTGTAGTGGTTCCAGCACGACACGCATATTCCCATTCAGCTTCGGATGGCAGACGGTACTTATCGGTTCCTTCGATCTCGTTGAGTTTTTCAATAAACTCCTGAGCATCACTCCATGATACTTTTTGAACGGGAAAATCATCGATTTTGAAATTAGAAGGATTGTTGTCCATCAATTCACACCACTGCTCCTGGGTAACTTCGTATTTACCGAGGTAGTATGAATCTTCAATCGTGACTTTATGAACAGGGCCTTCATTTTCCCATCTTCCGTCCTCATCTGAAGGGGAACCCATAATAAACTCTCCTGCAGGAACCTTCATGAATTCCATGCCAATTGAGTTTGTGTAGTCGGAGTCAACTACTGATTTTGGGGATTCGGTGCAGCCCAGCCCCCCACAAAAGAGAAGCATAATTATCACAATACTGACTATTTTATTCACTTTTTCAACCATTTTATATCGCCATTCAAGAGGTCTGTGTTACAGTCCAGGTTGGTTGGCTCAGCACCTCAGTCCCGGCGGCTTACGCACGCTTCGGGCCTTCGGGCTTCGCCGGAGTTCATCCCTACTTACGGTGTAAAGTGGTAAAGGGGGAAGTAATTACAATTTCCTCAGGATGCGGAAACCAACGCCGCCGTAGCGGAGGCGGGGGACGTTCCTGCTGCGGAAGGCCGACCGGCAGTACCTGGCGTCGTCGCGCCAGCAACCGCCCCGAACAACCCGGGAAGAGCTACTTCCACTTTCCCAGGCACTTCCATCAGATGGAGCACCATTATAATCTGAATGGTATCTATCCTGACACCATTCCCAGACATTGCCATACATGTCATAAAGACCCCAGGGATTGGGCTTCTTCTGACCAACTGAATGAGTTTTCTGATTTGAATTATCTATATACCACGCGTAATCTTTTAGCCTCGATTCGTCATCTCCAAAGTAATATCTTGTTGTTGTCCCGGCACGACAGGCATATTCCCATTCAGCTTCAGATGGCAGACGATATTTATTTGTGCCTTCTATTTCATTGAGTTTTTTTATGAACTCCTGAACATCATCCCAGGATACTTGTTCAACGGGAAGATCATCACCTTTGAAATTGGAAGGATTGCTGCCCATCACTTCAAACCATTGTTCCCGAGTTACTTCGTATTTACCCAAGTAGTATGGCTCTTCAATCGTGACTTTATGGACAGGACCTTCGTCATCATCTCTATCTTCTTCGCCTGAAGGCGAACCCATCATGAATTCACCCTCAGGAATGAGCACGAATTCCACACCTACAGAGTTTGTATAGGTATCAGGGTTTTGTGAGGACGCTGTTTGAGCAGAATTAGTTTTTACTGTTGTTTCGGAGGCATCTTCTCCGCCGTATTCAGAAGAAACAGTAGTAGAAACTGTCTGAGTTTCCTCAGGAATGTTGTTACCAAAGTCGCCATTCGAACCAAGGAATATAACCACGGCACTTATAAGCAGGGCGCAGAGAAGGAAATTGACAAGGATTCCTATTCCGGAAGAACTTCCCGGCTTTTTTGGGGGAACTTTCTGTGGGACAGGATTTTGAACTGTTTGCCGGGAGACCTGAGGTACTGCGGCTTCTTCAAGCTTCTTTCCCTCATTTTCTCCTTGCCTTTTTAGTTCAGCTTCCTGTGTTTCCTTTCTCTCGGCTTCCTCTCTTTGCCTGCGCAACTTTTCTTCATCTTGCTTCTTGCGCAGTTTTTCCTCTTCTTCTCCGACTTCGTCCTTTTCGGAGATGAGGGTTGAGTGCTGAATTAAGCTGTCTTCCACAAGGATGTTAACGGGGCAGGTCCCGTCCATGCTACAGAGGTCAAGGAGGTTGCTCCTCTGAATGACAGAACCTTTGATTGTTACATTGATGACGTTGCCCTTGCCACTCGCTCGGAATTCTATGCCGTGTTTAAGATCTCGTCCTACTTCTGCAAGGAGACCGGTTAAGGCTTCGGCGGTTTCCGTGGCTGCGAAGAGTTCAAGGAGCTGCTTTTCGGATGAAATTGAGACCTTGATTACGATATCGGATTTCGTGACCTTTGTTTTCCCGTAATACCAGATCTCCCAGTCCCTGCCGTCTTTTGTCTTCAGGGTGCGGACATGGCGCACGTCATGCTTTTCAACGACTTCGCGGGCGATTGAGGCGAGCTTGCTTATGTCGAAGCCGTGCTGGATTTCGTAGACCTTGCTGTCTTTGCTCGGGAGCTTTTCTATGAACTCTTTGAGCCTTCCCACGTTGATGTCAAGCTCGGTTTTGATGATCGGACAGACCACGCTGATAATTTTGGGCTCCGTAAAAACAGAACTGAGCTTGCCCTGAGCATCCTTGCAGGTTACCTGGCAGTTTATCTCAGCGCCCCTTGTGCACATCAGGGGGTCAAAATAAACAGCTATGGACTTGGAAGTGCCCCCGCTTATGTTGCCCAGCCGGATTTTGCCGTTCCTTATTTTATAGGGTGGTTCGTAATGGTCTATCCGGAGGATGTCATCTTCAAAAATAAAGTCGAGCGTAACGTCTGTTATTACAGAAGGAGCTTTATTTAAAACAGACATCTTTAAGCGTATAAAGCCCTGGTAGAATTCGGTTTCGCGTTTAATCTCAATTTGAGAGTCCAAACCTTTTTTACCTCTCGACTTCGAGCCCGGATTCAGTTTAAAGATATGGATCAAAGTTGTTTCTGGCAGATACTATATAGAAATATTCATTTTAAGTTGAAGAGGCTCTTGAAATAAGTTAAATAGTGATAGAGCGAAATCTGAGAGTATGAAATCCCGGAAATCAATCACGATAAAAGATTCCATCATCATAGGCGGCAAAACCCCCGAAGGCATAGAAGCCGAAGACGCCGCCGAACTCCAATCCGACATGGAAGAAGCCCGCGAAGGCCTCGAACTCCTCCGCCAGCTCAAATCAATCAAAAGGGAAGACGCCGAAGGCTACCGGCAGATCGAAAACGAAGCAAAAATGGTCGGGGCAAAAATCGAAATAATGAAAATGGAAGCTGAGAAGGCCGGGGGGAAAAGGGAAGGAGAACTCGCCGCCCTTGACATTGCGCGGACCCTGAACGAACTCCGGGACCAGTGCGTAAATGATGAAGCTTTTGCCGTCAAGGTGACCGTGGAAGTCCTGAAGAAAAAGGTGAAGGATGAAAAGTCCCTCGGGTATCTTGAAAGCGTTGGCAAAATGATGGATGCCCTCTACGATGACCCGTTCCGTAAACTGGAGGAGACGCACCAGACGCGGGTTCTGGAATTATGTAATTTCATAGAGGAAGCTTATTTTGCAAGCCTTGTGCATGAAGATAAAGAGGATTAAACCAGAAGGATTGTCAGGGATGGTTTTTGGCACGAACTACTTTTAAAGGGCAATCAATTTCTGATTTTCATTTTGAAATTATACGGGGTCTGCTAATTTTCCTTCATTTCTTTCTTCAATTCACATTTGCTCAGGCCGGGCTTCGCCCGGGAATGCTGCCCCGGCTAAGTTAAAGCAGGTTTTCGTTCCAATGGGAACCCGGTTTTTTTGAAAACATAAGCTTCAAGCACGGCCCGTGCACCAAACAAAAAAACAAGAATGGGGAAAGCCTCAGACCTCCATCAGCAAGCGGAAGCCCATATCGGCATTTCGGACGTCGGAACCGAACCAGGCGCGGTTTGCAGCCCTGCAGCTTTCGGCAGAACCGGTCAGGCTGCCGCCCCGGGCAATCCGGCGGGAGAACTCACCGCTTTCCCAGGCTCTGCCGTCAGAGGGAGCCCCGTTGTAATCGTTGTGCCAGGAATCCTGGACCCATTCCCAGACGTTGCCGTGCATATCGTAGAGGCCCCAGGCGTTAGGGGCTTTCTGTCCGACCGGGTGTGGGGCTGAACCCTGGTATTTTCCAAACCAGGCGTATCTGGCAAGTTCCTGTTCGGCATCCCCGAAAGAGTACTTTTCACTGCTGCCCGCTCTGCAAGCGTATTCCCACTCGGCTTCCGAGGGGAGGCGGTATTTGTCCGTGCCTTCCATTGCATTGAGCTTTATGATGAAAGCCCGGGCATCGTCCCAGGAAACCCCTGCAACTGGCAGTTCGGAGTCTCCGGGGAGGGGATCTTCCACTCCCAGTTCCCCTGCCGTTCGCATCACTTCATACCACCGTTCGCGGGTGACTTCGTATTTGCCCAGGTAGAACGGTTTATCCAGCCGCAAGCTATGGATGGGGCTTTCATCGGGCTGCCTACCTGCCTCGGTTTCGGGTGAACCCATGAGGAACTCTCCGGCAGGAACCAGTACGAACTCCATGCCGAGGGAGTTTGTGAAACTTTCAGGAAGATTAAGCGGAGAGTCGAGGGAATCTTGAACCTTTTCCGGATGAGCCTTTTCCGGAGAGTTGTCTGAAGAAATCGGAGAAGGTTCCAGCGAAGCATCCGGCAGGGCTTCGTAATCCTGACTTGTGCCTCCGGCATCCCCTACACCCCCTTCAGTCCCTCCAATAAACGCCCAGCTGCCGAATAGCAGGAGGCAGAAAACAACCCCAAAAACCAGTACTTTCATGATAGGTGCCCCGAAAGGCTTGCTTTTCGAAGCCTTTTTCGGGGGGTCCGAAGAAGAAATGACGGGTCGAGAAGGAGGTTCTGTTTCTTCATTTTCAGTTTTTTCAGCCTTTACAGCCTCTTCAGCCTTTTCAGACACTTCCATTGCCGGAACTGTCTTCATGACTCCAACGTCTTCCTGCAGGTCCCGATACCTATCGGAATTATTCTCTTCTTTGGCCTCCGGTTCAAGCTCCTGCTTTTCGTTCCGTAATCTTTCTTCCCTGCGCTTTCTCAGCATACGGAAGCGTTCTTTTTCTTCTAGCAGGAGCTTTTCAGCTTCATCCATGCCTTCATCACCGTCCTGAAGCTCTGCATATCCATATTCGGAGTCTTCCCTCCGGTCTCTCGTTTCGTTAATTGCTCCAACCCCCCAATTTGTTGAATGCGCCTTTATTCTCATCCTCTCAATTTAATCCCCCTCCGAATTCAAAGGATGAGTCGGGCTGCATGCCCTTTTTTCAACTGTGGCTTTTACCTGAAAATTTTCTTAAACATAAGTTCCTTTATACCCAGATAAATATAATGATTTGAAGCGAAAGTGAACTACCCCTCCCTGTCTCCTTCGGAGCCGAGGAAGGGGCTTCCTGCTT
>JAENYU010000059.1 GCA_016841625.1 Methanobacteriota archaeon
TTTTTATTTAACTATCGAAATTAATATGAAAATAGTGGGAACTGTCAAACTAAGGGTATAATACTTTCCGTTTTCACTCGTACCGTCATCTAAGATTATGTTCTTCAGGTACTTCTCCAGTTCCCCGCTTGAATCACTCTCTTTTAGAGGCATAAGGCACCCACGATTTTATAATGAGTCTCCGCAACTCACCCGTTGCACTCATCTCTTTTTATCCGGATACCTTTTTTAGTTTACCGTTTTTGCCCTATATTCCGGATTTTTCGGTTTACTGCCTTTCGTTCGTGTCCCGGACCTTTTCGACGACTTTCTTGTTGTAGGAATTTACTACGTCGCTGCGGGTGATGAGCCCAAGGAGTTTGGTTTTGTCTTCGCGGTCAACGACGGGGAGCCTGCCTATTTCCCGGACTGCAAGGCGTTTGAGGACAACGTCAAGGGTTTCATCGGGGTAAGCGACTTCCACTTCCCGGCTGGAGATATCCCCTATCTTCTTTTCCAGTTCCCCGTACTCGACCTTGCTGCGGAGGTCCGAGAGGGTCACGATCCCGGCGAGTTTGCCTCTGGAATCCAGGACCGGGAAACCTGCGTGCCGGCTGGCCTGCATGAGGGCTATCAGGGTACCCACTTTCTTGTCTTCGGAAACAGTCTGGACGTGCTTGACCATCGCATCCTTCACGAGCATGGAGACCATGATGTCGATTTCCCTGCCTTTGCGGATCTTGAAGCCTTTTTTGCGGAGTTCTTCCGTGAAAATGGACTCGGGGTGCAGCGCATTGGACATCACGTTGCTGAGTACGCAGGAAAACATAAGCGGGAGGATCATGTTGTAGTCCCGGGTGATTTCGAAAAGTATCAGGATGGCTGTAAGGGGAGCCCTTGCCGTTCCGGAAAAGACTGCGGCCATGCCTACAAGGGCAAAAGCTCCCGATTCGGCCGGGATTCCGGGGAAGAGCATGTTTGCGGCAGTCCCGAAGGCGCCTCCGAGCATTGCCCCGGTGAACAGGGACGGGACGATGGAACCTCCCGACCCGCCGGAGCCCAGGGTCAGGGAAAAAGCAAGGATTTTCAGGACCATCAGGATGAGGAGAATGTCCAGGGTATACTTGTTTTCAAGGGCTGCGGTGATAACCGAATAACCCAGCCCGAAAACCTCCGGGAAAAAAAAGCCAATGATGCCCACGCCGAGTCCCCCTAAGGCGGGTTTGAAAGCGGGGTGAATGGGAGTTTTCGCAAATATATCCTTCGTAATATAGAGCGTCCGGATCAGGACGGAGGAGACAATTCCCGCAAGCAGGCCGAGTATCAGGTATAAGAGTAGTTCATAATAGGGGTTTATAAGCTCATAGTAGGATATCTGGATCGGTTTTATCCCGAAAACGGTGGTTGAGATAAGGGTTGCGAAGACCGCGGAGATCACGATGGGAATGAAGGTTTTTGTTTCAAGTTCCCCATAAATTACTTCCACAACGAAGACAACGCCTGCAAGGGGGGCATTGAATGCAGCTGCAATTCCTCCGGAAGCCCCGCATCCGAGCAGGATCCGAAGCTGCCTTTCCGAACTTTTTGCCAGCTTTCCTACCAGTGAACCGACCCCTGCGCCTGCCAGCACACCCGGGGCTTCCTTCCCGAGGGACCCTCCGGAACCGATTGTGATGATCGAGGTGAAAACTTCCAGGAATGCATAGAGAGGGTTAATCCTGGCCCCGCGGAGAGTCACGGTTTCGATCAGGCCTTCTACACCGTATTTGTGTTTCATAATGAAGTGAGAGATCAGCCCTACGATCAGGCCTCCTAGCGCAGGCACCAGGATAATCCAATAATTCGTGTAGTCATGAATCGGTAGTCCTTCCGGCATTCCAAAAAAAAGACTGCTGTATCGGAGCGCGCGGTCGTACAGTCCGATTACAAGCCCGGTCAGAATGCCTATCACGATGGCAAAAGAGTTTTCCCTGGTGGATTCAGTGTCGAAGCGCCGGGCTATGTTTTCTGTTAGCTTCTGGTATTCTGATACATTGTGGAACCTGAACTTGGACTTTGGATTGATTTCCAAATACGTGCGCCTCTTTAGGACTTTTATGCTCCGCTCTTTTCTCGGTAAGGTTGTTTTTCAGTAAAAATAATATTCAGGGTTTCCAGGGCCTAATTCTGCCTGAAATACCTTTTTCCGATGAAAGGATTTTCCCTAGTTATTTAAACCTATCCTTTTTAAATTTAATTGGATGTTTTGTCTCAACATCTCTATCTTCCGGACGCTATCCTCCTATCTCTTTTTATATTTATTCCTTTTGTATTTTTATTCATTTTATATTTTTTTGATGTATTTTCATTATTTTTGTATTTTTTTCGATTTATTTTTCATTCCACATATCTTTTTATTTTTTCTTTATAATCTCAAGGACATCACAGAGCTTTGCTGCGGTATCCCGGACCGTCTGCATCCCCACGGTGTCTTCTTCTACGGGGTTCCAGGCAATACCTCCGAAGTGGGCATCGTCTCCCACAATGACCATCCCGTGGATATGCATCCAGTCATGGATGGACTGGATGGTCTTTTCCTGTCCGCCGTTTCTTGACCCTCCTACGGAAAGGGCAGCTCCTACCTTGTTTTTGAGGGCAAAGTTTTTGCGCCGGAGAAGCACACTGCGGTCGAAAAGGGCTTTGAGCTGGGCAGGGTAATTCCCCATATACACGGGAGCAGCAACTATTATGCCGTCAGCTTCCTTCATTTTTTCATAAACTTTCCCCATGTCATCTTCGATTACACAGCAGTCTTTTTCCCGGCAGGCTCCGCAGGCCGTGCAGGGTGCAATTTTTGAGGAGGAGAGGTAAATGTTGTCAGTTTCAAAGCCCCTGCATTCTGCAATTTCGAGGACTTTTTCAATCATTTTTTCACAGTTCTGGCCCTTTCTCGGGCTGCCTGAAATGCCTAAAATTTTCATCGATATCATTTCGGAATTCTTTTATATTAATTTATCAGATATTTTCGTAAAAACGCCGGTTAGTGATACATATATATGTTAAAAGCGGGCACGATATATATATTTTCTATTTTTATATATATATCTTTTTGCTTTTCACGTAAATTTATATACAAAAACTCCGCTAAGTCTTATTACCATTATTATTAGGAGGTTGGTTGATTGGCTAAATTCTTAGACAAAATCAGCGAAAGAGCAAAAGTACTCAACAAGACAATCGTTCTTCCTGAATCTGAAGATATCAGAACAATCCAGGCTGCTGTAAAGGCAACCGAGCGTGGTGTCGCCAAGATTATCCTGGTCGGCAAGGAAGCCGACATCAAGGAACTGGCAGGCGACCTGGACCTTTCAGGAATAACAATCATAGACCCCGAGACATACGAGAACAAAGACAAGTACATAAACGCTTTCTATGAGCTGCGCAAGCACAAGGGCATCTCAATGGAAAACGCAGCAGAAGTCATGAAGGACTACATGTACTTTGGCGTTATGATGGTCAAGCTGGATGAAGCAAACGGTATGGTAGCCGGTGCGTCCCACTCCTCCTCAGACACCCTCAGGCCTGCCCTTCAGATCGTGAAGACAGCCCCCGATGCCGCCCTTGCATCTGCTTTCTTCATTATCTCTGTGCCTGACTGTGAATACGGATCCGAAGGCACATTCCTCTTCGCCGACTCCGGTATGGTTGAAATGCCCAGTGTAGAGGACGTTGCAAACATTGCAATCATCTCTGCCAAGACATTCGAACTGCTGGTCCAGGACGAGCCCAAGGTCGCAATGCTTTCCTACTCCACCAAGGGAAGCGCCAAGAGCCCTCTGACCGAAAAGACGATCGCTTCGACAAAGCTTGCACAGGAAATGGCCCCCGACCTTATGATCGACGGGGAACTCCAGGTAGACGCAGCAATCGTGCCTTCCGTTGGAGCCAAGAAGTGCCCCGGAAGCCCTGTTGCCGGTCAGGCCAACGTCTTCATCTTCCCGGATCTGAACTGCGGAAACATCGCATACAAGATCGCCCAGAGACTTGCCAAGGCTGAAGCCTATGGTCCTATCACCCAGGGACTTGCCAAGCCTATCAATGACCTGTCCAGGGGCTGCAGTGACGAGGACATAGTAGGGGCTGTTGCCATCACCTGTGTCCAGGCCGCTGCACAGGATAAATAATCGTCATTCGTATTCGGTTAAGATACGATCTGTAAGAAACGTGTTATTTTCATTGCAATTTCTGTAACCTATAAATGAAAATCGAGGTGAGTAGATGATTGTAGTAGTCATCTCAACGTTAACAGATTCCTTAACCGAATACAAATGAAATAATCGTAAATGTTTTATCGAATTCATACATATATACTATTCAATCAGAGTGTAATTGGACCCGAAAAATTAAGGGTTGAACTGGGAATCAATGTATTGAACCCGGAAAATTAAGGATTGAACTGGGAATATAATTGATTGAAGTGGGGTTTACAGATGAAAATATTGGTAATAAATTGTGGGAGCTCGTCTCTCAAATATCAGCTAATTGACATGGCTGATGAATCGGTGCTTGCAACAGGTCTCGTCGAGAGAGTAACTTTCAAAGATGGGATCATTACAATGAAGAGGTTCGACGGCAAGAAGTATCAAGCAGAACACCAAGACTATCCGAACCACATAGTAGCTCTTCAAGCAGCCGTTAAAACCCTCACCGACCCGGAATACGGCGTCATCAAGAGCGTGTCTGAAATCAACGCTATAGGGCACAGGGTCGTTCACGGAGGCGAGATTTTCACCGAATCGGTTTTAATCAACAAAGATGTGGAAAAAGCTATAAAGGACTGCTTTGAACTCGCTCCTCTGCACAACCCACCAAACATGATGGGGATCGAAGCAGCCGAAGAGCTCATTCCTGGGCTCCCCAATGTTGCCGTTTTTGACACCACGTTCCACACAACGATTCCCAAGTATGCCTACATCTATGCTCTGCCATACAGCATGTACGAAAAATACGGAGTCAGGAAATACGGTTTCCACGGCACCTCACACTTATACGTTTCCAGAAGGGCTGCAGCTATGCTCGGCAAACCCGAGTCCGAAGTAAAGGTCATCACCTGCCACATGGGGAACGGTTCAAGCATCACGGCTGTTAAAGGCGGAAAATCCGTTGAGACTACCATGGGCTTTACCCCTCTTGAAGGCGTTGCAATGGGTACCAGGTGCGGTTCCATTGATCCCGCAGTCGTTCCTTTCATGATGGAAAAAGAAGGACTGTCAACCAGGGAAGTCGACACCCTCATGAACAAAAAATCCGGTGTGCTTGGAATCTCCGGAGTCAGCAACGACTTCAGAGAACTTGACGAAGCAGCTTCCAAAGGTAATGAAAGAGCCGAACTTGCCCTCGAAGTCTTCGCATACAAGGTCAAGAAAGTTATCGGTGAGTATTCAGCCGTTCTCGACTACCCGGATGCAATTGTCTTTACCGCAGGCATCGGAGAAAACAGCGCAAGCATCAGGAATAGAATCCTTTCCGGCCTTGAAAACTTCGGCATAAAGATAGATCAGGAAAAGAACAATATCAGGGGCCAGGAGATCGATATCGCCACTCCGGATTCTAAAATAAGGGTACTTGTCATCCCGACCAATGAAGAACTTACAATTGCAAGGGACACAAAGGAAATCTGTGAGACAGATGCCAAGTTACGCGCATCCCTAAATGTCTGAGGGTAGAGGATTTCTCCTTTACCTTTTTCTCGCATCCCTAAATGTCTGAGGGTAGAGGATTTCTCCTTTACCTTTTTCTATTTCTGAGTTTGATTTAACTCTAACTCCATTTTTCTATTAACCGCTCCCATCCTGAGTGTTATACTTTCAGGAAATTGGAATCTTAAAGAATAACTGTTCTGAAGGTATCATCTGGTTATGAAGCAGGTAGATCTAGCCTTTCCGGAATCCGGTTCAGATAGGGCTCTGGCAGCTGAAATTCTCAAAGATGCACATACGGCTGAACGATATACTCCTGGTCTTAAATATTTCGGCATTCTGAAAGCATATGGTATTCCAGCAGTGAAAACTGTGTTTGCAGGTATTGAGGAAGAAGCCATAAAAGCTGCAGATGATCTTGGTTATCCGCTGGTAATGAAGGTTATTTCTCCTCAGATCTCTCTAAGTCGGATGTAGGCGGGATCAGGCTTTCTCTTCAAAATGCAGACGAAGTAAAAGCTGCTTACCGGGAAATGATGGAGGATATCCCTAAGAAAAGACTGGATGCAGTTCTTGAAGGTGTCCAGCTGCAGAAAATGCTCTCAGAAGGAAAAGAGGTAATCATCAGAATGATTCTCGATCCGACATTTGGACCCATGTTGATGTTCGGGCTTGGTGGGGTTTATGTAGAAATCCTCAAGGATGTAAGGTTTGCCATTGCTCCTGTTAATGAAAAGGAAGCCAGGGAGATGATTACGGGAATTAAAACTTGTCCTCTTCTTGCCGGAGCCAGGGGTGCAAAGCCTTCGGATATTGATGCTCTGGTGGATGCTATTTAAGAGTCTCAAGGCTTGTCTGCGATTTTCCGGAAATAGAGGAGTTTGAGATTAATCCCATGCTGGTCCTGGAAGAGGGAAAGGGAGCTTTTGCAGTTGATATGAGGCTTACTTTGAAGAAAGACTGATGCTTTGTAAATTGGTAGTTTGAAGGAAAGCTGATACATTTAAGAAATACTGATAGTTTGAAGAAAAAACTGGTCTTACTGATTACTTACCTTAACTCCATAATTTTGTAGGGAATATACTCACTTTTGTTGAGGATTCTATC
>JAENYU010000022.1:0-40170 GCA_016841625.1 Methanobacteriota archaeon
CCCACCTGCCAGCCTTCGGCTGTCGAGGAAGGAGTCTTCTGCTTTTAAAGATAAACTTTCTCTTTCCGGAATCCGAAAAGAGGGAATTAAACTGCCCGGAAAGGAGCGAAAAGACAGGGAAAAATCCGGGGGATAAAAGGGAGAATACAATTATATTCAAAAAACACACGATATAAAATGATGCAGGATGAAATAATCAGGTATGAAAATATCGGAATCATATACAACAAAAAAACGGTTCTCTCAGATTTTTCCCTGCGTATCGGCAGGGGAGAAAAAATCCTGCTAAAAGGAAAATCCGGAACTGGAAAGTCCACCCTGTTCAAAATACTCCTGGGATTCGAAAAGCCGGCAGAAGGCACACTCTATTTTAAAAACAGGAAAATGAACCATGCCCTTGCCTGGCAGATTCGAAAAGAGGTCGCCTATGTCTGCCAGGAAACGGATCTGGGAGAAGGCCCTGTAAAGAACCTCCTCGATGAGATATTTTCCTATCCCCCAAATAGGGACAAAAAGGATCCTGAAAAACTGTACCGGCTCATGCAAGACCTCGAACTGGAAGAAGACATCCTTGAGAAAAATTTTGAAGATCTTTCGGGAGGGGAAAAGCAGAGGGTCGGAATCCTGATCGCCCTCATGCTGGAAAGAGAGATATTCCTCCTTGATGAAGCCACTTCAGCCCTTGATTCCGAACTCAAGAAAAAAGTAGCAGATTACTTCCTGGAACAGGAAGAATTGACCCTTTATATCATTTCCCATGACCGGGAATGGGAAAGGGACGGCGTGAAAGTTGTGGAACTCAAAGGAAACGAGATCAACAGAAACGGATTCAAGGTAAACGAAACCAAAGGAAATGAAACCAAAGGAAATGAAATCAAAGGAAATGAAATCAAAGGAAATGAAACCAAAGGAAGCACGCTTCCTGAAAAATTAAATGATAAGGATAAAGGTAGGGGAGTTTGAGATGGAGATTCCTGACATACCAGTCCTGTCCCTGATTTTCTGTTTTTTACTGCTCGCGGTTCCCCTGACGATCAGTTATGCAATAAAGCTGAACATAATCCACGTAACAGCCGTTTCGGTAACCAGGATGACTACACAGCTTTTCCTTGTGGGGATTTTCCTGACCTTTATTTTCGACCTGAACAACGGGCTCCTGAACCTGGCCTGGTTACTGATGATGGTGTTTACGGCAACCTACACGACCATACGGAACGTGGACTTGAAGATGGAAAAACTCTTTTTCCCCATGCTTGTGTCCTTTGCAGTTGCAAACCTGAGCGTGGTTTTATACTTCAACGAATTCGTGCTTGACCTTGAAAAGCTTCTGGAAGCCCGCTACCTGATCCCCATAGGAGGCATGATACTTGGCAATTCCCTGCGGGGCAACGTGGTAGGGATAGGGGGATTCTATGAGGACATTAGGAGAAACGAAAACCGGTACCTTTACAACCTCTCCCTCGGGGCAAAAAAATACGAGGCTCTCCTTCCCTATATCCGCAAATGCCTTCGCTCGGCTCTCCGGCCCACCCTTGCAAACATCGCGACCGCAGGGCTGGTCTTCCTTCCGGGACTTATGACAGGGCAGATCCTGGGCGGCGCAAGCCCGATCCTTGCAATCAAATATCAGATCTCGATAATGATTGCAATCTACGTTTCAACGGTCATGAGCACAACCTTTTGCATCCTGAGCACCATACAGACTACCTTTGATGAATACGGGCTCATAAGAAAGGAAATATACAAGGAAAAAAAGAGAAAAAAGGAATACGGGCATCATGGCCACTGAATGATCACTGAAAGGGTAATGAATATATTACGAACAGGCACTGAATAATTACTGAACGAGCACGAAACGGCAAGCTCTGCTCCGAAAAGCGAACAAAACACTGAGAAAAGGCAAAGTCCGTACAGAAGTTGCGCAGGGAGGAAAGTCCTCCCAGATTCGAAAGTTAAACGTAGCCGGTAATATCCTGCCCTATAGGCGTAGTTTTCTTTATGCAGTCCTCCCCGTATTCTATCATGTTCTCAACCGCACCTTTCAGAATAGACGGATAGATCTGCCCGACCTGTTCCCACAAAGGCTTCCCATGACAGAAAATCTTGAATGTTGGGGTCCCCTGCACCCCATACCTCTCCGCCGTCCAGGGGCTCGTTGCAATGTTAATCCGGACAAAGACCGCTGAATCCCTGAATTCCTTAGAGTAGTCTGCAAAATAGGGTTCCATCACTTTACAGAAAGGACAACCAGGACTGTAGAACATTACAATAGCAGGTTTTCCAGCGCTTTCTACGAGGTTTCCCCAGGTCGAATCCTCGGCTTCAATCACATAACTTTCATCCAATTATAGCACCCCAGCATAAATAAGCCAAAAAGAATTTGAAAATACTATGCCAATAATATGTGGATTCCATCTATTAAAATATGTCTCGTAAAAAGAAGAGGGGAAAACCAAAAGAAGAAGAACGAAAAAGGGGGCATAAAAAAGATGGAAAACGTAAAAAGGAATGTAAAAACGATTTGAACAGAACCGCTAGATTAACAGTTCTGTATTTTCCGGGTTCAAGACCCGCAAAGGAGCTGAAATTTCGGTTTTTGTACCCTGAAAGATGTTGGTTTCAAATCCTGGAGAGAAAAAGAAGCTCCTCAAAAAGCTCAAGCCTCATCTTCTTCATACTCGGGATTCATAATCTCGTTGTAGCATTCACTACAGATGTAATTCTCCTCGGTATGCACGCAAAGATCAACTTTGGGACCGCTAGGCTTCGATATGGCTTCCCTGAATACATAGAATCTCTCATTGAATTCTATTGGCTGTGCGCACCTTCCGCATACAAAGGGGGGATTCTCAACAGCATCAATTGCGCACTCGATACATATCAGATCAGACTTGTCCCCATGGACTTCCTTGAATGTGATTGGCTTCATATCGAGACTTGTGTCTACCACAACTACATCTTCCAGAAGCTTCTGACCACATATACTACATATATTACAATAATCCGTCATTATGTTGCCTCCATTTTGAAGAGGATTCTTTGCCAAAACCTTTTCAGAGCCTGCAAGAGGCTTTGTGCCTGCCGCACTTTCGCTCATTTGATCACCATCGTTCCTGTTTATTGGTATTTGATTCCAGACTTTCGAACTTCGTCATTTTGCAATTTTTCAACTTTCTTATTCACCTGCAAATGACCTGGATCCGGAACCATATTTTAGCTATATTCAAGCACTTCCAGGCGCTTAATCAAGGGAAATGTCAACCTGACCGAAGTGGAGAAACCTGATACGAGGAAGACATATAAATTTTTATTTAGATGTGTGGGAAGAAACGCTTTAAGCTCAGGGGTCAAAGCATCTTAAGAAATCTGCCGGAAATCCGGACTTTCGGTCACTATTATCAACTTCCCTATGTAAATATACGTTTTGAAACTATATACAGTTATTCATTTTATCCGAATTTGAATGAATAATAACATAAATAATAATTATAAATCAAACCCGGAAGGACGCTCCGGAAAAAACAAATCCCACAAAATCAAACAAAAAACTCACAAAATTAAACAAAAAAAGTTCACGAAATTAAACAAAAAAAGCTCACAAAATTAAACAAAAAAAGCTCACAAAATTAAACAAAACCGAGAAACGGGATAAATAAACGGGATAAATGAGACAAAGAATTTATCATTCCTTGTTCAATAGATAAAGGGGGAAGAAAAACACGGATCCTTGCTTCAAAAAATTCAGGCGAGACTTCTCCTGGAGAAACTTCTCTTAATTGTTTCCCGAATTTAGAAAATACGGATCACTCAACAGGACTGAAAAAATGCTCAAGCAAAGATTTGTGCTGGACACCACCGCACTGACGGACCTGCAGACCCGGGAGGTTATGGGTTATGCTGCCCTTTGTGAGGGGATGAAGGCGATCCTTGACCTGATAGCCGAAGCCCGCCTGCAGTTCGGGATAAGCTGTTATGTACCCTACCCTTCGGTCTACAAGGAGATGTACGAATTTGCCAGCCGAAACGGCTGCGACCGGGAAGTCATAGCAAAAATCGACACCTGGCTTGTGAAAAAGTCCCCTGATAGGTACCAGGTGGACGTGACATCGCAGATCTTCCACGAATATGTGGCTTACATGCGGGAGAGGATTAACCGGGGGATGGGGGTAGCAGAAGATGCGATATGGGAAGCTTCAACAGAATGCCTCTTTATGGAAAACCCGCAGAATAAGAAGAAGGAATACAGGAAAGAGGTGGAGAGGGAGGTCATAGGCGGGATAATCGGGAAATTCCGGAACAAGTACCGGGCAGCGCTGCGCTACGGAATCCTGGACAGTGCCCCCGATATCGATGTCCTGATCCTGGCCAAGGAACTGGACGCTGCGGTGGTTGCAAGTGATTACGGGATCGAAAAGTGGGCGGAACAACTGGGAGTCCGTTTCGTGCCCGCGAACACATTTCCGATGATGATCAAGGAATACCTTAGACACGGTCCGGAAAGGGGAAAAGAGGTAGGGCCGGTAAACGAAATAAAAAAGAAGAACGAACAAAATGAAGATACGGATTTCATATAAATTTCCGGCGTTTTAAGTTATCCAGCATCAAAATTTTGCCACCACTTCAGTTTACTGTAAATTTTGCATATAGAGGAATAGCCGGGGGGAAAAATTTGAGAAATATCGTCATTGAAGAGTTGAAAGCTTCTGAAGTCTATAGGCAAAGGGTAGAAGTCGTCGAGCGAAAAGGGCTTGGACATCCTGATTATATCTGCGACGCGATCATGGAACAGGTCTCGGTCCGCCTTTCGGCAGAGTACCTGAAAAACTTCGGGGCAATCCTCCACCACAACATTGACAAGGGCCTGCTCGTGGCAGGAGAAGTCGAGGGAAAATTTGGGGGAGGCAAAGTCACAAGCCCCATGCGGCTCATCTTCGGGGACCGCGCGACCTTCGAAGCGGGGGGTGTAGAAATTGACGTACCGGGTATTGCGGTGGACACTGCAAAGCAGTGGCTTTCCGAAAACCTCCGCTTCGTGGACCCTGAAAGCCTCTTTTACCAGGTGGAACTGAAAAAAGGCTCTGCCGAACTCACGGACATTTTCAGCAGGGGAGGGAAAATTCTGGGGGCAAATGACACGTCGGCTGCCGTGGGTTATGCTCCCCTCAGTTCCACGGAAAGGCTGATGCTCGAATGCGAACGCCACCTGAACTCCGGGAAGTTCAAGAAAGAATACCCGGAATCCGGGGAAGATATCAAGGTAATGGGGCTCAGGCACGATAAGGACATCCACCTGACCGTTGCCATGCCCCTCATGGACCGCTTTGTGGAATCAGAAGCCGATTATTTCAAAAAGAGAGGGGAACTGCAAGGAAAGATTGAGGAATTTGCTGCGGACTTTGCAGAAAAAGAAGGGGCAGAGGTAGAGGCAAGATCAGAAAATTCCATTGCCCTGAATACCTCGGTTTCCCTGAACACTCTTGACGTCCCCGGAAGAGGCCTGGAAGGGGTTTATACCACAGTTACGGGCACTTCTGCCGAAGATGCAGACTGCGGGCAGGTAGGGCGTGGAAACCGGGTAAACGGCGTCATACCCCTGAACCGGCCGGTAAGCAGTGAAGCCGCTGCCGGGAAAAACCCGGTGAGCCATATAGGGAAAATTTACAACCTGCTAACCCACAGGATCGCGGACAGGATCTACAGGCAGGTCCCTGATATTGCGGAAGTTTACGTCTGGCTCCTGAGCGAAATCGGGACCCCCATCGACAGGCCACAGATTGCAACCGCCCAGCTTATCATGAAAAAGGGGTCTTCAGGGGACGTAGAAAAGGAAGCCGCAGAGGTCATAGAAAAAGAGCTTGAAAACATCCAGGAATTTTGCATGGAACTTGCGGCAGGAAAGATTCCAATTTGCTAAAATTCCCGAAAATTCCCGAAAATTCCCGAAAATATCTAAAAGCTCATGCCCCAGCAACGAAAGCGATCAGGGCAAAGAGCATGGCAATCTTGAACATTTTAGAGGATTTCGTAGGGGAGTCCTTTACCAGGAGCTGGTAAATGGCTACCAGGAAGCCCAGGTCAGCCAGGGAGACAAGGTAGAGATAACGCATACCCAGGATTGACATAAAGTAAGGGAGAGGGCTTAATAACACGGCCAGAAATCCGATAAGTACCGCAAGGTACCCCGCTTTTTTTGCCCCGATCCTGAGCGGCAGGGTGTCGGCACCTTCCTGCCTGTCCCCTTCCATGTCTTCAATGTCCTTTACGATTTCCCGGGCCGTAATGGCAAGGCCAGCGAGCAGGAAAAGGACAAAGAGCACTTCAAGCCCCTGAACCCCGAAAACCGAAGCCCCGAACAGAAAGGTCGAGCCGGTAAGGTAACCTATGCTCAGGTTTCCGAATAAGGGGGTGCTTTTCAGGGTTTTCGAGTAAAAGATCAGGAGCAGAGAATTGAAAAGGGCAATGAAACCGCAGACCGGGTTAATCGAAAAAGCAAGGATCGTACCCAGGGCAAAGAGAAGGTAGGAAAAATAAAGGGCTTCCTTTGCACCCACCCTTCCCGAGGGGATGGGCCGTTCAGGGCGGTTGATGGAATCGATTTTGATATCGAAAAAATCATTGATAGCGTTTCCTGCCCCTGAAACGAAAAAAACAACAAGGAATACAAAAAAAACATCAAGGAAAGGAAAGGGGCCAAGATTATACGAACTCGAGGGGTCCGAAGTAAGGATATTGAAAGTGATCAGCGTCCCGATAACAGCTGCAAACCCTGCCATAAGACAGTTTCCGTACCTCATCAGTTCCAGGTATGTGTGTACTCCGGCAGACATCACAACAAAGCAGCATTGTACAGTATTAAAAGTATCGGAACTGTTCGGCCGAAACCGCAATCTCCCAAAAAAAATTAAGAACCAGGCTCTTAAATTGAAGCCGGTTTTTTGGCCCCGGGCCTCTTTCCGGGAAATCCCGCGAACTTCACCGCTTTATTTTTACCGCAAGCATCCTGTCAAGGGCTTCTTTTGCCCTTGCCCTGACATCTTCAGGGACGGCCACAACACTCTGCATGTTCTCAAGGGATGCAAGGAGATTTTCGAGGTTGACCATCTTCATGCTGGGGCAGCATGCGTATTCGTTAATGCAGTAAAACGTCTTTTCGGGAGCTGCCTTTAAAAGCGCATGTATCAGCCCGCATTCGGTCCCGACGATGAATTCCCGGGCTTTTGACTCTTTTGCGTACATGACCATACCCCTGGTGCTTGCCACCTTTTCAGCAAGTTCGAGGACTTCGGGACGGCACTCGGGGTGAGCAATGAAGTCGGCTCCGGGGTGTACCTCTTTCATCCTCAGGACGTCCTCCCTGAGGATCTGGTGGTGCGTCGGGCAGTGCCCTTCCCAGGGGATAATTTTCTTATCCGTGTGAACCGCTACATAGGCTGCAAGGTTCTTGTCCGGCACAAAAATGACTTCATCGGCGTCAAGGGAATTAACCACTTCCACGGCGTTTGCCGAGGTGCAGCAGATGTAGGACTCCGCCTTGATCGCTGCCGAGCTGTTAACATAGCAGACCACAGGGGCGTCAGGATGCATTTCTTTAAGCTTCCGAAGACCGGTCATATCCACCATGTCAGCCATGGCGCAGCCTGCGTCTATTTCCGGCAACAGCACGGTTTTGTCCGGGCAGAGGATAGCGGCACTTTCTCCCATGAAATGGACGCCGCAAAACACGATTACATCCGCACCCTGGCGGACGGCTTCCTGGCTCAAGCCCAGGGAATCTCCCACAAAATCCGCAACATCCTGTACTTCAGGGCGGGAATAGTAATGAGCAAGAATCACTGCATTTCGTTTTTTCTTCAACTCTTTGATCCGTTCTATAAGCTCTGCTTGCTGCATGGGACCACCGAAAATTTTTGAAAGGAATATGATTTGAAAATATAATTTGCGATTTCGTTACAATTTATGAAGTCAATTTGTGAAGTTAATTTATGAAGTCAATTTATAAGCTTGTGATTTCATCAAAGCCATGTTAGCGCAAAAGGGAACGCGGTCAACAGGGTGCTGCACGCGCACATGCAATCAGTTCAGTTAAGCGTACCTGCTTAACTCTCCCGAAGTATATAATGCTTATGAACAGAGCGCTTTGCTGTCCGAAACTGCCCGTAAAGGATGCGTTTTATGGCTGCAAGGATGTGTTATAACATATAACTGCATAAACACACAACACAAAATATAAAATAAGAGTGATGGCCGGAAGAGCCAATCGGACAATTATGTAAAGAGGTATGCTAAAGAGGTATTCTAAAGAGGCATGCTAAAGAAGTTTTGTCTTTTTCAGGTCCCGATCTGGAAAGGATTCACTATCTTTTTTAAAGTGGAAATCGCAGAAAGGGCAGCAAGATAGCTGGTACGGGGGTTCTCCGGTGAAGGAAGGTTTTCAACTCGGGTAGAAAAACTGCCAAAATCCCCTTCCACCCTGACCTCGTGGACGTTCCGGGAAAGGGTAGGGTCGGCAATGACTTTGACCTTCGTTCGATCAAAACCAATTCCTGCGAGGCTGATCGTTGCTGAGACATTCACATTTGCAGGGAAAGCCTTCACGGCTTCGGAAGCCGGGCCTTCAAAAATTACGGTTTCGGTGTCGATATTTTTGAGGTCTATGCCCTGTTCCACAACAAAAGGAGCCCCTTCAAGCCCTGAAGGAGGTTTCCTGGTGGTAAGGGTAACGGTGGAGATATCTGCAGCAGATGCGGAGATCAGCCCATCTATTCCGACCACTGCACCCGAAGGGAAGTAGAGTTTGCGGTTGAACTTCCTGGCAAGCCCGAAGACTTTCTCTCTGAGTTCCCGGTCCGCAAAAGCGCCGACACTCAGGACAATGACGTCACATCCTGCTTCAAGGGCTTGCGGAACGATTTCCCTGACCGCTCTATGGGAAGCGCATTCAATTAACAGGTCCACATTCTGTACAAGTTTTTCAAGCTCCATATACTGAGGCTTACACGTATTCAACGAAACCGCCAGATCCAGAGCTTTGCTTTTCGTAGAGTCGCAGAGCCCGCACATTTCAACATCCACTGCTCCTTCATCAACCGCCCTGCAAATCTGCCCGCCAATAAACCCACAGCCAACAATTCCGACTTTCAGCATTGCAAACTCCTGAAAAAATAATCAATGAATCCGATATTTTCCATATAAAAAGCTCTCTGAAGCCCCAAGTAGAGGGCTAGTTGAGGGGTATTGTATATTCTCACCCCCTTTAAACTTTCTGTTGTCAGGTTTGTCATATGTGCTTCTTATTTATTCTCACGATACGCAAAACGAAAACGTCAACTAACCAGATCATCAACTAACCAGATCATCAACTAACCAGATCATCAGCCGATGAAAATGTCAACTAACCAAATCATCAGGAACCTGATGAAAACTCCCGCACCCCTTATAAATCCCAGGCGACATAGGGTAGCGTGGGTAAATATTATGCTTATAAAAGATATCGAACGCTTTATAGAGGAAGATCTGGGATATGACGATGTTTCATGCACCATCGTACCTGATAAACTTTCAGAAGCGGTTATTTTCACAAAAGAAGATTGCACGGTTGCCGGGATAAGGGAAGCTTTGGCAATCTTTTCTTACCTCGGGATCCGGGCCGAAACCGATCTAAAAGACGGGGACAGGCTCAGGGCGGGAGACATCATTTTTCGGCTCAGGGCAGGTGCCGTATCCATTCTGCGGGGAGAACGCCTGGCTTTGAACTTCCTCGGGCACCTGAGCGGGATTGCAACGCTGACCAGAAATTGCGTGGACATTACCAGGAAACATTCGGAGCACACCAGAGTGGCATGCACGAGAAAGACCACGCCCGGTATCCGGAAATTTGAGAAGATGGCTGTTGTTGCCGGGGGGGGAGACCCGCACAGGTTCAACCTCTCAGACTCGGTCATGATAAAAGACAACCACATCAAACTCATGGGAATCGAAGCTGCAATAAAGACAGCCCGAAAGACGAGCTTTACCCGGAAAATAGAAGTAGAGGTCGAATCCGCGGAAGACGCAGTCCTGGCTGCAGGGATGGGTGCGGACATAATCATGCTCGACAACATGCAGCCGGAAGAAATCCGAAACTCCCTGAAAGCACTGGAAGAAAAAGGGCTGAAGGACAAGGTTCTGGTCGAAGCCTCGGGCGGGATTTCAGGAGATAACCTTGAAGAGTACGCAAAAACCGGGGTAGATGTCATATCAATGGGTTCCCTAATCCACAGGGCCAGGTGGATAGACATCAGCCTTGAAATAGTCAATTCAGGGGATACGAGGAGTCCTGAATAAACCTCCTTGATTCACCTTTTAAACTATTTATTATTCTCCATTTTTTCCACCTAATCCTTTCGAGAAATAGTTCTTACAATTTTATTCCATCTAATCCTTTAGACAAGGATTTCTTGCCATTTTTTGCACCTGGTTTTTAATTCCGAGTAGAATTTTTCACTATTTTTAGCTAATTATCTCGTTCCCTTTCGGAGCAAACTCTTTACCCTCCTGCCCTGTTCTTAAAAACGGAATAATACCGAAAAATAAAAAAGGAAAATATAAGGATAGGAAAAGGGATAATGGTTAAAAAAATATAGAAGAATAAAATAGCCAGATAAAACATTAAATGGAAATAAAAAAACGAAAAGAGGAAAAGATCATAAACTTTATATCTGGTTTTGTTGAAGATAAACAAGATCATAAATCAAAAAAAAATTGAGAAAGAAAATGACCCCATAAAAAATCTTTTTTATAAAAACCTGAGGTAGCAGAAGTGAAACTAAAAAGGATCCATATACCTTTTCTGTGTGCATTTTTCATCCTGCTGATGCTCGGCGGCGCGGCATCGGCCAGAGCGGTAGTATATGAAGGGGATATCGAGGAAGGAGACGGATACCAGCTGAACAACTACTTGATTGAAATCACTGATGTCTTTGTTGAAGCAAATACCGCCTCTTACTACGTGTACGAAAGGGAAAAGAAAATTGATGACGGGCTACTGGACATAAACGAGAGTTTCGAGTTTGATTTCGACGATAAAGGAGAAGTCCAGGTTCGCCTGAAGTCCGTACATTCGGGAGTAGTACCCAGAGCCACGGTCGAGATCACGATGTCCAATTACAACATAGGAGACCTCTACATAAATGATCTCGTTGACGGTGGCTATTCCTCGGCAAGCTTTGCAGGGGACCCCGAAATTGAAATAACAAAGAAAATCGACAAATCCGAAATCGGGATAGGGGAAACCATAACCGTAACGGTTAATGCAAAGAATATCGGAGACGATGCCGCAAACAACGTGTTATTTACGGATCCCAAGCAGGAACACTTTGTCCTGGAAAAGACAACATACGAAGTCACGGGTGCAGTCTCGGAAATTGATGTAGGGGAATCGATACCTATATACATATATGAATTAAAGGCAACAGAAGCAGGGACCTTCGACCTCAAACCGGTCACTGCAAGTTATACGAACAGTGCATCTCAGGCTTACCATTCAAGTTCGAATGCCCCGAAAATAACCATAAACGAAGGGAATAAAAAGAGCGCCCAGGTCGAAATTTCAATGGACGTGGACCTGAAGTCCGTAGAAAGAAACGGAAAAATTATCTCAACCATCATCCTCAGGAATACAGGTGACGCTGCCGCAGAGGCTGTCCGGCTGGACATTACGCTTCCCCAGGGTCTCGAATATGAAGGAGGAGACAAAGACATTGAGACCATAGGCGGAAGCCCCAGGATCTTTATCGACACTCTCCAGGCAAACAACGACAAGGAGTACAGCTACGTATTAAAAGCAAACGAAGTGGGCACCTACACCATTGCAGGAGAGCTTTCGTACGAGTATAACAATGGGGTGGACACCGAAAATATAAAAGAAAGCGCAGAGGTGAAGACCTCCAGCATTTACGTGACAAAAGGCAAGTTCGATTACCTCTTTGAACAGCCTGTGTACGTATACGTAATCCTCCTCCTGGTCCTTGGAGCAGTCGGAGTGCATATATACAGAAGGCACAAAGAATACAAATACTAAGAGATTCATTATTGAGGGAAATTATCAACTCCATAATATTTAATAAAAGTATTCGAGGATTATCTCAGGCATCGCAGGCTTATCGCGGTAAAAAAAGCGTGAATAACCCCGGACAGGAAAAATGCTAACATACCCTAAAATGGAGGAGTTTCTTGCTCAACATACTGGTGATAGGAAACGGGCAGTGTGGAAACAGAATCCTTGATTCTGTTAACAAACATGCATTCGGCGGGGGTAAAAGCGGCAAGCTTGTCAAATTTTACTCCAAGCAAAAATTCAAGAGCAACGTGCAAACCATTGCCTTCAACACTGCTGTCAATGACTTAAAAGAAATGAAATTCACAAAAGCAAAGGACAGAGTCCACATCCCCCACCTGCACGGCGTCGGCGCAAACCGGAACATAGGAAAGCGGGTCTTTGAAGAGAAAAAAGAAATGATCATGCGCCAGATCGAAGAGAAGGGCAATTTCGATATTGCCTTTGTGGTAACCTCGGCTTCCGGAGGCACAGGTTCTTCTTTTACACCCCTTCTCGTAAAAGAGATGAAAGAGCGTTACGATTATCCGGTTTACTGTGTCGTGGTCCTGCCTTTCAGGGAAGAAGGGACTCTCTACCTCCAGAACGCTGCATTCTCCCTCCGGGAACTCCGCCAGAGCGGAGCGGACGGGGTCATCCTTGCGGACAACCAGTACCTGAAAAACATCGGCGGCAGCATCCAGGAAGCCTATAACGGGATCAACGACATGATCGCCGAGCGCATCCTCTTCCTGCTCGATGCCCTGGACAGCGAAATGATGATGGTAACAGACCTCGGAGACTTTAAGACGGTCATGAGCGGAGGCGCAGGCCTTGCAACCATCGGCTTTTTCAGGGCTGAGAAGGAGACACCGATCAAAACAGCCATCCAGAATGCCCTTTCCCCCACAGGCCTCCTCTTTTCCACGGACGTCTATGATGAAGCAAGCCGGGCAATGGTCATCATCAAGGGCGACCGAAAATACCTGAGCATCGACGACATCTCAAGTGAAATCGAGAAACTTTCCGGAGCTGTAGGACACGTCTTCAAAGGTATAGTAGTGCGGAACGGGGAATACCCCCAGGTCCTTTCGGTCCTCACCCTGGAATCCGCCCACGAGCTCGAAGAACTCTACAGTGTAGCCGTCCAGGCAATTCACCATGAAAAAGCAAAAAAGCAGAGGGTGGAGGAAGCAGCCGAACTGGATAAAACTTTTTCCCAGATCGAAGGTCTGGAACCCGAATACTAAAAAGAATTATAAAGTAGGATACAGAAAGAAAAATACTGAAGGCAAATAAACAAAAACCTGACAATAAACCGAATAATAATACCAAAAACGGTGGAAAGCCTTTTCAAGCTTTCCTATCCCCAGCTTTGTTTTTTGAAACTCCTGTTCTGCTTTTGCAACATTTTTTAAAAATTTTTAAAAAACGGTTTCTGAAAACTGTCCGTTTACCTTTTTTGAAAATTTCAATCTAGTTATTTCAATCTAGTTATTTCAATCTGGTTATTTCAATCTGGTTTATCTCAATCTGGTGATCTCGATCTGGTAATCTCAATCTGGTAATCTCAATCTGGTAATCTCAATCTGGTAATCTCAATCTGGTAATCTCAATCTGGTTTGTCACTTTAGCTTGCTGGAACCATGTGCCTGAATTTTGAACTTAAGGTCATGTGCCTGAACTTTTCATCCTACCGGGATTACAAGCCTGAAGCCTTTAAAGGATTCCACCATAACCGGCAGACCGTACACTGTTTCTATAACTTCAGGAGTGATAATTTCAGGCCCTCCCCTGGCATAGATTTCCCCATTCCTGATGATAAGGAAACTGTCAGCGTAGCGGAGGGCCAGGTTGATGTCGTGCATGGTCAGGACTACGGAGATGCCCTGGGCTTTTGCGATCCCCCGGATGGTATCCAGGATATCGACCTGGTTTTTGAGGTCCAGGTTGCTGGTGGGTTCGTCAAGGAGGATGATTTCGGGTTCCTGGACAAGGGCTCTTGCAATTGCCACCTTTTGAAGTTCACCCCCGCTCAACTGATCTATATAGCGAAGAGCCAGTTCTTCGAGACCCAACATTTTTACCGTTTCCTCAACGATTTCCCGGTCCCGGGCTTTCACGCTCCAGCCAAGTCGGGGCTTGCGGCCCAGGAGAATTGCGTCAAAGGCCGTAAGCATCCCCGTTTCCGAACGCTGGGCAACGTAGCCGAGCCTCTTTGCGATCTCGTCCCTGCCAAGGGTGTGCAGGTTTTCCCCCTGCACCATGACAAAACCCCTTTTAGGCTTCAGGATCGAGTTTATACAACGGAGAAGCGTGGACTTCCCGACCCCGTTAGGGCCAAGCACGACCGTTACTTCTCCGGGCAGGACTCCAAAATCAACAGCTTTCAAGATTTCCCTTGTGCCGTAATCAAAACCAAGATTTTGAACTTCAAGCATCAATGTCTAAACCCCCTGACAAGCAGGTAGAGGAAAAGGGGCGCTCCCATGAACGCAGTCAGGATGGCGACAGGAAGCACATGCGGCTCCATCAACATCCGGGCTGCGGTGTCCGACCCGAGCAGCAAAAGCCCGCCCACAAGGCAGGATGCCGGGAGCAGGAAGCGCTGGTCATCCCCCACGAAACGGCGGGAGATATGCGGGCAGACAAGCCCCACAAAACCGATAACACCAAGGAAAGCAACAATAAATGAAGTTACCAGGGAAGCTACGAGCATACCCCAGAGCCGGATCTTCTCCACGTCCACCCCGAGCCCTTTGGCGGTCTCGTCCCCGGCGTCAATAGCGTTGTAATTCCAGCAGTTCAGGTAGAAATACAACATTGAAGGAAGCACCACTGCCGAGATGATCGCAAGGTCGCCCCAGTCAGCCCTCCCTACATCCCCGAAGGACCAGAAGACAACCGCTGCGAGCTGGACATCATCCGCGAAATACTGCAGGAACATCGTCCCTGCCGTAAAGAGGGAAGAAAGAGCAACCCCCGTCAGGATCATCACTTCGGGAGAGGCTCCCTTATACTTTGCAATCGCCAGCAGTATGAAGGTCGTAAGCATGGAGAAAAGGAAGGCAACGGTGGTGGTGATGTAAGGGTTGTTCAGCATTACCGCATCAGCCCCGGTGCTCCGCATGGTACCCGAGCCGAGTACGATCACGGAAAAAGCCGCCCCGAAGGCAGCTGCATGCGAGATCCCCAGGGTGTAAGGCGAACCCAGGGGGTTCCTGAGAATGGACTGCAAGGAAGCCCCGGCAACCGAAAGCCCCACCCCTGCCACAATTGCAGTGAGAGCCCTCGGAAGGCGGATCTGCCAGATAATCGTGTTCGAATTGCCCAGGTCCTCTCCGAGAAGCACTCTCGCGACATCCGTGACGGAGACGTCTGCGGCTCCGACAGCTATTGAATGAAGAAAGAGCAGGATAAGCAGGAGAATTGAGAGGAAAATAAATGTGAATTTCCTCCCTATATACCTGGAGTAGGCGGAAGAAAATGTATCCCCGGCTAATTTTAGCCCGGATTCGTTTGCCTTATTCATTCCAGCAGTCTTGGTCTGGTCCATTGTAGCAGCCTTTTTTGAATTAGTTAAATTAAAGGAGAGTTGAGGAGGAGAGTTACCGGGGGCTTTTGAGCCCTTATCCGGGTCACTCAAGGGAAAGTTTTCCGAAACCTCCGTCAAAACCGATTTCCATCATTTCATATATGGGTTGGCCCAGCAGGAAGGTATAGATTTCATCGGCTTTGGCCACAGGGTCAACGTCCTCGAACTCTTCAGGATAAATTACGCTACCCACATAGTAAGACGCAGCGAGCACCGAGCCGTGGTTTGAAGAGTACCAGTTGTAAGGCAGGACCCCGTAGACCTCCCCCTTCTTCACCGCAGTCAGGCTCTGGTAGGCAGGGTCTTCTTTAAGCTCATCCAGAGCTGAAGGTGTGGTCTGGTAAGTGGACAGGTCAACGAAAAGAATGTCCGGGTCCCATTCCATTATGGCTTCCTTGGAGGCATCGGCGTGGTCCGTACCCATCTCTCCTGCAACATTCTTTGCATTTATGAACATGAAAGGCGGATAGGTGGGTTCTGTGGATTGGAAACCATGCGGGCCCGCGTAGGCAATTCCACCCACGTAAACACTCTTTTTCTCCTCGTCAGGGATATTCACAGTCCGGGACTCCAGGTCGACAATAGCAGCATCAAAGAATTCGACTACTTCTTCTGCCCTTTCCTCCCTGTCCATGACCTCACCCATGATCCTGAGGGAGCTGTACATGTCTTCACGGTAGACACCGAGGTTCCCGTAATTAAGCGCGACCACCGGGATGCCGGTCCTTGCCGAAAGCTCGTCAGCATCACCTGGAGACGTCAACTGAGTCCAGAAAATCACATCAGGCCCGATTGCAACTATCTTTTCGGGATCGGTTTTCCCGCGGAATTCCCCGATCAGGGGCATTTCCTGGAGCCAGGGGTTTGCTATTGCGTAGGGGCGACGGTTTTCATCCTTCCGGAGTTCGATGTCCTCTACCCCCACAACAGCGTCCTGGACTTCCAGATAGCAAAGGTAGCGAAGAGCCCCTGCCCCCTGGCAGACGACTTTATCAGGGTTTTTCGGGACGGTTACTGTCCGCCCAAGTCCATCCGTGATCGTAATCATTTCCTTGCCCGAACCGACCTCAGAACTTTCGGCAGCTTTGTGCCCGCTTTCATCTCCGGCATCTGCCTCGGAAGAAGAGCCTACACACCCGGCTGATGCACATGCCACCACCAGAGCAAGTACGAGGAGAACGCCCAGATATTTATTATGAATCACACAAACCAACTCCAGATTTCACAAGCAAAACATATTTTTCATGACCGGACGAAAGTCCGTATCATATTTTCACCAGAACCTGCAACAATCATATGCAGATAAAAATTCTTATGTACATAAATATAAGAATTTAAATTTTAGTAATACCAAGTTACATTGATAAAGGTTTTAATGTATAAAACTTACGATTTAAATAGATATTAATGGAAATTAATGCACAATAAATGAGTAACAGTAATAAACACCGTTAACGAAAAAAACCTGAGTATTAAAATTAGAGTATAAAAAGAAAAGAGATGAATATGGAAACAAGCTCCTGCAGAAAAAAGAGAATGCCTGGCAAAAAACAAAATTAAGGACTAAAAAGGCAGAGGGGGAAGACAGAAACCGAAAGGAAAAAGGAACAGGGATAACGGGAACAAAAGAGAAGACAGGAACAGAAACAAAGGAACAGAGGAGAAACGCAAACAAAATCAGCAATTTTCCCTAAAAAAGAATAAAAAAAGGCCGCTTGCCGGTAAGGCAAACCGACCTTCAAAAAACAAAATCCGAATTATTTTTCGGAAATTACCTGGAGATCATCATTTCAGCGGTCTCAGGCTTATAGAGCCATTCCTTGGGAAGTACCTTTTCCTGGTGGTAGTACTTAACAAGCCTGCGGATCTTGGATTCGGTCAGCTGGAGAGAACGCTTGTTGTGGACGTCCTTCTTGTTGATTGCAAGGTGCTTCCTGAGTCCGAGGGCCTTGACGATCAGGTTGTAGAGGTCTTCGGGGACACTTGGAGCAACGTTGTTTTCCTTGAGGATGGCTGTGACCTTCTTGCCTGTAAGAAGTTTCACATCAGGGACTCCGTAGCGGTCTCTCAGGATCATTCCGATTTCTGAGGTCGCTGCGCCCTGTTTCCAGAGATCAAGTATGACTCCGGTTGCTTCTTCTGCACTTACCTTGCACCACTCGGGGGACTCGGTCCTATTGGGTCTTGTAGATGAAGACTTACCTTTACTTCTGGTATGCATTTTAGCCATGTATCATTCTCCTGATATCGATTGATCAGCGCCCGGAGGTCCATGTTCCAGGCTTAAGTTATATCTTTACCGATTATAACGGACCAATTACACCGATCGGGAGATTTTTTTTCCGTCACAGCAACTACTGCCGCATGACTTTTTACAGGATAAGTATTCCTGAATAAAGCGTGAGTTTTTCGGTAAAAGCGACTCTAGTAGGCACAGCATGTAATATATACTTTGTGTTGAAGGAAAATACAGAGGACGCGGCGGCAGAACATTTTTTCAGAGCTGGAAAAGATATTATTTCAGCACTCTTCAAGAGTACCGCCCTTATTTAAAAGCCCCAAAGGCCAGCCGGGTATGCCCGGAAGTCTGCCCGGAGATAGGAGCTTCTTAAAGTCAGATCTTTTTGCCTGAATTCAGATCTATAGCGAGGCAGGAGTTTTGCAAGAAGACAGGAACCTGGAGAGGGAAAAAAATTGGAGAGGGAGAGAACTTGGAGAGGGAAAAAAATTGGAGAGGGAGAGAACTTGGGGAGGCAGAGAACGTGGGGAGGCAGAGAACTTGGAGAGGGAGGGGGGCAAGAAGCTTTTCCCGGGGCTCAGGAAGGGGGCCAGAGGCTCAGGACTATCCGCGCCCCCCCCGGATTAACCTGCCTGTAAATCGATTCCACCTGAGCATCTCTGAGGGCCTGTACCTCTGAGAAATCTTCAGCCGCAACCATGCCCGAAATGGTCTGGTTGATTTCCCCGGAAAACTCGGCTTCAAGCTCTGTCCTTATTTCTCCCTCAAGAACGGCGAGCAGGAGGTCCTGAAGTACCGGAAGGTCGGAGGCTGAAACATTCTCGGGACTGATTCCGGATTCAAGTTTAAAATCGGCTTCAAGCAGTTCCGCGAAAAAAACCAGGAACACTTCTTCCGGACTTTCGGAGCTCACCGCCCCGGGATTTTCAGGGACGCCATAGAGCAGCGTCTGCATGGACTCATCTGCCTCCTCCCCGAAAACCGAGCCGAAATATTCCGATGGGAAAAGAAGTTCCGACACCGCCCTGGCCCCTTCAAGAGCAGCGGCATCAAGGACGAAATCAAAATCCATAGAAAGGTTTTCCGCAGCCTCTGCATCGGAAGTATTGAGGGAACTTTCAAGGACGGAATCACTTACACAGTTGAAGATGGCTTCTCTTGAAGGAGCATAGGTGTTAGGAGGCATGGAAAGCTTTGCACTTTGCCGGATCGCAGAGGCAGGAGCTTCATCCCCGATGACAAGTTCGCTCCCGAGGGGAAAAGCTTTCACGGGATACCAGTATGCCTCAAAGCGGTAGGAGAACCTCCCTGCCAGTTCCCGGTCCAGGTAAGCCGTGACAACATCCGAAGCCTGTGCGTTATAATCGGCAGCAAGGGGATTGAGAGGAACTGGAGAACCGCTGTCCGAAAGCATAAGGGAAAGGGCAAGGTATTCTGCAGTCAGGTCGGCAAAAGTCCGGTGCTTCTGCTCTTTTCCGAAAAGGGTGCGCACAGGACTTTCAACCACGGAATTTTCGGGCAGTTCAAGCCCTAAAACCGAAAAAGGAGAGATTTCATAATCGAAATCTTCAAACTTGCAGGAGAGAAATGTCTCCAGCAGGTGGGAGTCCATTTCGGAACCTGCCGTGTAATAAGCCGCTTCATACTGCCCCTCTGCTTGCAGGGAAGGCATGAGCAGAACCCCTGCAAGCGAGATCAGCACAAGCAAAAATAGGGCATCAAAGACCGTGGAATAACCGGAAGAATCCCATATCCGGATTTTTCTGCGTTCCGGAATTTTCCCTATCATCCGGCCCAGGAACATCCATTTCCTATCTGTCAATTATTCCGACCCTCCAATAATCTTATCCAATGCTCTTCGGCGCCCCACTACTCATTTATTTAAATCAGATCCATTTTAATCGGATCCAGAAACCATATCCAGAGTATTTAATTTGCTCCGGCCCCCTTATTCAAACCCACCCCGGCTGATAGAGTACAACTGTGAGAGTCCCCGGAACCGATTCTGCAGGGTTCAATTCGATGACCACCGGTATGGAAGTAGCTATACGGTCCGTATCTTCAAGGAAAAAAACAGGGTCTCTGTCATCGGGTATGATCTTCCACTCCCATTTTCCATCCAGAGTCCTGACCTCAATCAGGAACACATAATTTCCCGAAAAAGCCGCAAAGAGCCGTTCCCTTTCCACTTCCCCCCCGGGGCCTGAAAGTCCGCCGAGAACCTCGGCAGAGAGGAGGTTAGGGTTTCCAGCCCTCAGGGCAGGGGCTCCGGCAAGGGACTCCGCCAGGAGAGAAGCGCTTTCGTAGTGTTCAAGGGCAAAGGAGCGGTCCTCGTAGCCCAGATAACCCTGGGAGAGCAAGGCGGCAAAGACAACAAAACCGATTACCGCAAGAGCTGTGGAAAGGAGGTCAGCCTGAGGTTCGAGCACCCCGCTTTCGTCCCGGAACAGCCTGGAAAAGGGTTTTCCGGAAAGCTTCCCTGGAAATGTTCCTAAAAATTTTCCAGGAAGCTTCCCGCTAACAAAAGAAAAATCATTGATAGATGAGGATACACGCAAAACCCGAAACCTCCTCCCCTTCCTTAACATAAATGAATTCCTTCTTTATCGAGACATCTTTAGCAACATCCAGCTCCTTTTCCTCAGCACCGACAGCCGAAAGATACTTCGTTATTTCCGAATAGTCCGCAGGCAAAGGGTCTTCTTCGCCCCCTTCTGCCCCGAACCTGTCCAGGAGCTTTTCCCGCAGAGCAGTTTCATTTAAAGGCAAAACCCTGAAAGCAAAAGGTTTTACTGCCCGGACTGTTTTTCCGTCAATTTCAGTTTCCAGCCTGACATATTCTCCGGAGACGTAAGCCTCGACTCCCCGCTCGAAAGGAGAAACATGAAACCGGCTAAATCCTTCAAAATGGTAGAAGACCTCAGAGGGCTCCTCCTGAAAACTTTCGGCTCCAAGCTCATCCACGGCAGCTTTGAAGCCCCTGGCAGCGGCATCAAGTTCCTCCCCGGCTTCAAGACTTATGAAACCGGCCCCCAGCTGGAAAAGAGCTGCAAAAAGGACGGCACTTGCAAGGATAAGAGCCGCTTTCGAGATCAGGAAATCAGCCCATGCGGATTCGTCCTCCAGAATTTTCCTCCCCGAATGCCCCCCGATCCTGAGAGTCATACCCCACTCCCCGATTCTTCATCTGCGTCTTCATCTGCGTCTTCATCTGCGTCTTCATCTACTTCCTGCAAACCTTCACCTTCGCTTTCGAAAACCAGAACGAATAACCTCCCCGTCTCAGGCTCAATTGCAGTTTCAAGAACCAGCCTGTGCCGTCCGGGGGCAAAAATTGCAGGCCCTTTCATAGTCGGACCCGAAAAGCTTGCGGATGAGGCGTAAAAACTGTCCCTTCTTCCCGTGCTTACATAATAATTATGGGCATCTGCCGGCCATTCTCCTTCCCTTCCCGGAAGGGCTCCAAAACCGACTTTTACATTATAAGGAACCCTGAACTCAAGAGTGATTTCACTGCCTGCCCCCCGAAGTGAGAGCTGTTCGGCCGCAGCTGTGAGTTTAGAAACTTCAGCCGCAACTTCCCGATCCCTATCTTCTACCATAAACCCGGAGAGGGAAATTGAGGAA
This sequence comes from Methanobacteriota archaeon, assembly GCA_016841625.1. Taxonomy (GTDB): domain Archaea; phylum Halobacteriota; class Methanosarcinia; order Methanosarcinales; family Methanosarcinaceae; genus MTP4. The sequence goes on from JAENYU010000022.1 coordinate 21,535, forward strand.
AGCAAAAGGAGCGCGGCAAAAAGCAAAGCTCCCACCGAAAGCCTGAAAGGCAGTCCGAAGACTGCGGACTCGTCACCCGAAATGGATGCGTCGACAATCGAAACCTGAACAGCCGTAACTCTACCCCCCACTCATTGAATCCCTGAAATTCCTGAATAAGAATATACAAACTTTGCGATATGTATATAAAAATTTTTACAGCTAAAAAAGTTTTGGTAATAATTGGAATGTTGGTAAGAAAATAGAAATAAACGAAAATTGAAAGAAGAAGAAGAAGAAGAAGAAGAAGAAGAAGAAGAAGAAGAAGAAGAAGGGAAGGGGAACAAAGAAAGTAGAAAGAGGGAGAGGAATAAAGAAAATCGAAAAAAATCGAAAAAGATATGTAATAAAATATTAGAGAGAAAAAGTCCTGCGGTTTTACTGCCGCGAGACCTTCCTGATGACTTCTTCTACCGTAAGAAGCTCCTGCTCCCCGGATTCCATGTCTTTCAGGGTGAGCTTCCCGGCTTCGAGCTCTTTTTCCCCTACGATTACCACGTAGTCGGCATCGATGTTGTTTGCGAAAGTGAGCTGGGTCTTGAAGTTGCGCTCCATCAGGTCTACATGCACGGGCACGTATTCTCTTAGCTTGTTCGCGAGTTTGATGGCTTCCAGGTGGGTTACGGGCTTTGAGACCAGTACCAGTTTCTTAGGTTCTTCGGGCTCGAGCTCGCAGATTTCCATGATCCTATCAAAGCCGATCCCGAAGCCCGTTGAAGGCACGTCGCCGCCGCCAAAAAGCTGGATCAGCCGGTAGGAACCACCCCCGCAGACCTGCTTCTGGGCGCCCAGGCCTTCGCCGTAGACCTCAAAGACCATTCCGGTGTAATAATCAAGCCCCCGGGCAATCCCGAAGTCCAGGGAATACTCAACGCCGTATGCGTCAAGGAGCTCTAGGGTCTTTTCGAAGCTTTCGAGTTCCGGGATGTTTCCTACGATTTCTTTTACCTGGGGGAGGATTCCCTTGCCTTCCAGTTTGATCAGCCTGAACAGCTTTGATTTCAGGGCTTCGCTGGAACCGATATCTTCGAGCAGGGTTTCGAGCCCTTCATACTCTTTCTTGTCCACAAGCCGCATTATCTTGCCCACGGTCTCGGAGTCAAGTTCCTGCAAAATAGTGCGGATCACGGACAGGTTCCCGATTTTCAGGTCACCTTTGATCCCTGCAGCCTTTAACATTGCATTTGCCAGGGCAATTACCTCGGCATCGGAATCAGGCTTGCTGCTCCCTATAAGCTCTACCCCGAACTGCCAGAATTCCCTGAAACGACCCTTTTGAGGGCGCTCGTAGCGGAAGCAGTTTTCAAAATAGAACAGCTTCAGGGGTTTTGGGAGGGCCTGCAGTTCATTTACATACATGCGCATGACAGGAGCCGTGAGTTCGGGCCTGAGGGTCATGTCCCTGCCACCCTTGTCCTTGAAATTGTAGAGTTCGCCTACGATCCCTTCCCCTGATTTCAGGGTGAAGAGGTCCAGATGTTCGAACGTGGGAGTAATGACCTCGCTGTAGTCCCAGTTGCGGGCAACATTCCTCATTATGCTTTCCACGTACCTTCTCCGGGAAGTGTCGGCAGGTAAAAAATCCCGGGTCCCTCTTGGCCTATTGACTGTCATTTTTAAATGCACCTGAATTCGATCGAATTAAACGAAATTATCAGTAGATGAAATTTATCTGTAAATGAAACAACCGGTAAATGAAATTTATCTTAGATAAATAGTCGGTAAACAGAATGTATCTTTGATAAATAATCTGTGAATGAAATATTATGTAAACCAATATTATGTAAACGGGATAATGCACAAATGGATTTTGGATGTTAGTTGTTAAAAACAAGCTATTTTACTTTTTCGATGTTTGCCACAAACTCGTAAGCATAAGAGCATCGAAAGTTCATGAAACCCCGGATATAACACGGAGATAATATATTAATTTTGTAAAATAAAGTAGAATGGATTCCAACAGACACATTTTTCGAGATCAAACAATCTTAAAGCAAATAAAGGCAAGTTTAAACCTACTAATATAATAAACAACTTAATATACCTGATTCGCCGTAAATATTTGCGATTAACGTGTCAGAGCAAAGAAGTGTACCTTTAAGGGAGCATCTGCTGAATCTGGAACCCTGCCGGCATGGAGGGCTTATCCAGGAAACTTCGGAGAAATACGGGATCCCCGAAAGTGAAATTCTCGATTTTAGTGCAAACTTTAACCCGTTGGGAAGCCCCTTTGAATATCCGGGAAGTGGACTGGACTTTGATGAGATTATTAAAAAGAGTCTGGGAAAACTTCTGGAATACCCTGACAACAGGTATCTGGAGTTCCGGAAAGCTGCTGCAAAATTCGTGGAGCTTGGAGTCTCCCCCGAGAATATCATCCCGGGAAACGGCTCGACGGAAATCATCCGGCTCCTTGTCGAATGTGTGCTTGAGAAGGGAGACAAAGTCCTCATCCCATGGCCCACGTTCGGAGAATACGAAATGCAGTGCCGGATAATGGGGGCTGAGATCGAATACCCCGCCCAGGAAGAAATCGAAACCCTTCCGGACGAGATACTGGAAAAGGCAAAAATCCTATTTATCTGCAACCCGAACAATCCCACAGGAAAGCTGCGCAGCAGAGAGCAGTTGAAAGCCCTTGCAGAGCGCTGCAAGGCCCACAAAACTCTACTTTATGTAGATGAAGCCTTTATCGACCTTTCTGACCCCTCCCAGAGTGTGGCAGACCTCACGGCTTCCAACGAATATATCTTTGTGATGCGTTCGCTTACCAAAGCCTTTGCAATTCCTGGTATCAGGATGGGCTTTGGGATTGCTTCCCCCAGAATGGCTGGAATCCTGAACACGGCCCGGCTTTCCTGGAACCTCGGGACAATCGCAAATGCAATCGGAACCACCCTCCTGAACATAGAAGGCGGAACCCATAACCCCTACCTTGAAGAAGCGAGGGCTATGATCCTGGAAGAAGGAGCAAAGTTCAAGGCAAAACTGGACAGGATCCGGGGCTTTGAGGCAGGAGAGGTGAACACCAACTACATCTTTGTCGATATCAGCAAGTTCATGCTTGATTCCGGGGAACTGAGCGAACGCCTGGCAGCCCGTGGGGTCCTTGTCAGGGACTGTTCCAACTTCCAGTGCCTGGGCAAGGATTTCATAAGAGTTGCAGTCCGGCCTGCCGAAGAAAACGAGAAGCTCATAGCCGCAATCGGAGATTTGATCACCGAGTGGGGCAGGGAACAGGCTAAGCAGGAACTCCAGCATGTGATTGAGAAAGCGGCCGAGGAGGGAATCGGAGGCAGGAAGACCTGTGAATACTACCCCTGTCATTTCAAAGGCCAGAACTGCACTTTCTGCTTCTGTCCGTTCTACCCCTGTGAGGACGAAAGGACAGGTGGGAAATGGATCCAGAGTTCCAGAGGCGGAAAGGTCTGGAGTTGCGTAGACTGCCACCTGGTCCACAAAACGGAAATCGCCCAGCAGGTCCTGGACTGCCTCATGCATGAAGGTGATACCGACGAGCTCGTGAAAGTTGCCTGGAAAAAGGTGATGGAGCCCATTTTATGATCATTCCGGACAGCGGACATCTTGCGCTGGTACTCCTGCTCGCCGCGGCTCTCGACGTTGTGTTCGGGGAGCCCCCGGCAGCCGCACATCCCGTAGTCTGGATAGGGAAACTGATCAGCACCCTGAAAAAGGCGGCCCCAAAAACCCACCGGAAGCTATACGGGATTGGAATGGCGCTTTCCTGTGTGCTCTTTGCAGCCCTGCTGGGTTATTCGGTGATCTATATTGCAGGTCTTCCATGGATGCCGGGAATTCTCGGACTTCTGATAGAAGCTTATTTCCTGAAAGCAACCTTTGCCATCCGCTGTCTTCTCACCCCTGCCAGGGATATATACAAAAACCTTGAGAAAGGGAAGCTGGAAGCTGTCAGGGAACTGCTCCCTATCTACGTTAGCCGGAACCCTGCAAAACTGAACAGGACCCAGATGTCATCGGCAGTTGTGGAGTCTGTTTCCGAGAATTTCGTGGACGGAATCCTGAGCCCGATATTCTATTATGCCCTTTTCGGGGAGCTCGGCTTAGTAGCCGCATACGCGTACAAAGCAATAAATACCCTGGACTCAATGGTAGGGTACAAAACCGAACCGTACAGGGAACTCGGATACTTTTCAGCAAAGTCCGACGATGTACTTAACTGGATCCCTGCCCGGATTTCCGTGCTTTTTATCCTAATCGCAGCCTTTATTATCGCTTTATTCCCAAGAAACGAAGGGAAGTTCAGTCCCCTTGAAAGCCTAAAAAGCGCTATAAAAGACGGAGCAAATACCCCCTCTCCAAATTCCGGATATCCCATGGCAGCTACTGCCGGGGCTCTCGGGGTGAAGCTCGAAAAGCCTGACAATTATGTGCTTGGAGCTGCGTATTCCCCCACGGAAGTAAAAGATATAAAAAGGGTATCCCAATTGATAGCAATCGCATCAGGGGTCTCACTTGCCTTCTTTGCGGCAGTGATCCAGATCATGGGGGTCCAGTTATCAGCGAATCTGTATATGTGATTCTGCAGAACCCGGATATTATTAACCCGGATAATATTACCTGATTTAATAGTTACCCGGATATTATTTATCTGAAGATTGTTTACCCGGATATAGTAACACTGTGAATAATATGTATGAACCCGGTCAGAATTTTTACGAAAAACCAGGATTCCAAAGGATTCAGGAAACCCGGATCATGTTTCCCCAGCAGAAATTCCCGACAATTATTGACAGTGTGGAAGCCATATGTTTAAACCTGGGATATCAACTGACAATTATCAACCGGAATAAACATTTAAGCTTATATCAACCGTTTTGATATACAACCAGAATAAACATTTAAAACCTATATCAACCGTTTTGATAACTCCCGAAGTGATCATTATGAAGTTATCCGATATTGAGGAGAGGGACCTGAAAAAAGGGCAGCCTGAACATATAGAGGAAAAAGCTACTATTGACATCCTCGACGTTCTGGCAGAAGAAGGTATCAGCGTACAGAACCTTGCAGATACGGCTCTCGAAATGTACGTCCCGCACCCGGGGCTTGAGACCAGGGAAAAAGCCGAGGCATTGTTTAAAAGGGAACTCAAATTCGCCCTTTCGGACCCGAACCTCTGCCTCCTGATCTACTCGGGAATTTTGCTGGAAAGAGAAGGCAGAGCCGGGACCCTTCCGAACCTTAGCAAAAAATCCTATGAAAAAGACCTGTCTTTTATCATCGCAGACGAGGTGCTGGGCAACAGCATCGCTAACTACATTAGCGGGTCCAAAGGAACTTTTGAATTCGTGAGGTTCGATAAGCAAAAACCGGGAATCCTTGCAAGGCTCGGGCCTTTCATGGATGACGTGATCGGAGGGTTGATAGGAGGCGTATCTTCCAACATGTATTCGCGAGGTATGACAGACTGTAAGAGCAGTGACTGAAAAAACGGACGGTGAAGCAGATGAATTCTTATCTACTTGCTTTTAAGTCGGGCTTTGGATTCCTTTCCACGATTCCAGTGGGCATCAGCATGGAAGGGATCGACGCGCTTATGAAAAAAATCTACTTTTACCCCGTTGTGGGAGCCGTACTCGGACTGCTCATCGGGGCAGCCGCATATATCGGGCAGGCAGTTTTTCCAGATTCTATAATTGCCGCCCTGATTATGGCATTTACATACTACCTTACAGGCTTCAATCACCTTGACGGGGTTACGGATATCGGGGACGGTTTCATGGCCCACGGGTCCCCTGAAAAGAAGATAAAGGCTTTGAAAGACACAACCCTTGGGACCGGAGGGGTGTCTACATGTATTCTTTTGTTGTTAATGTTTTACGCTTCGATAAGGGCTGTGCAGGCCGAAGGCACAGTTGCTTTCGGGTCAGATCTTCCCTTGCTAATGTTTTCAGCCCTGTTTATAGCAGAGGTCAGCGCCAAACAGTCCATGCTCACCATTGCAGCATTCGGAAAGCCCATACCTCCTCAGGGAGATCAGGCATATCCTGGCCTTGGAAGCATGACCATAGACGGTGCAACTAAAACGAATTTCATAATAGGTCTTGTTTTCGGAGCGGTTGTATGTTTCCTGCCCTTCGGAATCATCGGATTGCTTCCATACCTCGCAGCCTGCGGCTCGGCCCTGGTGCTCCTGAACCGGAGCTATGCCCATTTCGGGGGCCTGAATGGAGACGGGATCGGTATGGCAAACGAACTTGGCAGGGTGGTTGCCCTGATTACTATCGCAGTTATCCTGAAATTATCTATAAACGGAAACCCGGGAGGATTTGAATGGACGCTATTGTAATGGCAGGAGGAATGGGCCAGAGGCTCGGGATTGGGGAAAAACCCTGTATTGAACTGCTTGGAAAACCACTTATTTCTTACGTAATCGATACCTTGAGGAGCGCAAAGAATATAGACAAGATCTTCGTAGCAGTCTCACCGGTCACTCCCAAGACCGAAATCATGCTCCTGGAACGCTATAAAGGCGAAGTCGGGGTGATCCGGACCTTTGGCGGGAATTACGTGGGAGACATGATCCATGCCGTGGAAACTTCCGGGGCAAAGGGCCCCGCAATGATTATCATGTCGGACCTGCCCCTTCTTGACTCAGGAATGATAGACTCGGTTATCGAGAAGTATAAGGAAGCAGGGACTCCGGCCCTATCGGTTTATGTCCCGATCAACGTCTGCAAGGAAGCAGGGATCCGGCCGGATACCGTCTTTAACAAGGAAGGAAAACTAATCGTGCCGGCGGGAGTGAACATTCTGGACAGTTCGAATATCAGACAAGAACAGGAAGACTTTAATCTGATACTGAATAATCCCAAACTAGCAATGAATGTGAATACTGTTAAGGACCTGCAGCGCTGCAAGGAACTGCTGCAAGGTGTAAATTAAAAAAATTGCTAGAGGTGTCATATATTCTAACCTTAAAAAACCTGGAATTATGCCGTGATGGAAAAAAGATCCTGCGCGGGGTCAACCTGGAAATTGGAAACCAGGAGATCCACAGCATTATTGGTGCAAACGGTGCGGGAAAAAGTACGCTTGCCTATACCCTAATGGGACTTCAGGGCTACGAAAAGAAGGGAGGCAGCATTATTTTTGACGGGGAAAACATCGCGGAACTCTCAATCACGGAACGTGCAAGAAAAGGTATAACCCTTGCCTGGCAGGAACCAGCCCGCTTCGAAGGGCTCAAAGTCAGGGACTACCTTGCAATCGGAGCAAGAGGCAACGGCGGCATCACGGAAGAGGAGCTAAAAGACGCCCTCTGCAAAGTCGACCTGAACCCCGAAAAGTACCTGGACAGGGAAGTAGGGGAAGCCCTCAGCGGAGGCGAAAGGAAAAGGATCGAACTTGCCTCCATCATCACCATGAAACCGAGACTTGCCATCCTCGACGAACCTGACTCGGGAATCGACGTAGTCTCCCTGAAGGAAATCGTAAGCCTGATTCGGGCTCTCAAGGAAAACGGCTCTTCGGTGCTTGTGATCACACACAGAGAAGAGATCGCAGCTGCCTCGGACAAAGCATCCCTCATGTGTGAAGGGTCGATCCTGAGGAGTGGAGACCCCATGGAGATCAGCGAATTTTTCAAAAGCAGGTGCATCCCCTGTGACAACAGGGTATATCCCCTAAAGGAGAACTGACGATGGCCCGGACAAAACTTGACATGATCTCAAAAGAAGAGGAAGACATGACCGCAGCCTATGCTGCGGCCGGGGGAAACTCAGAAGTCCTGCACAATCACGAAATGTCCAGCCTCGTAGTTAGCGGGAACAAAGTGCTCAGCGCAAACGGGACCGAAGGGATTGTACTTGAAAAAAAGGAAACCGAACATGGCGTAGACATCAAAATGACCATCAAGAAAGGGTACAAAATCCCCCTCCCGGTCCACCTCTGCTTCGGTTTGATCCCGAAAGACGGAATCCAGGAAATTCAGATGGACTTCGTAGCCGAAGAGGATTCCGAAGTAGAGCTTATCGCCCACTGCACCTTCCCGAATGCTGTAAAGGTCATCCATAAAATGGACGCTAAGATGGTCATCGGAAAGAATGCGTCCGTAAAATATACCGAGACCCACTTTCACGGCCCCCACGGTGGAATCCAGGTGCTCCCGAAAGCCTATGTTAAGATCGAAGAGGGGGGCAACTACTCCACGAACTTCTCCCTTATTTCGGGGAGAGTAGGGTTCCTTGAGTTTGACTACAGCGTGGATGCGGGAAAGGATTCCATCTGCGAAATGGTCACAAAGGTCTACGGGAAAGCCGACGATAAGATCAGGATTCTTGAGAAAATCGCCCTGAACGGGGAAAACGCCCGGAGTGTTATCAAAAGCAGGCTTGCAATCACTGACGATGCCGTATCCGAATTCAGGGGAATCACGGAAGGCCACGCCGCCATGGCCCGCGGGCACGTAGACTGCATGGAAGTCATCCAGGGCAACGCAAAAGCCGAAGCTGTGCCCATCGTCCGCGTCGACCACCCTCTTGCTAAGGTCACTCACGAAGCAGCCATAGGCTGTGTGGATAAAAAGGAAGTCGAGACCCTCATGGCCCGCGGCCTTGACGAAGACGACGCAATTGACATCATTGTGAAGGGAATGCTTGCCTGAGGGCAGTATTCTCCATTTTCACCCCGGCAGGAATTCGAATTCCATACCACCAGCCGGAAAGGATTCGATTTATTGAAAAGGATTCAAAACAGGAGTTGAAAACATAAACAGCTATGTTGCCATCCTCGGAAAAAAGTATTCTGAGAAAAACCTCCAGCTGATAACAGGCAAAAAGGACGTATGTTCCCACATAGAGAACATCGGCGAAGAAACGCTGCTTCTATGCGAAGTCATCGAAGAACCCTTTAAACTCCCTTACATGCTGGAAAAATTTTACACCATGCAGATTAAGAACGAAAAAGCCTTTCAGTTTTCCCTGCTCAGGGTACAGGTCGATGCTGACCTGAGGATGCACGAGGACATCCAGATGTACCAGCAGAGAAAGTACGTGGCAGAAACCCTTGAAAAACTGCTCTACGGGGAACTGATGCTCGGGGGAGATGTCCCGGAAATCGAAGATAGTTATTGAACTGCCTTTTTAGGAATACCGTTCTTAAATTCGATCATTTCCATATTCGGCATTTCAGTTAAACCATCCATTAAGAAACCTTTTCATCATCCATTAAGAAACCTTTTCATCATCCATTCAGAAACCTTATTATCCCCTTTTTACAGGCCCATATTCAAAAAAACGGCTCTTTTTTCGGCCCGGGTTTCAAAAGCTCCTCATTCTTCTGCTCACGTTTCAAAAACCCCCAATTTTCGACCAGCATATAAAAGAAGCTTTTTGTTTTTTCACCCAATTTGGGATAAAATAAACTGATTTTCCGTTTTATACCCGGATGAATTCCTTTTTATCAGTCTATAGTCAGGAAAACTTCCCATTTGCTGTCCGTAATCCGGAAAAAAATCCGGCAATTCATTTTGTTTTTGCCGTCCATATTTACATATTTTTACATTCGGTTTCAATTCTACCCATATTTCAGGGATCTTAGATTCAGGAGCTGCTTAATCATAAAAGAAGCAGCTAAATCTCATTTTCACGGACGAAGATGTATATTGCTGAAAAAATAAATTTGGTAGGAATATAAATAAATACATTGATCCAAAAGATATTAAACGGGGTAAATTAAAGCCCGGGAAACCAAAACTATCCGACAAAATTTCGACAGAAAGCCATCAGGGAATATAAGGGAAACGAACCGGAAGACCTGCAAGGTCCGCAATATTATGCAAAAAACATGCGGGAAACATGCAGAAAATCCCGGTTCGTAAAAAGAATTCACCGGTAATCAGATATTACAGACGGAGAGGGGGATGATACCGGAGCAGAGATTAGCCAGCACATATCTTAGTGGGAACTGTAGAGCCGGTATTGGAAAACAGGGTTCCTGGAAAAAACCGGGATGGAAAAGCCGGAATGAGGAAAACCCAAAAAGGGGAGAATCCAGAAAGGGGAGAATCCAGAAAGGGAAGAATCCAGAAAGGGGAGAGCCCACTGAAAAGAAAGTAAAGAAATCATTTAACGGGGGGATAGACACTTTTCCGGGAAGAAGACATTCACGCCGAAGAACGGGAGAGCAGGAAGATCCTCACGCCTGTAGAGGCACTCATACTGAGCCATTAAGGCATCTGAGTGAGGAATAACTGAGTCATTGAGGCATCCCACCCTAATGACATGAGCCTGAAAGGAGGTTTAAAATGGCAAGCAAAGAAGAACTGATACAGGAACTATCAGATGCAGTCATATCCTGCAAGAAAGACAGGGTACTTGAGGCCGTAGAAAAGGCAAAAGGGGTAATGGAACCGGCTGAGATTATCGAAAAAGGACTTGCAGCCGGAATGAACGAGGTAGGTACCCTTTTTGAGAGAGGGAAACTCTTTCTGCCCCATGTTATGATGGCCGCAGACGCCATGACGGCAGGGGTCCAGGTGCTTGAGGCCGAAATGCCTGTGGGAGAACAGAAAAAGAAAATGGGGGTTATCGTGAACGGGACTGTGGAGGGGGACGTGCACGACATAGGCAAGTCCATTGTCTCCACCATGCTCCAATCCGCGGGCTTTGAAGTACATGACATAGGTAGGGACGTCCCGATACGGAACTTTGTTGAAAAGGCAAAGGAAGTTAATGCTAACATGATAGGACTTTCTGCCCTTATGACCACCACGATGCCGGGACAAAAAGAAGTTATCGAGCTCCTCAAGGAAGAAGGAATGAGGGACAGAGTAAAAGTCATGGTAGGTGGTGCCCCTGCGACCCAGGCCTGGGCTGACAAGATTGGCGCAGACTGTTATGCAGAAAACGCAAGTGAAGCCGTTGCAAAGGCAAAGGAGCTCATAGTCGGGAAGTAATGAACCGTATTTTCTGAAAGGAGGTGAAAGAAAATGGCAACGGAGTATGCGTTAAGAATGGGAGATGGGATGAGGATCTCCCTGACAAAAGAAAAGATTCTGGAGGAACTTGAGGCAGGATCTGCTGACGCGGCAGACCTCGGCGAAATCCCTACCCTCAGCGGCAATAAAATCGAAAAGCTTGCAGAGATTCTCATGATGCCCGGGAAAGCCGTAAGTGTGGAACAGGGCATGGAAGTTCCTGTGACCCACGACATAGGGACCCTCAGGATCGACGGGGACCAGGGAAACAGCGGGGTAGGAATTCCCACAAGCCGCCTTGCGGGGTGCATGCTGCACGAGAGGGCCTTTGGCGCTGACACCATGGAACTCGGGCACATTGACTACAGTTTCAAGCCGGTAAAGCCGGTGGTTGCAAACGAGACCCAGGCCATGGAAGTCTGCCAGCAGAACATGATCATCCCCCTGTTTTACGGGGCAATGCCTAACATGGGGCTTTACTATACCCCGGACGGGCCTTTTGAAAACCCGGGAGACCTCATGAAAGCTTTTAAAATCCAGGAAGCTCGGGAGTCTATGGAGCATGCAGCAGAGCACCTGACCAGGGACACCGTGTGGGTCATGCAGAGGCTTATGGCAAGTGGGGCTGACGGAGTAAACTTCGATACCACCGCTGCAGCCGGGGACGCGGACATGTTCGGGACCCTCCACGCAGTCGAAACCCTGAGAAAGGAGTTCCCAAAAATGTACATAGAAGTGGGCATGGCCGGGGAGATCGTACTTGGGATGCATGGGGAACTCGAATACGACGGCAAAATCCTTGCGGGCATATGGCCGCACCAGCAGGCACCCCTTGCCGCAAAAGCCGGGGCGAACGTCTTTGGGCCGGTCTGTAACACCAACACCAGCAAGACTTCTGCCTGGAACCTGGCAAGAGCGGTTACCTTCATGAAGGCAGCTGTCGAAGCCTCCCCGATCCCCTGCCATGTGGACATGGGAATGGGGGTTGGCGGAATCCCGATGCTTGAGACCCCACCAATAGACGCCGTGACCAGGGCCAGCAAGGCAATGGTAGAGGTTGCAGGCGTAGACGGCATATAGATAGGGGTCGGCGACCCGCTGGGTATGCCGATTTCTCATATCATGGCCTCCGGCATGACCGGGATCAGGGCAGCAGGGGACCTTGTCGCAAGAATGCAGTTCTCAAAGAACATGAGGATTAAAGAGGCAAAGGAATACGTCGCAAAGAAGCTCGGAGTCGATACCATGGACCTCTCGGACGAATACGTCATGAGGGAACTTCGGGAAGAGCTGGACATCGGCGTGATCACCTCCGTACCGACTGCTGCAAAGGGGATCGCCGCAAAGATGAACATAGAAAAACTCCTTGAAATTGAGATCAACTCCTGTGACCTCTTCAGGAGACAGATTGCATAATTGGGAAACCTGAGAATGGTTTAGCGCAAATAAATTAATGGAAAAAATATCCGGGAAAACAGATATAGACGATTATATAAAATAAAAATCGATCGAGAATTATAAAACTCTCTGTTATATGTAGGGGGAGGAAGGGGGCAAGATCCACAAAGGGAGCAGGATTTTGGCTGAAAAGTGACACAGTTCTCCAGTATAACCGCTTAAACGAAGAAACTAAAAGAAGAAACTAAAAGAAGAAACTAAAAGAAGAAACTAAGCTGAGAACCGGGCTTCTTAAAAAATATCGGAAAAACGGATAGTTTAGGCCATAAAAAAGGAAAGAAACTGAAAAGCAGAAGTGGGGGAGAACTGAATTTTAGGGGCATTTATACTTTGAACTTTCAGATGCAGCCAGCAACGCAACCTGCAACTGGCAGGCTGGAAGGGCTTTGCAAATAACAGGCTTTAGTGAATCCCGGCTTCGTTAAACCCAGGCCCTGAAGCCAATTTTGAGCTACCGCAACAGAAAACAGAGAATATTCCTTCTGCGAGTCCCGATAAAACCGAATATGCGTAAAAGCAAATATGCAACATAATCCCCGGACTTGCCCGCAGCAGATGAAAGCCGAATAGACACAAAAGAAAAAAATCAGAAAGAAAAGGAGAGAGAAAATGGCACAATGTAATGCGTTTGCAGGATCTAATGCGCTCAATGGTGTTGAACTGGGCTTATTCACCTTAGACGAGCTCAAAGCGATCCATTACGCCACAATGGAAGTTTTAATGAACCCGGGGATCCAGGTATCGGACCCGGAAGCAAGGCAGGTATTCAAGGAAAACGGCTGTGAGGTTGATGAGAAGACCCAGGTCGTGAAAATTCCCGAGTATCTTGTAAGGAGAGCTCTTCAGCTCGCACCGTCCAGGTTCGTGCTCTGGGGCCGCGACAAGAAATACAACACTGTCCAGGAATCCGGAGGGAAGGTACACTGGACCTGCTTCGGTACCGGGGTCAAGATGTGCAGGTACGAAGACGGCAAGTACAGGACCGTCGACTCGGTTGAGAAGGATATCGCAGACATTGCAAAAGTCTGTGACTGGACCGAAAACATCGACTATTTCTCCCTGCCTGTGTCTGCAAGGGACTGGGCAGGCAAAGGGGCTCAGGATGTGCATGAGACCCTTACTCCGATTGCAAACACTGCAAAGCACTTCCACCACATCGACCCCGTAGGCGAGAACGTCGAGTACTACTGGGACATTGCAAAAGCTTACTACGGCGGGGACGAGGAAGAAGCCAGGAAGAAACCGATCTTCTCCATGCTGCTCTGTCCGACCAGCCCGCTGGAACTCAGCGTCAACGCCTGCCAGGTCATCATCAAGGGTGCACGCTTCGGGATTCCGGTAAACGTCCTGAGTATGGCAATGTCCGGAGGTTCCTCACCTGTCTATCTTGCAGGAACCCTTGTTACCCACAACGCCGAAGTCCTCTCAGGAATCGTACTCGCCGAGCTTACGGTACCCGGAGCTCCTGTCTGGTACGGAAGTTCCACAACCACCTTCGACCTGAAGAAAGGAACAGCGCCTGTGGGATCGCCGGAACTCGGGATGATCAGCGCCGCAGTTGCAAAGCTGGCACAGTTCTACGGCCTCCCATCCTATGTGGCAGGCACTTAGGCAGACTCCAAGATCCCGGACAACCAGGCAGGGCACGAAAAGACCATGACCTGTCTGCTACCCGCACTTTCGGGCGCCAACACAATTTACGGTGCCGGGATGCTTGAGCTCGGAATGACTTTTTCCCTGGAACAGGTGGTAATTGACAACGACATCATCAAGATGGTAAAGAAGGCAATGCAGGGAATTCCGGTTACCACCGAGACCCTGTCAGTCGAATCCATCCAGAAAGTAGGCATCGGAAACAACTTCCTGGCCCTCAAGCAGACCAGGCTGCTTGTAGACTACCCGTCAGACCCGATGCTCATCGACAGGCAGATGTTCGGAGACTGGGAGCATGCAGGTTCGAAAGACCTTGCAGCCGTGGCAAACGAGAAGGTCACGGACATCCTGAAAAACCATGAGGTCCCGCCAATTGATGCAGACCTTCTCAAGGACATGCAGGCAGTCGTGGACAGGGCTGACAAAGCATTCAGGGAGGGATAAAAATGGCAAGCAAGGAAGAAATCATCGCCAAAGCAAAAGAAGCAATTACCGAATATGATGAGGAAATGGCAGAAGAAGCCGCAAACGAGACCCTCAAGGAAGGAATCGACCCTGTGGAAGTCATCGAGCACGGCTTTACGGCAGGCATGCAGGAAGTGGGAGACCAGTTCGAACAGGGGATAGTTTTCCTTCCCCACGTGCTTGCTGCAGCCGAGGCAATGAAAGCAGGAATCGAAGTTATGAAACCGGAGATGGAGAGAAGGAAATCCAAAACCGAAAAGAAAGGAACAATCGTCATCGGGACCATCGAAGGGGACATCCACTCCATAGGAAAGGACATCGTTGCTTCCATGCTCAACATTGCAGGCTTTGAAGTGATCGATCTAGGAAGAGACGTGCCTATCAAGACCTTCATTGAAAAGGCAAAAGAACTCAAACCCGACTTCGTTGCGAGCTCTGCCCTCATGACCACCACCATGGTTAACCAGATCCAGATTGAGGAACAGCTCAAAGAAGCAGGCATCCGCGGCCATGTAAGTACAATGGTTGGGGGGGCTCCGGTTACCCAGGACTGGGCTAACAAGATAGGGGCCGACCTCTACGGGGAAAATGCCACCGACGCGGTAAACAAAGTAAAAGCCGCATTGGGCTTCTAAAAAAATTAAAGAGCAGGAAGTCCCCGGAAAATTCAGGGCAATTCCAGGCAGGCTCTGATAGAGAAGACTGGAATTGCCCCCGGGCATCCTGCCCCTTAAAGAATCAGGTCATGAAAATGAATCAGGTCATAAAAGGGAGGAGTTGGAGTGGATCTGAAAGCTTTGAAAAAACAGGAAAGTAAACGAAAAATCAGTAAAGGGTATATGTGGGCCCTTTTCTGTGCCGTATTCTGGGGAATCTGGTACCTGCCGGGCACTGTTGTCTGGGTGCTGAACCCCTTTGACGAAATGTACGGAGCCGTTGCAGAGACAAACGGAGATGCGGTATCCCTGGTTGTAACTGCAGTCCTGATCACCGCATTCAATGCACTTACGGTCATGCTTGCCCTCATGGTCTGGAACGGGGTGCTGCAAAAATTCGGGGAACTGGGCCGGACCTTAAAGGAATTCCATCCCTGTTCCAAGTGGTTCTTCCTTGCCTCGATCTTCGGGGGACCGGTAGCGATTCTGGGGTCATTTATGGCCATGGGTTTCATAGGCGGGGCATTTGCCGCGGTCGCTGCCCTTCTCTACCCGGTGGTCGGATCCGTGCTTGCGTATTACTGGTACGGGGAAAAAATTACAAAGAGAGCTGCAATCGGAATTGTAGTCATTATTATTGGCGGGATCACAATCTTTGGCGGCGGGCTTATTACCGAGCTTGGTGCAGGAGAAGTGCCCTGGATCGGGTACCTCGGCGGACTGATGGCAGCTGCCGGATGGGGAATTGAAGGAGCAATCGCAGGCAAAGGGCTCGACATCTCCGAACCTGATGTGGGGCTAACCCTCAGGTTCCTGGGGGAAAACATAATCTGGTGGATCATTATCGTGCCCATTCTGGCAATAGTCGGCTTCCCGATGTATTCCTTTGCAATCCAGGCATTTGAGCCTCTGACGCTGCTAGTCCTGATTTTTGCAGGGATCACCTTCGGGTTCTGTTATGTTTCCTGGTACAAGTCTTTCCCCCTGATAGGAGTCGGGAGAGGACAGGGTATAGGAAACCTCTACGGACTCTGTGCCATTATCTTCATCTTCCTCTTCTTCGGAGATGTGCCCCAGTGGACAATCCTGCTTGGAGGTGCGCTCTGTGTTGCCGGGAGTTTTATCATGTTCACGGAAGAAGCCGGAGAACTTGAAACCCTGAGAGGTGAGTGAGATGGGGAACCGACCGCTAAAATTCAGGATCCTGGAAATTTACCTGGACGAAAAAGAACACTGGAACTATGAAATAGTTTCAAAGATCCAGGAAGAGTACGACATGAAGGGAGATTACCACAGGGACAGCATAAACTTCGACATTATCGAACTGGCATCCGGAGGAATGCTGAAAGATATTGAGCAAAAAGTGGATGAAGAGGGGATCTACAAGAAAGGTTTCCTTCTGCACAAGTACGTGATCACAGACTTCGGGAAAGTCCGGGGTTCGGACGCATGTCTCAGATACGTGTAAAAGTGAAACGGAGGGGTTAATATGGTACAAACAGAAGCCGCAATGGAAGCCTACAATGCTTACTGGGCAAATTCCTTCATACCTGCCGGGGACATCATGTGGATGGTCCTGATCCTGATCCTGGCAGTGATTGCACTCTGGCAGGCAAGGACCTTCGTATCTCAATTCTGAGCTTTCGGCAAAGTTCCAGGTTACCGGAAAAAAATCTAAGCTCCGGTGAAGTTCTGAGCATTCAGGAAAAAACAAAAAAATGTTGAAGACGGTTCCGACAACTCCTTCAAATCAAATACTGCCGGGAAGAATACCCTCAAGAATGAAGGGCTCGTTGTCCCTCTGCCCCCCGGCAGAGCGGAGCTTATGCCCTCAGGGAATGGAGACAGGGTCTGGCTGAACAAAATGCATATAGCTTGCAGAAAGTTCACAGGAGGTACCAGTCCGTGTCGTCAACCGAAAGGTCTTCCCGGAGACCAACCTTCCTCTCGGGGAGCTTTAAAGCTTCTGCAATCGCGTCGGAAAAGTCCTGCAGGTACTCTTTGCAGGAAAGACTGTTATAGACGAAGGATTTTTCAGGCTGGAGCATTTCCCGGATCGTAGATTCCCGGGGGATCACGTCAACTTCCACATCCACTATTTCCAGGGCTTTTTCCATGGCAGTCCGGAAATCTCCGATGCAATAGGCGATCCGGTGTCCGTAATTATCCCGGGTCTTTTCGAGATAAAGGGCAAGCCTTTCACTTTCGATTTTTATAAAATCCCTTTTTATCTGCGTCACGTTACATTTTCCCATCATGAATTTGTAGTGCATGAAAGGGTACTGAGTGTCAAGTTCCCTTGGGGCAACCCCGCAGGTCCCGAAAGTCACAACGTGCACATCCTCGGGTTTTGCAAGCCCGAAGATGATCCTGTCGAATTTTTTATGGGATGGGCTTTCATGGTAGGGTTTTCTTTTTGCACAGGGGACAAAAATGCAGAGTTCCCTGAAAGGGGCTTCGTATTCATTCAAAATCCACTCGTTAGCCCTTACCATGTCCGGGTGATAAATTATCCTCTCGGAATCAAGAGGCTCAGAAGAACGTTCATCTTCAGGAATAATCGGCTTCATAACTTCCGGAAGCTATTGATCAGATAAATTATATATATAATTTTGTGATTGAGCATGGAGATTGGGGATGTGAGCTTTTGTGCAAACAGCGCAAAACAATAATATAATAAAAGAGCCAAAAAGTATTAACATAAATAAGTTTATAAATATATTCAGCAACGATGGTAACTGGGAAACAAAATTGCTGCTCAAGCACATTCCTGAGTACAATTTCAAGTCAGTACCAAGGGTGAGAACATAGAAAAACCTGAAAAAAAACAAACTGCTAATGGTGGTCTTATGGTAAATTCAATTCATGAGATGATAAGAGCAAGCTTCAGGTGCGAGGACATGGTAAAATGTGTGCTTGGTTTGAAGTCCCTTGACATCGACGCATACAAAGCCCTGCTCACTTCCGGCCCCCAGACAGCAGAAAAACTGGGTGAAATCCTCAACAGGGAAAGAAGCACCGCATACCGTTCCCTTCAAAACCTGATAGCCTGTGGAATTGTTTACCGGGAAACCCACTCCATCGAAAGCGGGGGATACTATTACGAATACGTTGCGATAGAACCCCAGGAAATGAAAACGATGGTCAAGAAAAACGTGGATGAATGGTATACCCAGATGAACGATTTGATTGAAAAAATGGATGACAAAATGAATGACCTCATCATGAGAACGGACGATGAGGGAGAATGTACCTGAAAACTCCACTATAAAAAAGAGGAAGATCCCGAAAGAATTCCGGGAAAGAAAAAAGGAATTTTAAGAAGGAAAAAAAAGAAAGGAAAGCAACCCGAAAAAGAATTTCGGTAAGCCCGAAAAAGAATTTCGGTAAGCCCGAAAAAGAATT
>JAENYU010000022.1:40180-70746 GCA_016841625.1 Methanobacteriota archaeon
GAAAAAGAATTTCGGTAAGCCCGAAAAAGAATTTCGGTAAGCCCGAAAAAGAATTTCGGTAAGCCCGAAAAAGAATTCAGCTTCCTTTCACTGTTATAATCCGTCTACAAATTCACCCATTCGATCGATAGCTTTTTTGAGGTCATCCAGGGACGCTGCATAAGCGCAGCGTAGGAAGCCATTCCCTGCTTCTCCGAATACGTCCCCCGGAATTGCGACAACCTTCTTTTCATTCAGGAGCCTTTCGGAAAATTCATCGGAGGAAAGGCCCGTGGCCCCAACATATGGGAAAGCATAGAAAGCCCCTTTAGGAGTAAAGCAATCGAGACCTATCCTATTAAAGCCCCTGACGACAAAGTGCCTGCGCCGGTCGTATTCCCGGACCATCCTTTCCATTTCGTCATTCCCGTTCCGAAGGGCTTCAAGAGCCCCTATCTGGGCGGTTATGGGGGCACAGAGCATTGAGTACTGGTGGATCATCATCATGGAATGGATGATCTCGGGAGCAGCCATTGCAAAGCCGAGTCTCAGGCCTGTCATTGCGTATGTCTTGGAAAAGCCGTTCAGCATAATTGTCCGCTCTTTCATGCCCTCAAGGGATGAGAAGGGGACATGCTTGCCTTCGTAAGTCAGGCATTCGTAGACCTCGTCCGAGATCACAAACAGGTCGTGCTCCGCCACAAGGTCGGCAATGTCCTCAAGTTCCTCCCGGGCCATGATTGCCCCCGTGGGGTTGTTCGGGAAATTGAGCATAATTGCTTTCGTCTTGCTGCTGATGGCAGCTTCGAGGGCTTCTGCTGTCAGACGGAAGTCGTCTTCCCTGTAAGTGGAAACAATTACAGGTTTTCCGCCCGCCAGGACCACTGCAGGAACGTATGCCACGTAGGCAGGCTGGACTATTATGACCTCGTCTCCCGGGTTAATCACTGCCCTGACGGCAATGTCAAGAGCTTCGCTAACCCCGGTGGTCACCAGAATCTCGGATGCCGGATCATACTCCAGGCCGTAGCGCCTGTAATAAGTCTTTGCAAGTTCGTCCCTAAGTTCCGGAAGCCCGTAATTGGATGTGTATGAGGTCTGCCCTTTTTCGAGGGAGTGGATGCACATTTCCCTGATATGCCAGGGAGTAATGAAATCCGGCTCCCCAACACCAAGGGAGATGACATCCTCAAGTCCGGAAACCAGGTCAAAAAAACGGCGTATCCCTGAAGGGGGAACATTTTTAATTGTTTCCGCAACAAATTTCGAAGGATCACATGGAGGTCTCAAGAAAACACCCCGATCAAAAATTATATGAGTTGGAAGAATTATGAAAAGGAATAGAGGAATCAGGCCTATAAGAATCCTCTAATTATAACGAGACCGGAAGGCGCTTAATTGCTTCCGGTTCGTGGAGAATTACCCCGTCTTCCTTATAGGTCTTCAACACGAAATGGGTTGCCGTGTTCTGAACCTGGTCAAGGGTTGCAATCTTTTCTGCCACGAAAAAGGCCACGTCCTTCATGGATCTACCCCGGACGGTAAGGGATATGTCGTAGTCCCCGGATAAAAGCCGAACAGATCTGACTTCCGGGAACTTGTAGATCCTTTCTGCAATTGCCTGGTAGCCCAGATTGCGCTCCAGCGTGACCTTCAATTCAATCACAGCATAGACATAGTTTTCTCCGGCCAGGTCCCAGTCAATGATTGTCTTGTAGTGCCGGATAACTCCTGTCTCTTCGAGCTTTGCAATTGCCTGGGAAACTTCCTGTGCAGTCATATCAGTAAGTGCTGCAATTTCTTCAGGGTTTGCTCTTGCATCGCTTTCAAGAATTTCCAGAATGTGTCTTATCTTTTCATCCATGATAGTCACCGGCACAGAATTATTGAATATACTTTTCAGTCAATCCCTGCAAAGGGATCAAAATCCTGAAAAGAATCACTCGATCAGGACTGCGTTTACTACTCCTTCCTGTCCCGGCCTGCTTGTAACCCTTGCAGTACCGAGGGGGGTCTTTATGACAGAACCCTTTGTCAGGATGTTACGCCTGATGTAGTACTTGTTTGCACTGTTGTCGAGAACGGTTTCGATAGTGGTGACCACAATCTTGCCGTCTTTCGGGTTCACTACGTTTGCAACATTGGACTGGAGGAGCCTTACCTTCCTGTTGCCTCCACGGGTGGAGATATTCTTCCGCTTTACATCACTGATACGGGTTTCCGCAGACTCGCGGCCCAGCTCAAACTTGCGCTTCCCGCGGGCAGCGATGATCTTCCCACCGGTCTCTCTCCTTCTGGAACTGCCTTGCCATCTCATATTATTGCCTCATGAATACATTGAAATGTTATTTGGATTTTGTATAATGTCTTTAATGCCCTAACTCTTACAAATGCCTTATGTAATTAGTCCGGGTTATGCCGATATATTGAGTTATCCCAATAGTAAATATCCTGTAATCTGGTGATCCCGATCAGGGCAGAGGTATACCATTCAGTAGTTTAATTGCCCTGATTATATATTAATTGTATGAACAGGAGTATTTAATTAGAGTATTTGCTACGGACTTACCATTACAAGTAGAATCGTATAAGAACTTTACGATCATGAAAGCGAAAAACTTCGGCCTGAACGCCAATCTCCCGGATATGCACCGGTTGTACAGGTAAAAGTACCCGGGAAACAAAAAGATACAAATATAAAAATGAATTCATAAAAAAATGTAGCGCTAAAAACCCATATATATGCCAGAGATAATATAAAATATTAAAAATGAATTATTGTGCCGAACCGCGCCAGTCAATCCGGCACCACTGAATTCAAGCATCAACGAATTTAAGAATCGAGACCCAAACATCAGATGAACAAAACATCAGATGAACAAAACATCAGTCAACTGGCACCACTATATGCCCGAAAAGATGTCAACTTTCAGGCATGTAACAAACGGATTATGGAGAAAATATAATGGTCACGGAAATTTCATTAGACACGATATGCGGACACACGACGAAGATTATTGCCACAAAAGAAGGAAAGAAAACACACGTCCATATCAAAACCACCTGTGAAAAGCTGAGGAACTGGGGGACTAAATTCGACTTTGAGATGAGTGACCTCATGGGAGGGCAGGACACTATCCTTTCCAAAAAATCCGCTGAAAACCCGATTACTCCTACCTGCCTTGTTCCTGCGACCGTGATGAATGCCTGCTGGCTGGAAAACGGCATGATCTCGAAGAACCTTGCCAGGGAAAAGGGAAAGATGCAGATCATTTTTGACAAACTGGAGTGATACCGGCCACTCCATAAATCTTTCATTTTCCGACCTGAGGAAAAAATCAGAGAGACGAACTCTTTTAAAAAATCACAGTACTGCTGGAAAATGGTATTCGACGTCATAAACTCAGGAATGTTTATATTAAAATCTATTGTGTATAATTTAGTCAAAACTGAACAAAATTGAATATTACAGAATAATTCTATCAGGTCACAAATAAAAATTCCCGAAACAGGAGTGATAAAAACATGGACATAAAGGAAATAAACAATTACGGCCAGGAACTGATCGCCCGCCTGAAACTCAAGACTTCCCCGGTGGCAGTAAAGCTGCTTCCCACGGGAGAAGAAATCCCCGAAGGGATCAAAAAGGCAGAGGAAGCCATGCGGCACTGCCAGATGATTGACAGGGTCCGGAGAACCGGAGAAGAGTTTTACGCAAGCATTGATGAGCAGCAGTGCAAGGGAGGAGCCGCTTCCATGGGAATCGGACAGATGCCCCCCAAAGTTGCTAGCGGCGATTTTTACTACAGCGGAATCAAACAATTCGGGGCCCTTGAAGCTGCAAAACTCACCGTGGACATGGCCCCCACACTCCCTGCCAACTCCAACGAGGCTGTTGTGTATGCCCCCCTGAATAAAGCCTCATTCGCCCCTGATGTTATAGTGCTCATCTGTAACCCCAAACAGGTCATGCTGCTAACCCAGGCCGCCATGTACAAAGAAGGAGGACGCCTTGAAGTTAGTTTCGCAGGAAAACAAAGTATCTGTTCCGATGGCGTTGTGCAGGCATACCGGGATGAAAAGATAGGAGTCACCGTGGGATGCAGCGGAAGTCGGGCCTACACGGAAATTGCCGACGAGGAAATGATCATAGGAATCCCGGTAAAACTCCTGGAAGACGTTGTCGCAGGCGTTGAGAAAATCTGCCCAAATTAAACAGGAGGAGCTTATCCGTCCCTTAATTCCTTTATAAGCGGTTTGCAGGGCCCTTGAATTCTTGAATAAGAGCCCTGCAATATTTTCATAATATTTTTCTCCATAAGCCTGCATGAATACTTTTTTTCAGCCCTTTTTCGAAATGTCCTGCTCTTTTCCGAAAATCCTGCATTTTCTACCGCCCTACTTAGAAAAACAAGTAGATTAACTGAATTTTCAGGGTAGGAAGCCAATGGGTTATATACTAAAAGAGAAAATTTGGGACAAATGACCTATTACATAGCAGACTCGGCAGTCTTCATAATGGGCAACTGCGACGTAGACAGTTCCCTCCTGATCACCGTCCCTTCGGTTGAGGACGAATTGAAGAGCAAGAATGCAATCCTCCGCTATGACCTGGCAAAGGAAGGAGGACTCAGGGTTGAATGGCCCGAACCCGATATGGTAAAAGCGATCCGGGAGAAGGCAGAGCAGACCAGAGATTCGGAAGAACTTTCAAAAACCGATCTCGAAGTCCTTGCAAAAGCCCTGGAACACAAAGAAAAGGCAGTCCTGTTGACGGATGACTACGCCGTACAGAACGTTGCCGTACAGCTCGGGATCGAGGTAAAGCCAATAGCCCAGAAAAAAATAAGGGATCTCATAATCTGGCAGAAGCAGTGTATAGGCTGCAAACAGACTTTTGAGAGGGGAGATGTCTGCCCGGTCTGCGGATCCGCCCTCAAGAAAAAAAGAAAGAAAAAGCTCTGATGAAAAAGGGAAGAAAAAGATATAACGCTTGGTAGTGTAATAATGCTTGTAACTGAGTATTAGAATACGCGGATTACATTTTTCAGGCAGTATTTGCAAGATAAGCTGGAAATAAGCTGGAAATAAGCCGGAAGAAAGAGCTGAAAAAATACTGCATACCAAAAAAAACAAAATTCAGGTGGGAATGGAGGAATGAAGAACATAGAAGATTTAATCCAGAAAGCTGTTGAACTTCAGAACAACGGGCTTGTAAGCGGCCAGATTGCCGACGAACTCAATGTTTCAAGGGAAACAGTGACCTGGCTTTTGACCCGTTCGAAAAAAGAAGTTACAGCTCCCGCACCGAAGGACATTTCCGTAAACTGGAGCAGCATCGGGAAAAGCGCTACAAGGATCCACTACATTTCCCTTGCCCTCTGCGATATGGTGCTTGAGACCCTGGAAAAAACAAACACCGAAGTGGATGTGGTCGTGGGAGTTGCCGCCAGCGGCGTCCCCCTGGCGAGCATGATGGCAAACGAACTTGGAGCGGACTTTGCCCTTTACCATTCCCGCAAAGCACAGGACATTATCCAGCCCGGTCATAAAGGAACCATAAGCCGGAACTTCGGAAGCGTTGCCGGCAAGAACTGCGTGATCGTTGATGATGTGATCACCACCGGCTCCACTACCATGGAAGTCATAGAACACCTGAGGGAACTGGACGCAAAACCGAGAGTTGTAGTAGTTCTCGTGGACAAAAAAGGTTCGGAGACCATAGCCAACGTACCCATACAGTCCCTGGTGAGGATTGTGAGGGTGGACTGAAAGCATAAAAACAAACTTTTAGAAAGAAGTTTTTTTACTTTCCTTTACTTTTTTTATTGCGGAATTTTACCCGTATTTTTCATGTTATTTTATACTGAGGCTTTTTCCCGGCACAGGGCACCCCCTGCAGAAAAGAGAGGGGAGAAAAAGAAAACAAAAAAGAGTGGAAGAAATAAACTAAAGAAAGGGAAAAAGAAAAAAAAGAAAGCGGAAAAGAAAAAAATGGAAGGCGAAAAAACGAGACGTCTTATTAGTATTCGACTTCCGTAGCTCCAATTTTTTCCGCAAGCCTTGAGAGAACTTCGGTCCGCATTCCTTCCACGAACTTGATGCTCCCCACGACCAGGTGTCCGCCTCCGTTCACGCCGGCACCTTTGATTTCCTGGCGAAGTTCCCGGACAATCTGCGGGATGTTCATGAGCACGCCCTTTGAACGGATAACCGCAAAGTCCGGGCCAAAGCCCAGGGTTACCATGGGTTTTTCGGGGTTCTTTTTGCAGAGCACGTCATGCACTTCCCCCGAAGTCTTCCCCGGGGGCGGGAAGGTGAATTTGTGGGCATAGTTTTCCACGTCAAGCACGTTCATGATAGCCCCGTTTGCAAGCGTCTGGGACTTTATGTTGAAAAGGCAGGTATCGAGCTGTTCCTGGATCATGCTATTTGCCTGCTCGCAGAGGAGAGAGACCAGCCCCCTGTGGGTCTTGTGGTTGCCCAGGTCAAGGATATCGTCAATTACACCCTTGCCACTGCTGAATTTGAGCCAGAACTGTTCGTAATCCAGGGCAAGAGCCATTTCCTTCAGTTCCTCAAGGGTGTAGCGGTCCGAGGCAAGGGAAATATACCTCCCGGCTTCCGGAGCCTCCGAACGATCCCCAACCGCCGAAACTGCAGGCAGGTGCCTGATAGTCTCACTGATATCCGGGTTGATCATGCGGGCTACTTCGGCACAGAGCATACCTGCCGTAACCCCGAAATCGCCACCCACGTGGGCAGGGTTTACGTGCCCGATAAGGTACTGGTCGACAATTTCGTCCGGGTGGTGGTGGTCGACCACCAGGAGGTCCATATCATAGACCCTGGCCTGTCTCATGGCAGGCACGTCCTCTTCAGTAGAGCCGTTGTCCACGAGAATTACCAGCGGCATTTTCTGCCCGTGCCTGGAGGCATCCTCGAGAGCATAGGAAATATCCCGGGTAACGTCGGGAAGCTCATAGAAAGGAGCCTTGGAAGGAGCCCGTTTGTAGAAGTAATACTCGGCATCCGAACCTCCGATTTCCGTGATAAGAGGCAGGATTGCCCTCTCAATGGCAATAGCCGAGGTAATCCCGTCGGCATCAGCGTGGTGCCTGAGGATGATGGGTTTTGAGTGGAGAATCGCTTTTTTGATTTCCCGGGCCACATGGAGCATCTTAGGCTTCAGTTTTTCCATTATTTCACTTTCGACCAGGAAGGGGATGTCGGCAGGAGCCGCCTTTTCCTCGATAACCCTCTCGACCCTGTCCCTGACGGCAACTTCCCTTTCCGCGGTAAGCCGCTTCATGCTCATGACCTCGATCTGGACCTGATCATCACGCAGGGTCACTTCCCCGACGATGGACACAACCATTTCCGCATCAATGAAAGGGTAAGCCCGTTTCCCGGCACTCTCGAAAGCCGCACAGGGGACGAAGCCCCCTTCATCACTGATCGTGAAGATGGTGGGACCGCTGGTCTGCTTTACCTGAATGATCTCTCCCTCTATCCGGACCAGCCTACCCTTCATGCTGGAATCGAGATTATCGGAGCTTTTGACGGGAAGGTCCTTTTCAAGCTCGATGGTTTCGTACTTCTTGAGGGTTTTTGGGATCAGGTCCAGTTTTCCTCCGGCCTTAATGCTTTTTACAAGCACTATTACGGCTTCCCCGACTTTAGGAGGGACGTCTACATTGCTTGAGTGCATGAGCCCCCTTATGTGGGTGTTCATATCCACGAAAATCCCGAAAGAAGCCGCACTGCTCACTTTCCCATGGTAAAGCTTCCCGGCTTCCACATCCTTGAGGTCGCATGAGTTGTCCAGGGAATAGACAAACTGGGATTTGGAGCAGGAAGTGCAGATCTCGTCTTCAACCTCATCAGGATTGTAAATATGTGCCCCGCAGACCCTGCAGACGTAGATATTTCCCAGACCCCGGCAGGTTTCGCAAGGTTCCGTTTTCTCAATTTTTCCCGTCCCCTTACATTTTTCACATGCTGCGCCGCTTTTAAGTAAACTGTCAATATTATTTTGTGAAATTTTCATCAAATCAACGGATTTAGCCTTGCCTTTCCCCTTACACTGGGGGCAGACCTCGGTTGAAATTACTTTATAACCACGCCCGTGGCAATCTGGACATTCCTTACTCATGAATATCAACACCAGGGTTTATTCTGAACCTGCGTTTTCACGCACTCATTTTGCTCGTCAAAATTGTAATTCAAGTTCTAATCGCTCCCAAAAATCGCTTCTTGAGCGTGTACTCTCGCATCGCTGTCTGCGCTTAAATCACTTTATGCATTTATTAAGTTATTGTTTGCGGGGTAGATCTCAATCAAATAGGGTATTTCAACTCCCATTATGGTTCCAATAAGATATTTACAAAGAAATAAGGAGCCATGAAGAGTTTTTATATGGATTTGCCTGTTTTAATAGGATTAACCCATGATAAAAAACCTGTAAACCCGGAAATGCTCTCAGAGCAGGAATTTTCAGGCATAATTCCCCGGATAGAGAATAATTATTTAATGATGAGCCCAATTTAAATATAATGAATAGGAGGGGCATTTTATTATGAACGATTTCATCAGTCCATTACTAGTCCCTGTATTAATAGTTGTATTATTAATAATCTCACAGGCAATAAAAATGGTAAATGAGTATGAGCGCGTCGTAATTTTCAGGTTAGGACGCCTCAGCGGAGTGAAAGGACCGGGGATTTTTCTGATCATCCCCTTTATCGATAGGGCCGTAAAAATCGACCTGAGAGTCGTCACAATCGACGTTCCAAAACAGGCCGTAATTACAAAGGACAACGTGACAGTTGAAGTTGACGCAGTTGTCTATTACAAGGTCATGGAACCCGGAGCCGCCATCACCCAGGTCGAGAACTACATGTTCGCAACTTCCACCCTCTCCCAGACCACCCTCAGGGACGTGCTGGGTCAGATGGAACTTGACGAATTGCTCTCGCAGAGGGAAAACATCAACAAGGACATCCAGGAACTGCTGGACGCCTATACCGACCCCTGGGGCATCAAGGTTACAGGGGTCACTATCAGAGACGTCGCCCTGCCCGAGAACATGAAGAGGGCAATCGCAAAGCAGGCGGAAGCCGAGAGAGAAAAGCGAGCCAGGATCATCCTTGCGGAAGGGGAGTTCCAGGCTGCACAAAGGATGAAAGATGCCGCTACCCTCTACCAGGGAGTACCCGCGGCCATCAAGCTAAGGGAACTCCAGACTCTTGCCGAGATTGCCAAGGAAAAGAACCTCATAGTGGTAACGCAGTCCGGAACCGTGGAAACCGGAAACATAGCCGCCCTTTCCCAGGCAATTTCCGGAAAGAAAATAGAATGAAGGGCAGAAGGATCGTGGTATAAACAAGAAAGGAACGATAAATATGAGTGTGGAAAGGGCTTCCCGTTTCTTCCCTGTTTTTTTTCTATGCTGCATCCTTGCGACAGCACTCGGCACTCCTGCAGGAGCCGGACCAGAGGAAAGGGTGCTTGTACTTGAAATTGCCGGAGCCATCACCCCTGCCTCTGACAATATTGTGGCCAATGCAATCGAAAAAGCTGAAAATGAAGACTTCGAAGCCCTGATTATCAGCCTGGACACGCCGGGCGGCGGGCTTGAAGAGACACAGGTAATTATAAAAGAGATAGAGAATACGAGCATGCCGGTTATCGGCTATGTCCCCGAAAGCGGGAAGGCCTGGTCTGCCGGGACCCTGATCCTGATGGGAACCGATATCGCAGCTATGGCCCCGTTCACAGTCATTGGCTCCGCCCAGCCCGTACAGATGTCTGCCGAGGGCACCAAGCCTATAGAAGACGAAAAGATCATCAACGCCCTGGTTAAGTTCTCAGTTTCCACCGCAAAAAAGCACGGGAGAAACGAGACCTTTGCAGAGGAAGTCATCACCAAAAATAAAAACCTTGATGCTGAAGAAGCCCTGGCTTCGGGCGTGATCGAATATGTCTCTCCTTCAATCCCCGACCTCCTCAACCAGGTAGACGGAGAGGAAGCTAAGGGAAAGACCCTGGAAACCGAAAATGCAAGGACCGAAACCTACGAACCCCCCTTCTCCCTGGCATTTCTCGGGCTGATCTCAAGCCCGGTCATCTCGTCCCTCCTCCTGACCATAGGGCTCTACGGGATAATTTTCGGGATATCGAATCCCGGAGCAGGAGCCGAGATTTTCGGGGTCATCGCGATCGTGCTCGGACTGATAGGAACGGGCTTTGACGTCAACATCGGCGCCATTTTCCTCATCATCGTGGGAGTAGGGCTCATGCTTCTGGAGATCCAGTCCCCGGGTTTCGGGGTCTTCGGGATTGCAGGCCTGGTAAGCCTTGTGATAGGGAGCATCTTCCTCGTACCCATGGGGGCCGAAAACATCTATACCCCTGAATTCCGGAGGATGCTAACCCTTACCATAGTCACCCCAACAATCGTTTTCGGGCTTTTCCTGATCTTTGCGGTTTACAAAGTAGCCGAGTCCCGGAAGAAAAAACCAGTCATCGGAGCCATAGTCGGGGACAGCGCGAGGACAATAGAACCGATAGTTCCGGGTAAGCCGGGTTTTGTCCGCTACAGCGGGGAGTACTGGCAGGCCAGGTCTGAAGAAGAAATAGAGAAAGGGGAAAAGGTGGAGATTATTGGAAAAGAGCAGGAAGTGCTTGTAGTAAAGCGTAAATCCTGATTTTTTTTATTTTTTTCAGGATTTACTCTTTTTACACGTATTTATTTTTCAAGATTTTATTATTATAACAACATTCTTATTTTAGTTTTTCTTTGCTTCCCTTATTTTTTCCAGGACCTTCCGCTTTTTCTCGATTGCTTCGGCTGCGGCTTTGTCAATTGCCGCCCTCATCTCCTCAAAGCCCCTGGGGTTTTCTTCCCCGTGAACTTTTTTAACCGGGGTATAAGCGGATTCCCTGAAGCGCGGGGCAAAGTCCCTGCGTTCCCCGTCAACAATCACTTCGGCTCCACTGCCTTCTTCCACACAGCCTATGATGTCGATCGCAACGCCCGCAGCCCGGACAGTCTCAAGGATCCGGTCTGCATATTCCGGGGGAGCGATGACCAGCAGGGCGTCCAGGGACACGCCGAGGTAGTCGATTTCCAGGGTTTCAAGCATGGAAAGGACCTTCGGGTTCACAAGAGCCCGCATTTTTGATTCTTCAAAGACCAGTTTTACCCCTGCGGTTTTTGAGATTTCCCGGGCATCCCCGCGGATCCCACCGTTGGTTACGTCGGTCATGGAATGGACATTTACATGGAGCCCGGCCTCAAGAATGGCTTCGCAGGCTTCCAGGAAGCGGATGTTGATGGTTTCGTCCACAACATCGTGCATGCCATAGTAGAGTGCTGTCGTGGAAATCGTTCCGCCCCCTGCCCCTTCGGTCATGAGGATCAGGTCACCCACTTCAGTCTGGTTCCGCGAGGTAAGGGAAGAGGTCACGCCAACTGCCCCGACGCCTCCTGTCATGCGGTCCCCTATGACCATATCCCCACCAATCCTGAGAGTGCTTCCCGTGATAAGGGGGATTCCGGTAAGTTCCGAAACCGTAGTAATCCCTGCGATATGGTCGAAGATCTTTGCAACGTCCCCGTCGTCTGCGACATGGATATCGGAGAGCATCGCAAGAGGGCGGGACCCCATGGAATAAATATCCCGGAGGGCAGCCCTGGCGACGTGGAAACCGGAGAGGAAGGGGAAGTCGCTTAAGCGGGAATGGAGACCGTCAATGGTCAAGACCAGGTATTCGTTGCCAATCCGTACAACCCCGGAATCATCAAGCTGGGAGCTATCCACCACAGCCCCTGTCTGGCCTATGACCTCTCCGAGCTTGGCGTGCACGTAGAAGTCTCCGGTTCCCCTGGAACCGACCCCGAATTCTCCCATGGAAACCCCCGATACGGTGGAGCTCAAGACCTCCCCCTTCACGTTTAGAGTTGCTCTGGCTTCGGAAATCACCGCCGACGCAATCTCCCGGGCGCCTTCCGGGCTTATCTTCTTGATCTCGAGAATTCTTTCAGCCAGCTTTGTCTCAAGTCCGTTTTCATTTTCAGGGTCCTGTCTGAGTGCCCGTTTTGCGTAGCCTTCTATGTCCATAATATCATCTTCTCGCAAAATTAACTCTTAAAACCTTCAAAACATGCCTTACCATTTAACACTGGAAAAAAGTAAAAAATAAAATCCAGGACTGCAACAGCCTTCAGCACATACCGACAAAGTTTTCCAGGATTTGCAGCCCAACATCCCCACTTTTTTCAGGATGGAACTGTGTCCCTAAGACATTGCCTTCCGAGTTTACGACCGAAGCTGCAAACTCCAGCCCGTACTCACATGCTGCAAGGGTATGCTCCGGGGAAGTGTCCACGTAATAGGAGTGCACGAAATAAACAAAAGCCCTGTCAGGGATTCCCTTAAAGAGGGGGTGGTCCTGTGTGATATTTATATTGTTCCAGCCAATATGGGGCACTTTAAGCTCGGATTTCGGAAAGCGAATAACCTTCCCGGGGATCAGGTCAAGCCCGCCGGTAAGCTGCCCTTCCTCGGACGTGCTCATCATAAGCTGCTGTCCGAGGCAGATTCCGAGCATCGGTTTCCCGGACTTTGCATACTCGTAAACAGTCTCTTTAAGGGGAAGCAAGCACTTCATTGCGTCTACAAAAGCACCAACCCCCGGAAGAATCACTCCGTCAGCAGCAAGGATCTCTTCAGGGTCCCCCGAGATTACGGGACTCGCCCCTGCGTGTTCGAGTCCTTTTTGAACACTCCGGAGATTTCCGAGCCCATAATCGATAATCACGATTCTCTTCATAGCTCTAACAAACAAAGTTAAAATAGATTAAGTTTACGAGCAAATATATAAAGATTGAAAAAAATTTAGCAAAAAAGACAGTTGGAAAAAAGCAACAACCTTAAAACGGATCATTTTCTTGTTTGAAAGTTTGTTTTACTGCCATTTTCAGTAAGATTCGTGCCTTAATGTCCTACTTTTTACTGGCCTGTTTTTTACTACCCTGCTCTTTACCGGCCTGTTTTCTGCGGTCTTTTCAAAGGTTACTTTGGACTTGCCGCAACTTACGCATTCGTAGCGCTTTTCAATCACTTTAGGCAGGATACAGAGTGCACCGCTTTTTCGTTTCCATTTATGCAGTCCCAAAAGACACAATAAACTATGTCGATCCGTTTTTTCCGATGAATCTTCAGAGTCGCTATCGTTCAAAACGCCGTTTCTCCTGGCACATATTTATTATGATTAATCATGATGTATTCAAGCAAAATATGGTCAAGAAAGTATATAAGTTTATAGCTATGCTCCAGAATATTCTAAAAGCTTGATTATTAAAAAACGAACTCGTCTAAAAATCAAATAATTTTATATACAGTAATCGAGTACTGATAAAATGTAAAAGATTTTACATTAAATGCTCTGGAAAATATCGCAGAGTGGGGGAACTCATGAGACGAATCCGGTTTTTAAGAAATGACGAGAGAGCTATGGAACTCCCGATCAACATTGTGGTTATGCTGGTCGTAGGGATGGTTGCCCTTGCCACACTTATTTCAATAATACCGACTCCGACAAAAGAGATATCGGTTTTTATTGAAGGGACAGCCCTGGGGACGGAGAGCCTTCAGGCAGGAAACTCGATAATAGTGAGCGCAGACAATGCAACAAATCCTTTCGTCGTAAAGGTGAAGATAAAGGCAACAGACCGGGACGGGAACCCCGTAAGGAATGCAAATGTGGTGCTTACGGGCCTCGGAGGTGCGGCATCGAATAACACGGACATAAACGGAATCACGGTCCTTACCACACCGGATGGAGCAAAACCCAGGCTCGATCCGAACCAGAATGAGGGGACCATGGATTTGAAGATCCTGGCAGACGGCTTTTACGACTACGAGAAACAGGATGCCATTATGATCATAAAGACCCGGTGACCTGAAAAGAAAAAGGAGTGAAAACTACCGACATTCGGTTAGGAGGTCGCATATGCCACCCCGAAAATTCACTGAGAATGAAGAAGGGACCGTCGGGCTCCCGATAAGAATAGTGGTCCTTTCGATCGTGGGCTTCATAGGTTTTTATGCGATCCTCTCAGCCATCTCAACCGCTCCCTCGCCGCCCGAATCCCTGTATGCGGAAGCAAACGTGAGCGCTGTTTTCCTCCCTTCCGGAGAAGAAAACAACACGGAAACAAATCTGACCCTTCTTGTCACGGCGCTTGACGGGGAGAGCCAGAGGGTAGGGGGAGCAAATGTGATTCTCCGAAGTCCCGACCGCAACAGGGCATACTCCGGCGTCACGGACGCGGAAGGAAAAGTTGTAATAGAGCTCAAAAACCCGGAGTTGCCCCAGGGAAAAGCCGAAGGGTACATCTCCCTGAAAGCTATGAAAACAGGATACCGGGATTACGTAAACGACTATTTTGTGAAAATTACCCGGATTTGAGCTGTTTCAAAAGCCAGGCCAGGCCCGAAAAAACAGTAATTCACCGGTTCAGACCATGGCAAAAATATTTTTGTAATTGAGCAGGAACCACAGCCCAAAAACAGACATAAACCCTCCGCAGAGGTATAGCACCTTTTCATGTGTACGCTGTGAGATCAGTTCCTTACCCCTGGAAAAAGATGATGCTACAGCCACAAGAAAGCCGAGGTCCGCCAGCCAGTGCCCGACGACGAACGCAATTACAGCAAAGATGCCTGCAAGGTACTGCTGAAGGACAATTGCGCTGCCTGCTGTCAACCACCATCCCAGGAACATAGGGTTCAATGCAGAGGTTACAATCCCTGCAGGCAAAGGCCCAACCGACAGTTCCAATTTACTGGCAGAGGCAGAAATATCTTTTGTAGAGGTTTCTTTTGCACTTTTAATCATAAAAAACCCGAAAAGTACCATTACCAAACCGCCAATTACAGCCATATAGGAGATTATATCTACCCCAATTAAAGAGGATGCTCCGGCCACGATGAGCATGAATAGGGTCGATTCTGTCATCGCATGCCCGATAAATACTGAAGGCCCTGCCTTCCAGCCCACCTTGAAGGACGTTACAATCGTTGCGAACATCATGGGGCCAGGGACCATGGCAGCAGAGATGCCTACTGTGAACCCCAGAATAAGAGCTTTGATCAATTCTAGAATGGCAATCACCCGATGAGAGATCAGAGATTAGAGATTAGAGATTAGAGACAATAGATATGCAAAGCATATTGTATATATATATAATGTTAAGAAGATAAAGTTTTTTATAAGACATGGGATCGGGGATCGGGGATTGGGGATCTGATGAGCTTTCAAGGTAATTACAACAGAAAACAGGAAATAGAGAAGTAAAAAATAAGAAATGAAGAGGGAATTTTACCCTGGACTCCCGGTTCTCCTCTTCGTGTACCCGGGATCTCTACTCATAGGGATTACGAGTGTTTGAGTACTGAGAGATTGTTTAACTTTCCAGTTCGCGACATTAAAAGTATCTTTCAAGATAAAATGGGTTTAGCTTAATTGCAAGCCTATTACCTTTTTGTACTCACTATTTTATTCCGGGCTTGCCATCGATTTCTGTTCCCGGTTCATTATATAAAACTTCAAAAGCACGGTTGCTGCCATTAGCACTGCAAGCCCTATGGAGAAAAACGGAGACCTGATTATATCCCAGCGCCCGGACCAGACCAGAAAACCGGTCAGGAAAAGGACCGAGGAACCAGTGATTCCGGATATCTCTAACGGAACCTTGATCGAACCCAGGGTGAAGCGGTTCTGGTTCTCAACAGCCTCAAGGCGCTGCTCAGTTCTTTCTGCAGACTCCCTTGCCGCAACTTCCCTTTCACATGCCTCCTTTATTTCCCGGTCCACAGTCTCGAGTTCGGCACTCAGTTCCCCATGCACAAAATCCGAAAGCCCGATTATTGCCTCTTGAAGAGAGCGCAAGCTTTCGGAAAACCCGGTGAAAAGGGCATTTATCTCCTTCACTTTATCGGCACCATAGGAGACTTCGGAAGAGGTATTCACGAAAATAAAAGGCCCGTCCGAGACATCGGCAGAGGAAAGCACAGCGCTGAAGGAAAGGTTCGAAACTCCTGTTTCCGAAAGCGAAGAGACCTCATCGGAAGATAAAGAACCCTCCGGCAGTGTTAAAGAAATTTCAGGAGAGACGGAAGGGCACTCCGGAGAAACCGAAGAGCCGGTGATGGAGTCCCCTGAATTTCCTTCCAGAAACGAATCAGAAAAAGAATT
Source organism: Methanobacteriota archaeon (assembly GCA_016841625.1). Taxonomy (GTDB): domain Archaea; phylum Halobacteriota; class Methanosarcinia; order Methanosarcinales; family Methanosarcinaceae; genus MTP4. The sequence goes on from JAENYU010000022.1 coordinate 56,426, forward strand.
GGAAAAAGAGCCACCGGGCTGCAACTTTCCTGGCGCTTCCATGGACAAACGGCGCTCTACTGCCCTGAGCCGCTTTTCAAAACTCCGGATGCTCTGATCAAAAACCTCAATTCTCCCGTGCAGGCCTTCCCTGACTTCGGGACCTACTTCACGTACCTTACCCAATTAAACCATACCCCCACTTAAATTTCTAATATGAATTGAGCAAGAACATAATATAAATTTTTGGATGAATAACATGAATATTAAAAAAGAGAAGTAAAATCAAAAGGTGAAAACGGAAAACATGACATGAAAAAAAAAGGAAAGGAAGGAAGGAAGGAAAGAAAGAAAACAACAGAAGAAAACAACAGAAGAAAGGAAAATAAAGGCAAAAAGAGGCAAAGAGAGGAAGACGAGGGAAAAAAGAAGATGGAAAAAAGAAACGGGAAAAGAAAATATCCGAAACAGATTAAATCTTCCGGATTTCGATTAGTTCCCCGCTGTCCATAGCATCCATGACTTCCTGAGCAAGATCCGAATTAATCCTGATTTTCACGTCTCCGTGCCTGCCTACGGTTGCGCTGAAAAGGTATTCGTCTTCGATATAGACTTCAACGTCCCCACCTGCCAGTTCCGGGACACTAAGAATCAGGTGTTTTTTTGTCTTTTCCAGAAGAGGATGGGCTGAAACAGGAAGGTCGGCTTCCGGAAAACCGGTCATTTCGGCAGTTTTCGCATAGGCTTCGGATGTCCCGGCACACTTCGTTCCTTCAGCGTACTTCGTTCCTTTTGCGGGTCTGGAGGGTTCGGACTCGAATTCCCGGACATCAATATGGATCCCCAGCATCTTTTCGATCCGGTTGATAACGTTCCCGCCTTTTCCTATCACTTTTCGCATTTCCGTGTCCCGGACTTTCACTATAGCACTGCTGTCCGAAGTCACCTCTACTTCGACGGGACCATTGGCATACTTCTTGATAACGTTCCGGATCTCTTCTTCCGCAAGTTTCCAGGCAGGCTTTCGTTCCTCTGCCCTGGTCCCGATCGGCATGACCACGACCTGCTCACCATAGGTGTAGATTTCATAATCAACTTTCCCGGTCTCGAAGTCCTCAATCGTGATCACAGGCCTTGCAAGATCCTGTTCGATCATCCCATGGGGCACTTTTACCGTGAAAGCCAGCACCAGGACCTTTGCGACCTCTCCTTTGTCAATGAAAATGACCGTGTCCACTACCTGAGGGATCACCCCCAGTTCCACCCTTCCGATCAGGCGCTGGATTGCGTCCACGGCCCGGGTTGCGTGCACGACCCCGATCATCCCGACCCCGGCCAGGCGCATGTCCGCAAAGATAAGGAAATCGCTGGTCTTCCTGACCTCATCGTAAACCGTATAGTCCGGCCTCACCAGAAGCAGGAGGTCCGCAGTATCTTCCATCCTCCCGTTCAGGGGGGAATACTGAGTGATTTCAGGCGGCACCTGCAGGTCCCGGGGAGATTCCATGGTCTTGACCACCTGCCCGTAATCATTCAGGTAGCGGGCAACTCCGGCTGCAAAAGTAGACTTCCCGGCACCCGGCGGCCCGGCAATTAGGATTCCACGCTGGCTTTCGATACGTTCCTTCAATTTATCGCTCAGACGATACTGTTCAAGGTCCACGATAACCGTGGGACGGACCACAGTAATCTCCATGTCATCGGAAAAAGGCGGGTGTGTGATTGCAATCCGCATGTTCCGGATCTGCAGGACCGTTGCCCCGGCAGAAGACATCTCAATAAAGGATTCGGGATCTACCCTTGCCCTTTCGATAAGCTCTTTCGAGATACTCTGAAGTTCCGGCATTGAAACGGGCTCGTCCCGGATCCTGACATAGAGCACACTCTCGATAGGCCCTTTCTTTGCCATGGGGGAAACCCCATTTTTGAGGTGCACGGACATGGTATCTTCAGTAAAAAAATGCTCAACCCTGAGAGGCCCCAGTTCCGAAGGGTCCAGGACCTTCGGGGGCACGTAATCAACATCAATCCCCCTGGCTTCCGCAATAAGGGACTGGACCCTGTCCTCACTCACGAAAAGCCCGCCTACCTCAAGGGCGGTGCTGCGGATAAGGGCATCCACCCTGCCTTCCTTTGAAAGCTTGATTTCCTCCAGGGTGGGCCGGACCCCGCTGAACTTCAGGGTAATATCGCCGATCTCAGCAAGCCTGCGCAATTCCGAAAGTTCATCTAGCCCCTTGTAACCGATTTCCCTGCCCTTGTTTGCCTGGGCTTCCAGTTCTGACACCACGGCTTCAGGGATGATGATCTCAGCTCCCCGATACTCACCGCTCCTGACCCTGGCCGAGATTCTCCCGTCAATGATCACACTGGTATCCGGAACAATCCTAAATATCCGCGTCTCTTCAGCCATATAAGGGGATATAGACCAGAGAAGTATATAATAAAACTTCTGGGGCTTTCTTTGTGATGAAAAAAAGTTGAAACATAAATTTGAGGGAAATTAAGGCTCCCGAAGACCTGAAAAAACTTAAAAAGCCTTGAAAGAACTCAGTAGACCTGAACGTCCAGTAAACCTCACCCGGTTAGAAAACCTTCATCACGACCGGTTCATGAGAGGGCGCATCGGCACTTCCCTTCAGGAGTAGTCCATGATTGACCCCTGAGTCAATATTTTGGGTCAGACTGTTTTAGGATTCTAGGGTCAGAAAGCGATAATGTGCTTCATGCCGGCAAAGCAGCATGAAGATGGTGGAGACAAAAAGTTTCGGCAGGAACTGCTTGAAAAAAATAAGCTAAAATCCAAAGAAAGGGAATATATATATTAACAATGTTCGTAACTAGTTTTTCATGGGAAAGAGAATAAAATTATTTGTTGTTTTGATGCTGGTTGGAGGGCTGTTGATTAGCACAGCCGGAGCGGTTCCGGTGATTGTCGGCTTTAAGGAAAAAGCAGACCCCGGGCTTGTTCAGCAGCAGGGAAAGTTAAAACACAGCTACAAGCACATCCCTGCAGTAGCTGCGGACCTTCCGGAAGAAGCAATAGAAAAAATGAAGAAGAACAGCAAAATAGCCTACATCGAACCGGATTACGAGGTAAGGGTTCTTGAAGACGAACTCCCGTGGGGCATAAACCGAATCGATGCGGAAATAGTTCACAGTACTAACAAGGGCACGGGAGTAAAAATTGCGATAATTGATACTGGCATCGATTATACCCACCCGGAACTGGATAATTATTACCGGGGAGGATACGATTTTGTAAACGGGGATAATGACCCGATGGATGACTACTGGCATGGAACCCACTGTGCCGGGATTGTTGCCGCTGAAGACAACGGGATAGGAGTGATCGGAGTTGCCCCGGAAGTGGAGATGTATGGTCTGAAAGTTATGGATAGTTCGGGCAGCGGAAGTACCAGTGACGTCACCGCAGCAATAGACTGGGCAATTGAGAACAATATCCAGATAATCTCAATGAGCCTTGGAACAGATTATAATTCCTTGACTCTTGGGACTGCCTGCGACAAGGCATACAATGAAGGAATTCTTCTGGTTGCAGCAGCCGGAAACGATGGAACGAGCAGCGTAGATTACCCTGCAAAGTACGACTCGGTTATAGCAGTTGCGGCAACCAGCTCTTCCGATACGAAAGCATCCTTTTCAAACACAGGCCCTGAAATTGAACTTGCAGCCCCGGGAGTTAGCGTAAAGTCCACGTATCTGGAAGGAGGATACATATCAGCAAGCGGGACTTCAATGGCCTGTCCGCATGTAGCAGGGACTGCTGCCCTGGTCTGGGCTGCCAACCCCGGCTGGGACAACACCCAGGTAAGATCCCGCCTGCAAGAGACCGCTGAAGACCTTGGCTACACCGGGTGGGACTCTATTTACGGGTTCGGACTCGTGGATGCGGAAGCAGCTGCAAGTATCCCCATACCTGACATAACGGAACCGATAATCTCAAATGTAAAATCGACAGTTGCTACGGATTCCGTGACAATTACATGGGATACGGATGAAGCAGGCGACAGCACTGTCAGGTACAACACAAACCAGGACCTGTCAGAAGCAGAACAGATATATGATTCCTCATTTACCACCACACACACGGTTGAGCTTACAGGACTTACCCCGGAAACCACCTACTACTATGAAGTCCGGTCAACAGATGCATCCGGGAATCCTGCAATAGATAACAATAACGGGGCTTACTACCACTTTACTACTCTGGCAAAAGCCCTTCCAGCCGAGATGCATGTAAGTGGCATCGGAATGGAAATACAAAAAACAGGAATAAACACGGAAGCAATTGCGACAGTAAGTGTTGTGGACGTAAACGGAGCACCTGTAGAAGGAGCCACTGTGTACGGATCCTGGAGCGGGCTTACCACAACGGGGGAGAGTTCAGGAGTTACAGGTAGCGCTGGGAAAGTTGCATTCACTTCAGGTAAGGTAAAAAGAGTGGATTCGGGAACTTTCACCTTCACCGTGAATAACGTAGTAAAAGATGGGTGGGACTACAACCTGCAGAATACGGTAACAAGTGCAAGTATTCAGGTAACTGCATAACAGTTTGATCATTTTAATTAATTCTTTTTTTATTTTTTTAATAAAAAGTTAGAAGACATATATATATAATTTATCATGTATAAACTCTGACTCTTTTAATTTATTCAAGCTTTTGGAGAATTGATTCTGCTTCAACCTCTGTATGCTTCAATCAAGAAGCAAACTATCAGGGATATGACCCAAAAAATATGACCCACTAATACAGTTGAAGCAGCCAATAATCAGAATAAAAAGCATCTGTTTCAATTACAGGCCCTTATATGGGACTTGAGGCGCAAAAGGGGGCAGAGATTAAACCTGCTGAACTACCTGATGATGGGGAACACAGCACACAGATCTGGATGGCAGCGGTCCCCAGTCTTTTAATCTGCCTTTGAAAATGGCAAACATGAGAAAAAGCAGGCATTGAAACAGCTACATTTACCTTAAACAAGGATGAAAACAGCAATAAGCCTCAAAAATTCAGTACACGTCATTCGGCTCGAAAACCTTCTCTCCGACAACCTCTCCTTCGATGTTCCGGTAGAAGCAGGAACGATATCCCATGTGGCATGCCCCGCCCACCTGTTCCACAAACAGGAGCACGGAATCCATGTCGCAGTCAATCCTGATCTCTTTTACCTTCTGCAAATGCCCTGATGTCTCCCCTTTCTTCCACAGGTTTTGCCGGCTCCGACTCCAGAAATGGGCAATTCCGGTCTCCACGGTTTTTTCAAGGGCTTCCCGGTTCATATAGGCGCACATCAGCACTTCTTTGGTCGTAAAATCCTGGACAATCGCCTGGATCAGGCCATTTTCGTATTTCAGGGTGTCGAAGTCGATCATGTGCGCATTGATGGTTTACATGGTATAAAAATTGACTCGATTGGAAAAATTGCCACCTGGAAAATCCAACGGCTAAGATATCATAAGCATGAGCCTCTCTTTTGACCCCGGATACTATCCGGGCCAGACCTTTGACGATGCACTCGAATATGCATACAAGAACAATGTCACCATCGTTACCGCTACTACTGTTTTGACCAGCCTTTACAGCGATAATAATCCGGTCGAAGATGCTACAGTTTCCGAAGACTGAACGGCATTCTACCCTTAAACCAAAATATAAATTATAAAAGACAGTTGTAATCCTCAAAAAGAGATCTTAGACTTTTTTTTTTTGAAAAAATCCATAAAAAGAACTTAATTATGTAAAAACTGTAATAGAAAAAATGCAAAGATATATATCAACTTTTGAACAATCAAAATTTCATGGGAAAAAAAGCAATTTTTTTTGTTACTTTAATTCTTGTTAGCGTTCTGATGGTGAACGCCGCCGGAGCAGTCCCGGTGATCATCGGATTCAAGGACAAAGCTCACCCTGAACTTGTGCAACAGCAACAGGGAAAAGTAAAACACAGCTATAAGCACATCCCTGCCGTAGCTGCCGACCTCCCGGAACAGGCGATTGAAAATATGAAAAAGAACCCTAAAGTCGCATACATTGAGCCGGATCTCGAAATCAGAGCGCTCGAAGAGACCTATGAATGGGGTATAGAAAAAATTAGAGCGCCTCAAGTACATTTAAATGGCAATAAAGGCACTGGTGTCAACATTGCCATAATTGACACTGGAATAGACTATTCCCATCCTGACCTTGCCGCCAATTACAAAGGTGGAAAGAATTTCATAAACTACAATGAACCTATGGATGACAACGGCCATGGAACTCATTGTGCAGGAACCATAGCTGCAGTAGAAAATGGTTATGGATTAATTGGAGCTTCCCCTGCTGCAAATTTATACGCGCTGAAAGTACTCGATAGTGAAGGGAGCGGCACTTCCAGTGACCTGGAAGCAGCAATTGAGTGGGCGATAGATACTCATGATGATGAAGACCAATCAAACGATATCCAGGTAATTTCGATGAGCCTGGGTTCTGATACTGGATTGCTGTCACTGAACGCATTATGCACCGAAGCGTACTACGATTACGGAATCCTGCTTGTAGCGGCCGCCGGGAACGATGGGAACGAGCAAGGGATAGGAGACAGTGTGGATTATCCGGGAGCATACAGTTCAGTAATTGCAGTTGCTGCAACTGATTCAAACGATATAAGGCCTTATTTCTCAAGCACGGGACCGGATGTTGAACTTGCTGCACCGGGGGTCAATATAAAATCCACCTACCTCGACGGGAACTACGCCTTGGCAAGCGGAACCTCAATGGCCTGCCCGCATGTTGCCGGGGCAGCTGCGCTGGTCTTTGCTTCTAACCCCGACTACGACAATAATGATGTAAGAGCCACACTTGCACACACGGCTACGGATCTTGGAGACTCCGGAAGAGATAACTGGTACGGTTTCGGCATCGTTAACGCAGAAGTTGCCGCCGGTTCATCTACACCTGATGAAACTGATCCTGTAATATCAGGCGTAAATGCAGATGCAAGTACTGACACGGCTACAATTACCTGGACTACGGATGAAGACAGTGACAGTACCGTCAGGTACAGCACGGACAAAACAAGCTTTGAGGAAGTCTCAGATACATCACAGGAAACTACCCATACCGTTGAACTGACGGGTCTTTCCGCCAACACCATCTATTATTATGAAGTGCTGTCTTCAGATGCCGTCGGAAATACTGCAAATGATAACAACAGTGGAGCATACTACAATTTCACCACACTGGATGAGAATTCAGACTTAATTCGCATAAATGACATACAGGTAACAACGAGCACCAGAACTACCGGGAAAAAGACTTTCGTTTCCGCAGCTGCAGTTGTAAAAATCTTAGACGACAATGGTAGCCCTGTAAAAGATGCTGAAATTTCGGGCTTCTGGAGCGGCGCAACCAGCGACACGGACTTTGCCCTGACAAACATGAACGGAACCGCAACTGTCTACTCGGATGAGGTGAAGTACAAAAAAGGTATATTGACTTTCACCTTTACCGTGAACAGTGTAACGCATTCCTCGTACACGTGGGATGGAAAAGTTTTGGGAAATGAAACAACATACCCATAAAATTAAAATTAAAAAATATCCGGTCTCGATTTTGAGACCTGATACTTTACTTTTTTGAAAAACTGTTAAAATCCATTTCTCAAGGTTTCGTCCCGAGCACGTCTTCCACATACGCCCTCAGAATTTCCGCGACACTCCAGGCCTGGGCGGGGCAGCCGCCGGGGGTGTAAGGGTAGTCGCCGTCAAAGACTTCGGAGATGGTACCGATTCCTGCGGTTTCGAGGTGCATTTCAAAGCCCAGGAGGAGGGAGCGCATGTCTTCCAGGCTTTCTTTTGAATAATTGTGGACTTTCCGGTAGGCTTTGACGTAGGCGCCGAGGAGCCAGGGCCAGACGGTACCGTTGTGGTAGGCAAAGTCCCGGGACCTGGGGTCGCCACGGTAGCGGCCGGTGTAGTTGGGGTGGTCTTTTGAAAGGGTGCGGAGGCCGAAAGGTGTGAGCAGGTCCTGTTCGACCCGGTACACAATGGCTTTTTCTTTGTCGTGAGGGAGCATGGTATAGGGGAGGGCTACTGCAAGGATCTGGTTGGGGCGAATAGCAGGGTCTTTTAGCGGGTTTCCGGCTTCGTCCGCAGAATCCGTGGAAACGGTATCGAAGAGACAGTTAGTTTCCGGGTTCCAGAAAAGGGCTTCAAAGTTCGAAGCTGCCCCTTCTGCCAGAGACTCATAGTTTGCGGTGTCTATGTCCAGCAATTCTCCGAGTTCGGAGGCGATTTTAAGGCCATTGTACCAGAGGGCATTGATCTCGCAGGCTTTGCCTGCTCTCGGGGTCACTGCACGGGAATCAACTTTCGCGTCCATCCAGGTGAGCTGCGGGCCCTGCCTTATGAGGAAGTCGGAGTCCATCCCGATCCCGAAGTCCGTGCCCAGGCTGTAGTGCTTTATGATATCCTCCACGGTATCCCAGAAATCCGAAAGAAAAACGAGGTCTTTTGTGTAGGCAAAGTAACGGCCCAGGGCTTGAATGAACCAGAGGGAGGCATCAACGGTATTGTAGACAGGTTCTCCGCCGAAAGCCGGAAAGCTGTTAGGGATCAGTCCCCTGCGGCAGTTCCGGGAAAAGTTTGCAAGAATGGAACGTGCGTCTTCAAAGCGACGGGGTACCAGAGTCAGGCCCGGAAGAGCGATCATGGCATCCCTCCCCCAGTCCGAAAACCAGGGATAACCGGCAATAACGGATTTTTCACCAGTGCTAGGATGTTTTACGATAAAGGGGTCCGTGGCCCTGAGGAGTTTGAGGGCAAAAGGTTCCAAAAGAATCGAATTGTAAGCAAGGAGGTTTTGTCGGTAGACTGCGCGGGTGTAGAGTTCTTCGGCGGCCTCGAGGGAAAGGGACGAAATGTCTTCCATGGAAGAGGCGACGAAAAAACGGGAAGTCCCTTTCTTGACCTCGATTTCAAAAAAGCCGGGGTTGAAATTATCTTCCTGGGAAGCCAGCCCCCTTTTCAATTCCGCCTCGTATTTGAAATTATAGTACCACCTGGGGTCAGAGTGGTATTCCAGGTTGGATTTCATCCAGAACACGGAACCGTTTGAGCTTTCAAGCCGCAAGCCGTTTGTCCCTTTTTCTTGAAAAAAGTCGAGGTTTCCGGAATGGGTTGTGGCATGGAAGCTCCTTGCATTTACAAGAGGATAGATCTTCAACCGGGCCTTTTCCACTCCGCACTTTATTTCATAAAGCACTACTGTTGTGTTCCTGCCGTAGACCATGAACACCTTTTTTTTAACGCTAAGGTCCCCTGCCCGATATACCCAGACAGGAAAAGGGGCAAGGGAAAATTTTTCAAGATAGGAAAAGCCCTCAGGATAGACAGCACCCGAATACTTATGGGCTGCAAGGCGAAAGACCTCTTCCCCGCAAGAAAGTTCCTCGTCAAGGGAGGAAAGCAGGAGCAACCTACCGGAAGCCTCCTCAGGAGCTGCAACCAGCAGCCCATGGTAGGTCCTTGAAGCGGCACCTATGACCGTGGACGAGGCATATCCACCGAGCCCGTTCCCTACGAGCCACTCCTTTTCAATACCCGCTTCATAAGATGAAAAAGAATCTGCCCCAAGCCAGATCCCGCTCATACTTACCTGATTAGGCTCTAATTTCATATATAGCTGTACCATAACTGTACCCTGAAATGAGGAAAGTCGTGGGAGAAAGAAAGCCGGAATACGGATGAGACCCAAAATTATTATATTTCAATAGTAAACATAAACTATTTTAGCTGTATAAGATATAAGCGAATGAGAATCATGAAGCAAGACCTACTAGAAATCCTTGTGGATATTTTCAAATCATCCGGATACAGTGTTACAATATCCAGCCCGTGCGACATCCTTGTGGAAAAAAACGGGCACAAAGCATTTGTCCGGTGTACACTGCAGCCCGACTACAAGGAAATAAAAGCTTTTTCCGAAGAAATCGATGACAGAACCGGGATCTATGTTATAACCCAGAAGACCACTGGAGAACTCAACGAGTACGCGACCGAACTCGGGGTCTATGTCTGGGACAGGGACGAACTGGCCCTCCAGATAGGGAGAGCTGTCCTGGCAAATATGGAGAGAGAGGAAACTGCCCCTCTGAAGGAGCCCGAAATCCCGGGGAAAGTAAAAGAAGAAGTTCCGGCGCCCTTTAGCGAGTTCCCGGGAGACCTGTCTGTAGACAGCGGAGAAGCGGAAAATGAAAATAAGGTACTGAGAACTGACTTCAGCAACGGGCTTGTCCCACTGCAGAATATGCAGGCTGAAGAGGAAAAAACTCGCTTTGCGCCGGGATTAGCCCCAAAAATTCCAGAGGGCAGGAAGCCTTCAAGGAAGCAGGAGCACGTTGAAGTCCCTAAAGTCGATTCCTACGATATCCTGAACATAAAATCGGTTGAACCCGGAATTTCTAAAGAACAGGCTATCATAATCGCAAAACCATATTTAAGCAACCCGAAAGATGCCATCCTGAAGTTTGTGCCTTTCTGGAAATACTCTTACAACGTAGAATCGGAGAGACGCTTCAGATCCAAGGTCCTGAGCATCACAGGAGAGGGAAAGGGTTTCCTCAACGCCCTGAACAAGACCAAAGAGGACATGGTGCTTGAAGGCCTCGAAAGCCCGACCCGGATCCCGGCAGTGGTCTACGAAGTAAAAAGGACAAACGTCAACAAGCAGCAGGCAGAAAAACTGCTTCTGGAAGAAATCATAGAAGAGAACACCAGGGAAATGCGATTCAACAACACCGAGGGGCAGGCCATCGTCTATGAGCAGAGAAGTGTCAAACCCAAACCAGAAGATATTGAGCTTGAAGTAGAGCTCGTATACATCCCGGTCTGGGAAGTAAAGGGGAAACGAAATTCTCTGGAAATCAATGCTTACAACGCCGAGGTACTGGAAGAACCCGTGGATGAAGATGCGGAATTCGTGTGAAGGGAAAAATTCGAAAGGTCAGATACATTATGAGTGGAAAATTATATAAAATATGAGATATAATTTATACATACATCAGATACCCGGATTCCTGAAGAAAAAAAATCAGGGCCATGCCAGGTACTGGTTTTCTTTGAAAGCCGGTTCCCTTTGATGGAAAAAAAGACGTCATGTCGCATAAGCGTTATAATGTATTAGATCCAAGGGTATATAACGTTTAGAAGTTATCTGTAAACTGCAACGGATGGCGTCTTACAGAGAATTATCCACTTTAAAATATTCAGTATTTTTAAAACTACAAAAGAGGTATACACAATGATTGAAGTAACAGACCGAGCTGCAGTAGAACTTAAAGCACTGCTGGATCAGGAAAACAAGCCCGAAATTGCACTTAGAATTTTTGTTGCCGGGGTAGCTTGCAGCGGGGTCCAGTACGGACTTGCCCTTGACGAGGAAGTAAAAGAAGAAGACGTGACCATGGAAAGCAACGGCATCAAGCTCGTCATGGCAAAGGACATCGAAGAGAGCTTCACCGAAGGCAGCATCGACTTCATCGAGGATGAAAACGGAAAAGGATTCATGATCCGCAACCCGAGCCCCGACGGATGCGGCACCTGTGGTGGTTGCCACTAAACGGCAACTCCAAAATTCAGGAAAGAAATCGGATTGAAAGAAGCACACACGGAAACTTAAAACAAAGGAGAAGGGGATCTTATGTTTCCAGGCATGGGAGGCCGGGGTATGAACCCGGCTAAAATGAAACAGATGATGAAACAGATGGGAATCAACACCAACGAACTAAATGATGTTGAAGAGGTTATCATAAAAACCGCAGAATCTGATATAATCATCAAAAATGCAAACGTTACCATCATGACGGTTCAGGGTTCGGATACCTATCAGATAGTCGGTGATGCCAGGGAAGTTCCAAAACAACTGGAAATCCCCGAAGATGATATCAAACTTGTCATGGAGCAGACTGGCGTTTCCGAAGAAGAAGCCCAAGAAGCCCTGAAAAATTCAAACGGAGATCTGGCAGAAGCCATCGTGGCACTCTCTTCTGCCTGATTCCATTTCATTTTATAGCTTATTGAATTCAATTCCAGAGATTAGTAAATTTAATTTTTAGAGTATTAAACCCCCCTTTTCTGGATTTAGGGATATTTCCCCGATTTTGAATAATTACTTTTCTGGATTATCCTCGAACTGTTCTGAAACTGCTCTGAAACTATTACGGACAGTCAGTTTTAACCGCATAAACACTTTGCTTAATTATGTACCCAAATGCCCTTTTCAATACACCGACCCCCAACATCAGTTAATATAAAAACGATATGTATTTAAAATAATCAGTTCTTAATTTTCATTAATGGACACGGTGTAACATGATTTTACATGGTACGGCATCGTAGGGTATAACATAACACCCATTATTATAAGACAGATTATATGATAATCGTGGGACACGGTCCTTAGAAACGTCATTTGACACTAAAGATCATCCAATAATTTTACGCTAACATCCCTGGTGAAAAAACGAACTGGATGGATGAAAGAATGCCGCATTCAGGAGAAAAAAGATGTCAGAAATAAAAACTGGTGAACGAGAACTGCTCGCGAGCCGGGTCGGCTTTATATTAATCTCGGCCGGGTGCGCAATTGGGCTCGGGAACGTCTGGCGTTTCCCCTTCATTGCTGGAAAATACGGGGGAGCAGCTTTCGTTCTGGTATACCTCTTATTCCTGCTATTGCTCGGGCTGCCTATTATGATAATGGAGTTTTCCATCGGGAGGGCAGGCCGAAAAAACATTGCAGGTGCAATCAGGGCGCTGGAACCCCCTCAAAGCAAATGGCACATAATTGGCTATCTGGGAATTATCGGAAACGTTATCCTCATGATGTTCTATACCACAGTAGCAGGCTGGGGTTTTGCCTATTTGTACAGGGAGGCTACGGGCACTTTCAACGGGCTTCCCCCTGAAGAAATCGGAGCCATGTTCGGAGCATTCCTTGGCAGCACTGGAGAACTTATATTCTGGATGGCAATTGTGGTCATCCTGGGATTTTTCATTTGTTCCCTGGGACTTCAAAAAGGAGTGGAGAAAGCAGGAAAAATAATGATGTCGGGCATGTTCATCATGCTTCTCATTCTGGTCGCCAAATCCGTAACCCTACCGGGAGCCTCGGCAGGCCTGAGCTTCTACCTTAAACCCGACTTTTCAAGCCTTAGCGGGGAAGCAATTTACGCCGCTATGGGACAGGCTTTCTTTACCCTGAGCCTGGGGATAGGAAGCATGGCTATTTTCGGAAGCTACATAGGCAAAGAACGTTCCCTGACAGGTGAATCCCTGCACGTAATGGCGCTGGATACAATAGTTGCCCTACTTGCAGGTATGGTAATTTTCCCTGCGGCCTTCGCTTTTGGAGTGGACGTCGGAGCAGGACCCGGGCTTGTCTTCGTAACCCTTCCGAACATCTTTAACCAGATGCTCGGAGGCCAGATATGGGGTACCCTCTTCTTCCTGTTCCTGACCTTTGCAGCCATGACCACCGTGATTGCAGTCTTTGAAAATATAATGGCTTTCACTATTGACGAATGGGGCTGGACCCGGAAGAAAGCCGCCCTCATAAACGGGATTGGAATCTTCATTCTCTCTTTGCCCTGTGCTCTCGGTTTCGGCCCATGGAGTAGCTTTGCCCCCCTGGGAGAAGGTACGGTTGTGCTGGACCTCGAAGACTTTATCCTGAGTAACAACCTACTGCCCCTAGGAGCCCTGGTCTTTGTGCTTTTCTGTACCAACGGCTTTGGCTGGGGCTGGAGCAACTTCATTAAAGAAGCTGACACAGGGGAAGGGATAAAATTCCCGAGATGGATCAAGCCATATGTAACATATGTCCTGCCCCTGATCATCTTTGTCGTGTTTGTTGTGGGATGGAAGGATGTCATCTTAAAGTTGCTTGCTTGAACGAAAAAACAAAAAATAGAGGCTTCAGGAAAATTAAATCTGAAGCCAACCTACTTCTATTTTTTAAATGTTAATTTCAGACTACACTTTCATTTTGGCAAGGACTTTTTGATCGACCTGATTCTTTCAAAAACAGTCCACATTCATGAGTTGAAAATTATACATGGACTTTTCGTTGAGCTTTTAGCTTGTTTTTTCCGCAAGCAGGTAGGCGAAAATATTTTCATTGAGTTGCACTGCAAGTGCAACAGTACGCCGTTCGATTCGCTACGCTTAAGCGGAATAAATAGAGAATAGAGTAGAGAAAACAAAAAAGTAATGAAGTAAAGCATTAAGCTGAGAAAACAAAGAAGTATTGAAGTAAAGCATTAAAGCTGAAAAAAAAACAT
>JAENYU010000023.1 GCA_016841625.1 Methanobacteriota archaeon
GGTCTGTGGAAAGGTTTGAAACCTGAGATATAAGAGCCTCTTTTTCCTGTGCCAGAAGAAGTTTTTCGTTAAGTAGCTTCTCGGAAATTTCTTTATGCTCCGAAGCTACCTTTCTCATGGATTCGAGCTCAGATTCAAGCCCATTCAGGTTTTTGGAAAGATTTGAAACCTGAGATTCAAGGGCTTCTTTTTCCTGACCCAGAAGAAGTTTTTCATTCAGCAACTTCTCAGAAATTTCCTTATTCTCAGAAGCTACCTTTTCCATAGGTTCGAACTCGTTTTCCAGCCTTTTCAGGTTATTGGAGAGATTTGAAACCTGAGATCCGAGAACCTCTTTTTCCTGCTCCAGAAGAAGTTTTTCGGAAAGCAGCCTCCCGGAACTTTCTTTATGCTCCAGAAATAACTTTTCCATGGCTTCGAGCTCATATTCCACCCTCCCCAGGTCTCCGGAAAGTTTTTCAACCTGGCCAGCAAGAGCTTCTTTCTCCTGCTCAAGGAGAAGTTTTTCATCAAGTAACTCCTCAAAACTTTCTTGATTATTGGAAGATGAACCCCCCTCAGATCCAAGCTTAGTCTCCAGCCCTTCCAGGTTATTCATGATGATAGCATAACTGCTACTGTCAATTGCCCCTATTCTATTGAAGTTTTCCAGATTACTCTTGAGTTCAACAATCTCCTCCATTTCATTCCTCCTGATAGACCATTAATCCTCCCGGATCTTTTTAGACGAAATATGGATGGATTTTCCGGCCTTAATGTAACTCAAACCACGCACACCGCAACTGTACAGGGAGCTATGAAGAAGAATTGAGAAGCGCCGTTCAGGAAAAGCTTTAAGCGAAAGACCCCTTTTGGAGTTCCGCTCTTCCCCGAGCTTCATTGAAAGCGGCATCTTAAGCCAGGACCAGCTTTCGGGATATGATACCAGAGTACCTGGATACCATAACCATACCAGTTCCTCACACGATTCCATTTCGAGATGGAGCCCGATAGAGTCCTGCTCGGAAAACTGTAGAATCCCTGATATAGAAAACCCGGCTTCCCCCCGGAAACCTTGAGAGAGGAGTGGCTATCACTTCCTCAATCCCCCCATAATTAGCCACACTAACGGCACCTTAGAACGTTTATTGTGAAAGGCGAGTCAGTACAACCTATTCCCATTATAATTAAATTTTAAATGACAATAAAGGATAGAACTTTATCGTTTAAATAAACTTTGTTCAAAAATTTAGTAGTTAGAATAAAAAATGAAAGGTTTTTGTTGAAAAAAGTTATGAGAGTTGAGTCAGAAAGAACTTTATTGAACAACTCTATAAACGTGCGGAAATACCGCAACATTAACTCCGTAAAGATTATATTGCCAGCGGAGCAGGAATTCCATCATTGTTCATCCTACACTGAGCTTCCGAAAGGCACTCGAGGGTACAGTAAAACATCAATCAAGAAAAAAAGAAAATTTGAAAAAGAAAGGATTAGTGTAAGAACTTATAATCCCTCTTTCTTACGTCCGAATATGAAGACAAGACCGAGGATGGCTGCCACCGGGAGAGCGACGGTCGGGAATTCGGGAATCAGGTTTAATCCTTCACCTTTAAGCTCAACGACTATGTCCTGATAATCCCAGTCGGTTCCATCCTCAAATGCCAGGACGTAACCGCCACTTATAGTAAAGAGTTTTGCACGTTTCGTTCCACCATTCTGACTTGCCTCACTGTAATATGTTCCACTGGAGTTGATATACATACCAAACTCCTCACCCGGATTGAAACTTTGACTAGTACCTACTTCAATAGGGGGATTACTAAACAGTTCATGCTTACCAAGTGAATCCGCTTCATACCAACCTGTAGGATTCGTGTAACTAGATTGTTTGTCTACAAGTAAAGCAGTAACAATATATCCTCCATCTGCAAAAGTGTAGTTATCTGTAGATGTGACTTCCTGATAATTCCCTGCACCATATTTAGAATCAAGAATGAATCCTAAAGTATCTTCAGCTGCTGCCACACTTATGGATCCAAAAATGATTAATATACTTGCGAGTAACAACATTATTTTCTTCATTCATTAACAACCCCTATACCACCCGGAGGAGTACCCAGGTGTGTTTAGCTATTTTTATTACTCCTTTTAAAGTTAATTAAATACAAATTAATTTATTCAATCGTTTTTGGGACAAATTGAGGGTATTTTAGGACATAGATAATTTATTTAGACAAATTAAGGATGCCCATGAACATTTTAAAATTTTTTTAGACGGGTTTGCGTATTAAAACTGGAGTATATAGATAGAAAATCGAGTATTTGACACCTCCTATCTAATTTCCCCCACGGAAACTTGTCTTTAACTATTATAAATGCCATAGATTCAAAAGTATAAAAGGCTGTGCAAAAAAAATATATAAATTGAGATTTACTAATAATAGTTCAGAAACGAACATAAGAGAAGTCATCTTAATAGAAATTTATTGTTTATTGAAATGAGGATATAGATCTTCTTTTATATTTCAATTATTTTAATAACCATAGATGAAAAATATTAAACATTTCATATAAGTTAGTAAATGAAAAGAGGACAACATAAATTATTTTATAAAAAAGAAGAAGAAATTCCGAGAAAGGATTTTAGTACTGTGAAACGGGAATGTTCAAAACGGAGGGATATAATTCTCAAGGATTTGGGGTGGTGTCCCCGAATCATTGAACTGGCAATCTAAAACTCAACAGTTCTCTTAATGACCATATATGATCAGCTATTCCTTCAGCCATTGCTGGTGTTCTTTGTTCCCATTTCTTATTACCACAGTTCATCTTTAATTTAAGAGAGCTGTGTATTTTGATGAAGTTATACCATGCCTGGAACAAATTTAAGGTACTTGTGTGCATCTCTTGACTCTTGCTAAAATTCATTCCTTTCCTTATAAACCTTGCAAGTGAATTTCGGATCGTTAAATTCATCCTCTCCACATATGAAGTTCCAATTCCTTTTTTTGAGTCAATTCCAAGCGTTTCTAACACTTTTTTCTTTGTCCCAAAAATAACGCGTTTGACCTTCCCAACCGCTTTATTGCCGATCTTCTTCGTGAAAACCTTTACATATTTTAAATCTTCTTAGGTACCCTTATTGGCAACGGTTTTCTGCCAATCCCTTATATACTGCGGGAACTCAAATTCTCCATGCACATTTAAAAGGGCTTTTTCAAAGGCATCCCAATCATCCGAAACATACACTGGAGTTATAGATAATTTAGAACGCATCCTCTCGATATCATTAAACAGCTCAATAGCATCTTTTGTGCTGCGTTTTCCTTCATGATGATGAAGAAGTAGTCTTGTATCACTTTTAATGGCTGTTAGTGAATAGATGTCACCATATTCCTGAGGATCTTCTTCCGTCACATTTTTTTGTTTTTTTTATGTATGACCATATCTCGTCAACTTCTACTAATTTAAGGTTAAGATCTTTAAGAAGGTGGTCATTAACCTTTTCACAATGATCTCCGGCGCGTTTGATCCATCTGGAAACTGTGTCTTTATCATGTCCATTCGCTCTTGCTGTTCCACGAATGCCCCCTTTTTCTGGAATCATTGCCAGCGTTCTTACAACTTCCTCCGCTGGAGTATTTAGCCCAAAATACGGAGTGCCTCTTGTTTCACTAAAGCAATGCTTGCAGATTTTGCATTTAAAAAGAACTCTGTTGTTCTTGCCATATCTTTCCTTAAAGACTATATTTCCCTGATCTTTCTTTCCATAAGCTGAACAATCTTTTTGCGGACAAAAAAGTTCAGAATAATCTATTTCAGAAGTCATTTGAATATCAGAAATCATTTAACGCCCCCTGAATTAATAGTATATAATCCATCTAATATATTATTAATTCAATAACTCAGGGACACCACCGAAAAAGGAATACGAAAAAAAGAAAAATTTGAGATAATAAAAATATTTAGTTTTATTATTTTCCAGAAAAATTATACCCCACATTTTGAATTATGGCATTTCTGTACAAACTCATGGTACAAATATGCCACTTTGTTGAGATCTTATTAATCAAATGGCCAATATACAGTAATTATTTGCCCCTATTGGCAGGGGGTCGAAATGTCAGCTTGACAACTCTACAAACGTGCGGAAATGCCGCAACATTAACTCTGCAAAGATTATACTGCCAGCGGAGCAGGAATTCCACCATCGTTCATCCTGCCCTGTGCTTCCGAAAGGCATTCAAGAGTACAGTAAACCGCCTTATCTTCCGCACTTTTCAGGACGATAAATTCATTCCCGCAGACCGGACAAATCTTCTTTATGTATTCCATTCAGATACCACCTTTTATTATTCAGTATGTAGCTGAGTTTTTAACAGGTATCAATGGCACTTTTTTACTTTTGAGCACACACTAACCCCCACGTTGACAAATAAAAAAACATCAATCACGAAAAAAGAAAATTTGAAAAAAGAAGGATTAGATAAGAGCTTATAATCTCTCCTTCTTACGTCCGAATATGAAGACCAGGCCAAGGATGGCTGCCACCGGCAGAGCGACGGTCGGGAATTCGGGGACTGAAGCTATAACGGAAGAAGCAGATACTATTTGAGAAATTGAACTAGGTCCAACTATTACCGTTACTTTGTAGTTATCCCCTACAGGAGCGTTTCCCGTTAAATGAACTCTTACTACATTTAAGTCTGTAACTTCGTTATTATCATTTACCAGCGATGCAATGTCTACACTCGTTTTTAGGAGCACTGCAGTTATTTCGTTTGAATCAGCCGGAATGTCATATAAATTACTAGAAGAATTAAAAGTGGTAACTGATACAACATATGGATATGTATGAAATTCAGTCGAATCTAAATTATAAATGAAAATCCCAAAGTCCGTAGTGCTTTCAGGTAGCAATTCAAGAGGATTATCACTCGGATTACCATTTTCATCTAACAAAATCGCATTTTGTGCCATTGCCGACCCGGCAAGGGATAGAATAAGCATCCCACTTATCAACAATAATAGTATTTTCTTCATTCTTAACAACCCCTATACCACTCGGAGGAATACCTCCGGTGTGTTTTTAACTAAATACAATTTCATTTATTCAATCGTTTTTGGGACAAATTAAGGGTTTATGACATATTTAATTAATTTTATACAAATGTAAGGAATTATAGGGCCGTCCCGATATATTTCAGGCAAGCTTTAATATGTTTTAGACAAGATTGTGATAGGAAGACCATCTATGAAATTATTCAGATATCGTTCCCCCCGAATAAACTTGTCTTTCACTACTATTTAATGCTATAGATTCAAAAGTATAAAAGGCTGTGCAAGAAAAATATATAAACGGAGATATATAAATAACGGATCAGAAACAAACATTGGAAAGGCATCTTTTATAGAATTAATTGTTTATTGAAATGGTGATATAGGTCCTTCTTTTATATTTCAATTATTTAAATATCCACCGATAAAGATATTAAACATCTCATATAAATTGGGGAGTGAAAAGAGGATAACATAAATTATTTTATAAAAAAGAGGAAGAAATTCCGAGAAAAGACTTTGATACTGTGAAGCAGGGATATTAAAAAAGGAGCGTTACAATCTTTAAGGGTTTGAAGGCTACAGGAAAAAGGATTAAAAAGATGAGAAAATAAAAATATTTAGTTCTCTTTTCCAGAGGTCCTTTCAATTTTTCTATTTTCTCCGGAATCATGCCAGACACATACCTCCAAAATCGGAGAAAAATAAAAGTATTTAGGAGCCAAATTTATCAATGGTTCAATCAGGATGTTCAACCACAAACGAGCTCGAACCTTCTATTTTTTCATTATCCAGAGTATATCCGGTTACTGAGACTTTGTGTGATCCTTCGTTTATATCGCTTTTTATTTTGGCTGTATATATATACTCCCCGTCTTCGGAATAAGTAAGGTAAATGATCTCGATATCCTCATTGGCGGAGATGGAAATATAAGGCTTTCTTTTTAAAGCTGTTGAGGGCATGACTCTAATCTCGATTTCACCTTTGTCAATACTCTCGGGGCTTATTTCTATCTCAAAGTCAGAAAGGGAGTTATCAACAAGCAATTCTTCAAACACAGATACGGAATTGTAAAAGACGTCCGTACATACTGCTTCCACATATAATTTATCGCCGTGTTCTACCACATATTTGCCTCTCCAGACCAGACCATCCGAAGAAGTCATCTCCACAAACTCAGGTTCCCAGTTTTCAAAGGTGACGAGACAGAACTGCTCCTTAAGGGGCACTGAGGATGTTACCGTAAACCAGGCACCTTCCTTACATGGGTTTGGAGTGATATCAAGAGTGATCTCAGGGAGACCAATATGAACTGTGGTCTTCGTGTCCGGTTCATCGTGTTCTTCTTCCCAGTTCCCGGCGTTATCAGCCGCCTTTGAACGGAAGTAATATGTATTGTTGTGTTCTCCCGAAAATACGGCTGATTTTGCAGTTGTTTTTGAAATCCATGGCTTCCAGTTGACCCCATCAACACTATACGATATGGAATAGTGGGCTACACCTGAACCTGCATCAGTTCCATTCCACTGGACTGTAAAGGTTTCATTGTTCGTGTAGGGCGGAAGTTCCAGTACTTTTGAACTAGGAGGAAT
Source organism: Methanobacteriota archaeon (assembly GCA_016841625.1). Classification (GTDB taxonomy): domain Archaea; phylum Halobacteriota; class Methanosarcinia; order Methanosarcinales; family Methanosarcinaceae; genus MTP4. The sequence goes on from JAENYU010000023.1 coordinate 6,634, forward strand.
GCTTTCAACAACATATCCTTCTTCCACGTAGGAGGAAAGTTCTTCAACGGATTTGAGAGAAACACTGTCCCAGAGCACTTCTACAGGGACCAGTTCGGAGTTTCCTCTTTGTCTTAAGCGCAGAGTAAGATTATTCGTACCTGCACTCAAGGAAACCGGAACCTCAATGTGCTGCCAGCCTTCATCCCCTGAAATCCCGTCTTCCCAGAGGATTTCATTGCCCAAAAGAATCTGCTTGTACTGGGTATCACCCTGTGCCGGAGATCCTGAACTGCAGTTATCCATTACGAATGCAGAGATTACAGCCAGTGTGCTTTCCTGAAAGTCCAGACTTTGAGAGATCTCTCCGGACTGCTCCATAAATTCGGGATAAGTACCATTATATGAGTTTACTATCCGGTACGCCGAGGAGAAATCCACGCCTGAGCCATTTACATACGAACCATTGATGTATTCCGTGGTCGAAACAAAATCCCATCCGATAAAGGATTCCATCTCCCCGTTTTCAATTATCGGAAGTTTGGCAACGTCCCCGTATGCTTCACCGAGGTGAGCGAAAGAGTTGTTGTTCTGCAGGTATAAGTGGACAGACCGGTAAGGGAAGTATCCTAGCTCTTCTTTAAAAAGTGCAAACTCAAGTTTGGACCTGTCATTTTTCAATTTTTGACGGGTATAAGTAAGATTATCTTGCCAGGTACCCCCGTCTACTACGGGAACGCTTAATTCTTCAATAACCTGCCCATCCACTTTCATCTGGAGGATATAATTTACATCCTGAAGCTCATAGTTGTCTATCCCAACGGTAACTGTGAGAGGAATGTTGATAAAGCTCTCAGAAGGGTAACCTTCGGCCTTTCCGTTCGGACCCAGGATGTAAAACGCTGTAAATGTTTCTTTTTCGCGGGTCATCTTGGCGTATACAAGCATCCCACTTGCAATGATTATTGAACCGATAAGAGCAATTACCAGAGCCTTTTCGATTTCAGGAGGGAGAGGCATTTGCCTGGCTTTATTATTGGTATTAGAATTATTATTAGTGGACTGATCTTTTAGACCCCTTGCTTTAACTTTACTTTTTGACCTGTGAAAACGCCTGCTTTCAGCAGGAACATATCTTTCTTCCGAAGACTCATCATATTCCCCAATATCTTCAGACCGAATCTCTTCTATGAATTCTTTTATCGAAAAAGAAAACTGTTTATCTTCATCCCAAAGTTTCCTTGTAAAAATTGCAATTATACTGAAAAAAACCGTCATTCCAAGGATGGATATGACTATTGGAGCAGGACGATACCCCCATGGCAGCAAACTGATTAAAAAGCCACTAAAAACAGTGAGTACAAGGCTGAAGCCGACACTTAAAGTGAAACGTTCAATGCCGCTAATTTCGTCATTTCCGGGGAAAAGCGCGGCTATAAATGCATAACCTGGAACGAAAAAAAAGAGAGACAAAGCTATTGGGATCCTGAGGAAAGTTTCATTGAATGGAGGAATGAGGATGAAAAGGACTCCCAGACATGAGAAAAAAGTAACTGCAAGCAAATCTTCAACAAAAATACATTTTTTGAAGCTTGGCATTATGCTACGAAATAATTCATCAAGGGATATAACTTTTTCCTAATATTAATTATCAGATACAGACCAATATTTCGATCCAGAGTAATGAACGAGATAAGACTCTTCTTTACCAAGAATTTTCGTTGAAGATCTAAGAGATAATATTAAAAGGATAGGATTTAGGAGAGAGGATAAAAAAGAAAGCCAATAACCAGTTATAGAATCTTTTTTAGAAGCTTTGTTTCCAAAACCGCTTAATTTTTTGAGGATTACTGCTGACAGACATAATTACAGTTGAAATCGAAAGTTTCATAAAAGTGATCACTTTATCTATATAAGGGAATCAATTTTCAGAGGACGATAGTATAAACAGATATAAATATATTTATCAGGCATATTTCATCAGCTAAAGCCATTTCACAAAGTTATAAATTATCATAACTTCAATCGTGACTAAAAAACTATAAGGGGGTTATCATGAGCAACTGGATTAAAACATCTCTATTCTTTTTGTTCCCATCCATTCTTCTGGTCCTGCTCGCAGGACTTACAAAAAACGCAATTATCGTGGCAGCCGTAGCTTTCCTGATGCTTATCCTGAGCATTTATATATATCTTTCAGCCGGCAGATTGATTCTCAAATTGTACAAAGCCCGAAAAGTCCGGAGAGATGAGAATTCTTTTTTGTACTCAATTCTGGAAGACCTTTCCACCAGGGCACAGATCAAGGCCCCCGAATTATACAGCTTCGAAGCAGAAACTCCCGGGATGTTTACGGTTGGAAACGGGAGCAAAGCCTTTATTGCCATTTCAACGTCGATGTTTGAAACCTTTGACGACCTGAACCTGGAAGTTTTACTGGCACATGAAATAGGACACATAAAAAATAGAGATGTAAGCCTGAATACAGTCACCGCACTTTTTGCAGGAGCGGTCATGACGATTCCGGAGCTTGCAACGTGGGGTTCACTTCTCTCAGGCTTCGGGCAACCCCAAGACCCGGCACCCAGGTTCTTCAGGTTTATAGCGACAGCCCTTGCAGCACCTCCCGCGGCAACCCTGGTGCAGCTTACAAACCCCCAAAGAAGGGAATTGGAAGCAGATGAAGTTGCAATCAAACTTACCAGGAATCCCCAGCTCCTTGCAAAAAACCTCGAGTTTCTTGAAAACTACATACCCTTCCAGCCGCTAACCAGCAAGTTTAACCCCGGACATTTCCACCTGTTCAGTACACACACCCAGAGGATCAGAGGAGACCATGCTATTTTCATTTCCATGTTTGACACACATCCCGATACAGGGGACAGGGTCATGCACATCCTCAACCATTCAAACTATAAAGAAAACGGCATTATAACTAACAGGTATTCCAGGGTTCCTGGATTTTTTGATTCGAAAAGCTGGAAACTTGCCATGGGAATGAGTTTTGTTGTTTATATGATGTTTTTGTTCGTGATTATAGTCGTGGTTACCTTTGCATTAAAGGACTTCAACTTCCTTATAAATGGGGGTATTGCCGGGGTATATATCGGGGCAGTTCTACTCTTTATGAGAATTACTGCAAAGGTTACTCGCAGAAGGCCTCGACAAAAGTGTCTTCTACCGGTTCATAAAAGAATTATCTTGAATTCAAGGCAGGCTTTCAATTACTTTGTAAAAAGATAATGAAAAAAATCAAAAATCATAATTCTCAGGATGACTGAAAAACATTTGCCATCAAAAAGTAGAGTTAGAGAGCACAACCTGTTTCAATAAGGAACCAGGAATATCGAAAAAAAAAACAAAAAAGCAATCAAGATATATAGAGAGAAACTCAGGGGAACTCGAGAACCTCAGAAAAATAATCGAATTCAACATTACTTTTTTAGCTCCATTAAATACATTATAAAAGCTGCAACTACTGCAAATATAATCCATCCTAGATGCGTGTGCACAACCATCATTGTCTCCTGTCCGTACATGTAGGCAGTGAAATAAAGGACTACAACCCTGAACAGGTTTGAGATGTAGGCGACGAGCACACAAAACCCGAGCATCATTAGGGTCTTATTCATATTCAGGTTTTCAATCCTGCTGTATCCGAAAACAATCCCGATTAAAAGGAACATGGAATACAACCCTGAACAGGGCCCTCCGATAACCAGGGTCATTTCTTCAACTCCACTTATTCGAACAGTCTCCGTGGCAATTACTTCGAGAGGGATACCTGCAAGGTTTAAAACACCCACAGTAGGGAGAAGTATAAAGTAGTGGTCGAACTTGTGAAGGAAATCGATGTTAAAGAAAGCAAACATGGTGTAAAAAATAAGGTAAAAGACAACAAAAACGGATGAGATATACGCACCAAACCTGGATACCCTATTTATCTGCGGGTTCTTCAACTGGGTCCCGATCAAGGAAGCCCCAAAGAATACTGTCATAACATCCAGAGTCCCAAGTTCCCCGCCATTTTTGAAATTGTAGACGAGGTCTGCAACTACTATGAAAGCCCCCACAAAGAAATAGGTTTTTGATTTTTTCAGGATATCTGAGTCGCCCAGATTTTTGAAGTCAATCCTTGTCAGCAGAAATACGGAAATAAGGAACAGAATGACTCCTACAATAGTTGAACCTTCACTGATTTCAACAGCCATCCCGGTAAACAGTGCCAGCACCAGTAAAATAAGGATCAGATTTTTAGTTTCATCCCCCATCAGAACCACTTAATTCATATATAATATAATGCGTTGCATGAATTATTTTAAACAATTCGTATATAATATAATGTGTTGCATGAACTATTTTAAACTTTTCCTCAAGATAGACACGGATCATATTCTAAAGAACTAGCATCCCTATTGAAATGAAAAAAATGTGTAACTATTCGATCACGTGTAAGCATAATGTTGAAAAAAGAGGGTAATTTTATATGCAATTTTTCCTCGGAACGAGGAAAAATTGCTTTCACTCAAGGGTATGGCTGAATAGTTACGAAAAAAGTTCATTGAGTTAAAAGTGAGATCTTTCCATAAAAGATACAAAATTATTTATAACTCCTATGTTTCAAATGATTGGGATGCCTTTAAAAAAGCCCTTTTAAATGCGCATGGAGAATTTGAGTTGCCGCAGTATAAAAAAGGGATTGCAGAAAAACGTCGCCAATAAGAGTACCTAAAGAAGAATTATTTGGATTGAAGACATTTTCCAGCGGAGAGATCTTAATTTTTAGCAAGTTTTTTAAGATTTAAGATTCATTACGACATGAAAGTTAAAATGGGGGTTGCTAAATGTATTTCCTTATGACAAATGATGTGGAGCATCACTCAATTCCATTAAATCGGGAAGATCCAAATTTACCTGAGAAGATATACAATGTTGGACTTCCATTGCTTTTGGATGTGCTGTCTAAATATGACATTTCATCTACATTCTATTTTACTGGGATGTTCGCAGAGCAATCACCAGAATCGATGGAATTGGTAAAAGACCATGGTCATGAAATTGGTTGCCATGGGTATGATCACTCTCCTAACCGTGCTTTCGACATTTTAAATCTCGAAGAACAAATTGAAGAGCTCAAAAAAGCCAAATCTGTGATCGAACCCATTGCAGGAAAGATAACCTCGTTCAGAGCACCTGCACTTAGGATCAATAACGATACTGTGCTCGCTTTAGAAGAAACTGGTTTTACTACTGATAGCTCCGTTGCATCCCAACGTTTTGATGGTCCTATGACATTTGGTTCTAAAAAAAAGTTGAAATGGTTGACTGCTCCAAGAAAACCATACAACATCTCATATGATTCGCCTATGCGGAGAGGGAGTTCAGGAATACTCGAAATACCGATATCTGCAGCAATATTTCCATTTATTGGAACAACCATGCGGATAAGCCCCACAGTTACAAAGGGTCTTCAGAAATATATGTTCTATGAAGCAGAAAAGACTGAAAAACCAATCGTTTTTTTGTTCCATCCAAATGAATGTTTAGATATTAATGAGAAGGTAGCTATTACAAGGCGAGCTACAGGAACATTCGAATACATTTTTGCTGATTTAATCAGACAAAGGTTAAAACTTAAAAATCTAGGTAATGCATCGCTAAGATTGCTGGATGAAATGCTTAGAAACGCGAAAAAATATGGATTTGAATTTGTAAGTGCAAAAGAATACAAAAGTCTATATTGGAATGGTGATTAGTTTGGAAGTTCGTAATATAAAAAAAAGCGATGAAAAAGCATGGGACCAGTACATATTAAATTCTAACACTTCAACTTTTTACCATCAAGTAGGCTGGAAAAATGTCATAGAGAGAACATATGGACATAGGTCTTATTATTTAATAGCTGAAGAAAATGATAACATAAGAGGAATTCTTCCATTGACTTTGGTAAAAAGTAGAATATTTGGAAATAAACTAGTCTCAGTTCCTTTTGCCCCTTATGGAGGAACTTGCGCGGACAATGAGATTATCAAAGGGGAACTTATAGAAGAATCAAAAAGGCTTGCCGTACAACTCGATACAGGATATTTAGAACTTAGAACTAATCTGAGTAAAGATACATTTTATGAAGGTTTGACAAATAAGGCTAATTACTTATCATCATATTTAGAATTAAATAGAGACCCAAACGTCATTTTAATGGAGAAACTTAAGAGAAACAAAAGAAAAAATATATATAAGTCTCAACAGATGCAACTTTCCTATAAATGGACAAGTGAAACAGATGATTTTTATGAATTATTTGTCAGTAATATGAAAAAACTTGGTAGTCCCGCACATAGTCAAGAATTTTTCAATAACATTATTTCTGAGTTCCCAGAATCTTCAAAGGTCTTATTGGTAACAAAAGATAATAAAGTAATATACTCTGCTTTTTACCTTTTTTTTAAAGATACGATGGTTAATTCATGGAGTTCTACTCTACAAGCTTATCGTCAATATTATCCTACCGATTTTGGCATATGGAATGCAATAGAATACGGTTGTAAAAATGGATATACACATTATGATTTTGGAAGAAGCCAAAAGGGGTCAACAAACTTTGAATTTAAGAGAAGATGGGGTTGTGAATCAAGAGAATTAAATTATCAGTACTACCTTAATAAGAAAAAAACTGCACCCAATATTACATCTTCAGATCCAAAACGTAAAATGTTTGCAAAATATTGGAGTAAAACTCCATTTTTTGTTGTAAAAACATTAGGTCAATTAATTCGCAAGAAAATACCATGAGGCAAAAAACGTGGAATTAGATTTGCATATTCACTCAAGATACTCGTATGATTCATTCTCAGATCCAAAAAAAATTATAAAATATAGTATAAAAAAGGGTTTGAATGGTGTTGCAATCACTGATCATAATACCATAAAAGGTAGTATTGAAGCAAGTAAGCATATAGAAGAAGATTTTGTATTGATCCCTGGAATGGAAATAAGTACGGAAGTTGGTCATATTATTGGTTTGTTTTTAAACGAAGAGATCAGAAGTAGGTCAGGTACAGAAGTCATTGAAGAAATTAAAAATCAAGATGGAATTTCAATACTTGCTCATCCATTTAAAAGAACTGATAAAATAGAAGACGAAATTATAAAAAAAATAGATGCTGTTGAAGTATTTAACTCAAGAGCAAATACATCCAGAAACTTAAATGCAAATTTAGAAGCTGAAAATGTTGCAAAAAAATATAATCTCCCTGTGACTGCAGGCAGCGATGCTCACTTTTATTTTGAAATAGGACGTGGTAGAGTCAAAATTGATTTAGCAGATGTAAGTGACCTAGAAGAAATAAAAAAAAGCATCATGAATAAAAATTTAGAGGTTAAAGGGTTTGAGTCATCTCCCCACATTGAATTGTGCAGTCAAATTATTAAGTATATTAAAAGAAAAAAAGTCCCAAAATGTGGTTCAATAGAAAGATACCTAAATAAGTGAGGGGAGTTTATGAGTGTATTAATAACCGACGCAAACAAAAGAACCTCGTTATATGCTTTAAGATCGTTGGGATCAAAAGGAATTGAAGTAGTAGCTACTGAAATAGAAGGTGTACGTAGACCAATTGGTTTCTTTTCAAAATACTGTAAACATTCTATAATAACCCCCAATCAAAATAGTAAAATGTACATCCCTAAAATGATAGATCTTGCAAAAAATCACGAAGTTTTGATTCCAATAAGTACAGATTCGATGGTACCTATTTCCAAAAATATAAATGAATTCGAAAAAGTAACTGAAGTACCTATTCCTGGTTATAAGCAACTCCTTATTGCACAAGATAAAAATTTAACTCTTGAAGTTGCAGAGAATTTAGGCATACCATGTCCGAAGACCTTTATTCCACGAAATTTATCAGAACTCAAAGAAATAGCATTGAAATCTGAATATCCAATTGTAGTTAAGCACAGAAACGGTTCTGGTGCACAGGGAGTAGTGTATGCTAAATCACCAGAAGACCTTATCAAAAAATACACCTCGATGCATCAAATACAAGAAAAACCACTAATTCAAGAGTATGTAAAAGGAAGAGGTTATGGAGCCTTTGCACTATTTAATAAAGATTCAAAACCTGTTGCTACTTTCGTACATAAGAGACTTCGAGAATATCCTATTACTGGAGGACAAAGTACTTTCTGCGAAAGTGTAAAAGAACCCGCAGTTTTAAAAAATGGATTAAAAATATTGAAAGAACTTAATTGGTATGGTTTAGCAATGGTTGAATTTAAAGTTGATGAGTCTGGTGAGCCAAAAATTATGGAAATAAATCCTAGATTTTGGGGTTCTATGCCACTTGCAATAGCTTCAGGGGTAGATTTCCCGTATTTGTTATATAAGCTTGCAATTGATGGAGATATTAGCAAAGTTAACTCTTATCAAGTTGGTGTTAAAACTCGGTTTCTTTTTTCAGACACATTAGCTTGTTATGAATTATTCTCACAAAGTTCAAACAAAATTTCTGCATTACAAAATTTCTTTCACCCATTTTTTGATAGAAATGTAGTTGAGGGATTATTTGTGCGGGATGATCCAAAACCTACACTTCAATTCCTTGTTGATAGATACCTCCGATATTTGGGAGGCAATAAAAAGTGATACCTCCAGTTATAGTTCCAGTGACATATGAAGAAATAATATTAGCACTTAGTGAAAGCATTAAAGATGGTAACAGCGCAGTTAAAGATCTAGAACAGAAGATTACGGAATACATTAGTTCTAAACACTCTATTGCAACATCTTCAGGACGAACAGCGCTTTACACACTATTAAAAGCATATGGAATTAAAAGTGGCGATGAAGTTGCGATGCCAGCATATATGTGTAGTTCCGTTTCAGATCTGCTTTTTAACATGAAAATAAAGGTTAATTTCATAGATATTGATAAAGATACTTATAATTTAGATACATCCGATTTAAATGAAAAAATAAATGCAAATACAAAAGCTGTAATTGCAGTACACATGTTTGGAAACCCATGCGAGATGAGCATAATAAATGAGATTGCAAAAGAAAATGGGTCTATTGTTATCGAAGATGCGGCACAAGCAATGGGAGCTGAATATAAAAAAGAAAAAGTTGGAACAATAGGAGATTCAGGTTTTTTCAGTTTCAATCGAGGAAAGCCACTGACTTCGTTAGATGGAGGCGCGATAGTTACTAATGATAATAACGTCGCTCAAAAGTGTCGAGATATAAGCAACAATTTTTCAAAACAGAGTAAAGGGAATCAATCAAAGACATTTTTTAAGCTAGTTGGTTATACTCTGATACAAAATAGAAATGTGTACAGATTTGTGCATAATTTAGCACGAAATGAGAAAACTAGATGTGACATAAATATCAATAATATTGGGACAAAATATACTAATTTTCAAGCAGAGTTAGCTAGCACACAGCTATCAAAATTAGATATGTTCAATAATATAAGGAAAAATAATGCAAATCTCATTTATTATAACCTTCAAAATAACAAGCATATTAAATTATTAAACATAAGTTCACACATGGATCCAATATTTTTAAGGTTTCCAATCAGAGTTGACACTTCAATTCGATATGACTTAATGAAACAATTACAAAATAATGGTATCGAAACCTCTATAGTTTACCCAGTTGCTCTATCTAAACGGTACAACAATTTTTCTGCATGTGAGAACGCAGAAGAAGTTGTGAAAGAAACTATTGCATTACCTGTGCATCCACAAGTGACTAAAAAGGATGTGGCAAATATGACAAGAGTTCTATATGATATGCTATAAATGACATATTTGATCAATTGGGGGCAAACATGAAAATATTATTTGGAATGGGACACCCAGCGCACATTCATTTTTTTAAAAATATTATACATAATTTGGAGAATAATGGTCACGAAGTTAAGATTGTAGTACGAGACCGTGAAATTGCAATAGATTTGCTTCAAGCATATGGATTTGAGTATAGCTTATTTGGAAAATATCGTAAAAATTTTGTAGCAAAAGTAGCTGAGATTCCATTTAATGACTACATATTTTATAAGATTGCAAAAGATTTTAAACCTGATGTATTAACAGGAATATTAAATTACACATCATCTCACGTAGGTAAATTGATAGGGCGACCCTCAATAATATTTACTGACACTGAAAATGCGAAATTGGCCAATAAACTAGTTTGCCCTGTTGCAGATGTAATTTGTACTCCGAGTTGCTACAAAGGTGACTTTGGATCGAAGCACATAATGTATAATGGATATCATGAACTTTCATATTTGCATCCAAACAATTACAAACCAGACCCAACAATATTGGACACTTTAGGGTTAGATAAGAATGAAAAATACATAATTTTGCGACTGGTTTCTTGGAACGCTGCTCATGATATTGGGGATAAAGGTTTGAAGGATATTAAAGAGACAGTGAAATCTTTGGAAGAATATGGAAAAATTCTCATTACTTCAGAATTAAAACTTAAACCTGAATTTGAAAAATACAAAATAAATGCATCTCCTGATAAAATTCATGATTTACTAAATTATGCTACGTTATACATTGGTGAAAGTGCAACAATGGCCTCTGAAAGTGCCGTGCTTGGTACTCCATCAATATTCTGTTCTACATCTAGAAGAGGATACACTGACGAGCTAGAAGAAAAATATAATTTAGTGTACAATTTTTCTGACGAGCTTTACGGAGAGAAATTTGCTATAGAAAAAGCACTTGAATTATTAGAAAATAATAATCTCAAAAAAGTATGGGAGAAAAAAAGGGAAAGAATGTTGAAAGACAAAATTGATGTCGCTAAGTTTGCAACTGATTTGATTGAAAGTTACTTATGACTTAAGGAAACCATCATTAATTAAGAGAAAATATAGTATAAAAATTACTTTTAGAGTTTGAATTGAAAATCTACATTCTTTTGTGACATTGGAATTGTATAAACATGAGTGAATAAGTAATAGAGAGTGTATAAGTACATACTAACGTGGTGTATAAAATGATGATATCTGCACACCAACCAAATTACCTTCCTTATTTAGGCTTCTTTGATAAAATGCGCAAGTCTGATATCTTTATAATTCATGACGATGTTGAATTCAATCGTAGAGATTTCCAGCATCGTAATAAAATTAGAATATATGATGGATGGAAATGGCTTACGGTACCAGTGTTCAAGAAGGAACATATAAAAATAAATGAGGTATTAATTAATAATAAAAATGAAAAAAACGAAGCAAAATGGTCAAATAAACATATGCTTGAAATCCATTCAAATTATAACAAAACTCCATATTACGAATCCTATGAACACGAAATAAAAAAAATTTATAGTAAAGAATATACTTATTTATGTGATTTGAATATGGAACTGATAAAATTTCTAATTAAAGCTTTTGATATTAACATTGAACTTGTATATGCAAGTAATTTTGATTTTAAAACAACATCAACTCAAAAACTTGTAGATATGGTAGAAGAATTGGGCGGCACGACTTATTTATCAGGAGTTGGAGGTTACAATTATATCGACCTTTCACTCTTCAAAAATATCGAAGTAAAATTTCAAAAATACGAACATCCAGTATATCCTCAAAGATATGATAGTTTTGAACCAAATATGTCTGCAATAGATGTGCTTTTTAATGCAGGTTACCTTCCTTAAGTTAATAGGATCAAAAGTATGAACAGGAAAATATTAGCCATAGGTGCTCATCCAGATGATATAGAACTTGGTTGTGGAGGAACTCTTAAAAAACATATATTGGAAAAAGATGAGGTTTTTATTTTAATAGCATCGCTTGGTGAAAAAAGCGGCAATAGTGTTGTTAGGAAAAAAGAAGCTTTATCCTCGACTGAACTAATGGGTGCCAATAAAGTTTTCTTTTTAAACTTACCAGATACAATGATTAAGCATGATGGAGTGACTGTTGGTTTACTTGACAAATATGTTAGTGAAATTGAACCTCATATAATATATGTTCATTCTATGAAGGATTATCATCAAGATCATGTAGCGATATCTGTATCTGCACTTTCGGCATCCAGGCACATGAAAAATAGCGTATTTTACTATGAATCTCCCTCAACGACTATAGAATTCAAACCAACTGCATACAATGATATTACAAATGTTTTTAACTGTAAATTAGCCTGTATTAAACAATATACCTCACAGAGAAAAAAAGACTACATGGAAAAAGAATCAATCATCGGACTGGCAAAAAGCAGAGGTAGCGTAATTGGTGTCAAATACGCGGAAGCATTTGAAGTTGCTCGATTATTTAACTGGTAATAGGTTCGTAGGTTCAGAAGTTTCTGAGGGTAATATATGGATGAAAAAAATGTGAATAATTACTTACTACTGAGTGTAGTAAAAAATGAAGAAACTAATCTACACAAAACTATAAAATCAGTTGTCCAACAAAGCATCCGACCAACTTTATGGGCCATATTCGATGATTGTAGTACGGATAATACTCCAAAAATACTTGCAGAAGCAGAAAAAAAATATAATTGGATATTGTACATTAGACTAGATAACTCTCATCAGCGAGATCTAGGTCTCCATTTGGCTAAACTAATAAAAGAAGGATTCGAGCATCTTATTAAATACTGTAAAATAAAGCAAATAAGGTACAAATATCTTGCAAATCTAGATGGTGACCTGATTTTAGAGAACGAATTTTTTGAAAAATTAATTAACGAATTAGAATTAGACCCTTCCCTTGGAATTGTTAGTGGTAGTACACAGTACCTAGTCAATAACAAATTAATTACAGCTGACGTTGATATAAATGAGCCATCTGGTGGGCATATGTTAGTCAAAAAAGAATGTTTTGAACACATTGATGGGATTACAGTGGCTTATTCTTGGGACAGCGTACTAAAAGTAAAAGCAAGGCTTAGAGGTTGGAATACTAAACGTGTTAACGAAGCTAAAGTTTTTGAATATAGAGATGTAAATAGTGCTGAAGGATATTGGGCAGGGTATATGTTCCGAGGAAAAGGTGCATACTATCTAAACTTAAATTTGATGCATGTTATCGGGAAAGGGGTCACGTATTCATTTAAAAGCCCCTACTATATAGGAATTGCTTATTTATACGGTTATTTTTTAGATTACTTTACCCATAAAGAGAAAATAAATGATGAAGAACTTAGTGAATACTATCAAAATAAATACAAATCCATCATTAATAGTTGGGATAAGTAATGAATTTATCAAAAAGAGCAACGTATCTAATATTTCTATTAATATTATTGCTCAATATTATCTTACGTTATCCGACCGTTCCTAACGAAATTGGATGGGACTCTTTTGTGGTCCACTGCGCTGCAAACTCGCTATCGGAATTTGGTTTTGCTAAATGGTGGCTTCACCCAACATCACTTATTGGTTCATATCCTTATTCAATTGCAAGTTCAGTTCCTTTTTTAATATCAGGCATATCATTACTTACAAGTTTAAATATGAATATATCTATTTTATTGTACAGTACAATTATTGGACTACTATGCATTTTTGTTGTATATATTTTAGCAAGTTCAATTTATGGGAATAATGATAACTTATTTAATTTTATAGTTGCTTTTGGATTCTCAACTTCACCAGCTATCCTAACATTTTCATCATGGACAGGACCAACCCGTACTCTGTTTGCTGTTGTATTGTTACCATTTATTTTATATTTATTATTAAAAACTCACCAATCATATAAATTTTACATTTTATTGTTTTGTATGTTAGCATTAGGGATAACAACACATCACTATATATATTTCACATTTGTGATAATAATTGGTGAGCTATTATTAAAAGTCGGGGGTAAGTTCAGAAAATATATATGTATAAATGAATTTCATAAAAATGTATGTTACATTGTTTTTTTTGCAATAGCAATCAGTTTACCTTTTTTCACAGGACTGTTCATGGAAAGCGAAAGAGGATATAGTGGTTCAAGATATGGGTTCGTATTAATGCTAGTCTCAAGTTATTTTAGATATTCCGGGCTTTTATTCCTTTTTGCATTAAGCGGATTCTTATATCTAACAGTAAAATATGAAAAAAATTATCAAGAGTGGTTTTTTTTAATAAGTTTCGCATTACTATCACCGTTTTTTTATATAGAAACATATATGAAATGGTTTTTACAAACTTACATATTCATTTTTACCGGTATTGGTTTGTCAAATGTGTTCAAAATAGATACATTTAAAAATAAAAAAGTATTACCAATTATATTAATACTTTTAAGTGTATCTATATCTGGCTATTTCCAATTTATACATTTTTCAGATGACCAAGATCGTTATTTAGATGAAAAAAGTTATGCTAGTGGAGTGTGGATTTCAAATAGGGTAGATGGAAATATCACAGGAACTTCTCAATATACAGCACTAAGAATTTATTCTATATCAGAAGTACCAACATTAACACTTTCAGATATGTTAAATTATATTAATGGATTTCTAGAATATGATGAGTCAAAAATTATTAAAAAATACTCCATGCTTTCTTTAGATTATTACTGGCATAATCCTTATGATATAGATAATGTAGATGGCGAATGGTATGTAAATCAATTACCTAATTGGAATATTGACGACATGCATTTTAAAAATTTCAGATCCACATTTAACATATCACATTTTATTTGTGATGAAACAGATAATTCAGATGAGTTCTCATCTTCGCTGGATTCTAGTGACAGTACTAATAAAATATATTCCAATGGTAGAATATCCATTTGGAATTATAGTCAAGAACCAAATCTATTTAATTAATAGCTCTTCGCGTATCCTCTTCAAATTTGATGGGATTTCAATCGCAGGAAAAATATAATAGTTGTTCCATTTAGACTCAGTTCCAAAATCAAGTGATTTACAAAGTATTTCTCTACAAAATTATGAAGTTCCTTAACAATAGTACTACTATTGTATTAAATTTATTTTTCAGTTATCCGTTGAGTGTCAAATTCTTTTGAATTTCCAAAGACAACTTTCAAGATTTAAGATCTCGAGAATCTCTTCCTGATTAAACCATTTACCAGCTTCTTTGATACTAAAATTCTCAGTCAGCTTGTAGCTTAACAATCCTATCAGTAAACTATTGAGTTCAAGACCCTTGCTTTTATGTTTGCTAAAAATGTCACAGAAATTAAGCTTTTCATAAAACTCACTTTCCGCAGATGTACACAAATGTATCATTAATTTTCTGATTTGCCCGATATTCTTAATGTTATTGCGAGTTGGCTTTTAAGTCATGGCCATATTGAGAAAATAGGTGGCATTTTTGTGGACTTGTCGAATAAGAAAGAGCGATTACTCGCTCTCCCTCTTCTAAGAACGGTACGTGAAAGTTTCCCTTCATACCGCTCAAGCATTCTATAACCCTTTCTGTATCAGGCAGCAGTCTTTTTTTTTTTTTCAGATGGAGTAACCTTTCCGGAAACTTAGTTTGTTTTTACGTTTGTAGAAGTAATCCGGATCAAGAAATGTATTCATTTGCAGCTTTAAAGGAATGTGTCTGTAGATTCTGGTTTTTGATAGAAGCAATAACCCGTTTATCTCTGTTCTGAAATTCCACCTTCTGGTAGCACTTCTCTTCCAATATTTGTTAACAATCCAATCTTGTGATTTGTTTGGATGTCTTCTTTTAGCCCACCTCCACAACATTTCCCAGATTCGATGATCAAGTGTCTGGAATACCTCTGAGGAGACTACCGATTTATGATAATTAGTCCAACCTCGTATAATGGGGTTTAGTTTGGAGATCAGGACTTCTTGAGACCATGCCATTCCTTTCTTTATGGTTTGACTGATTGTTTCAGTAAACTTTTTAATGGACTTTTTGGAAGGTTTGATCAAAAGCTTACCGTTGTACTTGCGGAAATTCCAGCCGAGGAAATCAAAGCCTTCGTTAATGTTTGTGATAAGGGTTTTATCATCAGAGAGTTCAAGACCTCGTTCTTTGAGAAAAACAATAAGCATGTCCCGAATTTCTCTGGCAGTTTCTTCTGAATTAGCAGTAACTATGAAATCATCAGCATAACGGATGAAGTTAACCTTAGGCGACTTACCGCCTCTTTTCGGGTATTTAGCCATAAGTAACTTCTCGATGCCGTCCAATGTCATATTCGCCAGAATGGGGGAGATGTCGAATAACAGGGTGGGATTACCCCCTACCCCGTCTTCTAGGAACCGGACTTGACAGTTTCCCGTCATCCGGCTCGAGCCACTACTACCCTTTCGGGTGTCAGTTTAGAACAGAATTGGGTTTAGTGATGCGTTTCTTCCGGTGATATTCCATAATTTTCCATTGTTCGAAGTATTTCTTATCGATATATGGATTCTTGTGGAGGCTTGCTAGTCTTTGCCTAACAATTTTGGCGTTAGAGAATCTTTCCAACGTCTGTAGCTCTGTGCAGAATACGTATTTTCTGTTACCGGATTTATGCCAGTATTTGGTCATTATCCAATTAAGACCTTTATTTGAGTGTCTTCGTTTCGCCCAAGAGATAAGCATGTTATAGACTGTATCATCAAGTTTGCTAAAGACCGCAGAGGAGACTGCGTGGTTATGATACTGGGACCAACCTCTAATGATTGGGTTGAGTATTCGTATCAGTCGGTCTTGATCCCATGCTTTTGCTTTGAAGATTACCTCACCGATTTTCTTGATAACTTCCTTTTGTGAGTCTTTAGATGGTTTCGATAGGAGTTTTCCTTTATACTTCCTGAAGTTCCATCCCAAAAAATTGAATCCTTCGCTAATATTAGTCACAAGAGTCTTTTCCTCACTGAGCTTAAGTCCACGGGGATCTAAAAACGTTTGAATGTGCTCGATAATTTCGTGAGCTGTTTCCGAAGAATCAGTAGTAACCACGAAATCATCAGCTAAACGAACGTAATTGATCTTGTGTTTGTTTCTATGAGATTTGTCAATTGTACCATCTGATCTGGAGTAGAATTTCTTTGCTAAGGCGTTTTCCAGGCCGTTTAAGGCAATATTTCCGATTATTGGAGATATAGGGCCTCCTTGCGGAGTGCCTTTTTCGGTAGGAAATAGATGGTAGTTCTCGACATATCCGGCTTTTAAGAACTCTTTAAGGATTCGTTTGTCCATGGGAGTATTTTCAAGTATCCAGGTATGGTTTATTTCATCAAAGCAAGCTTTAATATCACCTTCGACAATCCATTCAGGAGCAATTTTCTTGCTTAAACAGATGTGAAGGTAGGCGTAAGCATCTTTCGTTGAACGGTAAGGTTTAAACCCAAATGAAGTCTTGTCACCTGTAGCAGATTCGATTGGGCTTAGCACCAGAGAGTGCAGGGTTTGCATTGCTCTGTCATATATAGTTGGTATGCTAAGCGGTCGAAGTTTACCGTTCTTCTTTCGAATGTACTTCCGTGTTAATGGTTTTGCACGGTAGCCCTTGTTCGTTAGTTGTAGAGCGGAACGTATTTTATCTGCTGGCAAAGACCAAATAATTCCATCAATACCGGGTGTTCGGCTTCCTTTGTTAGTGGTTACTTTACGGACTGAAAGAAGTTTGGCGTAAAAGGACCGGGTTAGAAGTCTAGAAAGTTTGTTCACTGTTTTCCAATTTCCATTCTTAGCTGCACTTGCAATTCGAGACTGAAGGTTATTAACAACATCTTTCACTCTTTTCCAGTCAATGGTTTTCCATTGTTGAGCGAGTTCTTTGTCTGTAAGGTCCGTAACCGAAGTTATCTCTGGTTCTCTTACATTCATAATTAAACAATCCCTGTTGCTTTCGTGACCAATGGCAAGTGGGCATGCTTTCGCATTGAGGCAATTTTTTTTTTTTTTTTTTTTTTTTTTTTTCCTCTATATCCCCCATTACAGAGGACCTTTAGCTTTTTGCCATTTCCTCTGCCACCTGTGGCGTCAGTTTTCCTCGCGGAATTCTTACCTTAAAGGACCACAAATGGTTTACCGAGTTCTATACCCTGGATAATTGTTGAACACTTAGGAGGATCCTATAGGCCGGAAGCCCGTATGTCCATTCGTTATGACACGGAACCAGATTGCCATAACCGAGCTTCGTTGCCATTTTGGCTCATGCGTAAATCAACCTGCTTTCGCATGTTACAAGTCACGACCCCTGCGAATCTTTACCTTTCGGTTCTCCATATGTCCTTTTCCCTAGCGGTTTGGAACTGTCAGGTTCAGATTTTACACCTCGTTGTCCTCTGAGCTTTGCACAGATCCGTTGCCAGAAATGCACATCAGAGTAGAGACATTCTGAATGGATAGAATGGCGGGTAGACCGCAATCCATGGTATAACTTTCTCGTCGCACTATTCCACCTTGCGGCGTGCCTGCTTTGGTTGGATTCAGATGATGTTGGTAAATAAAACCTGCTTTCAGAAATTGAGTTAGTACTGATTTTTCTATAGGAATGTTAGTCAACAACCACTGATGATTTATATTATCGAAACATCCTTTGATATCGCCTTCCAAGATCCATTGGGCTGAATTCTTCTTGCTTAAACAAAGAAAGATTTGCTGACATGCATCCTTGGTACTTCGGTGCTTTCTAAAGCCAAAAGACCGGAGGTCAGACGTTGTTTCAGCTATGGGTTCAAGAGCTAATGCATATAAGAACTGAATAGCTCTGTCATACATTGTAGGAATACCTAAGGGACGTTTCTTGTTCTTACCAGGTTTATTAATGAAGACTCGTTTCAGGGGTTTAGCTTTGTATCCTTTACCAGTTAGCCTAAGGACAGCTTTCATTTTGGAGCTTGAAGTTAGCCATTTTTCACCATCAATTCCAGATGTCCTTTTTCCTTTGTTTTGAGTTACTCTTCTTACTGCCAGAAGTTTGGCGAAATAGGAATGAGTTAGGAGATACTGCAATCTCTTGACAAGGTTCCATTTGTTTTGTAGGACTGCTTTTGTAATCCTGGATTGCAACTTATTAACACTCTTCTCTACTTGAAACCAGTCAATGGTTTTCCATTTCTGGCGGAGTTGAGCGTCTGTAAGCTTCTTATCCTTAAAGGATATCGTTGAAAGACTTACATTCAGAAGTTTGCCTCCTTTCATACAATAGAACACCGTATAAGCAAGTCTGCACCCTTTCGGGTTAGGGCAAAGTTTGAACCCTTATCCATCCCATTACAGAATGGCATTCGCTTTTTGCTTAAATCCTCTGCCCTCTATGCAATTAATTCCCTTCACAGGGTTTCTACCTCTCTCTTTTTTTTTAGAAAGGGACATATAGGGTTTACCAAGTTCCATACCACAAATAATGTGAATACCTTAGAAGCCATCTATAAACCGAGAATCATTTGTCCATTTGCCATAATGTCCGCAGACCCATTATAGCCTGATTCTGTACCTTTTGGTTTAAGCGTATCAACCTGTTTTCGCTTATTCGACTTCACGATTCTTACGATGGTTCACTTTTACGTTCTTCATAGTATTCTTATCCTAACCAATTATCAAAGTCAGGCTCCTTGATTTCTTGATATTGTCCTGTGAGCTTCACACACAAACGTTACCATTTATGCATGTCATAGTAGGATTTCCTCAAATGGAAGAGGTAGCGTTTCCGCAATTCATAGTATAGCTTCTTGTCGCACCTGCGGAAAGTGGGATAAAAGAGTTGGACGGCAAGGATAGATCCGATAGGAACACATATATTCTTGTTAGGAATTGTAGGGAATGCTCTCTGTTTTGTGATGTTCATTTGACCGAATAACACAAAATAAAGAGCACTTATTTTTATCTAACTGTCAAAGTTAGGTATTAAATTAAATAATGTTTTCCGAAAATTTGCAAGATGATAAATACAAAAGCAGTGGTCATGTAACAATAAATGGGAAAAAATTCCAACAGTAGTGTTTTTTCCAAATATAAAATTTGGTTAATTTCAAAATATTTCATATAATATGAAACTTAGTAGTTGACATAATAAAATTACTCAAAGGATTGGTGAAACATTGAGCACCGCTCATAAAGTCGCTAAAAACACAGTCATAATGATGGTAGGCAATCTGGCTTTTAGATTACTCTCTCTAGCTGTTGTGATTTATCTTGCCAGGTATCTTAGTGTTGAAGATTTTGGGAGGTACAACTTTGTGTTTGCTTACCTAGGATTTTTTAACATCATTACTGATTTTGGCCTTGGGGATATAACAGTAAGGGAAATGTCCAGAAACTCCAATTCCATGCAGAATATAACCGGAAATGTACATATAATCAAAATTTTTCTTTCAATAATTGCTGCATTCCTTTCCGTGTCAATGATCTCCCTGATTGGTTATCCTCCAACTACAACTTTGTATGTGTATGCGGCATCAATCATACTTTTTTTCCAGTCATTCAGTGATACTTTCAAGGCAATATTCGTAACCAGTTTAAAGATGCAATATGAAATCTTATCAAAAATAATCTCAAAAATCGTTTTTGTCGGACTTGTATTATATATTATAGCTTTTAAAGGAACTCTGTATCATATAATACTTGCATTTATCTTTTTTGAATTTCTGAGAGCACTTCTGAACTACACCTTTTCGAGAAAAATTGTCCGGGCAAAATTCGAAATCGATTTTTCAATGTGGAAAAACTTGTTTAAAGAATCTATCCCAATTGCCCTCTCCGGTGTTTTCCTCGTGATATATCACAGAATTGACATCCTCATGCTCTCTATGATGATAAAAGGTCTTGAAGCCGATATCGCGGTAGGGCTATATTCTGCCGCTTACAAGTTATCCGAGCCTCTCGGACTTATTTCAACTTCACTTGTTGTTTCTCTATATCCTCTTATGTCAAAATCATTTAAAGGCTCAAAGAGCGATTTGTTCAAAACCTATGAGATCGGGTTGAAATACACGGTAATACTGATGTTGCCAATAGCAGTAGGGACTACGCTGATAGCTGACAAAATCATCTTATTAATTTATGATTCCTCTTATGAAGGTTCAATAACTGCACTCCAGATTTTAATCTGGTCCCTTTTCTTGGCTTCCATTAACCTGCTCCTTATATCTTCATTAACTTCGATCAACAAGCAAAGGCTGAATACCCTGAGTATGGGTGTTTGCGTTGTAGCAAATATTGTGCTTAATATGATCCTGATCCCGAGTTTCAGTTATAATGGGGCAAGTATTGCAACGGTAATTACGGAATTAATCCTTTTGTTGATGAGTTTGTATTTTGTATCCGTAAATTTAGATGTGCCGCCAGTAAAAGCTGTATCCTTTAAGCCCCTGGTTTCCTGTTTGATTATGGGAATACCTGTTTACTATATGAATAATTTCACCACAATCAACGTCTTTTTCACAGTTCTTTTCGGGGTGGCATTTTATCTTATGGCGTTGCTGGGAACTAATACCTTTTCCAAGGATGAAAAGGAAATTATTAAATATGTTTTATCATTTAACGTAATATATAAAAAAATGCGGTTTCTCAAAGAATAAACAGGATGGGGAAGTTCATCCTCTTTTATAATGGGGAACGTGATTGGATGGAATGTCTTACTACATACAGAGAAAGGGATGTTGTTGAAAAAGGATTCAAAACTATGAAGAATGACATCCAATCACTCCCGCTTAATACGAAAAGAGATTCGACCACGAAAGGATTCTTATTCGTTTGTTTCATCGGACTCATAATTAGAATGAGGCTATTGAACACAATGAGAGAGAAAGAAATTGTCAAGGACTATACCGTAGAAAGTTTACTCTTGGAACTTGAAAAAATCGCATCCTCTTCAAATTTAGGGGTAGCAACGTGAATTCCATGAATTAGAGTGAAGTTGAATTAATTGTATGAGTTGGGGAATCACATCCATGCGCCCCATTCAATATACCTACTTCATGAATTTAACGTTTAAGTATTTGCCTGGCTGGAAAATTTACCGCTGATTTTGAAGAGGATACAAAAAATCAAAAAAATAGAATTGCAAAATGGAGATTCAATAGTTACGGAACTTTCAAGGAAGCAAAAAGATATTATGGAAATATTAGATTTATGCGCTAAAAATGCGGAAGTTAGGTTAATGTACCAGGGAGCTTCAATATTCAAAGCTTTCTAAAAAAGTTCTTTGTAAATGGGGAATCAAACTCCTATAATTATATGAAGGGAATGGGGAATCTCTTAATTATATATACTGATTTATAATAATTTGCCCATGGAAATGGCGAAGAGCCAAAAACAGAGCTGGATTATGAAATATTGCATTCAACATGGTTATGAAAAGTTACTGACTACAGATATATTCTGAGATCCTTATATAGTGAGAATAAAAATATGGTGAGCTTGAAAATGATAATAATTAAATCCTTTGTAAAAATACTATCTTGTTTAATAGGATGCTATGAATATTTAGTGAAAGCAATGAAAATTAAATACTATAAATCAAGAGGAGTAAAAATTGGAAAGAAGTTCAAATTTTCTAAAAAGTCTTATATAGATCTACATAAACCTGATTTCCTTGAAATTGGGGATAACGTTCAATTAACGAGATGGGCTATGATACTTTGCTATGATAGTGCAAAAGACAAAGAACCATTCAAAAAAATAATCCAAAAATCTCCATATGGAAAAGTTAAAATTGGTAACAACGTCTATATAGGTGCCCATAGCATAGTAATGCCGAACGTTTCGATTGGTGACAATGTAATAGTTGCTGCAAATTCCGTGGTAACAAAAGATGTCAGACCAAATTGTATTGTTTCGGGAAGCCCCGCAAAAGTATTGCATGTGTTTGAAATCGATATGTGAAAAGATTTCAAGATACGAACATGTACAAAATCACCTGTTGCAAGAACACTATTCTTTGTTATTCAATGTACATTGTACAACATTTTGAATATGTTGAAATCCGTTTTGGAAATTACGGCATATGAACTAAAATCCTTGATTAACGAAGATATAATCAAAGTTGTAAGGCACGGATTAAAATCACTTTACACAATGCCTGTTAAATTATTCTTGAATTGTTTAGAAATATATAATCAAACAAGAAAAAGGGATTTGCACAACCAGTTAACAAGAACATAACAAGTGTTGTATATTTAAATAACCTGCTTTCGGCAGCTAAAGTTTAATTTTTTCCTTTATATATAAGTTAGAGGGAATCTGAACTCTAGACCAATATTTGTCAAACCAGTCATTTTATTTCATACATCTCCCTTCCCGTTTGTCTAACCTTATTTAATCCTCCAACAACTTCTTTACTTTTTTCCCACCCCATTTCGATAGCTATCGCTATCCGATTTAATAGTCAAATTGAGGTTATACCGCCTTCTTTGACCACCTCCTTCGATTAAAGGTACATATTTTCATATTCCTCCCCCAAGAGACCCAATATTTTCCAATGATGCTCTTCCATATTTAATACCTCAGACTCTATTTCCCCTTCTTCTTGAGTAAAAAGTTCTGTTATTCCCTGGAATTTGAAAAAAATCCACCTCATAGTCGGCTTTTTTGTGGGCTTCCCTTTCTGGTCTGGAACTGATTCATTCTCTTTCTCAAGTTTTTCTCTCAATTTCCATTCTGCAATAGAATAAATCATTAGGCATAGAACCATAACCATCATAAGAGCTTGAATTCTACCCTTATTTTTGAGATAGACTTTTGATACGCTAAAAGTGTCACTTTTCAGGAATCTAAACCCTTTTTCCACTCTGTCCTGCTCTTTATAGTTCGCTAACATCTCTTCAGGGGGGAGACTGAGGTCATTACTTCCAAGTACAAAAAGTCCAGCTTTCTCCATCTTTTGATCAAAATGATCTTCATTGAGCTTTATTTCAGCATCAACAGAGTAATATGTAATTAATTTCTCATCTTTTGAAGGTCTACTTCTCTTACCCGATTATCTCTTTTTAATAGTCTTTAAATCCAATTTTTCAAACGCTAAAAACGGAAAATCCTTAATCCAGTTCTCTGCATCCTCTAATGCATCAGCTTCACAAAAGAAGTGCTTACTTTTCAGTTTATTCAGATCTTTTTCTGCTTCCTTAACTTTTTTATCAAAACTCTTGCTGAGAGTCACCTCTTTTTTCCCTTTCAGATTGTGCGACAGCAGCAAAACCCAATTTTGTGCAATTCCAGAATACTCGACAAAAGTTTGAGAAAAAGAGTATCTTTCGTCTCCTTTTAGTGGCTTCATCTCTCGATTTGAAGCAATTAGATTCTTTACCTCGTTAAGAGTATTAGGAACACGAGAGATCCAATAGGATTTATCCACCTTTTTAATATTATCGCCACTGTAGAAGGCACTATCAGCAAGATAATATACTTTTTTTTCAGGTGTCAATGAGGATTTTAGGGATTCGATTGCTTCAACAATTATTTTTTTGTCGGAAGCATTTCCTGCGTGAGTGCTCATGAATAATGGGATACCATGCTGATTAACAATCATATTCAACACTAACTGTTTTAGATCCCATCTTCCGTTCTTTGGACGACCAAAAGTGATTAACTTAGAGTCTTCATCTTCGTCTCCATCATAATCTCCATGAAAACTGATAGTTGTGGTATCAGCATGACAACACAAAATTGGAATCGGTAGACGCTTCAGGATGTGAAGTACTATCTCTGTAAAAAGTTCAGTAGGACCATATTCCGCGATCGTGTCGAGAGTTTCTCCAATAACGTATTGATTCAGGTCTTCTTTTTGTATACCATTTCCAAAAAGTCTTCCTACTGAAACATTTTTGAAATATTCAGGGCAGAGATACAGAGGCTGCCCTACAAAGCCAAGTCCGTTGAGAACCATTGCAAGTATAGGCTATCCGCTCCACATGTGCGAGCTCCTTGACTACAAAGCCAAGTCCGTTGAGAACCATTGCAAGTATACAATTAGCGTGAGAAACTTTGTGATCTCGTGATTTGGGAAACTTCTCATCAATCAGTTTGTCAACTTCGAGTTCACGGAACAAACTGACTATAATTCCAAGGTGTCCTAAAAAGGTAGTACGTTTTATTATGGCATTCGATCTTTTGTTATTGTTTTTTGAGATTTCGGATGTCACGAAAAAGAGATATTGTACTGAATATATTTAATTATTTGTTAACCTGCCGAAAGCAAGAAATAAATTGAAAATGTTGAATAGCGGATGCTTTGGATAAAAACTGGAATAGATATAATTATTTTAAAATGTATATGTCAACGGCGGTTTACTTTTCCCCAATTCAGGCGGTTTAAAATTCCCCACCTTTTGATATAAAGTTTGCTCAATTTTTCAAGAACATTGTAGAATTAGGTGTATGGAATTACTGTTTTTATTCCTTGATTCTTCCTTTCCTTTAGCCTATAGCTTTCTCCTTTGATGTTGATAGTGGTACAATGGTGGAGAATTCGATCTAACACAGCAGCCGCTATTATATGATCCTGGAATATTTCACCCCATTCTCCATATGATTTATTTGAAGTGAAGATGGTTGAGCTTTTCTCATACCGTTTTGATATAAGCTGGAATAAACCGTGAGCTCCTTCTTCATCAAATGGGAGATATCCCATTTCATCAATTATCAGTAGTTTGTATTTCGTAAAATCCCTTATTTTCTTTTCAAAAACTCCTTCCATGCTTGCTTTTTTTAACCTCTCGATAAGGGTGCCTGCACTGATAAAGTAAGCAGAAAACCCTGCTTTTACAGCTTCAATTCCAAGAGCTATTGCAAGATGAGAGTCGAATAACAGGGTGGGATTACTCCCTACCCCGTCTTCTAGGAACCGGACTTGAATTTTTCAATTCATCCGGCTCGAGCCACTACTACCCTTTCGGGTGTCAGTTTGGAACGGAATTGGATATATTGATACGTTTCTTCCTGTGATATTCCATTATTTTCCATTGTTCGAAATAATTCTTATCGATAAATGGATTCTTTTGAAGACTTGCTAATCTTTGCCTAACAATTTTGGCGTTAGAGAATCTCTCTAACGTCTGTACTTCTGTGCAGAATATGTATTTTCTGCTATCAGATTTATGCCAGTATTTGGTCATTATCCAATTGAGACCTTTGTTCGGATGTCTCCTTTTTGCCCAGGAGATAAGCATGTGAAAGACTATGTTATCAAGTTTGCTGAATACCGCAGATGAAACTGCATGATTGTGATACTGTGCCCATCCTCTAATAATTGGATTGAGTGTTCGTATCAATCGGTCTTGATCCCATGCTTTTGCTTCGTTGATTATTGCACTGATTTTCCTGATAACTTCAGTCTGCGATTCTTTAGATGGCTTCGGAAGGAGTTTGCCTTTGTATCTCCTGAAGTTCCATCCTAAGAAATTGAACCCTTCACTAATATTAGTCACAAGGGTTTTTTCTTCGCTGAGCTTAAGTCCACGAGGATCTAAAAATGCTTGGATGACATCGATGATATTATGAGCTGTTTCGGATGAATCAGCGGTTACCACAAAATCATCAGCAAAGCGTATGAAATTGACCTTGTGCTTGTTGAGATGAGATTTGTCAATTGTTCCGTCTGGTTTGGAATAATAGATACTCGCTAGGACCTTTTCCATTCCATTTAGGAATGACTGAAAAATAACTTCAAGTTTCCACTTCTGGAATTGCTCTATAATTCCATTTTCCCAAATAATCATCAAATACAATTTTCATTTTTTCCTTGAAGTTTTCACTTACTTTTCTTCCCGTGGCATAAACTTTATCCTTGATAGTTGAAAACACCTTCAGTCCTGTGGATGTACAAGTCTTATCAACGAGACTTTTAACCACCTCAACACTGCTGAAAACAACACCTTTACAGGCACTCGTAACATGACAGAATAACCTGTGTTCTATCGGATTGTATTTCGAAGTATATGGTGGATAGTGAGCCATTCTGATTTCAATCCCAATTTCATTGGCTAGCTTTTGTAGGTCTTCTTTGAAAATATAATGCCTACTTGAGTTGCTTCCACCGCCATCTGCCAGGACTAAAATGCTACTTGCCTGGTGGTAATCTTCCTTACCGTAGTTTTCCCACCAGTATTTAATGCAGTCACAACAAAACTCGCTCGTATCCTTAGTGGTTCCCAGAGTTATGTATCCCTCGTTGCGTTTTAGGTCGTATATGCCATGTGGAATTACAATACCATCTGAAAATGTATTGAAGTCGTGGTCATAAACCTTTACCGTTTCAGTACAGTAAACTTTTCCATCTCGGTAGAAATTGCCTAAGAATTCTTTTTTTTCACATCTATACTGATAATCGGATTCTCGCTTTCAGAGTACTCTTCTTTCAACTCCTTAATCCTCTCAAATTGCTCATTTCTGTCTTCACAGTCTTTCATTGCAACGGTTTTTTGCATTTTTCTCTTTACAAAACCATGTTTCTTCAAAAGCTGCTTTACTACATGAGGTGTTACATTCATACCCCTCGATTTAAAAGCATTTGAAATTTCTTTATGATTCAGATTTGTCCATTTTATGTCTTCGTCCATAGGGCTTCCAGCCGTATGGTTTTTTAAGATCTCAAAGAAAACTTCATCGATATTTTCTACCGTGTCGATGATTTTCTTTTTACCCCCTCCAGGCTTTCGAATCCTGTCCTCTGGTGTTTCTGTACCATTGGTGAGTTCAGCAATTCCAGCCATGACAGTCTGAAAATGGCAACCCAGCACATCACTTATGTATTTTTGTCCCCCATGACCTAATTTCATTGCTTCTATGGATGCATATCTTCTTCTGTTTTTCTCGTTCAAAGAATCATAAAATGCTTTCATTTGCTTTTCAATGTCTTCCAAATATTTCTTGCACGCCATTAAATTCAGTTCCGTTTTTATTTGTAAGCGAGTTTAACCAGTATTATATATTGGAAACAAAAATACTCGGTATTATATATTTATTATTCCTGAGTATCCTGCATTCATAAGTTTGCTTCCTTTCATGTAATAGAACACCTACGGCAAGTCTGCTCCCTTTCGGGATAAGGCAAATTCTGAACCTCTATGCATTCCATTACAGAATGTCATTCGCTTTTTACCTTTTCCTTTATCCCCTGTGCCATTGTTGTTTCTCGCGAAATTCCTACCCTTTTTTTTTTGTGGGAGCACATGGGACTTACCAAGTTCTGAATTTATGGATAATATGACCATTTTAGGAGTTATCTGTAGACCGGGAACATTTTGTTTGCTCATTATACCGTTTGGAGAGCCAGTATAATCCGGTTCCTTACCTGTTGGTTCAAGTGTATCAACCCATTTCACTTGTCGCTGATTACGATCCTTACGATAATTCAACTTTCGTTTCTCCATGATAGTCTTTCCCTTGCAGATTGATCAAATTAGGTTTTTGATCTTTTCCACGTTGTCTTGCAGGCTTCACACAATTTTGTTACCAAAATGCATGCTGCAATAGGGATATCCTGAGCAAATAGGATAGCTTATAGCAATCCATAATTCAGCTTCTTGTCGCACCTCCATTTTCAGCATTGTTCACAATCCTCGAACTTTTCTCAAGGATTGTGAGTTGGGGAATTTTAAACCGCCGAAAATGGGGAATTCTTAACCGCCGTTGACACAAAACAAAATACGCTTGAAAACAATAACAAATACAATAATTTACAGGTTTTTTAAAGATTTATTAGTCAGTGATGACTGTGAAAAGTCGTTCCCATTCGGAACTATGGCTATTCGGAACTACTGTATACTTCACCAGTATAATCAGCATTCACTCATATAAGTATAGAACAGTGTAAAAAGATTATATTCAAGCACATATAAGACATGTAAAATAATTTAATACTATAATTTGAATTGGCAACAAAAACAAGGAAACATACAATATACCGTAAAAAGCTAAGCAAAAATTCAAGAAAATGCAGAAATAAATGATACAAGTCAGTAATGACACGAAAATGGGGGAAATTATAGTTATTTACTTAAAGTATTAGATTATAGCAGAGGCAAACGTAAAAGGAAACAATAAACCTAACCAATTTAGTTCCAACAAAAGTTAACAAACAAAAAAAATTGAATTGATAAATCATATCGTCCTCAAGGTTCTTGAAAGGAATGACCACTCCTCACAGCAATATGAGGGGTCTACTGAAACAAAAATTAACATGATTAAGAGAAACAAAAGCTTGGAAACCGAAACATCTTTAATAGCATATGGGGAAATTTGAATGCAAAAGAAAAGCGTGCTGAACAACACATTATGCCCGAGTCGGATTTTACTGTTATTTACCTCTTTAAACATAGTTATCACAGTTACAGAATTATCAAAAATTATAACCATAGCACCAGAAATCCTGCCCCATATGAATATTAAAAAAACACTTTTCAAAAAGTGTACTAAAATAATTACCTACTCATTTTTAGTAGTTCTTTTACTTTCATTTGTAGGGTTTGCATCGGCAGCTGATTACTACGTATCAACTGAAGGAAGTAATGAAAATAATGGATTAACTTTAGATACAGCATGGACCACACCATCTTATGCTGCAACTAAAGTAGTCTCAGGAGATACAATTTATCTTGTAAATTGCACATGGTATGAAGAAAAGATACATTTTAGCAATAATGGCACTGAGGAAAAACCAATCACAATTAAAGCGTACAATGGAACGCCAACACTTGATGGGATAGTAGGAGCAGTGTCATCTTCCGATAGAGGGTTAGACATAACTAACAGTGAACACATTGTAATCAGAGGTTTAAAAGTATTAAACTACACTCATCCTTTGTATATAAGATCCTCAAACAATATCTCTGTATATGATTCAGAATTTAGTAATTCGATTGGCGGTTTCACAGTAGGTATTGCTAACACAGATACTTACCATACTTTGATTGATAATTGTTCTATTCATAATTCTGGCTGGAATGCAATACAGATTCAAGGGAATAGAGAATTACCAAATGGAAACGGAATTGCAAGTGAATACATCACAGTTACTAATAATACAATATATAACAACAGCAAACATGGCCATATTGATTTATATGGGAATATAAAACATGTACTAATAAAAGACAATGTAATGTACAATAGTAAATATACTGGGATATATTCACATTCAGTCACAGACAGCCAATGGAATATAACTATTATAAATAATACCATTTATAACTGTTCATATGGGATGAAATTTGAAAATTTACATAATTCCAATATAGTTAGTAATGAGATTTACGATATAGATGCTTATGGGATATATACAGGAATTGGTTCAGATAATATTACCTTTTGCGAAAATAATATTTCAGCACAAGATTATGCTTTTCAAGTAGGAGATTCTAATTTAACTTTAGCAAGAAATAAATTGAATGATAATATAGTATATAGGCTTAATGAGGATGGCTTATTTACTCTCGAAGATGCCATTGATAATTATTACAATATATATTTGACAAAAGGTGCCAATACGACAGTGAAGTACACTACAAACCAAGTTTTTACAATACAATCAATACGTTCTGATTCTACTTATGAAATATCCGACATATGGTATAAATGCGATAAAAGTGAGTTAGTGATAAAATCGAATCCCAATGGATCTTTGTTAGCTTGCATTCAAAAATATCCCTTTTACATCCGTCCTATTAATCAACCTCTAAAAGTTACATCAGCAAATAATACCACTCTACAATTACATTCAGATTTAATAGACAATCCAGTATGGATAAGTGTCGATCTTTCTGAATACTCCGATAGTTCTGTGATAATGTTAGTAGATGGCAAACCCTATGAATATGAAACTGCAAACAAAGTTGGTCTCGTAACTTTTTATTACAATGAAACATGGAATACAGATCACATATTTACATTTGAAAAAAATCCATTAAATTCATCAGAAGATTTATTCAACACTACAATATCAGGATACGTAGAATCTTCCAGTGGCTTTCCCATACCTGATGCTTTTGTGTTCAATAATGTCACAAATGAGATTGTTACCACAGATCCCAATGGGCATTACAATTTAAATATACCTACTAATAACAACGTAAAAATTACTGCTGCGAAAGAAGGATATTACTCCAGTTCATTTTCTGTTAAAGTTGGAGAAAAAGACATTTCAAATGCAAACCTTGTCTTAAATAAAGAAGAGACTGAAGATTCAACACACGTTAAGATATCTCAGTCAAACAGATTCATAACTCCAAACCAGCCTTTCACAATCGAGGTTTCAATCAATCCGGATACAGCCATAACCGGAGCCCAGTTTAACCTGCTATTCGACAGTTCAATGGTAAGCGCAGACAGTGTAACTGAAGGAAACCTTCTCAACCAGGACGGAGCTGAAACCCTGTTCAACTGCGGGACCATCAACAACAGCTCAGGAACAGTTACAGATGTCTACGGCTCAATCCTTGGCAAATCAAATGTTTCTTCAGAGGGAGTGATGGCAACCATCACCATGACCGCAGGAAGCGTCACAGGCATAACAGAACTAAAACTCTCCAATGTAATTGTTAGTGACAGCGATTCAAAAGCTGCGCCAATTACCATTAGCAATGCAACCGTGCTTATCGATACCGCACCTGTCCTGAATTCGATCGGTCCTAAATCGGTTAGTGAAACGAACACACTGAACTTTGCAGTGGATGCTAGCGATGCGGACGGAGATGAACTGACATATTCAGCCACAGGCCTTCCGGATGGAGCAAACATTGACCCGGCAACAGGAGTGTTTACCTGGGTACCAGCCCCCGGGCAGACCGGCGTTTATACGGCCACCTTTGAAGTAAGCGATGGGTACCTCAGCGATTCCGAAGATGTCTCAATAACCGTGAATCCAGCAAACAATGTCCCGGTAATTGATTCTTTTGAACCGGAGAGCGGAGCAAGCTTCAAAGAAAAAGACAAAATCAACATTTTAGTAAGCGCATTCGATCTGGACGGGCAGTTCCTGAACTACATCATCAAGATCAATGGAGTAACGTGCAGCACTGAGCCGACTTATATCTGGAAGACCGACTTCTCGAGCAGTGGGGAGTATACTGTAGAAGTAACGGTAAGCGATGGAGTCGATCAGGTAACAGAGCAGCACACCATCTACGTCAATGACTACCATCCTGAATGGGACGTTAACAAAGACTGGAAGGTGGATATCCTGGATATAGCCACAGTCGCTCAGGAAATCGGAACTACTACAACCGAACCTTATCCGAGGTGGGACGTAAACCAGGATGGGGAAGTCAATATCCAGGACCTTAGCATTGTTGGATACCACTTTGGGGAAAAAATAGAGTAAAGAGACCTGGCGCAGGTACGGGGAACCTGCGTCAAAATTACTTTTTTTAACACCTCTCACTATTTTGGAATACTATTACTTTTTTGACATCTCTCACTATTTTGGCATATTAGTACTTTATTGACATTGTCACTATTTTGACATATTTCTACATTTTTAAGACATTATTATTTTATTTACAAATATATGGAAATACTGTATAAAAAAAGTTACTTATACCTTGCCCAGCTAATAAAAAAGCGGGAATGGTAATAGCAGAAAAGGGGTTACCGGATTGATTAGAGCAATGTTAGCTCTATACATGACTAATTCTGTTTATGAATAAATTCTGTCCATGGGCACTGGAAGTTTTCGGGAAAAAGCTCAAAATACATCTCACTGCCCTGAAACTTTCAAATAATCACTATCTCCGATTAGCAGATCCGGGTATTTTCATGAATACAGCCTTATTCGACCCTTTTCCTTCAGCATAAAAATGCCGGCATCATACAAAATAAATTTATAATTAAAAAGTGTAAAATGAAGATCGATAGATATTGAGAGATTTATAAAAATTGCAAAACTAACTGGCTTGAATAACGAGTGGGGAAATTCAAATGCACAGGAATAGCCTGCAGAACAACACATTACACCTGAGTCTGATTTTACTGTTATTTGTCTCTTTGAGCACTGTATTTACAGGCATCGCTTCAGCAGAGACAATTGTAAGCATATCACCGGAAACGCAATCCATAGAAGAGAATCAGGATTTCATCCTGAGGATATATGTCGAACCCGATGCACCGATATCCGGAGCTCAGTTTGATCTCATATTCGATAACTCCCTGGTCAATGTCAGGGAAATCAGGGAAGGAGATCTATTAAAGCAGAAAGGAACTACCGTGTTTAGCCCGGGTACCGTTGACAACTCACAGGGTACTGTTACCGATGTTTACGATGTTATCCTGAACAAAATGGTGACAACACCCGGGACACTTGCAACGGTCTACCTCAGTTCAACCGACGGCTCCGGAGCATGCAAATTAGAGCTAACAAATGTGTTGGTAAGCGATTCAAGCGGCGGCTCAATTCCGGTAACAGTGATAGACGGTACTGTCAGTATAGGAGATACTTCGACATCCCCTGCTGAAACAATATCAGGCGGGGGAAGTGGCGAAGGGGGAGGAGGAGCAGGTTCTCCCGAACCCTCCGAGAATGTCAAGCTAAAAGAGCTTTCCCAGTGCTTCATAAGCAACGGGGTTCGGGCCAGATATATGTTTAAAGGGGACATCAATGACATAAGGTATGTGGAATTTGACCCCAAAAGAAGCTTTGGGAAGACCACAGCAATCATCGAGATTCTCAAAGGAAAATCCACACTGACCCCGATCGAACCGGAAGGGCGGGTATATCAGCACATGAATATCTGGATCGGGACGGACGGGATTTCAAACTCTGATAACCTTGAAAATGGAGCTGTGGGCTTTAGAGTCGAAAAAGCCTGGATCAATGAAAATGAAATTGATCGGACCTCTATCACCCTGAACCATTTCAGCAACGATAGGTGGGACGTGCTTGAAACCTTGCAAACCGGCGAGGATGACCTCTACCTGTATTTTGAAGCCGAAACTCCGGGTTTTTCCCCGTTTGCGATAACCGGGCAGAGTACCAGGACCGTGCAGACCGCAGAAAGTTCAACCCAGGGTTCAAATGAGGTTAGGGATTCAAACGATGCCCCGAGATCAGAAGCTACTTCAAAAGCGACTCAGGCTCCAGAAGGGGAAAATGAGGCGCAGGTAGAGAAGAAGGACTACTCCGCAATTATCTACGTTGCAATGGGAATAATCCTATTCTTGCCCGTACTCCTGATGTTTAAAAGAAGTTAATGGTGATTGCGCTTTTTGCATTGCATCACCTTTCATTTATTTTTTAAACCGATGTACAACTTCCTTCACAGCCTTCCCGGAATGAGAATGCCTATAGCGCAAAAAACCGAGGTTAGCAAAAACATTGCGTAAGTTGCCTGTTTTTCAGTCACATTATAGTAGTAAGGCAGAACCCATTTCAAAGTAAGAGAGTTGGGGACTTCCAGAATACCATCCCCACGGTCCCTCCCAAATTTTGCAACGGGGTATTTCTTAACCTTCCAGTACACATACATCAAAAAATTTACTGTGTGCGGAATAAGCATAATGAAGCCGCTTATTAAAAAGCCCTGTATAACTATGATAGCCCCTATGGCAGCCCCAATCACCAGGGAACCCACATTTCCCCAGAAAATTTTTGATGGGTAGTGGTCATAGATGTAATAGCCAAGTAAAGCTCCGGTTAAAGCGACTACTGTTACTATATTCTCAACGTCACTTATCAGTATAGATTTAATAATGAGAGAACACAATAAAATTACTGATAAGCCGGATGCAAGACCGTTATATCCGGAGTGCATGTTCACGAGATTTGACGCAACAAGTACGTATGTAGGAATTATAAACTGAAGAGAGAGAAAACCAAGAGAAATAGCCCAATCCCCAGAGTATAAAACCAGAGGATTGGGTACGTACTGGAGAAGGGGATAGGTACAGTAATACATAATTATGAGTTTGGACAACCGTCCTATGTTTATCATATCATCCAGTATCCCGAACAGCCCGAAAAGTACGATAATTACCAGAATAACATAGTTTTGGGTTGTGAACTTAAAAAATAGGGAATTTAAGGATATTGAAAGTAACGCTATGAGCAGGATAAGAAGCCCGCCTGACGTCGGCACCATTGTTGGCACCTTCTTGTAATAATCTTTAACTACTAACTTATTTTCCTTCAGCTCATTTATGAAATAAGGCATAGTCACTGCTGTAACTAAGAAGGGAAATAAAAAATTGCTTAAGAGTTCAAGTACTTCAATCCGATTATTAAGAAGTAAATCCATTAAAATAACCACTTCCAGTTCCCATTTTTCATTTGATCCATATTGTTTTTGATCCTGGATTGCCATAAATTTCCAGAATATAATCTTTTACGATTTTTTTCATGCACAATCCGCAGAGTTCTACGCCTTATTCTTCAAAATTAATACATTTTGAGGCTGCACTTCAGAATAATATCCAGTAAGCTATCGTTTAAACAGATATAAATATCTTATTAAATAGAAAGCTCATTATTATAATAGCCAGAATAATATAATAACTGTTATACACCAGATGTCTCATAATTGAAATGCTTGTTCAAAGCAGGGGGATATTAAAAATCACGCATATAACAATTAGTTTTAAATCAAGTATCCTTCATAAGTGTATCAGGTAAAATGTCAAAAATAAAAAAATACGATATTTTCGCTTTAAGCACCATTTCATATGCAATCTTGATTCTCTACTTATCAGTTACTTCAAACCTGGGAGACCTGAAGAACTTCCTGATAATGACCCTGGGTCACAAAACAAGAGACTCACTCGTTGAAAACAACCTTTATTTTATCAAAGATTTTTTGCTTGATTCCTTAAAGTTTATCAATGGTCTATCCATAGATCCAGCTCATCTCACAATTTACTTCGTATTCGGGGTTTTACTGTATCTTGCATTCTCTAATTCCAAAAACCCGTTCTTAGTAAAATATCCGGCAGTTTACGCCATATGCACGGGCACAGCTTATGGCATTCTCAATGAGATCTTTCAGATGTATCTCCCTTTCCGTGTAGCAAGCATGGCAGACGTAATGTCGAACTTAATTGGAATTGTACTTGCCCAAATTGTTGTAATAATTTTTGCCCATGGACTAAAAGAAATTTTCAAAATGAGAGATACTCAATGATAAAAATTTAGATCCAGGGTTAAACAACCACCTGAGGATTAAATGTCAAAACTCACCAAACCTGGCAACTTAATCATAATCACAATTTTGTATACTATCCTGATATTCTATCTCTCAGTCACACCCACCGTATCCCCCATAAAAAACTTCCTTAAAACCAATGTCCTCTATAAAACAAGAGATTTCCTGGTCCAGAACAACCTTTCTTCTGCCGCAGATATTTTTACAGGACTTTACCACCATGTTGCAGACATGTCCCTGGATATGGGCCACATATCAATCTACGCAGCCTTCGGATTTCTACTCTACTTCGTGTTTCTGAGATCCAAAAACAAAACACTTAGCAGCCAACCAGCCCTTGCAGCCGTATATGTAGGTTCCGTGTACGGACTACTCATGGAGATAATTCAATATTTCACTTTAAATCGAAAAACCGACATTACAGACGTGTTTTCAAACCTGCTGGGACTTGCCCTTGCACAGCTCGCTCTAATCACACTTATTTTCGGATTAAAAGGCCTCATCCTCCTGCTGGAATCAATTCAAAAAAAGAAAGAAGAGATGCTGTGAATTCTAAAAATTCAACAGCGTGTTTATAGTTAGAGGCTTAAAGAAAGTAAGTTTCGGAAAAATCACTCAGTTTTAACGTCTTTAAAACTCAGTATTAACTTTCCTGAACCTTTTCCCTTCCCAGTTCAAACGCCTTCACGTTCACCTCAACCGTCTTAGGAGGCACAAGCGCTTTCACACTCTCCAGCAGGACCTCTTTTGAAATAGGCAGGTAGCTTGAAACCGCTCCCACCATCACCACATTCATGGCAAGCCTGCTTCCGGCTTCTGCGGCAAGTTCGTCTGCGTTGAAGGCTTTCACGATATATTTCTCGGAGAGGGCTTCGAGGATCTTCGAAACTTCCGGGTATGCAGCCAGGCCCGATGTAACGGTTACCGGAACCACAGCTTCAGTGTTTACGATCACAACCCCGCCGTCCTTCAAAAAGTCCACATATCTCAGCGCCTCCATGGGTTCCAGGGCAAGCATCAGGTCCGCGCCTTTCTCAGGGATCATGGACCCGAGCTCGGCTCCTATCCGGATGTGATTTACGACCGAGCCCCCGCGCTGGGCCATGCCGTGAGTCTCGGCTGCGCGGATGGGAAGGCCTGCTGCAACCGCGGCTTTCCCGATAACATCCGAGGCAAGGATGGCGCCCTGCCCTCCTACTCCGGTAATCAGGAGGTCAAAACTCTGTTTCGGGCTTTCAGCCTCACCAGCATTTGCTTCACTTCCACTAATTCCACTTCCACTCATTTCTTCACCTCCTCGATTGCGTCAAACTTGCATATCTGGGCACATACCCCGCACCCACTGCAAAGAGCAGTGATAACTGCGACCTTCTTTTCCTCGTCAAACTCGATTGCAGGGCAACCGAACTTAACGCACTGCTTGCAACCTTCACACTTCTCAGGGTCAACCAGATAGGGGACGCGCCTGATTCCAGCCCGCTTTGCTGTAATCACGCAGGGCTGCTTTGCTATTACCACAGCCGTGCCTTCGAATTCCTTTGCGGTTTTGAAGGCTTCCTGGGTCTCTTCAAGGTCGTAGGGGTCGACAACGGTCACAAGCCCGGCTCCCATGGCTTTGCAGAGTTCGGCAAGCGAGACTTCCACGGTTGGCTCCCCTGTTGCGGTAAAGCCCATGCCGGGGTTTGGCTGGTGCCCGGTCATGCCGGTGATGCGGTTGTCCAGGATGGTAACCGTGATGTCAGCTTTGTTGTAGATGGCGTTCAGGAGCGAGTTCATGCCTGTGTGGAAGAAGGTCGAGTCCCCTATAGAGCAGCAGATAGGCCGCTTCTCGCCCGCGTGGTAGAGCCCTGATGCTATGCTGATGCTTGAGCCCATGCAGAGCGTGGTCTCGACCGTACCGCTCTGGATCCCCAGAGTGTAGCAGCCAATGTCGCTCGGGTAGACAGCGTCTTTTCCAAAGACTTTCTTCATGGAATGGAAAGTTGCCCTGTGGGAACAGCCGGCACAGAGAGAAGGCGGACGGGGGGCAAGCTCGAGAGCTGCAGCCGCAGCTTCAGACCCGGGTTCTTCAGGCAGGTCGAAGACCTTTCCGAGAGCTTTCAGGAAGATGCTTACGTTCAGTTCCCCTTCCCGCGGGACAAAACCGTTCATCTTCCCGAGGATGGAAACGGGAAGCCCGGCGTCCTGTGCGATCATCTTTACCTGCTCTTCCACAATAGGCTCCAGTTCCTCAAACACGAGCACGGCGTCCACAGTTTCCAGCAGTTCCCGGATAAGCTTCTTCGGGACCGGGTAAGCTCCGATCTTCAGGAAGGAAGCTTCAACCCCAAGTACTTCAAGGGCTTCTTTTGCATAGACCGAAGCAATGCCTGCCCCGATTACCCCGAACTTTGCATCCGGGTTCAGCTCAAGGGAATTCCAGGGTGATTCCGCCAGGGCATCTTCCATGTCCTGCTGGATCGAGAGGATGTGGGTGTGCCTTGGCCGGGCGTTCTTCGGGAGCATGACCCAGCGGTCAAGCAGCTTTTCGAAATTAGCGGGCGGTTTGTCGGTGGGAATATCCCCGAGTTCGATGTCTGACTTCCCGTGAGAGATCCTGGTCGTTGGCCGGAAGATCACGGGCATCTCGAACTTTTCCGAAAACTCAAAAGCATAGGGGAGCATGTCCTTTGCTTCCTGGGGAGTTGACGGGTCAAAACAGGGCACCAGGGCAAACTGGGCGTAGCGCCGCGTATCCTGCTCATTCTGGGAGGAATGGCAGGAGGGGTCATCACCCACAATAACAATCAGTCCGCCCTTTGTCCCGGCGTAGGCAAGGGTCATGAAGGGGTCGGCTGCCACGTTCAACCCCACGTGCTTCATGGTAACCACCGAGCGCACTCCGGCCCAGGCGGCCCCGACTACCACTTCCATTGCCACCTTTTCATTCACGGACCATTCGACATAGTAGTCCCGCTCCTTCCGGGCCGCAAGGGTATCGATGATCTCCGAAGAAGGAGTCCCCGGATAACCAGCAGCCACCTGCACGCCGCCTTCTAAAAGGCCCCGGGCAATTGCCACATTTCCAAGCATGTACTCGCGTGTCGTCATAATTCTGATCTCCAGCGTTTAAACAATAAAAATTCAATTCCAATAACAGTTTAAATACAGTTCATTATCAATCAGTCGATAAATTGTAAGTCCCTGAGAGGACAGTCCAGGCAAACAAAACCTGCTGTCCCGAAACTAAGTAAAACTTTTGTATTATCAAAATAACACGATCGATAATATACTTTCGGATAATTGTTCAGGGATTTTTCTTGTGCAGAGGTTAGCTAACAAGCCGGAAAAAGTTACATGTTTTGTATAGACGGAATTAGAACCGGAGCCTTTTTCGAATGAAATCATCTCAAAAAGCCAGAGCAGCGTGAATACCGCATCCCCGTGGAATTTTCCCGCTCGAATAGCGGCCTGCCCATAAAGACTTAGTAAAAAAAGATTCAATACGAGCAGCCAGAACACTCAACAGACTGAATTTCGCTGAAACTCAAAACCGGCAGGGGATGAAAACCCAAAAACTTTGAAATTTGAGTCCCCTTACCGCCCTTGTTAACACGATTGGAACTGCTTTGCGACCGCTAGCCCTGTATTCCATTCACCTGGGTCTCGATAAAAGCATTACAGTCCAATTAAATATAATTATATTTGAAATGTTGGTTGGCTCAGCATCTCTGGCCCGCCGGCTTACGCACGCTTCGCGCCTTTGGGCTTCGCCGGGGTCATTAGGTGCCATTTAAAGTCTATATGCTCAAACCATATAGTTATATATTGAGATGGCTCATAAAACAAATATGGCAACAGCATATAGGTGTTTGAAACTTTGGACTCCAAAACACTGGTGAAAGAAACCAGAGTACTGGCGGAAGATGAAATCATTGATATCTCCATCACAAAAGTTAAAGAATCACCGCAAATACCCTTCGGCGTAAAGTATAGTTTCAACTATAGAGTGAAATCTGCATCCTCCGAATGGAAAACAGCCATCAGAGTTGATAATGCCCATGTGATAAAAGGGCATAAAAGAAGGGACCACAAACACATATTTGACAACCAGCCAGTAGAATTCGAATTCATATCCTTGAAACAAATATATGAAGAAATTCTCAATCAGATAGACCAAAACAGGGGGTTCATAGATGAAATTAAAAGACATTGAAATCAAGGTCATGTCCGATGAGGCTTACGGAGACCACCTGAACCAGCTCTTTGAGGACCTCAGAGCCGGCAAACCAACCGGAAAACGAAAACCCAAAATAATAGCCCGCACCCCCGAAGACGTATCAAAGATCCTCACAAATGAACGTATCCGCCTGCTTCAGGTGATTCGGGAAAAGAAGCCTGAATCCATCAGTGAGCTTGCCCGCCTCCTGAACCGCAGCCAGTCCAATGTCTCAAACGATGTAAAATATCTAGAAGGAATCGGGCTGCTGGAACTTGAAGAGAAAAATGACCCTGTAATGCATAAGAAACCGGTAGTTAATTATGATGCGGTGCGGATAACGGTGAACCTGAGCTGCTAATTCACCGGGAATGCCAGCTCCGACTAAGTGAAAGCGTCACAAAAAGAGTGGGCTATCCGGTAAAATTAAAATGCGTTGATTCGAAGGGCTGGCCCATGAATCAATTATTCTCCAGAAACTTCTCAAGTTTTACAATCTCTTCAAGCTCAATGTCGAATTCTTCTCCTTTCAGGGACGCCTTGAAAAGCTCTCTGTCTGCAGGAATCACTGCGGCAACTTTTGAAGGATCAACGGCTTCCAGCAGCTCGGCTTTAATGTCTTCCTCGACCTTGTTCAGCACGAAGAAAACCCTGTTTCCGGCCTGAGCCCCGAGGGCCTCGAACTTTCTGGACAACTTCAGGGATTCGTAGGAGGGGTCAATCACGACCAGGATCGTGTCAAAGTCTTTGGCAACACCCCGCCCGAAGTGCTCGACCCCGGCTTCCGTGTCCACGACCACGATGTCATCCTCTGCCAGGTCGAGGTTTTCGAGAAATTCCCGGGTAAGGACTCCCATTGGACAGGCACAGCCTTCCCCGAAATCGTGGATCTTGCCGATTGCCATGAGCCTGATCCTCCCCATTTCTTCCACGAACTCCGGAGGGATGTCGGAAAGTTTCCACCTTTTCTCAAAAAAGCGGGACTGCTGTTGCTGAGGAGCACTTCCCGAGCCGCCCGGGCCGCCAAGTCCGCCCAGCCCACCGATTGCAGAGGTCTTCGGAGCCTTTTGCTTCTGCTTGAAACCCTGTTTCCCCCCGAAGTACTTCATCAGGTCTTTTGGGGCTGCCAACCCGAGCTGGGTGTGCAGGCCGTAGTTGGACTCGTCAGTGTCGAGCACCAGGACGTTTTTCTTTTTTGCCATCTGCTTTGCGAGGAGGGCAGAAACCGTGCTTTTTCCGCATCCACCTTTTCCGCATACTGCTATTTTCATTCAGGATCACCAATTAATAATTGTTTTCAGTACTTTACTTCGTGATAAGTTAAAAACCTGTTTTCCAGAGCCGAAAAAGAATAGAAAAAATGTACTCCAGATAATAGCTATATCAATAAGAAGGGATAAAATTCACTAAAAGCTAAAGTTCACTAAAAGCTAAAGTTCACTAAAAACTAAAGTTCACTAAAAGCTAAAGTTCACAAACGAATTGAAAAATCGGGCATTTGCCCGGAAGCCTGGGGAGAGGAGAGGGGATACTGATACTGGAAGATTACCTGGCAAGCCTTATTGCACTGGGAGTTACACTTGTCCTTGTTTTTGGCATTGATTACCTGTTTCGCCGGGCAAAAATGATAAAAGGGGATGTTAAACTTGTCCGGCAGCTTATTCAGCTAGCAGTCCTGAGCATTGGCCTGATTTTCATAATCTTCAGCCTCCCGATCCCTTACACTAACAAAGAGTCAATACTCCAGCTCCTGGGAATTATTGCCGGGGCTGCAATCGCCCTTTCCTCCACAACTTTTATTGCAAACGCCATGTCCGGGATTATGCTCCGCATTATAAAGCCTTTCAGGGTAGGGGACTATATTGAAAGTGAAACCGTCTTCGGGAGAGTCACGGATATCCACATCCTGCACACGGAAGTCCAGTCCATTGACCGGGACCTTGTGACCCTTCCCAACCTCAAGCTGGTCTCCAGTCCCCTTAAGACAATCCGTAACTCGGGCACGATCATAAGTACCAGCATCTCACTTGGCTATGATGTTTCCTGGAAAAAAATTGAAAAAGACCTGCTCCTTGCCGCAGAAAAAACCGGTCTGGAAACCCCTTTTGTCCAGATCCTGGAACTGGGAGACTTTTCGGTCACTTACAAGGTAGGGGGGCTCTTGAAAGACGTTGGAAGCCTTATTTCGGCCCGCT
The DNA here is from genome assembly GCA_016841625.1 of Methanobacteriota archaeon. Taxonomy (GTDB): domain Archaea; phylum Halobacteriota; class Methanosarcinia; order Methanosarcinales; family Methanosarcinaceae; genus MTP4. The sequence continues at coordinate 49,033 of JAENYU010000023.1, forward strand.
CGGATTTTAAAAAGGCGGTGCTCGACGCCCTCCATGGAGATAATATAGAGATCGTCTCCCCCAATTTCATGAACCAGAGGGTGTTAAAGGAAGGGCTTGTCTTCATCCCTCCTAATGAACTGGCAAAACCCGAAAGAGTTGAAAAGCCAGCTGAGAAAAAACCCGAACAGATAATCTTCGACAAGGCCATAGAGGCTGAAATTCTGGACCGGATTGAAAAAGTCCTCGAAAGCCTCGAAAATAATGAAAAAGAACTCGGGCAGCAGGTCCACAGCGTCCCTGATGAAAGCCAGCGAGAAAGCCTGGAAAATAAACTGGAACTCCTGATAAACCAGAAGGAAGGGGTAAAAGCCGATTTTGAAACGATGAAGAAACAAAAGGAAGAAGAGGAAGAAAAAACCGATCCCGAACTATTTTCAAGACAGGTCCAGAGCCTCAACCTGAAAGCCGACCACCTGGATATCATGAGGAGAAAACTCGAAAAAGAGGTGAAAAAGATATTGGAGGAAAAATAGCTGCTTGAAAGATGATAATCCAGTATAACGAATAAAAGAAACATATCAGAATACATGAGATGCCATAACAAAAAATAAATGAAAACTTATACAAATTAAAATGAATACGCCAATAATAGAAACAACTTGAATGGTGAACGGTATAATCTGGAACATGGACACTCTCACTTTGATAAACGTGATTATAAAAGATCACTATCTATTTGGTAGACGAAGCCTTCACAGAGCCAGCTTTGCCATATAATTTAAAGAGGATACGATATTCAGTACGAATTGATTACCCATATCCGAATAATTGAAATTTATCTATTATTTTTCTTTTCTCCTGCTATGTATCCTCAATTTGACAGTTTAATTAAAATAAGTGCTCTTCGTTTTTCATCATTTGGTAATTATGGTTAAAAAACGAAGAGCATTTCCTACCATTCCGAACAAGAATATATGCCTTGCGATGGGACCGATGGTTGTTGTTGACCACTATTATGAAAAGCTTAATTTTTCAGAGATATTTGGTAAGCATAAAAGTAAGGGCCTTGACATCAATAGTTTATCGATTGGATTGTTGAGCTACAAGCTCACCGAGAATTTCAGCATCAAAGAAGCAAGTAAGTGGATGAATCAAGAAGAAATTATCGACATCTTAGACCTTGAAAGCTTCAATGAAAGAACCCTTTACAGAACCCTTGAAACCATTGGACAAAACAAAGATGAAATCCTCTGTGACATCCTAAACCATCTCTTTTCAGAATATGATTTTGAACACACTGACGTGAACCTTGACTGGACAAGTTTAGTTCTTCACGGCAAAAAATGTAAACTTGGTAAACACGGATATAGCAGAGATCATAGACCTGATAAGCCCCAGATAACCGTTGGAGTTAGTGAACTTGCCTATCCCATAAACATCCCTATTGGGATCACAGTGAACAAAGGAAATGTTCTTGACTTACAACATTTCCCTGATACGTATAACCAGGTAAAAAGTAAACTTAATAAGCAGTCTCTTATTGTCTTCGATAAAGGGGCTAACACTACAAAGAACATTGAGCTCATTACAGGAGATCAGATGAAGTATCTGACTTCAATGAAACTGAATACAAGTCATGACAAAATTATTGAGAATTTTGATAAGAATGATGAAGACAATGTTGAAGAGCTTGATCCTGAGAAAGGAATATATGGAATTAAAATCGTCAAGCCAAGTAGCATTAAGTACTTTTATTATTCTGAATTTTTAAAGGAAAACCAGTTAGAGTCAAAAGCAAGAGCTGTTAAGAGAAAGTTGCAGGAAGCAAAAGAGATTCAGAAAGCAATTGAAAACAAAAAAGAGCTTCCCAAAAAATTCAGAGTCAACAATGAATTGATTGAGGTCAATTACTCATTTACGACCAAGCTTGAAAATATGAGTGAGGAAGAAGCAATAGAATTCCTAAAAAGTAAACTGATTACTGGGAGAGAAGGATTTTTCTGCCTAAAATCAAACAAGGATTTGACACTTCAGAAAGCATTGGAAATATACCGAAAAAAGGATTCTATTGAGAAAATCTTCCACTCGTTAAAGAACGAAATTCAAATTAAGCCATTGAGAGTGTGGTCAGACGATAGCATTTATGGGGCTATCATTTTGGGCTTTATCACTCAATTATTCATATCATTGATGAAATATGAGTTTAAGGATCTCAAACATAGGTCCACAAAATTCATCAAAAAAAGTCTGTCGAATTTGACACTTACAGTCAAGTTCATGAAAAATGGGGTCAAACAGTATATTTTTGCTAATTTTGACAAGATCAATAGCTTATTTGTAACAAGAAAAAGTGAGATTTCATAGAATTTATAATAATTCTTTATATATTGATACTATTTGTCAAACTCATTTTGGCCACAAAATTGGTGTGAATTTCAGTAGCAATTAGTGGATACTGTCAAATTGAGGATGTATACCAAGTATCACATCCAGACCTCCTATACACGCCCACATCATAGCTATAGCTATATAGGGGGAGTATCCACCGACAAAATATGCAATAATAAAACCAATTGCTGCAATATAACTCAACGAGGCAATCACGAACCATATGTTTTTGAGTTCGATAAATCGCTTCTCGATGTCTGCTGTTGATTCCATAAATATCAATTAGTCTTAATGCTGTATATCCTTATCTTGAAGATGGGAATATATTTTGCAAAGTTAGGGTTTGATCCTGTTTTTATTTTATAAAGCACTTTTACCCATCAGTTTCGAACAGGTTTAATATTACCTATGTATCGTAGATTAGAATTAGCAGAACCTTCGAGACACTATCCTCATTTTTTAACCGGAAGCTTAAATTTTCCTCCGATTTACTAAGGTATATTTCAAATGAAGTTTTCAGCTCGACATGAGTAAATTCATCTTACAACTTCCCTCCACGCCCGCATGCTCACGAAGTGGGCAGATATCGGGCGGCCACTGGCAATACAGAGGGAATAATATTATTCGGATAGACTCTATTTGAGATAGGGCACAAAAGATAAGGGATTACAACCAGAATAGGAAATGAGAAATAATTTTGGGATAAATAAGTTTTTATAAGTATCTTAAGTTCTCATACAATAGGGCAATTGATAGCTATTATATACTGAACATCTCTTTTTTCTTTCAATTGGGTGAATGCTATGGATAGAAGACAACGTTTAAAAAAATATGACTGGTTAATCTCAAAAACTCAAAGCATACTTAAACATTATAGCTGTCCTGAATCATGTAATGCGAGTTGCTGCAAACATCATATTATTGATTTTCATAGAAAAGAATATGAGAAGATATTAAAAAATGTAGATAAAGAAAGTGCGAATATTTTAAAATCGAATGCGAAAAAGTCAGAGTTGGAAGGATGTTATAAAGCAATAAATGCCGTCGAACAGTGCCCATTATTGATAAACTCAAAATGCAGAATATACGATAATAGGCCGGAAGCATGTAGAACTTTTCCTTTTGTGATTTTTCCGGATGCGGAAGCAGGATTTGGTTTAACATTGTTACTGTGTCCGATGTCTGTTAACATAATTCAAGACTATGCACAGTGGTATAAATCGGTAAACTCAAGAATGTATAGTCAATTAAATTCCGTGTACGAACAGTACAAAAACATAGTCAAAAATAATGATTTTTGTATTGAAATGAAAGAGCATAATTTAGATTCGTTCATAGAATTTCTTGAAAGGAAATAATCATTAATTTGAAACGATAGACAAAGAAAGTATCAAACTTATTTGAAAAAAAAAAATTTTCGTGCCTCAGAACTCATAGGGATCATCATAAATCAGATAAATTTTTCATCACAGGCACTCGCTCTTGATAATATATACGCGGGAAGGTAATTAAACTATCAGTTTTCAAACCGGAACTTCCCTGCCCAAAAACTATCAGTTTCCACCCTGGAGTTCGGCTTCAATTTCGGCGGCGATCTGCTTTGCGGCTTCGCCGGGGTTTTCGGCTTTATAGATGCTCCTGCCCACGATCACCCAGTCCGCACCTGCAGCGATGACGTCCGAGGCTTTTCCGCCCTGGGCTCCTACTCCGGGGGAGATGATTGTGAGTTCGTGCCCGATGATTTTCCGGATTTCCCTTACCCTTTCAGGGCGGGTGGCAGGGGCAACGAGCCCGAAAGCTCCGGCTTCGAGTGCCATCTTTGCGATAGGTTCCGCCGCAGTATGGAGGAACTGGGTCCCACCGGGGTGGCTCATTTCACTTACCACGAAAACATCTTTTTTGTATTCGGAAGCGGTTTCAATGCAGGCTTCAAGGCTGTCTTTTCCGGTGAAGCCCTGGACAATCACAGCCTCGGCTCCGGCTTCAAAGACCTGGTCACAGATCAGGCGGTTGGTGTTGGGGATGTCCGCAACCTTGAAATCGGCAATCACGGGAGCGAATTCGGCAAGTTCCCGGATAATTCCAAGCCCTGTAGCGAGTACGAGGGGGTATCCGACTTTAATCGCGTCCACGAATTCCCAGACATCTTCGACAATTCGGAGGGCATCTTCCCTGTTAGTCACATCAAGGGCAAGGATCAGGCGGGTCTTTTTTTCCATAGAATCACCTCAAGAATCATTTCATGTGCTTTTTTCAAAAAGCCGCGTCCGGACTGCCGCGACCATAAGAGGGAGAGTAATAGTTGCATCCGCATAGACGGTCATCGAACGGGCCTCTTCTCCGACCTTTCCCCAGGACTGGGCTTCATCAAGGGTGGCCCCACTAAGGCCGCCGGTTTCAGGCCGGTCCATTGTAAGCTGGATGGCGTAGTCAAAAGATTTCGGGGTCACGAGCATGGACTGGAGGATGTAGTTCTTGGGCACGCCTCCCCCGATCAGGAGAGCTCCGGCGCTTTCCGCCTCATAGCAAATGTCCATGAACTCGTGCATGTCCGCAAAAGCGTCCACATTGAAGGGGTTTCCTTCCTTGTACAACCAGGCCTGCAGCCCTATAACCGAGTCCTGGAGCGCAGGACAGTAGACGGGCACGCCCATCTCGGCGGCGGTTTTCAGGATTGAGGAATCGTCGTCCAGGTTTTTCCCGATTTCCGTAAGGACCTGCCGGATCGAGAGCTTTTCCTGCGGGAGTCCCCCATAGACGCCCTGCAAAAACTCCTCAAGCTCCGTGAAGTGCCCGTCAGGGAGGTAGACGTCGTAGATCCGGTCGATGCACTCTTTCCGGAGCTGGATGTCATTTACATCATCTGAGCCCTTGTAGTGGTGCAGGCCCAGGGCTTCGACAGTGTCATGCACCATGTTGGCACCGGTGGTGACCAGGACGTCAATATGCCCGTCCCTGATAAGGTCTGCAACAATATTCCTCATGCCCGCAGGGGTCATGGCTCCTGCAAGCCCGAAAAACTTTGTCGTGTTTTTTGACGCCAGCATTTCAGAATAGATGTCAACAGCCTCGGCAAGCCGACCTGCCCCAAAAGCACAGCCAGAGTATTCCCTTACAAGTTCATCAACGCTCATGTTCGGGACTATTTTTGCGCCTTTGATAGGATTTGAAAGTTTATTACAGGAAGTTTCAGAGTCCATTTCTTTCCCTCGGGAAATTGTAAAATTCTTCTAGTTAGGCCCATTCTCAGGATATATCCCGGGTTTCAGGTAATTATCGCCTTTATTGCAAGTATCGCAATTACCGCTTGTTTCGCAATTGTTACTTGTCTCGCAAGTATCGCCTATATCAGAAGATAATTATCGGCATATTTTTATGTAGTTATTTATTTATTTATTTATTTATTTATTTATTTGATGAGCTTGAATCCTGTGCTGGTTTATGTTGAATACGCACGTAATTGGTGAACTACCCCTCCCTGTCTCCTTCGGAGCCGAGGAAGGGGCTTCCTGCTTCATTTCCCCTAGTATCCTAGACGAATCCACAGGCTTAACCCCACGTTCCATAGGGATTATATGACTATCAAATTTTGATCTTGCAGAGCAAACTTTTTAATATTTATAGCGGCGTTTATGTCCCTATCATGAAATGTTTTACATTCAGGGCAAACCCACTCCCTTATTTTCAGGGTAATGTCCTTATTATGATAGCCGCAAACATTACACAACTTTGTTGATGGCTCAAACTGTCCTATTCTCAGAATGGTTTTCCCGTACCATTCGGCTTTATACTCCATTTTTTCAATGAAGCTAGACCATGAAGCATCACTTATGGCCTGTGCAAGGCAGTGATTTTTAACCATATTTTTAACTTTCAGAGTTTCAAAAGCTATTGCTTGGTTCTCGCTGATTAATTTTAGTGAAACTTTATGCTGAAAGTCTTTTCTTTGATTAGTCACCTTTTCGTGAATTTTGGCAAGCCTTTTCTTAGCCTTTTCCCGGTTCTTAGACCCTTTTTTCTTTCGGCTTAATTGCTTGCTAACAACTTTAAGACGTTTTAAGGATTTTTTAAGGTATTTGGGATTATCGATTTTTTCCCCATTTGACAAAACGGCAAAATCCTTAATTCCAACATCAACACCTATTGTATTTTGTTCTGTGAATTTTTGCTTTTCAGGAACTTCTTTTCCATCATCCACAAGAATACTAATGAAATATTTTCCTGTTGAAGTTTTGGAAACTGTTGCTGTCTTTGTTTTCCCTTCAAAAGTCCGATGGAGTACAGCTTTAATTTCTCCCATTTTTGGAAGTTTAATTATATTTTTTTCAAAATCTACTATATAATGTTGTGGTATTTGGAAGGATTGAACAGGATTTTTTTTAGATTTAAAATTTGGAAATCCGGTTTTTTCTCTAAAGAACTTAGTAAAAGCAGTCTCTAAATTTTTAGTTACTGCTTGCAATGATTGTGAATTTGCTTCCTTCAACCATTCATGCTCTTTTTTCAGGTCTGGAATCATTTTGTTAAGATCGTACCTAGAGATCGATTTTCCTTCCTGTTCATAAGATTTAATTTTCTGTTCTAAAGCCCAATTATAGACAAATCTACAGCAACCAATTTGATTATTTATGCTTGTTTTTTGTTCTGCCGTAGGATTTAACCTAAACTTATAGGCTTTTAACATCAAGTTAGTATATGCTTTACCAATTTATATACATTTCAGTAAAAGCACACTCATTATGAAAGTTTACGCATTCATCTCCCACCTGCCAGCCTTCGGCTGTCGAGGAAGGAGTCTTCTGCTTTTAAAGATAAAAATTTGTTCATTTAGAAATTTTGAAGGCAGGACGACAACAAAACGAGAAAGGAAAAAGAAAAAGGGGAAAAAGAGAAAGGGAAAAAAGAAAAAGAAAAAGAAAATGAGAAAGGGAAAGAAAATGAGAAAGGGGAAACAGAGAAAGGAAAAAAGAAGGGGAAAGAAAGGTTCTAAGATTTTATATCCTTGCTCATTTCAATTTCAGAGGACTTCCAGCTCCAAGGGCAAAGAGACGGGTTTCTTTTGGGGCTCCGTATCCCGGGTTGAAATCTTTCCTTTCCAGATCGAAACGCACCTGCTCTTTTTGAAGCCCGTGCCCGTCCATATGCTCGAAAATGAGCTGCTCCATTAGTTCAAGCCCGTAATCCACGGCTTCTCCATAGCTGTCCACGACTTTCCTTTCCTTTTCCGAAAACACATGGTACTGGTCGGTTCCGGCCCCCACCGGACGGATAAGGATTTCACTTCTTTTGATTATGTTTCCGACAAGGGCTCCAACAGCATTGCCCACCTCATGGAACTCGGGGACCCGGATATCCGCATCGAGAAACTCCCGGAGCTCGGACACGTAAGCCTTCACCGGAGCTCCGATCATCACCACAGGCGTCGTGATTTTGTACTTCATGAACCGGGAACCATCTATCAGTTTTTCGAGGTTCTCCCGCTTGAAGTCCTTTGCGAGGAAGGTCAGCAGGTCAAGAGCGACATTCTTTGCAAAGTTCTTCTTAATCTCCCTGGAAAAGCCTTCCTCATCCAGGCCCAGGTAGCGGCAGAGAAGTTCCGCCCCGAGCAAAGAAGCCGTCCTGTCCCAGGCTACGTAGTCCCCCAGCACATGAAGGGCGTCCGTAGGAGTGAACCCGATATGGCAGATGCAATGCTTCTGGATCAGGGAACGCAGGGCTTTTGCAAAGTAAAGGGGATGCTTCCCGAGCTTTTCCGAGATTTCATAAACCGAAATCGGTTCATACTCGATCAGGCCCAGGACCTGGCGTTCATAACCATTCAGTTCGAACTCAATAGAGTAATTCAGCGATTGCAGATCCTCCTCGGAATCCGGGTGCCCACTCCTGACAAAGAAGCTGGTTGGCTGGAGAACATCATCCATTATCCTTTCAGAGGGTTTTTCGACATCCAGGAGCTTGTCCAGAAGGGACGGATAACATGAAGCTGCAAGGCAGAGAGGGACAACCCTGTGAGGCCCTATGCAGATTTTTTTCTGTACCCAGACGTGGCTGTCCCCACCCATGGCCGAAGTCTGGATCCTGACCGCCCGGACCATTGTCCTCCAGTTCCCTACAACGGCACCGTTTTCACTGATTTCCGGGACCCCGTTCTCGATAAGGGCTATGTCGGTACTGGTGCCTCCTATGTCCACTGCAACACAGTTTTTCAATCCGCTGATCTGCGCAGCCCCTACAAGGCTTGCCGCAGGCCCTGAAAAGATTGACTCGACAGGCTTTTCAACGGCGTCCTCTATCCTGGCAAGGGAGCCATCGCATTTCATGACCATCAGGGGAGCGCTGATGTCTCTCGCTTCCATTGCGGAGAGGACTGCCCGAATGAAATGGGAATTTATAGGGATCAGACGGGCGTTCAGAGTAGCCGTTACCGCCCTTTCGTAAGCGCCCAGGTCCAGGGAGAGTTCATGCCCGCAGACCACAGGTTTGCTGGTCAGGCGTTCTACCGTTTCCTTTATTGCAAGCTCATGCTCCGGGTTCCTGATGGCAAAATAAGAAGATACGGCATAGGAAGATAACCTGTTCCTTGTGCTGTTGACGAACTCCTCCACGGCTTCCAGGTCTAATCTGCCGATCTCGTTCCCTTTTGAATCGTGCCCCCCATTTACTGTCACCATGTCCCTGGCAGGGACTTCCCCGCTCACCGAATAGCCGGACAGGATCAAACCCGCAGGGTGGCCTTTTCCTTCAAGGGTAGAGTTGGTGGCAAGAGTCGTAGAAACGGAAACAAGTCTGACGTGCTCCAGATACTCCTGGTCCAGACCTGCAATTACTTTTTCAATTCCTTCAATCAGGTTCGAATGAGTCGTTAATGCTTTATTGGAAGCAAGGACTTTCCCTTCCGAAAGTTCCATGATAACGGCATCAGTATATGTGCCTCCGGTATCGATTCCCAGCCCGAGTTTCATAGACATGGATTTCTTTTCAAAAAGATATAACATAGGCGATGCTATTTTTTCCGGGGAGAGGAATTCTGAAGGAGAGTGCAATATTGAAAGGTATGAAATATTGGAAGGCATGAAATATCAAAGGGATAAAGTATATATAGAAAAGAAAAAGGAAAATTCCGGATGACCTCCGGAGAAGAGCAAATTTAAGAATTCCAGCACATTCGGTATTTCCACAACTTACTTATATTATCGTATCTGCAACCAGTTCTTTTTCTCCTCCTGCAAACACCCACCGGATACGGACCTGCCTGCGGACCCACGGGGGCAGGAGCTTCAAAAATGGAAAAACCTGCAGTACAGTTTTTTGGAAATACGCGAAAGAAAAGAAGAATGTATAGCCCTCATGAGTTATCTTCCGGCTCCTGCGTCTTTTGGAAAAACCAAAATCAAAATCAAAGAAAACGCACACGAAATTTTCCAAATAACAGGTACAACAAATGAAAGTACTTTCCCTCAAAAAGAATTGAAAAACAAATTAAAAACTCAAAAAAGGAAATGAATTGAAAAACAAAATTGAAAACTCAAATTAAAAACTCAGAAAAACTGATTGAAAAACGAAAAAGGAATGAATGTGTTTGAAAACACACCCATTTTGCCTTCAATCTTTTCTCTGACCTGCGTACTCATCCAGGCATGTGCCAGCGCAGAGTTTTACTCCCATCCTGTATGCCGCCCGGGCGATCATGTGCCCGGAAATCGGGGAAGTCAGGAGGATGAAAAGCCCTACTGTAAAGGCTTTGATGCCCATGGGAGTGGCACCTTCCTGAAACAGGATGCTCAGGAGAACCCCGAAAGCCCCGAGGGTACCGACCTTGGTAGTTGCGTGCAGCCTGTTGTATACATCAGGCAGACGCAGGAGACCGATCATACCCACAGAGAGGAAGAAGATACCTACGAACAGGCTGATAATGCTCAGGATATCTGCCACGAGTGCCAGTTCACCTGCCATTAAATCACCTCCCCTTTATCGAGATACTTTGCAACCACAATTGTCCCCACGAAGGAGATAATTGCAAGGAGCATGGCAACGTCCATAAGGAAGATCGAGCTCGCCTGATAAGCGTAGAGCGCGAATATCACCACAAGGGCATTACCCATGGCATCCTCAGCCGCAATCCTGTCAGCGAGGGTCGGGCCGTACAGCACTCTGTAGATACACGGCGCTGTGGCGGCTACAAGCACGATCAGTGCTATGAAGTCTGCTTGTTCCAGAGAAATCATTCGAATGCCTCCAGTACATACTTTTCAAGGTCATCCCGGATGGATTCCCGGAGCCCCTGGGGATCGGTTGAATCGATAGAGTGCACATAGAGCACTTTCTGGTCATCCGAAATATCCACTGTCAGGGTCCCTGGAGTTAGTGTGATCGTGTTTGCAATCCCGGTGATTCCAATGTTGGTCTTTGTCCGAATAGGAACGGCTACAATCCCGGGTTTGATGTCGATCTTGGGGCTGAGAACGATCTTTGCGACCACGATGTTCGCTTTTATGATCTCCTTGATCAGCACGTAGAAGTACACGAGCTTCTTGGGGATCTTTGCAAGCCAATCTCCTGTAGGTGTTACAACCTCATCCATCCTGTAGAGTTTGCTGAAAGGCTGGACGACCACCATTCCGAAAATGAAGCCCAGGAAAATGCTGCCGATAGTTACTTGCCCACTGACCAGACACCATATGACCGGGAGTCCCATGTAAATAATCAGACGGCGTTTCATCGAATCACCCTCACTAATACTGCATCAATATACGGCTGCGGGTCTATGACCTGAGCTGCAATGGTCTGTGAAATCTCCAGTAGTGGCTCTGCAAATATTCCGAAAATCAGCACAAGTGCTGCCAGGAGAAAGATCGGACCCACCATCAGGAGGGATGACTTGTGATGAGAGTATTCCCCGTACTGTGGATCTCTTTCTCCCCAGAACATAAGCATCCAGCCTCTGAACATGTAGAACAGAGTGAAGACTGCAAACAACAGGGCTATCGCAATCGGGATGTAGAACGCATACCTGAGACCTGCATCAAAGAGGGAGAACTTGGCAATGAATCCACCCATAGGGGGCACACCGCCAATGGACATGGCTCCCACCAGGAAGGCAACGCACATGGCAGGATCGCTGTTAATCATGCCTCCCATCTTGCGCATATCCCTGGTTCCCGCGTGGTGGATGATTCCACCGGAGGTAAGGAACAACATACTCTTTGCAAGGGCGTGGTTTACCAGGTAGACAAAGGACGCTGCAATGATTAAAACAGCACCTGTAACCTCACCAGATGAATACGCAATTGCTCCCATTCCAAAGCCCATGAAGACGTATCCGATCTGGGATACACTGGAATAAGCAAGCAGACGCTTGACATCATTTTGCCCTATAGCAGAGGTTGCTCCAAGTCCTATTGTGATCAGAGCAAGCATGAGGATAATTGGTCCGAACACTGCCTGAAGGGGCGCAAAGATCACAAAGAGAACCCTCAGTATACCATAAGCTCCGATCTTGATGATCACACCACTAAGCATTGCACTGATCGGGGACGGAGCTGTCGGGTGCACATCCGGAAGCCAGTAGTGCAGCGGGAAGACTGCTGCCTTTCCTCCGAATACGATAATGAAGAGCAGCCCGATTGCGTACATGTGCCAGGGCATTGTCCCTGCATCGGCAAGAATCTGAACCTTAATGGCGATGTCAGCCATGTTCAGGGAACCGATGGAAGCGTAGAGAGAAGCCACGGCAATCAGCATCACATTTGACCCGAGCATGTTCAGGACAATGTACTTCATGGTGGCTTCCATCTTATCCGAGATCTTCGTAACCGATGAGGTTTCGTTTGCAACGATCAAAGCTCCCGAGGAGAGCAGCATGATCTCGAAGAAGACAAACAGGTTGAAAATATCCCCTGTCAGGAAGATCCCGTTGATCCCGGCTAGCATCAGGTTGTACAGGGAGTGGTAAGTCAGGTTCAGGGATTTACTTTCGATATAATCGTAGGAGTAAATCAGACCCATACAACCGATTAAGCAGTTGAGACCTACCATCGAAGCACTGAGGAGGTCGGCCACAAGCACGATCCCGTACTTCCCGAATTCTCCCACTTCATAAACCGTAATCCCGCCATTCCAGACCGAAGAGAGCAAAAGCCCGCTTAAAGCCAGCAAACCAACGCTTGCTACGAGATTCAGTACCTTTTGCAGCCCCGGATAAGATCTGGTCAGGATCATAATAGGAGCCATTAAAAGGGGAATGGCAACCAGGAGAATTGGAAGATGTTCCATTAAAAAGCTCATCCCCACAACCTCCTGAGTTCCTGAACATCAGTTGTACCGTATTCTTCATAGATGCGGTATGCGAGAGTCAGGATAAAGGCAGTTGTCGCAAGCCCGATCACAATGGCTGTGAGCACAAGGGCCTGAACCAGGGGGTCCGCAAACTCCAGATACGGCTCGGATGTTATCGGCCCGATTACCCCGGCTGCCACGTCATCAGCGACGATCAGGCCCTGGCCAAGACCCACCACCGCTTGATGGTGTTCCAGGATCGGTACAAGGGTACCGTTGCTGAAAGCCCCGCTTGCAACAATATAGAGGTTTATGGCATGGGAAACGATCCCGAAACCGATAATAACTTTCATCATTTCTCTTCTGAGGATCAGGAAAGTCCCGATTCCAAAGAGCAGAGAGATGGTAAGCGAAAGCATAACATTATTCATTTTCCACCCTCCGGGTCTTTTCCTTTGTCCATACCTACTTGCGTTACGATAAACAGTAGTCCGCCAATCACAACAAAGTATACACCGAGGTCAAAGAACATTGATGAGACCAGTTCGAGCTCACCCAGGTGGAAACCTCCCACTATCAGCGGGGATAACTCAAACGCACTTCTGAAATAGTTGTGACCTGCAAGTAAGGGAGAAATGGCCGTTATGCTTGCAAAAAGCAAGCCGTAACCGAACCAGGAATGCCAGTCCGGGTTCCAGATTTTTTTGACATCTTCATACCCGTATGCCACATAGATGAGTCCGATTCCGCATGCACAGAGCACACCGCCTATGAAACCACCGCCCGGCCGGTTTCCTCCAATCAGCAGAAGGTCGAGTGAGTAGAGCATGTCCACCATCAAACAGATCTTTGCGATTGTTTTGGTTATTATCGTGGTCATTCTTCCTCACCTCCTTCAGCCGCTGATCCGGAATCAGCTCTGCTGAGTATCAGGTTATAGACACCCAGGGCTGCGAGGGACAGCACCGAAATTTCTCCAATGGTATCATAACCTCTGAAGTCGACGACTATCACATTTACCACATTGAGTCCACCTGTCAGTTGCAGGCTGTACTCCATGAAGTAGTGGGATAAGGACTCGAAAGGTGCAATGATTCCAATGCCTGCGTTTACCATAATTGCGAAGACTGAAAACGCAACTGCACCTGAAATTAACAGGTTCACCATAACTTTACCCGCTGGCATCGGCTCCTTGAATTTCTGTGGAATCTTGATGATTACCAGGATGAAGATTATAGTGGAAAGCGTTTCCACACAGACCTGGGTCATTGCAAGGTCCGGAGCCTTGAGGTACATGTAGAGCAAAGATACCAGGAAACCAACAGCCGAGAGGGATAGGACGGCAGGAAGGTATCTCGGGATTATCGCAGCACCCAAAGCTGACACAATTATAAGGGCATAGAGCACGATTTCATAGGGCTCCGAAGCGAAGTTCATACCTGCTGGCAGGATGCTGGCAGCGCCTACCCCAAGATAATAGAGGGGCCATGCGACAAGGAAGATCATGAAAAGCTGCACGATCTTGATGTATCCTCCGAGGGGACCAGGCTGGGTAACATTTGCAAACTTCTTGCATATTCCCTTTGCGTTGTTTACGATTGCATCGTACCAGTAGTTCACGCTGATCCAGGGGAGCTTTGCGTTGAAGCTGTTCTGCATGGCAGCGAGTGTGTCATAGAACTTGTAGAGCAAAATACCTGTGACAAAGGTAACCACCGTCATTATGAACGGCAGGGTAAAGCCATGCCAGTGCTTTATGTGCAGAGTCTCGGCGTGCGGGACAAGCCCACTGTATGCAGGCTGGATAAGGTAATCGATCGGGAATTTCGGATAGAGCCCGAAGAAGATTATCAAACCTACCAGGAAGACTGCAGGAGCCAGCATAACCCAGGGTGCTTCATGTACATGGTGGGGGACATCCGGGTCATGGGTCCTCTCTCCGAGGAAGATCCCGTCTATCAGCCTGATGGAGTACATAAGGGTAAACACACCACCGGCCACTGCAACCACCGGGAAGATATATACCCAGGGTCCTCCGACCAGGTGTCCGATTTCAACGGATGTCTCATAGAACATTTCCTTACTAAGGAACCCGTTGAGTGGGGGAACACCAGCCATCGAAGCCGCTGCAATCACCGCTACTATGAAGGTCTTTGGCATCTCCTTACGCAAACCACCCAGTTTTCGTATATCTCGGGTTGTCGCCTCGTGAGCCACTATGCCCGCCACCAGGAAGAGCGTAGCTTTAAAGGTGGAGTGGTTTAGCAGGTGGAAAGTCGCTGCAGCAAATCCCAGGCCCGGATGTTCGGCTGTACTGTAGCCGTACATGGTCATCAGATAGGCCAGCTGGCTGATTGTAGAATAGGCCAGAATGGCTTTGATGTCCGTTTGCCGGAACGCCATGAAACCTGCCATCACCATGGTTATCATCCCTGTTCCTGAAACAAGGATCAGCCACTCAGGGGTACCCGAGAGGATGGGGTGCATACGTGCAACCAGGTAAACCCCGGCTTTGACCATTGTGGCCGAGTGCAGGAAAGCACTCACCGGAGTTGGAGCCTCCATAGCATTGGGCAGCCAAATATAGAACGGGCCCTGTGCCGATTTGGAAGCAGCTCCTAAGAAGACCAGGATAAGGACTGCGACGTAGAACTCGCTTCCGTGGAGTGTTGCTAACAATTCCTGACTCTGGGCGACCTCTGAGATTCCGTAGGTACCTGTAACGACTCTAAGCATCAGGAAACCTGCGAACATTAAGAGCCCGCCACCTGCAGTTATCAGGAAAGCTTTGGTTGCTCCGTATACGGATTCTGGTCTTTCTCTCCAGTACCCGATAAGCATGAATGATGTGATACTAGTCAGTTCCCAAAAAATAAACATCTGGATAGTATTATCCGTATAGGCAATGCCTAGCATTGCACCCATGAAGAGTAGGAGCCACTGGTAGTACCTCGGCAGGTCTTCCTTTGTGGACATGTAACCGTTTGAATAGGACATGATGATAACACCAACGCCTGAAACGATTAGCGCCAGGAGAGCGGCCATGCCGTCTCCGTAAATGTCAAAGGATAGACCAGCTGTCGGCAACCAGACCCACGAACCCTGTACAGGAGTGCCCGCCATAGCGTAAGGGATTACCTGGGCATTCAGAACGAAACAGGTAAATGCGATACCTGCTGCAATCCAGCCAATCCTTTGTTTAAATACGCTATATAATACGGGTAATGTCCATGCAAGTATAAATGGTAAAAAGACAGCTATTACTATTGCATTAAATGGATCCATGAATCATCAACCCAACCTCTGAAATTGTTTATAGATTCAACTAATATAGTCAGGTATAAAAGTTTCAATTCAGAATTCAATCCACATAGAAAATAAAGATATACAGTAAGCCTCTATTTTCTTCAGCCTATACTCTTTTGTCATATAGTAAAAATGTTTCGGTTTTTGTTTTGGGCGTCTTCAATATCAAGCAAACTATTTTTCATCCAAATTTGCACGAAAAACTTCACCGGGATATTCCCAAATAACAATGTTACCTCCTCACTAAACCATGCATATTTTTCAGTCACCCCGGCAACAGACTAATTTTTTTTCATTTATAAAATCGATTTCAGCTGCATAATGAACTAAATTAATAAATAAGTTGTATCGGCATCAATTAAATAAATTAAAGTAAGTAAAAAATATTTTGTTAGTCAAGTTAAATTCAAAAACATAAACATAAACAGTAAAAATGAAAATTCGGCGCAATGTATGAAAATATGTTAATAAAACAAATTTATGTTGCAAGTAACAAAAACTTTCAGAAAGATCATTGAAATGATGAAAAAAGAGTTCATTTATATATAAAAACGAAAATTTTGAAAATAATTTTTGAATTTTCAGGGTGAAATATCATGAGACTATAGTTAATAAAAAGAAAAGTTATTCTAAAAAACGGAAACAAAAGGAAAAAAGTTTATTCAACAAATTTCCCCAAAAAAAGATTTAGTAAACAAGAAAGATCATTGAAATGATGAAAAAAGAGTTCATTTATATATAAAAACGAAAATTTTGAAAATAATTTTTGAATTTTCAGGGTGAAATATCATGAGACTATAGTTAATAAAAAGAAAAGTTATTCTAAAAAACGGAAACAAAAGGAAAAAAGTTTATTCAACAAATTTCCCCAAAAAAAGATTTAGTAAACAAACAAGCAAGAGTCAACTACCCCTCCCTAAAATCTAAGCCGTATGGCTTAGATTTTAGCCTTAGTTTGACAGTTCCCACTATTTTCATATTAATTTCGATAGTTAAATAAA
>JAENYU010000024.1:0-38569 GCA_016841625.1 Methanobacteriota archaeon
TGTTCTGAACCCAAAACTTTCTCTCGGATTTCTAAGGCACGAATGTAAAGTGGTTCGGCATCAGAATATTTACCCTGGGACTTGTAGAGTAAAGCTAAATTATTGAGTGAAGTTGCCACGTCAGGGTGTTCTGAACCCAAAACTTTCTCTCGGATTTCTAAGGCACGAATGTAAAGTGGTTCGGCATCAGAATATTTACCCTGGGACTTGTAGAGTAAAGCTAAATTATTGAGTGAAGTTGCCACGTCAGGGTGTTCTGAACCCAAAACTTTCTCTCGGATTTCTAAGGCACGAATGTAAAGTGGTTCGGCATCAGAATATTTACCCTGGGACTTGTAGAGTAAAGCTAAATTATTGAGTGAAGTTGCCACGTCAGGGTGTTCTGAACCCAAAACTTTCTCTCGGATTTCTAAGGCACGAATGTAAAGTGGTTCGGCATCAGAATATTTACCCTGGGACTTGTAGAGTAAAGCTAAATTATTGAGTGAAGTTGCCACATCAGGGTGTTCTGAACCCAAAATTATCTCTCGGATTTCTAAGGCACGAATGTAAAACAGTTCACATTCTTCGAAACGTACATGTTCGCACAAGTAATTACCTACAGAATTTAGCAATTTTGCAAATTCTTCAATCTCTAAATCATACTCTTCGATAAATTCGATACAAGTTTGCACATGTGGCAGAAGTCTGTCACAAAGTTGCCAATCAGAAAAATCAACTTCAGGAAATATATGATTTAAAGCTTTCAGTGTTCTTTCAGCCCAAAAACACTGCGTGCCTTTGTCCATTCTATCTCTGAAAACGGCTTGCACAAGTGGATGAATGTCGTAAGTATGACTATTAGTGTTTCGATGAATAAGGGAATATTGTGTAAGTGGTTCAAGAATTTCATCTAAAACCAGAGGATCACTTTCAACATTTTCAAGAGTTGATGAAACTAAAGGTCCCAGTTCGATTGAGCCTTTTGTAAAAATTTCAACTGGAATTTGAGAGGGATTAAGAAAAGCACTAACAAATAATATCTCTGCTGAAGATTTTGAATTTTGTTCCACCTGTTCGAAGTTCAAAAGCCAGGTAGTGGATACTGACTTAGGATAGTTATCTGCTGCAACTGAAGATTTTTCCAATAAATATAATCCATATTTTTTGTAGCTGAAAAGATAATCTTCAAAGCTACATTTTATTTTTTTAATATAGGCTCCAGCTTGCTCTATCGCCAATGGTAAACAATCAAGTTCAGATATAAGTTCGTCAAGTGCTTTAAGTTCTGATGATTTTAAGTTTTTATACCCCGTAAGTTTGATGAAAAAATTTCGAGCCTCTTCGGGAAGCATTTTATCTATTTCAACCTGTCTCGTAATTCCCAAGTTATCAAAAAATGATGCCCTTGAAGTTAGTAATATGTATCCTTTTGGATTTGAAGGCAAAAAATCTTCGATCAGATAAGGGGAATCAGCATTATCAAGAACTAATAACCAACCATAATTAGTTTTTAGCCAATTTTTTACAACAGAAATGACAAGATTCTGGTCAGAATCATCTTTTACAGGCAGGTTCAAGAGTTTCGCAATAGAAACATAATCTGAAATAATTGAATCCTCTGAACCAGCTTTCACCCAAAGCACGCATTTGTACGCATCTTGGTAGCGATATGCGTATTCAATTGCTACTTGTGTTTTTCCAATACCACCAAGTCCACATACCGCCACAGGCTGCGATAAAGCTGCTACTTTGTTTGAGAGAAGAGCTTTGTGTATTTGTTCTAATATAATTTCTCGACCTGTGAAATAGTGGTTCCGTGCGTAGGGAATGTTTGATTTATTATTTTGGAAGTATGCCATAGATTGAGATGAAGAGAAGCTAACGTTCTTTTTATCCAAATTTCCACTATTGTTTTGAATATGAGTCCTGAAAGAATGAGAGCTGGAAGAAAAATTACTAATTAGCCATTTATCCAAAATAGCAGTTATCTCAGTGGGAAACTTCTCAGCATGGTTATGTACCACGACACCAGAGTTATTATCGATTATGATAGGAATATTTTGTCCTACCAGAACGTCTAAAACGGGTTGGTTTTTGTTTTTAAAGTTAGTAATATAGTCTTCACGAACAAATGAACCATATGATTCAAAATCATCGGGATGCAAATAAACTTTAAGAAGAACTTTGTTAGAATTAACAAAATTGATTTTTGTATAGTTGTGTAACCACCAATAAACACTGTTCTCCGAGTTTATGGAAAAAATCTTTACAGTCCCTATATCAACACGTCTACTGCTGATGTCAAGTTCATCTGCAAAACGCAAAAGTGCAGCGACCATTTTTTTGCGACTGTTTGGATCTGAGTTAAAAGAGTCAGGACAATCGTTTATTGGCAATTTTGAATGGAATTTGCACACATCAATTAAGTCATCCACAAGATCATAAGGTATACTTCTGATCGAAGGAGATAAATAAGGATCATTTCCTTCATACAGGTAGTCAACCCAGGCTGCGGAAAGAAGAGCATGGTTCTTGCGAATCTCACTCTGCTCTTCTGGAGAATATCCATTTGTTGTTACCTGAATGAACGCCTCATCGAAATTTGCACCTAAATTTTCTGCCTTTGCTTTTACTTCAGGATATTTGACGATATCGCACTGCATTCCGATATCATGCAAATAAACACCTGCGAGAAGCAGGTAAATTTCTTGTTCTGAAAATTCTGCATATGGATTTACCTGAAGTAGTCTTTCTACAAAAACCGCAACTCTTTTGCTGTGTTCTATGCCATGATCCGTGTAGTTCTGTACTATTCTTGGTGCATCATTTGCCCAGATACTTTCCACTGCCCTCCGAATTAAAACAAGACTGTTAGATAACTGAGGGTCCGAAATATATTTATTTAAGATACGATTTTCGACTGTAGTAAATTTGGTCATCGATGTAACTTTGGGTATTGTTGCAACTTTGTTAATGTTACTGTCATTTGATCTCTGCCAAAGAGCACTGGATTCAAGTAACCATCCGGTAAAAACTCTATAACTCTCAGATAATGAAAACCTGTCTTCAATTTTTTCAACCTTTACAGCAATCTCTTCTCCGTAAGCATAATCAGGGCTGTGCTGTATTTGAACCTCCTCAAAATATCTTTTGAGATTGCAATCTCGAATATCATAAACTTCCCCAAGCAATTCCTCGAACATTGGCTGATAGCCTTTAATATCTTTATCTGAGTTCCCAAAACGCCATTCTGCTCGAAGATCATCTCTAGATGATTCTATACGTGCAGGAAGAGGATAAACCAGAAGAGGACGTAAATCTTCAGACCTCCGGCGATAATCCGTTGCCGTTCGGGCAACCTCTGAAACTCCGGTGTAATTTTGTCTATTAGGAGTAAAAACCACTACCAATTTCTGAGGCATCAGCGAAGTACAGATTCCACTTATGTCTGTGTATCCTGTGCGAGAATCGATAAGTACATATCTGTACTCCCTAGCTAATTTTTCGGCAAATGCGATGAACAAATAAGGTGATCGATTATACAAATCTTCCCAATTGAAGGTGTTTACCTTTGTAGAGTACTGTTCATCAAAGCATCCAGCTTTAAGCAGGCTAAGGTTAGGAATATCGGTTTCAATCACAAACTTTTTGAGATCGATACTATTTAGAATTTTATTTGCACTTTCTTCAACTTCTTCATCACTGTCTGAACTTACTTCCGGTGCGAGACTTTCGAGTTCTAAGAATAAATCAATAAGACCAGGAATCCGGTTAAACTCTTCAATAGGCTCATTTGAACTCTCTAACCGTCGCTTAAATTTATCATGGAAATATCGATGAAGACCTGGAGCCTCCAGATCCCAATCAATCATCAAAACCCCCTTACCTTTTGACTGACTTTCTGCAAGAATGCAAGCAACATTACTCAATGCCATTGATCGGCCAGTTCCACCTTTGTATGAGTAAAAAGTAATAATTTCCCCAAGTTCATTTGATGACATAATTATTCCACACCTCGCCCAGGAAAAGGAATGGGTTTATTTGAGTTAGTACCCCAAGGCTTTGCCTCCTCCTCAGAAGGCAGACAAAAAGAATCACATTCAGAACATGGATCCAAACCCTTGTCATCGAAAGTTGTGTAGTATTCATGAATAGTTTGAGCAATCATCTCTATTTTGGCAACATACTCCGGGTTCTCTTCGATGTGTGGACTGGCTGTTGTGAACTTAGAAAAATCACAATAATGGATATTATCTTTAATTTCTGGTGGTAGATCTCTATCACCACGAAAAATGATGGGAATGATCATTCCCATGTTATTAACTCTATTTCCTAACAATTTGATGCGTTTTTTTTCTACACATTCCATCGCCCGGTACTCGCGCAAACAGTAAAGGTGCTTTTTGTATTTCGGAGTATAAACCACAATCATGCAGACACTTTGACAAATGGAACTTGCTAATTCCTTGTTATAGTGGCAACCACCTCGCAACCGGCCCTCATCTATGTACACTTCTTCATCAAGATATATGCCGATGTAATCTTCAAGAGACTCTTTGAGCTGTTCAACAAAAGTCTTCATGAAAGTACCATTACTATGGCAGTAGCTTATGAAACATGAGTATTTGAATGACATGTAAAACCTTTCTCATTGTTGCTAAGTGTAATCCGGTTACATACTTAAATAATCAACATATCAAGAATTTTACTTTATAGAAGCAATCCTCAGCTGTTAAAAATTTCTATTTGACTTTATCTCATTTAACTTGTTCAAATAGATCCTAAAGACCTTATATATCTTAATCTTTCCTAGATTTCAACGGGTAGCCATGTGCGAAAGGTTTGAAAAAGAGGTATACATATGGAATCACTCATCGATTCTACTTTCCTTAACTGATTGTGATAAGTGTGAAAAGAACAACTTTTCATTGAAGTTGAAGAATCTGAAAGCAAATCATGGTGGGGAAACAGAGTCTTCAGAAGAAACTAATTTGAAAACAATTCAATGAACAGAGGTTAAATAATAATTGGAAGATCGCAAATGGGTGTACCCTCACTATTTTCTTTGTTTTAATCTTTTGGACAGTTTTGGGCAGGCGCGCTTCGCGCGGGCAAAAAAGACAGAAATACGGTATTCCGGCAGCCCCGGAAAAGGATTTGAAAAGATTAGTTAAAAACTACCCCGAAAAAGAAAACAAAAATAGTAGTTAAAAACAAGCCCCGCTTTTCAAATCCCGCACATCTCAATAAGTTCCTTCGCCCACACCAATTTCTTCTTCTTAATCGGGTTCACGCCGGGATCTTCAAAATCAAATCCTGCAAGCCTGATGCTCGCTGCACCAAACTCCTTTGCCACAAAGACGCAGCGGTCGCCGTCACTGAAGCCGCCGAAGTTGTAGACGCTGTCAAAGGGCTCAGCCTGGGTCGTGGGTATAAAGCGCTTGAAGCGGGAAACGTATTTTTCGAGCTTATCGGTGTTGTCCCCGTGGGCGTGGATGAGGACGAGGGCGCCTTTTTCACAGGCGAGGATTTCTTTTTCGATGTCGGCTTCGGAATTGCCGTCAAGGTCAGTGCAGATTACTTCGGGTACGCGGCCAAGGTCCATCAGGACGGCGGCGGCTCCGTCGGCTGCGATTATTACAAAAGAGGAAAGGTCGATTTCCGAAAGTTCAGCCCGGAGTTTCGGGGCGTTTCCGCAGACAAGGGCGGGTTTTCCGGAAATCGTGGTTTTGAGTTCGGAGAGGCTGACAGTGTTTTCTTCTGTCAGCATTTTGGAGAGGAGCCGGGCTGCCTCTTCATCCCCGCTGCGGTCGAAGCCGAAATCAGCCAGGATTCGCTCGTAGATCGGTTCCCAGGCAGCAAAGTCCAGATTAATCACTCCTCTCCGTTTTCCTTTTTTCCTTGTTATTTTTTTCTGTTAGTTGCTTATCCCTTCAGTCATCTGATTCCAGGTCCTTTGCGATTCCGATCGTCATTTCAATGCCTTCGACTACCCAGTCCTTGACAAGGTCTCCGGTGATTTCGTCTTCGTTGGAGAGCTCAAGGATGCTTGCCCGGACTTCTTCTGCGAGGAGTTCGCCAAGGGAGTCGACCAGGTCCAGGACCCTGTCGTCATCGATCTGGACCAGGGCTATGATGTTATCGTCAACAATGAGGTCGAGTTCCTTCCTCATGTCCTGGACCCTGCGGATGACTTCCCTGGTGAAGCCTTCGGCTTCGAGTTCGGGGGTCAGGTTGGCGTCCACGTAGACGATGCCTGCATCGGAGTCGGCGCTTGCGACACCTTCGGGGAGGGTTTCGTTGAAGTTTGCCATTTCCGGGGTGATGGTCACGACCGAGCCGTCGGCAAGGGTGAGTTCGAACTCCCCGGCTTCGGCAAAGGCTTTCTTGAGGAAAACGCCGTCGACTTCTTTCAGGGCGGGGACAACTTTTCCGGCGTCCTTCTTGAAGACGGGGCCGATCTTGCCGGGGTCGGGGATTACTTCGAGGCCCAGTTCGTTCCAGCTTTCGCCGACTCTCGTGAGCACGATTTCCTTGGAGTTAGTCTGGTCCCGGAGGACAGAGCCGAGTCTTACGACAGCAATTGCGGCTTCCTCGTTTTCCGGGGTCACGACGATCCGGGAAATCGGCCACCTGAGCTTCCTGCCTGCTTTCTGGCGGGCGTTTGAGGCGGCTTCCACGATTGAGCGGGCGGTGGTCATGGCGGCTTCGAGTTCGGGGTCCCGGAGCTCCTCGTTTACCGTCGGCCAGTCGCACATGTGGACGGATTCGAGGGCAGCGGGGTCCACGTTCCGGCCCAGGTTCTGGTACATCTCTTCGGCAAGGAAGGGCATGAAGGGCGCGATCAGCTTTGTGAGGGTCACGTAGATATCGTAGAGCACACGGTAGGCTGCAAGCTTGTCCGGGTCGTCGGCTTCGGTCCAGGTCCTGGGCCTTATGAGCTGGATGTACCAGCGGGAGAGGTCTTCGAGGGTGAACTCAAAAATTTCCCTGACAGCCTTGTGGAGCAGGTAGCCGCTCATGGCGTCGTCCACGGATTTGATCACGGACTGCAGCCTGGAAAGGATCCATTTGTCCTCTTCCCTGAGGGCGTCTTTTACGGAGTCCAGGGAGACCTGCATGGGGTCGAACCTGTCAAGCGCCATGTAGGGCAGGGGGAACCTGAAGACGTTCCAGAGGATGTTGATGGAGCGGTGAACGGTTGCCACTTCTTCCATGTTGAACTTCAGGTCTTCCCAGGGGGCGCTGGTTGAGAGCACGTAAGCCCTGAGGGTATCGGCTCCGACCTTGTCGATCACTTCCTGGGGGGTGACAACGTTTCCGAGACTCTTGGACATCTTCTTCCCGGTGGCATCCAGGGTGAAACCGTGCATGAGCACGCTCTTGTAAGGGGCTTTTCCAAAGCCCACCATACTGGCTCCGAGCTGGGAATAGAACCAGCCGCGGGTCTGGTCGTGGCCTTCGGTGATGAAGTCGGCTGGCCACCATTCGTCAAAGTCTTCCCTGCTGTGCGGGAACTTCAGGGTTGCCCAGGAAGCAACAGCCGAGTCAAACCAGACGTCAAAGACGTCTTCCACACGCTTTTTCTCGCCGCCGCATTCACAGGGGATGGTTACTTCATCCACGTACGGGCGGTGCAGTTCGATTTCCCCGCCTGCGTTGGAGGACTTCTCGATTAGCTCTTCCTTGGTCCCGATGACCTCTAAACTGGAACATTTCTGGCATTTCCAGACCGGGATCGGGATTCCCCAGTAGCGCTGCCTGGAGATGCACCAGTCCCGTGCGCCTTCCACCCAGGTCCTGAAACGGGCTGAGCCCGCCCAATCGGGGTACCAGTCCACAGCGTCGATTTCCTCGAGCATTTTCTCTTTAAGGTCGGTAATTTTCAGGAACCACTGTTCGGTTGCCAGGTAGATGATCGGGGTCTTGCAGCGCCAGCAGTGTCCGTACCTGTGAGTGATCGTCTCTTCGGCAAGGAGGCGGTCACGCTCATTCAGGTCTTTGACGATCCCGGGGTTTGCCTCCCGGATGTTCAGGCCTGCGTAGCTCCCGGCTTCCCCGGTGTAGGAGCCGTCAGGGCCTACGGGACAGAAGATGGGCAGCTTATTCTTGATCCCCACGGCAAAGTCGTCCATCCCGTGCCCGGGGGCGATGTGCACACAGCCGGTATTTTCTGCGGTTACGTATTCGGCTTCATAGACGTTGTGCTTGAACTCCCTCTGGAGCGGCACCAGGTCCCCGAGCGGGCTTTCGTACTCAAGTCCAGCAACGTCTTCCCCTAGCATGGTCTCAAGGACCTTGTAATCCGTGTACCTGCCCTTCTTGAGCACGTTTTCTATGAGGGGGGTTGCGGCGATCAGGATCTCTTCCTTTCCGTCCTGCCGGACTGCCCGGAATTTTGCGTATTCAAAGGACGGGTGGACTGCAACTGCGATGTTTGAGGGGATGGTCCAGGGGGTTGTGGTCCAGATCACGATGAAGGTGTTTTCCTCCCCCTTAACCTTGAACTTGACATAAATGGAAGGGTCGGTCCGGTCCTCATACTCCACCTCGGAGTCGGCAATTGCGGTTTCGCAGCGGGGGCACCAGTTGACCACACGCTTGCCCACGTCCAGAAGGTCCTTTTCCTGGGCCTGCTTGAGGGTCCACCAGGCGGCTTCGATGTACTCGTCCTTCAGGGTCATGTAGGGGTCTTCCCACAAGAGCCAGGTCCCGAGCCGCTCGAACTGCTCTGTCATAGCTTCTTTCTGGGTAATGGCAAATTCCTTACATTTCTCGATGAAGTTGCCGACCCCAAAGCTCTCGATATCCTTCTTGGACTTGAAACCGAGCAAGCCTTCTACCTTGACCTCAATCGGCAGCCCGTGCATGTCCCAGCCCGGACGCTCCATGATGTTGCGGTTGTTCATGGAATAATAGCGGAGAATGGAGTCTTTGATAATCTTGTTCCAGGCAGTCCCCAGGTGGATGTGTCCTGTGGTGTAGGGAGGACCGTCTACGAAGAAGAGCTTTTTTCCGGGCTTGCGGTGTTCCCGGGTCTTCCGGTACGCGTCGCTGTCTTCCCAGAATTGCGTTACCTTTTGTTCGATTTGTCCTGCATCATACTTGGCAGTAATTTCTTTTATCATGTGGGGATCTTCCTGTGAACGATAAGGTTGAGCTGCTCACCAGAGCAGGGATGTATGATTTTAATTCACTTGATTGTTTAATTCACTGGATTGTTTTAGGCTATCGATAAATAGCTGACAGCCGGTCCCGAACTGCTGCCCGGCTATATCCGACTGAACGGATGATATTGAATCGATATATAATTAATATCTTACCTGAAGGCGGATCTTAAACTAATATCTAACGAATGATCTAACGAATGAGTATACACGCCCTGGCATACTCAGTTCCCTGACATAATCAGTTTATTCAGGGCAGTTTATTCAGTAATTACTGCACTTAATTTAAGCTTTATTATAGAACCCACTTTCCGCAGATGTCTTTTCAATTTTCGAAATTTTTCCTGCTATCGTTTTTTCCGAAAATGCCCTGGTTATTCAAACGTGTGTTTTTGAAATATCCCACACTTTTCGATCTCGTGCCTTCATTGAAAGCTTCAAACTTCCATTTCCCGAAGATTCAGTTGAGATAATAACTGTGGATTTTTGAGCGATTATCCAAAACGATAGCAAGAAGTATGTTATTTTCTAGAGAACATCTGCGGAATGCTAGATAGAAAGAAATAGCTCATTTCATACTTATATCCGAGCATTTTTATAATTCGTTGATTATAATGATTTCCTATGGTTCAATTGAAAAAAATTAGCCAAAGTAAAAAAGAACACTTGACAAGCTGGAAACGACTCATGAAAACCGAGAAACTATCAAGAAATTTGAACACAGCTTGAAAATGGATAGACAGAAAACAGCTACTGTAACTAATTATTTAGAATTTGATTATTTCATCGCGCAAACGATCCAGAAGGATTTCTCAGAAATTGGAGAAGATGATATTTACGACCTCCATGATGCTCTGGAGAGTCATGTGGTCGGGGGCAAAGAGAAAAACATGCGCCCTAAGGCGATATTCTGATCCCAAATATAGTTTCATAGGGAAACTTAAAGAAAATAATCCTAAAGGCTATTGCAGATATCGGATTCGTAAACGTGGAGTTGAGCTCTATCTTGAATTGAAGCATCGAATAGATCTTGGATTTGATCTGAATCGGCGCAATAGAGTTCCAAAACGCCTTAATTCATATCTTGGTATTACAAAACAGGGTTCTTTGGAGCTTGGAGTAACAGAGGCAGATCTTGGCTCTCCAGAGATCGATTTTGATTTAGTTGAAGTTGATAGCCAAATAGCCGAAGAGTGCTCTAGTTGGGCTTTTGATAACGCTAAATAAACATATTGATTTTAACTTTCATAGGGCAGCAGTTCCGTGGAGAAGATGGTTATATCTTTATCATGGGCGCCTGGAAGCCACTACTACCCTTTTTATAATTCGGCGCGGCTTGCTCGCCTACGTCGTGTGAAGGGGTTTTTGGGTTTTTGTAGGAAATCAGTTTCAATATTTCTTATTCTGGGTGGAAAGAGATGGGATTCTCCAAAGGTACTCTCCATTACATGAAGAAAAACGCTGAAGCTGAGAAATCGTTTACGATGAATGCTCATGTTAGGGAAAGGTTGGAGACGTGGTAATGAGTTTTATGATAATCACCCGATTATGTCTTGAATCTTTTTTACTGTTGCTTTCCGAGAGCTTGAAAGAAATTTAATATAGTCCTCTTTTTCGTCCCCATTCCAATAATCATCATATTCAAGGTCTAATTCTTTTATTATCTTCTTTAATTTTGTTTTTGGGAGCTTATTTAACAAATCCTTTTTACTAATAGCGGATTCTGATTTAATAGACTTTTTTTTGGTCCGATTTGTGTCACCAATAATTTCTTGAATCTTTTTTACTGTTGCTTTCCGAGAGCTTGAAAGAAATTTAATATAGTCCTCTTTTTCGTCCCCATTCCAATAATCATCATATTCAAGGTCTAATTCTTTTATTATCTTCTTTAATTTTGTTTTTGGGAGCTTATTTAACAAATCATTTTTATTAATAGGAGTGTCAGTTTTAAGAGTACCTTTTTTTTCAGGAGTGTTTGTGGTCGAAGTACCTACATCTTTAAAATGTGTTTGTTTGTATCTCTCTATAGATATTGTTCCCATTCCCCGATTACATGGACCACAAATTGGCCTTAAGTTGTTAATGTGGTCAGTTCCTCCTTTAGCAACTGCTTTATTGTGGCCAATTTGAAAATCAGTTATATGGATATATCTTATCTGGCAACAGT
This sequence comes from Methanobacteriota archaeon, assembly GCA_016841625.1. GTDB lineage: Archaea > Halobacteriota > Methanosarcinia > Methanosarcinales > Methanosarcinaceae > MTP4. Next base: position 11,317 of record JAENYU010000024.1, read on the forward strand.
AACATTTCCCTTCGGCTTTGTTTCCCATGTACTTTAGCCAAACAGCATCCCTTACATTTTTATCAATTTTTCTCCTTTTTGGCTTGTCATCTTCGAACCAACTCATATTATCCCTCTTATTCATTTAATGGCTCTGTAGAAAACCTATCAAAATCAACATCAATCGGATAAAATGGATCGTTAACCTCGATTTCGGAGAGTACATTTAAAATTACTGTATACTTAAAATCTCAACTAAATATCGAGGATTTCTACAGAACCCATTTAATGCAATTTGATATGGAGATCAGAATCCTAATATATTATAATAAGTTACCTTAATTAAATTTAATAAAAAAATTATTCATGAAATTATAAAATATTATTGAAATGTAACACAGCATAAAATATTATTGAAGAGTTTGGTTTTTTGACGTTACCTATATCCCCTATTTGCTATACGAGGGATGGGATTCGAACCCCCCTATCCTTCAATCAAGCTGCGACATGTAAAGCCCTTTATGGTATCCTACAACTCACACAGAGCCTCTGTGAGGGATTAAAATGGGATTCTTGAGTATTTGGAGAAGGGAGGCTAGTCCCGATCCGATCAGGATATTCAAAAAAGATCACCAGGGACTTTTCTTCTCCTTTTTCGAATAGTTTTCCAAGTATCTTTCCTTTGCTTCTTTTTGTTCTTTGCCCCTTCTTTCAGCCCATGGAATAAGCCGACTCTCTTCATTCTGGAAGGGGCTGGAGCGTGGAGAAGGCTTTTTCTCTTTCTTTGGAGGGTTAAGTGTTGTGAAGCTTTTTTGCGGCGCTCTTCGTCATAGGCAAGCTTTTCGGAGCATGAAAGCATGTGTGTTTTTACCCGCTTAAACGATTGATGGCAAAACTGACACTTTTCCATTTTATCTTTAGTTCCCATGCAACATGTTTACTTTGTTATGTAAGACATACTTTTGCAAAAAATTTATATTAAACACGTCGTGAAGTTCTTGCATCCCAAAAGAATTCAGGTATTTAAGGTTAACTCCTAACCTTATTTCTTTGGATTGGCAAGCTTTAGAAAAGCTCGACAAACCCGTAATATCCAAAAACAACTGAGTAATATAAGTTGGAAAACAATTCATACTTTATTATAGAAACATGAAAAAGGAGCCTGTTGCCTCCCCGCAGATGGGCCTGAAATAGATGTTTCAAAGTTTTTTTACTGAATTTTGATTGTCCTTTTGCCTGAAGACCCATGATCCCCTGGCGAAAGATCAACTAGCTTTTTTGTTGAAGTTCACACCTGCTTTATTGTTGAAGTTTGGACGACCTTTTTTGCGAAATTCGAGGAATGTCTCCGGAAAAATCCCGACATCCTATAAAAATTTATTATAAGTTAAATAAAATTTATAACTTTAGATATAAATATAGGCAGATTTATGTACTCCATATAAAATACTTTGCTACGATAGCAGGACGCGAGGGTTTGAATGGAAGATATAATCAAACAACTCGGGAGCCAGGCCACATTAGCAAAAAACATGAGGCTGGCCCTTAGAAAAATCGGCAAAGAGGAAGAGAATCCTTCCAGACGTTTGAGCATCCTGAAAGATGAAGTGAAAAAAATGGACCGGTATGTGGAAAACTGCCTGTTCGACCCAGTTTTTAAGGGCAGGATAAATTCGGAACTTGGAGCGTACAGGGCTGAGATTTCAAGTCTTGAAGCCCTCGTAAAGGCGGATTTCGGAAGAAAACTGGCTGAAAACCTGAAAGACCACGGTTTTTCCCTGGAAGGTCATTACCCCCGGCTCAAGACTTCGTTATATACATTTGTGGTAAAACTGGATGCAAATAAGGTAGATATCTATTACGGGCCCGAATTCGAGAGGATGGACACGGTTAAAGCCAGCCCGGACCTTACTGCGGCAAAGCTGCTGGAATGGAACGAAACCATAACCGGCAGGGAATTCGATGACGACGAGTTCCTGAACAACCTGCTGGAAGCCTACAGGATCTGCCTGCTCCGGGAGAATAAGAATTTTGATGAGGAAATCCCGGTTTCCGAGATTATTTCTGCCTACTCTTTTGTCATTCAGGATCAAAAGTTCAGGGAGAACCCCCTGAAAAAATACTACGGGGAATACACCCGGATCATGTTCAGCTATGACCTCTCACGTTTGAAGAAGCGGAAAACGGGGGATTTCGAAATCAGGCTCATAACGGCAAGGAGAGCGGAAACAAAGCGAAAATCAACCTTCCTCTGGATCCCTCCGCGCTCCGGAAAAGGGCTTGGGGAGTCCATATCCCAGATAAAGTTCAGAGAAGTGAAGTGAAATTATACTAATGGGAGAGGAAAAATGTCTGGTGAAACCGAATTTGAAAATCTCGACAAAACCCTGGCAAAGCGGATAATCAACGAGGTGGGGGGGACCGGACAGCCTCCCCTGTACGGATACCAATTTTTCACGGCTGGCCTGGACAGGTACATGGAAACGATCGAAGCCGAGTACCTGAAAGACTACATAAAATACGGGGGTAGCTCCTTCAAGATGGTCGTGGGTGCCTACGGAGGGGGAAAGACTCATTTTCTATACAATGTACTCGGGAGGGCCTGGGAACACAATTACATTACTTCCTACATCGAGCTGAGTGCCAATTCCGTTCCCTTCCACAAGCTGGAAGAGGTGTACAGGGCCATTGTTTCCAACCTGATCTTTCCCCAGGAAGCAGCCGCCCTTTTGAACGATCCCGAAAAAGGAATAGAGGCGGTTTTGAGGAAGTGGTACAGGGAAACTATTGAGACTCTGCCCCTGGTCCCCCCCTACCGTCCGGGAGAAGAGGTGGAGAAGTACCTCAAGGAACTGGGCTCCTTTGAAAGCACCAGCTTCCAGAACGCGGTAAAAAAAGCTTTTACGGCCCTTTACCAGGGCGACGAAGAACTTTTCGACCTCATCGTGCAGTGGCTGAAAGGGGAGAACCCCTCCTCAAAACTGTTAACCGATCTCCACATATATGAGAAAATTGATCGGTCGACAGCCTTCAAAATGCTCCGCTGTCTTGTCCAGTTTCTTTTGAAAACCGGGTTTTCGGGGCTTATAGTCCTGCTGGACGAAGCGGAACAGACCCCCAGCATGAGCACAAGGGAACGCAGCACCCTCCTCCAGAACCTCAGGGAACTGGTGGACGCCTGCAGCCGGGGTGCCCTGAAAGGGACCATGGTTTTCTATGCCGTACCTGACGAGAGTTTCCTGGAAGGCAGGACAAATGTCTACGAAGCCCTCAACCAGCGCCTCTCGACCACCTTTGAAGGAGAGATCAACCCTACAGGGGTCAAGATCGACCTTGAAAACCTCTCAAAGGACCCCGTGGAACTCCTGGTAGAAATCGGGGCAAAACTTGCCAGGATCTATGAAATCGCCCACGAAATGAAATTCGACGAGGCAGAACTGGAAGCCACGATCAGGGAAGTTGCCGAAAAAGCCGACCAGGAAAGCTACGGGGAAATTGCATACAACCGTCTCTTTGTCCAGCTGATCGTCCCTTCTTTCCACGCCCTGAAGGCGAACATCGTTGAAAGTGCAAAGGAAGCGGAAAAAACCTGACAAAACTTAAGCATTAAAAAAATTTTAACGCATTTAACTCTTCAAATCTTTAATTTTTATTTAAATTATTAATTTTTCAAGATTGATTTCAAGATTGATTTTCAAATTACTCCCTCTGGGTGGTGCCATGGCCGGAAAAAATTTTTTAGGACTTAGACTCCCTGACTTTGGGAAATTCACTGAAATTTTGAGTAAATTGAGCCGCTGGATTTTTGACGGCTCTTCGAAAACAGAAGCCGAACGGAAAACAAAAGACAGTGGGAAAGCAAAGGAAAGGCTGGAAAGCAGCAAGCCCCCTGAAAAAGCAATTGAAACAGTTGAGGTTCTGCCTTTACTCCTGCCTGAGGAAACAAGCCTTCTGGCCTCTGAAGGCAGCAGGGTGGAAAAAAGAAGCCCTCTTCCACGAGAGTCCCTTGACCTTAAAACCCTTTCCTCAATCAGTCTTCCGGATTCAATAGAAACCCCTAATTCGGAAAAAACCCCCGAGCTGGTAAAAACAGCTGATCTGGCAAAAGCAGCTGATCTGGCAAAAGCAGCTGATCTGGCAAAAGTGGCTGATCTGGCAAAAGCGGCTGATCTGGCAAAAGCGGCTGATCTGGCAAAAGTAGCTGATCTGGCAAAAGCAGCTGATTTTACGAAAATCCCTGACTCAAAGGAAACAACAGAAGCAGCACAAATCACTACTGTGCCCGGAATCTCTGATCTGCTGAAATTCTCAAGTCAACTGGAAAATCCCGAACCAGAAAGAATAAAGGAGCCTGTCGAGGAAAAAACCGTATTGGAGGTTCCTGCTCCGGTTGAAAGCCCGACTCCCCTAAAAATGGAGCCGATAGAAATTTCGGATATTGTGAAGATCCCTGAACTCCCGGAAGTAACACATACCGGAGAACTGATAAGTCCGCTGGAAATCCAGGGTAATTCGACAAGCTCAAACTCTGGAAAAACAGCTTATTTAACGGACTCACAAAGAACCGACTTACCAAAGCCATCACCTCTTGATGAAATTCTGAATTTGCTGAAAACCCCTGAGCCTTTAGAGGATAAAAGGGAAGCTGAAGGTCAATCCCCGAAAGTTTCCTGCTCAGAAGAAGTATCAGACCCTTCGCAAAAGACGGAACCTGTAGCAACTTCAGCTCCTGCGGAAACTTCGGAAGCGGGTAAAAATAAGGATTCGACAGGCAGCTCTGATTTGCTGGCTACCATAAATTCGATTACTTCGACTGAAAAGCAGAAATACGAAAAAATTGATGAAACAGAAGAAGAAAAAGGCCACGTACCTGCCGAAATGACTCCGGGGCCAGACCTCGAACCTTTAGCACCTGAACCAGTGGAATCTGAATCTGCATTCTCTGAACCTGTTGTGTCTGAACCAGTGGAATCCGAATCTGCATTCTCTGAACCTGGTGTGCCTGAACCAGTAGAATCTGAATCTACAGCATCTGAGCCTGCTGTTCCTGCGACTCCTGTGGCTCCTGCTGAGATAAGTGCTGAAACACTCCTAAAATCAGTTGCTGAAATTACCGGAGAAGTGAACGAACTTCCAGAACTCGAAGCTCAAGAAATTGAAGCACCAGAAATTGAAGCTCAAGAAATTGAAGCTCTGGAAATCGAAGCTCCAGAAATTGAGGCTCCAGAAATTGAATCTGCAGAACTTGAGGCTCCGGAACTTGAAGTTCCAGAAATTGAAGCACCAGAAATTGAAGCTCAAGAAATTGAAGCTCAAGAAATTGAAGCTCAAGAAATTGAAGCTCCAGAAATCGAAGCTCCAGAAATTGAAGCTCCAATATTTGAATCTCCAGTAATTGAGGCTCCGGAAATTGAAGCACCAGAAATTGAGACTCCGGAAATTGAATCTGCAGAACCTGAGGCTCTGGAACTTGAGACTCCGGAAATTGAATCTGCAGAACTTGAGGCTCCGGAAATTGAAGTTCCAGAACTTGAAGCACCAGAAATCGAAGCTCAAGAACTCGAAGTTCCGGAAATTGAAGCACCAGAAATTGAGGTTCCAGAACTCGAACAAAATGCTGGCGAAGCTAAAGCAGAAGTTCCGGGTCCAGGAAATGGAAACGTTCCAGAGGATATCGCACCGAGAATTGCAGCCCGCAAGATAATTGAGGCGCTCAGGCTTGGAGGTGTGCCTCCTTCCTGCATTGAACAGTATTCCGTGGGCAGGGAGAAAGAGTTCCTTGAAGCCTGTAGCTGGCTCGATTCAGAAAGAGGGGCACTGCAGGTCATAGGGGAATACGGGAGCGGAAAGACTCATTTCCTTGAGATGCTCTCGGAAACGGCGCTCAGGAAAAACTGGGGGGTTGCAAGGATCGAAATCGATGCCCAGGAGACTCCGTTCCACAAGCCTCACCAGCTGTATGAAAGCTTTGTGAACAATTTCTGTTTCAGGGAGAACGGGAATTTGATGGATTTCAGGGCATTCCTGACCCGCCTGAACGAAAGCACAGACCCTGAAGCAGAAAAGCTCCGGAGCCATCCCTACCTTGGCAAAATGCAAGAGGCCTGGCAGGAAGGGAAGAATAGGGAATGGCTATGCGAATGGATCGAAGGCAGGAGGGAAGGGCCTGCAGGTTTCCCGCTCCTCCAGAAGCACCAGACTGCGGCAAACATTTACGCCAACCTGCTCAGCGGCTTAGGCTGGGCTGCAAAGCACGTCCTGGGGCTGGAAGGAGTCTTCATCCTTTTCGACGAAGCCGAGACGGTTGACCCTTACTGGTATACGGATTACCAGTTTGACAAGGCCCTTAACACCCTCAGGGGTCTTGTCCTGCTGAGCAATTCCGACGAGTCCCTGATAGACGATACCCCGGACGCTGACAACCTGGGGAAGAAAAGCGGTCTGATCTACAGCAAAATGACGCGGGAGCCTGTCCCCTACCTCTGGGAGAGGGAATCTGACCTGAAACTCATCTTTTCATTCGTTCCCGAAATGCTTGAATCCATGGAAATGTTTTCAAAAATATCCTCCCTCTTTGGCTCCATGGACCGGATAGAACTCAAAACCCTGGACGAAACGTCCCTGCAAACCCTGCTAGGGAACATAGAAAAAATCTACTCCGAAGCCTACGGTTATTCGGCTGAAAAAAGCCTTTACTCCTATCTCCCGCTTGACAGGCCCCGGAACTTTGTCAAGGCTGCGGTGGAAGGGCTGGACCTCATGCGCTACCGCCCGGACAGCGGTTCCGATGGGATATTCAAATGAAGATAAAATGCAAAAGTCAAAGAGTAAAAAATTAGATAGAGAAAAGTAGACCAAAAAAGTAGACCAAAAAAGTAGGCCAGAAAAGCTCAGATGAAAAATTCAGATCGAAAAAAAGGCAAAAAAGAGCCCTATGAAAAATGCCGGAAGCCCTGAGTATGAGTGAGAATGAAGGAAATGAGCGAGCTGAAAACGAAGGAAGAGTAAAAGCAGGAGAAGAAAACCAGGATATAAAGAGGCTCCTGAAAAGGACCTGGTACACCTTTTTCAGCCGGGCCGGGCCCCTATCTCCTGCCCGGAAACTGGTTATCCGGACCGTACTCGAGGGAAAAAATGCGGTCATCGTGGCTCCGGAAACAGAGGGAATTTCCGAAGCTTTGCTTGCCCCGTTGTGCGAAACTGTCCTCAAAGAAAAGAGGAAAGGGCTGGCTGTGCTTTACCTCCCCCCTACCAGGGCGCGGGCAAATGAAATTTTTGACAGGCTCCGCGAGCAGCTTGCCAGGTCCAACCTGAGGGTATCTAAAAAAACAACGGGAAGAGCCAGTATAAACGCGGATAACCCCCCGGACTTTTTGGTAACAACCCCCGAAACCCTGGACTCCCTGCTTTGCAGGTATCCGGAGGGGCTGGAACGGGTACGGGCCGTAGTCCTTGATGAAATCCACAGTATCGACGGAGGATACCGGGGAGACCAGGTCCGTCTCCTTCTGGAACGTTTAAGGGAGATTGCAGGGAAGTTATCCGTCTATGCCCTCTCAGCTCCTGCCGGAAACGTAGTACAGGTCGGGGAAAGGTACATGGACGATTTCCAGGTAATCCGAACGGAAGGAGAGAGAGAGATAAAGGAGACTTATGCAGCCTCGTTCGAGGAAATCTTTGAGATTGCCGGGAAGGAAAACATAAAAAAAATCCTTGTTTTTTGTGGCAGCAGGAAGAAAACCGAAGAAGTTGGAGTCCTGCTGAAAAAGTTCCGGAACCCTTCGACAGCAACCGCCCACCTGTCCATCCTCCACGAGGGACTTTCAAGGTCCGAACGGGAAGAAGTGGAAAACTTCATCAAAAATTCCGAAAGAGCCGTTTGCGTTTCCTCACTTACCCCGGATTCCGGGATCGGTGTTGGGGACGTCGACGCCGTTGTCCTTGCCGAAATTCCCGGGAACCTTTCTTCATTTGCACAGGCCCTTGAATGCGCTGGGAAAACAACAGGGGTCATGAGGGTCTTTTTTCTCTGCGACAGCAAATCAAAGCCCTTATTCGAACTTCTTCTGGACCATGCAAAAGAAAATTGCCCTGGAAACAGCCCTGGAAACAAAGTGTATGTCCCGGACCTTTCCGTAACAGTCCAGCAAATTTTTTCCGTCCTGTTCTCAGACCCCTGGGGCGTGGATGAAGACTACCTGTACAGGCTGTTCAACAATTTCTGTGCCTACGAAGACCTGAAAAGCATCATAGAAGAACTGCTGGATGCAGGGCTGATAACGTCCAAGAACCGGAAGATCTACGCCTCGGAGTTCATCATGAACCTCGGAGAAGAGGGAACACTCCATTCCAATATCCCTCCCGAAAGGACCGTGGAAGTCGTGAACTCCCGGACAAACAAAAAAATAGGGGAAGCCCGGCTTCCTCCAGGCTGCATCAGAGCCCGCCAGAGCTTTTCTCTTGCCGGGAAGTCCTGGGAGGTCGTGAAGCTTGAAGAAGACAGTGTCCACGTTAAAAAATCGACAGTAAAGGGCGTATTTAATAGCTTAAAATGCGCAGCAGGGCTCGGAGCTTTTTTTGAGTATTTGCCCGAAAAAATCCAGGAAGCTGAAATTGAAAAAAGAAAGGAAGTTTGAAAGAAGAAATTTAAAGGGGAGCGGCATGTATTTGCGCGGATTTCGGAATCAATACCCTGTCAATTACATGGATGACCCCGTTAGAACACTCGATATCCGGCTGGGTTACCTGAGCCTCTCCAATCTGGACTCCCTGGGTGATATCTATCTTGAGTTCCTCGCCCTGCAGGGTCTTGACCGAATCCAGGCTCACAATATCCCGGGACATGACCTGCCCTGAAGCCACATGGAAGAGCAATACCTGTCTCAGGCTCTCCCGATCCTTTAAAAGGCTTTCCAGGGCTCCCCCAGGAAGTTTTGAAAATGCCTCATCATCCGGGGCACAGACCGTAAAAGGCCCCCCCTCACTCAAAGTTTCGGTCAGGTCTGCAGCCTCTACAGCCTGGACGAGGGTCTTGAATACTCCTGCGTCAATAGCAGTTTCCACGATATTTCTCATGTTTCCCACTCCACTCGTTTAATTCCATTAATTTCGGATTTACGGTTTTTGAGCAGCTATGTTCTTTATTTCAGGATTTTCCATATTGCTGCAATACTTTCGATATCGATATGTGTGTAGCCTTCTTCTTTTATATTCCACTTAAGGCTCAGGACCCCGTCCTTACATTCGGCAGCAACCCCACGGTATGTGTTTCTCCCACAAACGTCAATTTCAACTTCCTTTCCCAGATAGTACTTCTCAATGAATTCCTGATTCATGTTTCAACTCCCCTATGATCAATTCATTTTAACCTTCGTTTTCATATTGTTAATTATATTTTAATGGTAATATACATTTTGAAAACAAAGGTTCTGAATATTGATACCAGGAAAAAAGCACAGACAAGAAAAAATTAAAAGAAAAATTAAAAAATTAAAATCCCTTTAGTTCCGGTTCGGAACGGGAAAAACCGTCAAACATCGGCATACCTGCCTCGGGATACCAGGCTTCAAGGAAACTCAGCATGTGATACTTGGTGAAAACAGCAAAGGGCACGCCCAGAAGGAGCAGGACCACAAAGACCACCAGCAGCTCAAGCAGTACGAAGGGTGTGAGAAGCACCCAGAGCAGGGGTCCTGATAGGAAGGCCGAAAAGAGGAAATACAGGACTCCGTCAACAAGCAGGAATACCAGCCCGAAAGCCAGCATGAGGAGGGCAAAGAGAACAAATGCAAAGATTGCAACCCCTAGCCCGAGGAGGAACCTGACAACCCAGTAAACCAGCACCTCTTTCCAGCTTTTCCTGAAATACCCGAAGACAAGCCCGAAAGCCGATAGGATCCCGCTTTCCCGGTAGATGGAAAGAGGAATCGCAAAGCCCAGGAAAGAGCTGATAACCGCCCCCAGGATTGCAAGCCCCATAATCACAGCAAAGAGCCAGATAAATCCGCCTACAAAGGCAGGCCAGGGAAAATGAGACCAGGAAAAATCCGAGGTATTTTCAAGCAGTTTAGGGACTAAGGGGAGTGCAGCGATTCCAATGAGCAGCAGGAAAACAAGCCCGATACCGAACCTTATGAGCAGGAGATAGAACCCTTTACCCAGGAATTTTTTAGAATAAGCCCAGAAGAGAACCTCGTTTTTTACCAGAGACTCCACAAACACGAACTCCATAACGCTGGAGATGTAGGAAAAAACAAGAACCAGTAAAACAAGCAGTACTATCCCTGCAATTATGACTCCGGCAGCAGCCGGCAGCTGCATATGGTTCATGTCAGGCCAGGTCCCGTCAAAAGGAAAGCCAGGAATCTGCACGGGGTCGATATTCGGGAAAGTGTCTTCGAAGTCATTGGGACCCACCCGGTAGTTAGTCCCTGAACCACTGTAATTGCCCCCGTAATTGGAACCTGCACCGCCTAATAAAAATATGATGAGCGCAAGCTTTACCCATTTCCAGAAGTCAAAAGGTTCAAAGAGAGCTTCCCTGGTTCGGGAAAAAGCCCTGTCAACCGCATCTATGCTGTACCATCCCATGATACAGAGTCAATTTTAAGGAATAAGTAAATATCATATGGACAAAATTTCAACAGTCACGCAGTCAAACAGTTAAACAGTTTGTAGTGGTTCACATTTTTTTCATCATACCGATATGCTCAATATTAGATTCCAGGAAAGTTTCCCCGTAAGCCACAAAGCCCAGCTTTTCGTAAAAACCCGTAGCATAGGTCTGGGCGTGGACATGGACTTCTCCTGCTTGCAGCTCAACGGCTCTTTCAAGCAGCTTTTCTACAACCAGTTTGCCGACCTGCTTTCCCCTGTATTCTTTCAGGACGGCGATGCGGCCTATCAACCACGCCTCAACGTCCTTAAAAATTCTTCCGGTAGCCACAGGTTTCGAATTTTCGTATACGACAACGTGCCAGGAAACGGCATCTGCGGCATCCATCTCCTCATCTTCCGGAACATTCTGCTCTTTCATGAAGACCTCCCGGCGGACATGGTAGGGGTCCTCCAGATCCAGGCTGCCCCTCATCCATTTTATCTCAAAAAAGTGCTTTTGCTTCAGATCCATATTAAAAACTTCCAAATTTATTTAATATTCAACATCACGTCCTGGATATATTAAGGAAGCAAATTTTGTTTATACGGGTTCTCTTACTGAGTACCTGATAAGTGATTTGCTGAGTACCCTGATAAATGGTTTACTGAGCACCTAATAGGTGGTTTACTGAGTACCTGATAAGTGATTTGCTGAGTACCCTGATAAATGGTTTACTGAGCACCTAATAGGTGGTTTACTGAGTACCTGATAAGTGATTTGCTGAGTACCCTGATAAATGGTTTACTGAGCACCTAATAGGTCGTTTACTGAGTACCTGATAAGTGATTTGCTAAGTACCCTGATAAATGGTTTACTGAGCACCTTAATAATTGATTTGCTGAATAACTTACGGAGATCTTTACTAAGGGACTTACTGATAACTTACTAATTACCCAACCTGCAATTAATTTTCGGATTTGTTTAAATATAGAAGGAACGTAAGTACCTCTTAAGAATATGCATGAAGATCTTGTAGAACATTTACTTCAATGAAGTACAGGAAAAAACAAACTGCAAGCAAAAATACTGAACGGGCCCGCCGCGATTCGAACACGAGTCAATGGGTATCTTCGTAAAAGACTTTACTCACCGTGAAAGACCTTACTTCGAAGCCCATTAGGATATCCTGGCTACCCTACGAGCCCGCAATACAGCAGTAGTGATAGGAACTACCTATATTAAAGGTTTCTCTTAAAATGAAAGAGCTCCAGGCAGGAGAGAGACATTTACTTAAACCTATCAACTGGGAGAAAGCCTGAATATTCTGCCCCGGACAGTCTGCAAAATGCCAGGTGTAATGCAAAATAAAATGCGAAGTTACGTATGGTTCAGTCAGCGGACGTAAACCTTTTACAATCGAACAAAATGTAAAAGATTTGCATAAAGTTATTCATATCAAAAATATTAAATATGAAGATAAGTTTTACATTTAGTTAACAGAGTGGGTACCAAAATCTTAAGGTCAGTTTGAGTGGGACATAGCTACATACGGAAAGCCTTCCGATTCGATCCGGTTCGAAATCCGGAGAAAAGCTGGAGGTCCAAAAACATAAAGGATCAGGGTAAAAATGGATAGGTTTTCAACGGGAATAGACGAAATGGATAAGAAGCTGAGCGGGGGCTATCCCAGGGAGAAGTTGATCCTTATAACAGGGGTAGCCGGTTCCGGGAAAACCATTTTCGGAATCCATTTTCTTTACAGGTCCTGCCTTGAAGGCAAAAAGTGTATGATGATAGCAACGGAGGAAACCCCCGAAGAAATCCTCTACCAGGCAAGTTTGCTGGACCACGACCTTAAGCCTTACTACGAAAGCGGGCAACTTCTCATCGAACGGATCTTCGAAAACCGTTCGGAAAAGATAGGGCAGACCAGGTTCGGATTCAAACCCGAAAGTTTTGAAATCGAACTCCCCAATCTCGCAGAGCTTGTACCCGAAGATAGGGAATGCCTTGTTATTGATAATATAGGTGTGTTCGTCCTCCGGATTTCTACAAGAAAATTGCGGGACCAGCTGGACGGCATGAACTACCTCCTGAGAAAGAAATGCTGTACAACCCTTTTAATTATGGACGAAGCCGCATACAACATGAGCCAGCAACTGGCGGAGTACGCGGCATACGGCTCAATCCGGCTTCTTGTAAAAGAAAACGCATACCTTGGGAAAATGGAGCGCTACCTGAATATATCCAAAATGCGCAGTACTCCCATTTCTCCGGAAATGTCCGTCTTTGAGATTACATCCGAAGGGATCAAAATCCGGGAATCCGGAGGAATAGAAATTGTCGATTGAAGATAAAACACCCAAAATCCTGATTGTCGACGACGAAGAGATCAATGTAGAACTGATGGAAGCTTACCTTTTATCGGAACCCTGCACAACGATTACCGCTTACGGCGGAAAAGAGGCTCTCCAGAAGGTCAGGGAAGAAAAACCGGACATGGTACTCCTGGACGTCATGATGCCCGAAGTGGACGGGTATAAGGTTTGCAGGATCCTTAAGGCTGAGAGCGAAACCCAGTTCACCCCGGTCCTGATGCTTACGGCCCTCTCGGAACTCGAGCACCGCATAACAGGGATCGAGGCGGGAGCGGACGATTTTCTTATAAAGCCCATAAACAAGCTGGAACTCACTACAAGAGTGAAGTCCCTGCTCAGGGTAAAAGACCTCCACGACAGGCTGGCGGCAGAACGCGACTGTCTAGAGGTTAAAAACAGGATCCAGAGCATCCTGACCGAAATAATTCCCACTCTTCTCCAGGCAATTTCTTACGAAGAAAAAACGATCATGATCAACCAGATGACCGGCATGGTCCAAAAAACCCTGATCGATATGTACTCCTTTGACATGGAAAACATGGACCTTGCCTACACCGGAAAAGTCTGTGAAGACATCATGAACCAGCTAGGGGGAGATTTCAGTTCGAAAACAGACGAAGAAGGAAACGTCTGCATAATTGAAGGGACAGCCTGTCCCTGGGGGAAAGAACAGGCGCGCAGAAACCCGATTCTCTGTACCCTAACAAGAAAGATCTTCTCAAACGTTGCCTCGAAAATGCCCGGCAGGTGGGGAGTCGAAGTTCATAAAACCATCGGAAACCGGAATGAATGCTGTTATTTCAGTATAAAGGAAATAAAGTGAACAAAGCGACCGAAATAAGGGAAATTAAAGAAAAATATTAGGGAAAAAAGACTCTGAAATTCATAAAGTTCCCTTTATGCTGTTGATTATTTCAATCCCCCTTGAACTAATATCATACAGGGAATATTTTACCGGAACTTTCTTGTTTCGCATTTTCTGGACGTAAATATATTGGCTGGTTCTCCCGACACTAAGGTTCTCTTTCACCAGAAAACGGATAAGTCCGGCAACCATGTAGCCGGTAAGCCTGTGGGTAAGTTCGTAGGAATCCTCATCCATGACGAAGAAGCCCGTACAGTTGTTTTTCATAAGGATAATACTGATAGAGCTGAACTTGTCCGCGAATTCTTTGATATCATGGTCAATGGCCATTACCCCGATGTTGTCGAGGACCACGACCTCGACATCAGGGCTCATGCCGCTCAGGTGGTCGAGAATGTCCGCATCTACCGTACTGAGCCCTTTCCCGAATTTTGAGAAACTTTTGATCTTGTTAAGCTTGTCCTCAAAGATGTTCTTTATGGTAAGCTGCCCGTTTTCAAGGAATGGGTCGAGTTCAAGCCCAAGGCTTTTCGACTGCATGAGGAGGTCTTCCGTGAGTTCCCGGGTAAGGATCATGACACATTTCTTGCCTTCCACACAGTTCCTGTGCAGGAAATGTAGTCCGAGAATGGTTTTCCCGGAACCCGACGGACCCGTAATAAGTACGCTTCTCCCCTTAGGGTATCCGCCATCTATCATCAAATCAAGCCCCTCAATCCCGGTCGATAAACTCTCCATGTTATCACATCTTTAACGGCAAATAATTTGTAACTGTACTTTATTATTGACTGTAAATAATTACCTGTGAATCAGTAACTGTAACTATCATTTAACTATAAATAATCTTTAACTGTTTTCCAGTTTCCATTTGTTGCATTAGCTATAATAACAGATATATTCCCCTTGAAATTTCCCTAATAAGTTCCCCCTAAAATTTTTCCCTGAAATTACACCCCAAATTCTTATTTAATGTATTTTTCCTTAAATTCTGAAATCTGTTTACTACTCCCGACGACAGCAATCACGTCTCCGGCCCTGATTAAAGTCTTCTTAGTGAGGTCGATCATGGCAAGGCCCTCGCGTTCAATGGCAACTATGGTGCATCCGATCTTATTTTCAAGGTCCATGGTCCCTATTGATTTTTTATCCATGGAAGAGCCCTTTTCCACATGATGTATTTCGATTTCTATGCCTTCGTAAAGCATTATATCTTCGTCCATCCTGCAGGACTTTCCCACGCAACTGGCAGTCATTTTGGCAAGCATCTGCCCTGCCACGATGGAAAGGGAACCCACGTAATCCGCCCCCGCCTTGTAGATCTTGTCGATGGACCTCACTGAGTTTGCCCTGGCTACGATGGTTGAGTCCGGATTCAGGCTCCTCGCAATCAGGGTTGCAAAAATGACATTCGTATCGTCGTTCAGGGCAACGAAAACAAAGGATGATGTCTTCACCCCTGCCGAAATAAGCACTTCTTCGTCGGCTCCGTTCCCAACGATATGCTCGAAGTCTGCGTATTCGAAGACCTTTTCATTCGAATCCACAACAACAAAACGAAAAGGCCCGTCCCTGAGCACCTTTACGAGGCTCTTCCCGACGTCTCCATATCCCAGCACGACCAGATGTCCTTTTGTCTCCATTTTTCACCCCGGAATCATCAGACCGAAATCATCAGACCGAAATCATCAGATTCGTCCTTCGACTGCCAGTATTTTCACTGCCTGTTATGTTCCTAAATAATAAAATTTTTTTGTTACATTGTCAGGGAACCGGACCCGGACAACAGGTTCAATGGGTTAGTTTTTTCAGTTTAGAAAGCTGTCCAGGAGTTCCCACGGCAAGGAGGACGGAATTGTCCTGGATCAAATCGTCCTCTTTCGGGTCAAAGGAAAGGCTCCCGCTTTTCCAGATCCCCACAATGCGAGCTCCGGTAAGTCTCTGACTGGAAACTTCCCTCAGGGTTTTTCCTATAAGGGGGCTTTTCAGGTATATGGGAAACTCGGTGATGTGCACCCCTTCAAAGATTTCGGTTGCCCCGGTAACCCTGCTCACGAGCCTGTCCATCGCCTTTCTCCCTATGAACTGTCCGAACATGGACTTGGGGGAGACCACGGTGTCGGCTCCTGCATACTTGAGGTATTTGGAGTTGGAACGGTCCTCTACGATGGCAATGATCCGGAGATGTTCGAACTCCCGCGAGGTCAGCACGATATTTGCGTTCCTTTCATCGGACATGTTTGCAATCAGGATCCTGGCCTTTTCAACGTTGGCGTTCAGAAGCGTCTGTTTGTCGCTGGGGGTCCCGAGGATGCAGGGAACGTCCTTGTAGGCAAGTTCCCTTATAAGTTCCGTATTATCGTCGACTATCACAAACAGGATATCCTGCTCGGCCAGTTCGTCGATAAGGGTTTCCACCAGCTGATTGTATCCGCAAATGATTATGTGCTCTTTCAAGCCGGCAGGAACTTTCCTGGTAAGCCTGAACTTGATTGACCTATCCAGCCAGGGCATCAGCGCATACGAAAGCAGGAAGCCGGAAATCAGGATGATGCCTACTACCTGCACGACCACCGAAAAGAGCTGGCCTGCAAGGGAAGTGAAGACCACGTCCCCGTAACCTACCGTCGCAATAGTACTGGTCGCCCAGTAGATGGCAGTTATCGGGTTTGCATTCTCGGGCTGCCCCTCCAGGATCATCAGGTACTCGAAGAGAAGGATGTAAATGATGACTATAAGCAACGTTACAATCCTGTAAGCCGCTTGCGGTCTTTTCCGCATTATTCTTCGAACATTTGTCTTGCCCGCGGGCCTACCGGATCTGGGAAGAGCCATTAATACACCCTGTCTTCTTGCACTCTGTTATCAATACATCCTATTCATTACAGCCTGTCTTCTTACACTCTGTTATCAATACATCCTATATTCATTTTTCCTGTTTGTAAGTTAGCCGGGATGTCTTATAACTATTATGAAAGCCGGTTAGCATGCCACCTCAAAAAAGAAAATAAAATCCGGGGCTTTACGGATGAAAAGTCCCGAAACTTCCGGGCTTTACCGCAGTGCCCGGGATGTTAACTGAAAAATTTCATATCACTTCAACCACTGCCCTATGAAAGGCCCGATTATCATAAAGATAAACGAGAACAGGATTAGCATTGAGAAGGTTGCTGCGATGGAATTGGAGACTCTCGCAGAGACGTCATCCTTTCCTGTAATCCGGTACACAAGGGAGTAAGTGTAGTCCTTGAACACGTGGCCTCCGTCCAGGGGTACCGCGGGCAGGCAGTTGAAAAGCCCCACATAGAAGTTTAGCCAGCCTACCCAGAGCAGGGTATTGGCAATCCAGAAGATGCCCACTCCCAGAGGTTCGGCCCATCCCACAGGCTGGTAGAACTGGGCAATGGTGCCGGAAAAGCCGCGGAAACCTTCCCCGGCAAACCCGTAGACGGGAAGCCCGAAGAGGATCAGCCAGCCGGCAAGTCCCGTGAGCAGGGAGGGGATCTGTTTGAGGGCCTCAAGATAGAATTTTGATTGGGGCATCCAGAAGGAAATGCCGAGCGTCGGGCATTCGACAATCCCGTTCATTCCGTACATAATTCCCAGGAAACCCCGTTCGCTGTCAATGGAGTGGGGAGCCAGTTTAACATCAAGTACAACCGTGCCGTTTTCCGTCAGGGCTTTTGTATAATTCGCAGGGGGAAGCAGTTCCGCCCGGATGGTCTGGTTAGCCTGGGTATTTTCCATGAAACTTACAAAATTGGCGACGTTTTGCATCTCCGTGTCATCAAGCCGGAGCATGGTCATCCCTTCCTCGAAACCGGCGGCTTCCGCAGGGCTCCCTTCCACAACCCCGCCAACAGGTACCCCATTGATTTGACCTTCGGACGGCTCGGGAGCTTCGACCTCATACACCGAAACAACCCCGTCTTCCAGGGCATGTATTTGCATTATCTCGCCGGGTTCGACGGTATCCAGATAGTAGAGGACGTCCAGGGCATTGGTGATGTCCGTGTCATCTATCCGGATAATTACCATGTCCTCCCGGATTCCTGCAAGGTCAGCAGGGGAACTTTCGTTTACACCCAGGACCATGGCGTCACTCAGGGGAGCGATTGCCCCGAGCACGGGTCCGAAGAAGAGCAGTAAGGCTATGAATGCAACACAGAAGTTTGCCATCACCCCGGCAGCCAGGATCCTGGACCGCTGGGTCCTTGTGGCAATTATTTCAGGTTCCTGAGCAGGTTTTTGCTCATTAATTTTGTGATGTATTTCCTTTTTTCTTTCCTCTTCCTTCCGTTCCCATTCTTTGATTTCATCAATCGAGGCAGTCAGGGGAAGTCCGGTCTCGACCATCTCTTTTTTGCCGAAAAGCTGTTCTTCATCGGGTTCCGCAAAACCTCCGATAGGCACAAGGGCAAGCAGGATCCCCATGGACTTGACCCGGATACCTTCCACCCGGCAGAGGATTGCGTGGGAAAACTCATGCACCACGAGAGTGACGATTAGCGCAATAATCCCCCAGGTAAAGGGGATAAACTCGTTTAAGCCGGGGATAAGCAGGATATTCCTGGGGGCATTGTACTTGCCCGGTTCCGGAACGTTGTTGTTCAGGAAAGACGTGTACAGCGCAAAGTCCGAGACCGCGATTACCAGGAACATGGCGATCATGCCCACAAACATAAGCCAGATCCCAATGTTTGCAAAAACCCGCCAGTAGAACTTCGGCCGGGCCAGGATGTCAAGCAGTTTGAGCCCTTTTGTGGTCCTGATCATAAGGATAGGCAGTGGACCGAATGTACTTATGTTGTATTTTTCAAGAATTCCCCGCCTGTCCAGAATAGAGACAAGGAACCAGTACAGTATGAATATGCCTATTGCAATGCTTGTGCCACTCAAAGAAATTCTCCGAGAATATGAAATGATCTTGGGTATGAAATGATCTTATGTATGAATCGAATTATTCGGAACTTGAACCATATAAAGCGTTTTATTATATTACGTTATAGGCCAAATCTCGAGACAGTGCAGAAGAGTCAAAAGGCCAAATAGCAATCAAATAAAACGTATTACATAAAACACAGAACAATTATGTTAAAATTGATATATAAATACTCGTACTGACCTTCCTGCGTGAAGATTAGTTTTTGTAATTATCATTTATAATTTATCACACGGCATAACACTCTCGATTTGCCAAAATTACTTATTAGCTGGGACTAATTAGTAGCTTAATCTAATTTTAGCTTGAAATCGTTAAACAATAACAGCCTTTTAAATGTTAATGTTTCCGGAGGTTCCGGGTCAGATGCAGGGAATCGTATACATAACAGCGGGAGATATGAAGAACGCATCAACTATTGCAAGGGCACTGGTCTCAAAGAAGCTTGCAGCCTGCGTGAACATGTTTCCCATATCATCGGTCTACACCTGGGAAGGCAAAATTGAGGAAGATTCCGAAATTGCAATGATCGTTAAAACCAATTCTTCCCGCTTTGATGAGATCTGCAAGCTTGTAAAAGCCCTCCATACATATGAACTGCCTGCTATCGAGTTCTGGGAGATCGGAGGGGAGCAGGACTACCTTGACTGGGTACTGGCAAACAGTTCGGAAGAAAAAATAAACAATTTAGAGGAGAAAAATTCCGAGGACCTCTAAGCCTGTGCCCGGAGTTTATGGAGGAAGAGAGGTTACGAAAAAGAATTTCAAAAGAGAGCCCCTTCTACCGTCCGGGCCCGGGAGAAACTTTTACTTTTCCCTACCGGCTCCCGGACGCTGTCTGAGTCCTGTTCACAGGATTAGCTTTATATGGTAGTTTCATCGTTACCATATTGGTACTCATCAATAAGCGAGAGTAACCAGGCGGTCAACGGTTACAGGCTCAAGATATAATTAATTAGGAAGCCTGGAGAATATTTAGACCGTGAAAAAAATCAATTGCGCGAGGGTTGCCGAGTGGTTAAAGGCGATGGGCTCAAGATCCATTCCCGCAGGGGTTCAAGGGTTCGACTCCCTTCCCTCGCACTAAACTTATTATACTTTGCAATTTTTGCTTGAGTTCTTATTTCCGTATAAATTCTTATTTTCACCTAATTTTTCAATGTTAATTGTAAAAGGTCCCGTCTATTCCTTGTCCGGATCAGGGTACTGCGGGGGGGTTTTGCCCACTTTATCTATGATTTTCGGAAACTTTTCTTTTCCCGGTGAATCCTCAATGGATTTGACGTCTATCTGATGCAGCCAGTCGTCCCCGAAATCGAAGCGATATCCAAAAGCCCGGTCAACCTCAAGGCCCAGCGAATCAATGGTAGTGGTGCGGACGTCACCCGCCATCTCTTCCTCTAACCCCGTGATCTCCATGTCCATGGGCAGGGAGTAAATGGCAGACCTATCATCCGGGCCTTCCCCCAATAAAAACTCATAAAGATGTTCATCGAAACGGTCGAAGGCCTTGTATATGATACTGTGGAGGTTTTCCAGGGTCTGATCTCCCCTGATCTGGATGGTGCGGGAAATGGTTTCCCCGTCGAACTCGATACTAATCGGGCCTTCAATCAGATAGACTTCCAGAGTGTATAGTTTGGATGTCTTGAGCATTGAGATCTCGCCTCTGGCACTTTCATCAGGGACTTGCCCTTTCTTCTTTCCCTGGGGCATATTCTTAGATATTGGTGGTGAGTTTAGATATGCCTTGCGAAAGACAGATACTAAATATTCCATCGTTACATGGTTGACATTTTAAGTGAAAAGGGATGATAGCTGGCTCGAAATCCTGAATTCTAGCCCGTAAAAGCAGAATTTGTCACCTTACGCCGTTTTTGTTCCCGGCTACCGAAGGTGGACGGCCTTTCCAGAGTGAAAAGAAAATAAATGGCAAAAAGTAAAAATGGCAAAAAGTAGAAACGGCAAAAGTAAAAATAACCGAAAAAACGGCAAGCTTGTAAGCAAAACAGAAATAAATACAGCTTACAAAATATTATTTATCATATATTTTTCTTATTTCTTTTGGGGAGGCGCCGCCAGGCAAGCTGGCGGGGGCACTTCTTATGATTGGATTGAAAAACGGTTTTCGGGGTCAAGAGACGTATTTATTGGACCATGTAGATTCTAAGATATCAACCGATTAATCGAGACCAACAGAGCATAATAAAGTTTTAATTGAATCCAGTAGTGTTATTTATTAAAAATTCAAAGAGAAAAGTAAAGATAGAAAAAAAATTCAGAGAGGAATATCTATGAAAATAATCGGAATATCATCAAGCCCGAGAGGCAAGAACAGCAGTACTTTAAAATTGCTGGACGCAGCCCTGAAAGGAGCAGAAGAAGCAGGAGCAGAAGTTGAGGCCATCGATGTTGCAAAGTTGAAAATCAAATTCTGCACTGCATGCGATTCCTGCTATGAGACTGGAGTATGCTCAATAAAAGATGACTATCAAGCTGTACTGGAAAAGCTTCTGGATGTGGACGGCATAATCCTGAGCAGCCCCAATTACATAACAAACGTGACAGCCCAGCTCAAGACAGTGTTCGATAGAAGTCCGCTTGTTATTCATGAGCAGCTCTTTGACGGCAAGTATGGCTTTTCCCTGACAACTGCGGGCAGCAGTGAGATCGATTTTGTCCTCGACATCATGAACAATTTTATGGCACACTGCGGAGGCAACAACATCGGAGGAGTGGGCTGCGCAATGTCAGAGGGTCCTTCAGCAATGGAAACAGCAATTGAAAAATCGCATGAAATGGGCAAAGACCTCGTTGAAGCGATAAAAGAGAAGAGACCATACCCGGAACAGAAAGCTGCACATGAAGTCTGGAGAGAAGGGTTCAAGTATGTCATCCTTGCTAACAAAGACCAGTGGACGCACAACTGCGACTACTGGATGGAAAAGGGCTGGATCAAAGAATAACGGTTAATTCAAGAATAACGGTTAATTCAAGAATAACGGTTGATTGTTTCTTTCCTTTATAATGCTGAAAAAATATTCAAAAGCAGTAGAAGGGAACACTGGAGAAAAACATATTTAAATCCGGGCGTGTAATTCTCAGAAAAACCAGAATATAAATCAGAATACAAATCAGAATATAATCCAGAATCTATTCGCGCAAAGAATCTTTTAGTGCAAACGTCCAGGGTTTCGAATCCCTTCTCTTGCACTTATTTTCTATCATATGATCCATTTTGGTGGTCTTTTTGTCTTCGAAACTTAGCCGTGAAACTTTTATCCGGTCTCTTGTGGACCTTCTCAGAAAAGCGGAAACCGAACTTTCCGATGATGTTGTGAATTCAATCCGAAAAGCCGAAGCTCGGGAGGAAAGCCCGGTTGCAAAGTCCCAGTTCCAGGCAATTTTGAAAAACATCAAAATTGCCGAAACCCACGGCGTGCCCATGTGCCAGGACACAGGCATCCTGATCTTTTTTGTGGAGCTCGGAAGTGAGTTTCGGCCCGAATTCGACCTTGAAGCCGCAATCCGGGAAGCTGCCGCCCTTGCGACCAGGGAAATACCGCTCCGTCCCAATGCCGTAGACCCCCTGACCCGCAAGAACAGCGGGGACAATACGGGAAACGGGATCCCGGACATTCACTGGAAACTCGTACCCGGTAGGCAGCTCAAGGTCACGGTTGCCCCCAAAGGTGCGGGCTCGGAAAACATGAGCGCCCTTCGGATGCTGAACCCAACCGAGGTAGGGAGCATAAAAAACTTCGTGCTCGAAACGGTTATTAACGCAGGTGGGATGCCCTGTCCTCCCCTGACGCTCGGGGTGGGG
Organism: Methanobacteriota archaeon; assembly: GCA_016841625.1. GTDB lineage: Archaea > Halobacteriota > Methanosarcinia > Methanosarcinales > Methanosarcinaceae > MTP4. The sequence goes on from JAENYU010000024.1 coordinate 33,901, forward strand.
ATCGGAGGCTCCTTTGACAAAGCCGCAAGGCTGGCGAAAGAAGCTCTCTTAGAACCCCTGGACACTCCCATGAGCGAATTTGAAAAGGAAATCCTTGAAGCCGTAAACGCCCTCGGTATCGGCTGTATGGGCCTGGGGGGCAGCACAACCGCCCTTGCAGTTCACGTAAAAACCGCCCACTGCCACACAGCTTCCCTTCCCGTGGCGCTGAACATCCAGTGCTGGGCAAACCGGCACGCTTCAATCGTATTCGGAGGGGATGAATAATGGAGTGGCACATGAAGACCCCCCTTGGCCTAGAGGACATCGAAAAACTTGAAGCCGGGGACATAGTCTATATCTCCGGAGAGATCCTGACAGCCCGGGACGAGGCCCATGCCCGCATCCTGGAATTTGCAGAAAACGGAGAAGAGCTTCCTTTCTCCCTGGAAGGAGCGGTGATTTACCACTGTGGCCCCCTCATGCATCAAACCGGGGAAGGAAAAGACGAAGAGAAAAAAGAAAGAGAAGAAGGGAAGGAAGAGAAAGTCGGATGGAAAGTGGTCTCAGCCGGCCCCACCACCAGCGGCAGGATGTCAAAGATGACCCCTCCACTTCTGGAAGTCCACAGGGTGCGGGCAGTCATCGGGAAAGGCGGGATGAAAAACGTTTCTGAAGCCATGAAGGGCAGCTGTGTCTACCTGGCCTACACCGGAGGCTGTGCAGCCCTTGCCGCCGAACTGATAAAGGAAGTAGTAACTGTCCACTGGCTTGACCTGGGGATGCCCGAAGCTGTCTGGGTCCTGAGGGTCGAGGAGTTCGGGCCCCTTATCGTGGGGATTGATTCGAAATGCAGGGACATTTTTGCGGAAATAAGGGAAAAGGCTGAAAAAGTACTTGCAGAAATGAAAAACTGAGAAAGCGCTTGCAGAAATGAAAAGTTGAGCTCAAAACGAGCTCAAAACCTGTTTCATTCCTGTTGAGATATCAGGATTTCGGGTGGCAGGAAGATCGAGGCGATTATGCCGAAGCTTACGAAAATCACCAGCCCCCAGAGAGAAGTTTTTATCCCCTGAATGCGGGCGATTTCATTGATCCTCAGGATTTCCTGTGCAAGGTCAGGAGGTGCACCTTCCAGGATGGCCTGCAATTCTTCATCGCTCAAAAAGCGCACATTCTCTTCTACTGCCGATATCAGGTCGGGCTTGAGTTCCTCCGGAATGACAGGGCTTTCTTCGATCATGGAAATAGCTCCAACTGCCAGGCCTGCAACAAGGATAGAGCCCATCAGGGCAGTCCCGAGCGCCATGCCGAGGTTCTCGGAAGTGCTCATCAGGGCAGCCGTCTCGCTTGTCCTTTCGGGAACTACCTGGGAAAGCACGAGGTTCATCACCTGGGACGCTATGAGCCCTCCGCCTATACCTATCAGGGCAAACCCTGTCATCAGGCCAAGTCCTTTGACCTCCACATCAATGGTTGCGATAGACAGAAGAAGCCCCAGGATAATTACGAAAAATCCGGACTGGATGATGCGCTTCGGGGCTATAAAGGCAGATAACCGGGACGCTGCTAGCGAGGCAATTAAAAGCGGTATTGAAAGGGGCAGGTAGACAAAGCCGGTCTGCATCGCGTTTAAGCCCAGGGCGATCTGGAGGAAGAGGGCCATGCTGAACAGGAAACCTCCAAAAAGGAGGGTCTGGACCAGCTGGATGAATATTCCCGATGTGACCCTGCGGTCCCTGAGCACATCGAGCTTTACGAGCGGCATCTTCCCTCGCGTAATGACATAGCGTTCCCAGGCGGCGAAGGCCAGCAGGATAACGGCTCCTGCTGCAATGAATACGGGGGTGGGGGAAAGCCCGAACGGGGAAATTTCGATCCCTGCTATGGAGAAAGTCTGGCGTGCCTCCCACCAGCCGTAGGTCCCTGCCAGCAATATGCCAAAAACGATAAGACCAATCCCCAGCGCGGAGAGGATAGACCCGACTATATCCAGCTTCGGCTTTTCTTCTGTCTCGAGGGGTGCGTCCAGGATATAGCGGCTTAATGCCAGGACAAGGATCACAACCACCACCTCTCCGGCAAAGGCAAGTCTCCAGGTGTATGCAGTTGTCAGCCAGCCCCCTATAATTGGCCCGAGGGCGATTCCGCCAGCAACGATTCCCCCCAGTATCCCATAAGCCACGGCACGGTCTTCCCCCCTGTAGTTTGAGGTAACAAGCGTCTGGATAGCGGGCATGACAAGGGTTGCTCCAAGCCCTTCAAGGATCGACCAGCCTACAAACAGTACAGCTATTGTCGGGCTGACTGCCGTCAGGAGAGAGCCCACCCCGTATATCACCAGTCCGATCCTGAATGCCCGTTTTCTCCCGACGATGTCCCCGATCTTTCCCCCTGTGATCATCAGGGACGCCATCACGAGTGCATACAGGGTAATGGCAGCCTGGACGGTGGCAACGTCCGTATTGAAGTCACTGATAAGTGCCGAAATCGAGACGTTCATGATCGTCGTATCAATAACGAGCACGAACATTGCAAGCGATAGGGCGACAATTACGATCTTTTTCTCCACAGTAAGCACCATCGGGTTGGGGTAATAAAGTGCCATCTCCGCGGCAAAGAGCCCCCTTATCCTGCTGACTGCCTGGAAACCCCTTAATTAAAGCCGGAGCAGGATATCAGGAGCCTTTTTTCATCAGCCTTAATCCGTTCCGAATGCACTCCTTACTCCGGGCAGCATGAGGTATACAAGGAGGAGGCCGTTCAGGAGAACTGAAACGTTGATATCATACCATGCACCTCCGGTGATTAGCACCACAAAGTCTATACAGAGGTTGAAGACAACGATGACAGCCAGGAACATCCAGGCTTGCGGATTCACATTCCAGAGCATCCCGGTAAGCCACGCCCATACGTAAGCCAGCAGGCCGTACAGAAACGCATACCAGAGGTTGAAAATGCGGACGTCAAGCGGTCCCAGGAACGGTAAAAATCCCAGGAACCGAATCATTATGATACCATTGATCACTGCCAGAAGGGCAGCCCCGATGGCCAGAATAGTAACACCTATAGGTCTTCCCATACACAAATCTCCTTATTCTGCTTTCTTTTTGTCTCCTTATTGTTTGTTAGATACTGAAGTCGTATAACAGCGTATAACAGCGTTTTACATGGCAAATCCGTCTGATGCCAGAGTTTCTGATACCTCCTGATTGTTGGAAGGGAAAAGATTCCCTTTCATCTCACAGGATGCACCCGGTTCGGGACCCTTTTTCAGGACCGCATTTTGAATCCTACGATAAGTGCCCCGAATCCCCCGGCAACAAGGAAGAGTCCGTATAACCATGGAATGGCAAGGGTTCCGGCCATCGGGTCGCTTAGCAGGAGTAGTCCGAGGAGCAGGGTCAGGATTCCGAGGATCCCCACCCCCCAACCTCCTCCCTTAAGGCCCCAGGCGATTTTGATCGCTCCGCTTATGACAGCCCATACTCCAATAATTATAACGAATAATCCTAGAACGACATAGGGGCTGAGGACAGGGTATATCAGGATCAGGGCTCCGGCAATGATGGTCAGGATACCTGAAATTAGCTTCCAGAACCAGTCTTCCCTGTTAAACAGAATCCCTATAATCGAAATAATTCCGCCCAAAAGCCAGAAGATGGCCAGGATCCTCAGGAGTACGACGGTGGTAACTCCCGGACTGTATAAGAGGAATATGCCGACAATAATGGCGACAATCCCTTCCAGAACGACTAACCACCACGGTGCCTCCAGTGCTTCATACTCGGTACCATAGTCAGCAGTAGTTGATTGTTCCATCTATTTTCACCTCCGGAATTCTTATCAGTGCCTCAACGTCTATACTGTCTGCTACCAGGTGCAAGTAGAGGCGGATAAGAAGTCCTAATTTATCCCTGAACAAGGGACCCCCATCCCCGGGATAATTGCACAATACAGGTAGAGCCAAAGTCTAAGAGAAAACGTCGTCTTTCCCCACTTACAAAGACGGACACTTCCTTCTGCCAGGGAGAATGCACCGGTGAAAAAACCACGAATGTAATACACAGCTCGTCCCCGGCTTAGTCCTCCGGTTTAGGGATGGACTTTTTGCAAAGGTGACGGGCTAAAAGTATTATTTCCACCGTTACAGGCACCTGGCACGACGCAGGCGGCAATGAAATGCACAATGAAATGCACAATGAAATGCTCAATGAAATGCTTCAGTCATGTATTACTAAATCATGTATAGACAGGGTTCTGGTTAAATCCCTGCTCAAAAATCGTTTTCAATACACTTTTCCGCACCCAATCGGATATGGGCTAGTGTCATTATCAAATATATATAAAGCATTATATATAAACTAGCTCATTTTTAAATAACAAAAAAATTCTTATTATAGCCCTAAATGTAATCCCTGCATTAACTTATCCCGCAAACCTTTTTTGAGCTGCTTTTCAGACACCAGTACTTTCACAGGCTTCGAAGTAGACGGCTTTTTCCAAAAAAAGACATGGGGAAATTAAATTCAAACACAGTATCATTTTGAATTTAAGGCCCGGGCAGATAAAGGGTATTCAGATGCATATAATGGATAGTATCATAACTATTATGTATATAAGGATGACTAAAAATATAGTCCAATGAATAAAAAATGCAGTGCAATAACTATAAACTATAGTCCAATGA
>JAENYU010000024.1:38669-65170 GCA_016841625.1 Methanobacteriota archaeon
TATAGTCCAATGAATAAAAAATGCAGTGCAATAACTATAAACTATAGTCCAATGACTAAAAAATAGAGTCCAATAATTAAAAAGGACAACATGATAAGCAGCAAAGATTTCAAGCAGAAAACCGGGATAAAAGGAGGAGTGTTTTTTCCAGAAGTCTGGAGAGTGCCAGTAAATTGTTAAAAGAATCAGGATTAGTATCCTTACAACTGCCTATAACAGAGTTCTCATCCTTGCAGCGAGATGCGCAAAAAATATAACCCCTGCACCCCACATTCCAGATGACCACTGATGAAGCCGACAAAAAACCAAACAGTAAAGTCCCGGGACATTCCCCTTTATATTTACCATGCAGGACAGTGCAACCCCAAAAAATGCACGGGAAAAAAAATGGCCCGCTTTGAGCTTGCCCGCCTTTACGAGAAAATATCGCAACTACCTCGGTCGGCAATCCTGCTTGACCCCTTTGCCGAAAAAGCCATATCTCCGGCTGACAGCACGGAAAAGGGAATCATCGTGCTTGACTGCTCCTGGGAAGAAGTCGAAAGGGTCTTTCCCGAGCTGGAAAAGCTGAACCTCCAGCACCGTGCCCTTCCCTACCTCCTCGCAGGAAACCCGATAAATTTCGGAAGGCCTTTCAAGCTCAATTCCGCCGAGGCTTTTGCTGCAGCTCTCTATATTCTGGGGCATAAGGAACAGGCTGAAAAGGTCCTCTCAAAATTCAACTGGGGGCACAGTTTCCTGGAACTGAACCACGAACCTCTCGAGGACTACTCGAAAGCGAAAAACAGCAGCGAAATCGTGGAAATCCAGAGCCATTACATATAAACACCTGGAGGAAACCCACTTCCCGGAAAACCATTTCTCAAAAACCATTTCTCAAAAACCACTTCCCAGAAAACCATTTCTCAAAAACCACGTCCCGGAAAACCATCTCTCGAACTCAGGTAAAGGAGCAGCATTATTTATGGCCACCAGGATCAAAACACAGGTCGGAGTCATCGGAGCAGGCGCCTGCAGCGAAGAAGTGGAAGCCCTTGCCGAAGCTGTGGGCAGGGAAATTGCCAGAAGGAGAGCTGTGCTTCTCTGCGGGGGGCTTGGGGGAGTTATGGAAGCTGCGTCCTGCGGGGCAAAAAAGGAGGGAGGGGAGACCCTCGGGATCCTGCCTGGAATCCGGAGAGAAGATGCAAATTCCTGGATCGACGTTGCTATCCTGAGCGGGATGGGACATGCCAGGAACGCCCTGATAGCCCGGTCTTCGGATGCCCTTATAGCCGTGGACGGGGAGTACGGGACCCTTCGGAAATCGCGCTCGGCCTGAAAATGGGAAAGCCGGTGGTCGTGCTTGAATCAAAGTGGGATATTGAAGGGACACACCGGGCGAAAAGCCCGAAAGAAGCCGTGGAAACCGCTTTCAGGCTGATCGAAAAAAGAAGCAGGTGAGGGAATGTGGACAAGGGACTATGACTGAAGAAGCGGAAGAGAGAGTAAAAGAGAGAGCAGAAGAGGGCGCAAAAGATCGTACATGAAGGCACGGCACGCAAATTCCTGAGTATGAAGGCTATTGATTTCTGTTTTTTTCGGGAAACGGTACAGTTTCTTATAAATCTAATACAAAAATTTATATTCAAGAAGGAAACTCAAGAAATAAAGAACCATTCTGCAACCAACGGAGATTAATTTCGGGGTACTCTGACATTTCAGCAAAAAATATACTAAAAGATTCACTGGAGTTTCAAATGCATCTTATCGTAACGGAAAAGAATATCGCGGCGAGGAGGATAGCCGCAATCCTGGCACCGAAAAACCCTAAAAAAGAAAGGGTCAGCGGAGTGGATACTTACCAGTACGAAATAGGTACCGGCGAGGACAAGCAGGAAACCGTTGTTATAGGGCTTTCCGGGCACATAGTCGGGATTGATTTTCCGAAGGAATATAACAACTGGCAGAAGGTCGATGCAAAAGACCTGATAGGCGCTGACATCATTACGACTCCCATTAACAGGAAGATCGTGACCGCCCTGAGGAAGCTCGGGAAAGAAGCCGGAAATGTTACCATTGCCACTGACTACGACCGGGAAGGGGAACTGATCGGAGTCGAAGCTCTCAATATCATAAAAAAAGTTAACCCTGACATCGTTTTTGGCAGGGTCCGCTACAGCGCCATTACCCCGAAAGCCATTGAAGATGCATTTTCAAACCCCACTCCCGTTGACTTCAACCTTGCTGCCGCCGGACATTCCAGGCAGGTCATCGACCTGGTCTGGGGTGCAGCCCTGACCCGCTACATATCCCTTTCCGCAGGCAGGCTCGGGAAGATGTTCCTGTCCGTAGGAAGAGTTCAGTCCCCCACCCTCTCCCTGATCGTGGACAGGGAAAAAGAGAGGCAAGCCTTTGTCTCTACCCCTTACTGGGAAATCCATGCCGAACTCAAAAACGGCAAAAAGGAAACTTTTTCCGCCCAGCATGCGACCCGGCGCTTCCTGGAGAAAGAGGAAGCTGACAGGGTGTTCGCAAAACTCGGAAAAAAGGCAACAGTGCAGGAAATCGAAAGGGGAAACAGGGTAGACCAGCCTCCGACTCCGTTTAATACCACAGGCTTCATCAGCGCTGCAAACGCAATAGGGCTTAGCCCCTCAAACGCGATGCGCCTGGCCGAATCCCTCTATACCAACGGGTACATCTCATATCCCAGAACCGACAACACTGTCTATCCCGAAACCCTGGACCTCAGGGCCCAGATAGAAATCTTCAAGGAAGGGCATTTCAAAAAGTACGCAAACGCCCTGCTGGAAAAAACGGAGCTCAAGCCCACCCGCGGGAAAAAGGAAACTACCGACCACCCCCCGATTTACCCGGCGTCCCTTGCAGAGGAATCGGAGCTGAAAGAGGACGAGTGGAAGGTCTACGAACTGGTGGTCAGGCGCTTTTTTGCAACCTTTGCCGAGCCCAGCGAATGGGAGACCCTGCGCATAAAGCTTGACATAAATGAAGAAGAGTTCAGGGCAAGCGGGGCAAGGCTTGTTGTCCCTGGCTGGAGATGGTACTACGACTACAACAAGCCTGAAGACAGGCTGCTCCCGGAACTTTCGAAAGGGGAAACCCTTGCCGTGGCAAAGAAGGAGATGCTCGACAAGGAGACCCAGCCCCCTGGCCGCTATGGACAAGGGCGCCTGATTAACATGATGGAAGAGCTCGGGCTCGGGACGAAAGCCACCCGGCACGAAATTATCAGCAAGCTCTATTCCAGGGCTTATATCCACGGGACCCAGGTCCAGCCCACGAAGACCTCTTTTGCTGTCATGGATACCCTTGAGAACTATTCCCCGACGATCACCAAACCCGACATGACCGGGGTCCTTGAAGAAAACATGGACAGGATCGCCGAAGGCAAGATCTCGGAAGCCGAAGTCCTTGAGGAATCGAGAGAGATGTTAAAGCAGGTCTTTTCGGAACTGGAAAAGAACCGGGACAAAATCGTGGAATCCCTTCAAGCCGGGCTGAGGGAAGACAAGATCATAGGCAACTGTCCTGACTGCGGAAGCGAGATAATGGTCCGCCGTTCGAAACGGGGAGGCCGTTTCATAGGTTGCAGCAACTATCCGGAATGCACCTTTTCCCTGCCCCTGCCCAGAAGCGGGCAGATTGTGGTCACGGATAAGCCCTGCGTGGATCACGGGATGCACCACCTCCGCATAGTCAATTATGGAAAACGCCCCTGGGACCTTGGCTGTCCTCAGTGCAATTTCATTGAATGGCAGAAGGCAAAACAGGAAGAGCAGGACAAGATCCCCGATAAGGAACGCCCGAAATCCATCAAGGAAATCAGCGGTGTCGGGAAGGTTACGGCTGAAAAACTCGAGGAAGCGGGGATCTCAACCGTTGAGGACCTGATCAAAGCCGATCCTTTCGAACTTTCAAAAGTTACCAGTATCAGCATAAAGAAGATAAAAAACTGGCAGGTCTCCTGCGGGGCAGCTATTGAAAGCTGCTGAACCCGCCCAACCTTTCAAAAACGATAAACCTGTGGAAAGCGGCTGGCTATAAGGAACTGCGGGCTTATAAAAACGGTTGGCTTATAGAAAACTGCAGGGTTGTAGGAAATGAAACTTCTGGCCTGCCAGGACTTCTAAATTTTTCTAAATTGGAGGGGCTGTTCAAAATCGTTGAAAGCTCTCAAAAGCCCGATGAAATCTTTTTCGGTCAGATACTTATTTATAAAATTCAGTCTTTTTTCAAATGGTAGAAAAGCCCGAAACCGAAAGTGAAACGTCTTTATTTATCAGGGCTTATCACCAAATTTCAGATTTTTTTAAGAAATTATCAAGGAGTTGGAATCCTGGAGTTTAGTTTTAAAGGCGGATGCAGGGAAGTCGGACGTTCGGGTTTACTCGTTAATGAGGAGGTCCTGCTCGATTACGGAATAAAGGCTGGGGATATCCCCGAATACCCCCAGAACGGCATGGAACCCAAAAGTGTGCTCATCTCCCACGGGCACCTGGACCACTGCGGAGCAGTCCCGAACCTCATGTACATGAACCCGGAAGTCTTCATGACCCCGCCGACTGCGGAGTTTACCGGGCTTCTGGGAAGAGACACCCTAAAAATCGCGGAAAGGACCCTCTCGGGCGTGGCCCCCTTTGACCCTGATGACCTGCAAAAGCTCACCCGCTTGACCCAGAAGACCGACACGGGAACGGAATTCATGACCCACGGTTACAGGGCCCGCTTCTACGGAGCCGGGCACATCCCCGGGGCTTCGGGCATCTACCTGGAATCCGAAGCAGGAGAAAGCCTCTTTTATACGGGTGACTTCAGCCTCCAGCCCACAAGGCTGGTCCCGGGAGCCGATAAGTTCCCGAAAGCCGACACCCTCATACTTGAAAGCACCTATTTCGGGGAAGAACATACCCCGCGCAAGGAGACCGAGGAACGCTTCATCGAATCCGTCTGGGATACCATGGACCGCGGGGGGACAGCCATTATCCCGGCCTTTGCTATCGGCAGGACTCAGGAAATCCTCATGCTCCTGGACGCCCATGGGATCCACGCCTATGTGGACGGGATGGGAAAAGACGTATACAAAATCCTCAAAAAATATCCCGAATACCTGAGAAACCCCAAACTCCTTGACAAAGCCTTCGATAACGCCACGCCCGTAAAGCAGAGTAAAAGGGCAGAGATCCTTAAGGAACCCTCGGTCATCGTCACCACCGCCGGCATGCTGAACGGGGGCCCCGTGCTCTACTACCTGAGCAAGCTCTATAAAGACCCGAGCTCAAAAGTCCTTATAACCGGCTACCAGGTGGAAGGCACAAACGGCAGGATGGCCGTGGAAAACGGGGTAGTTGAAAACAATGGAACCGTCCTGTCCCTGAAACCGAAGCTTGAACAGTACGACTTTTCCGCCCACAGCGGAGACGCGGAACTGAAACAGGTTGTAAAGAAGTTCTGCAAGAGGGGCACGGAAAGGGTCTTTGTAATGCACGGGGAGAAAACCGAAGCCTTTGCACAGTGGATCTCAGAAGAAACCGGCGTAGAAGCGTATGCCCCTGCAATCGGGGAGGCCTTCAGCTTTTAAATAAAAACATATAGGCAATGAAGAATAGTTTGGTCTGAATAACGACGCAAAGTTAGTAATAAAAATACAACGTGAAATCACTCATAAGCTTTAATAAGGATCAAAACGTTTGGAAGAAACAGATACTTGATCAAAAAGTATTTGATAAGTATGTGATGGATAAGTATATGATAGGGGCCTTGTTCCCTTTTCGCAGCACCCTATCGATGATCCAACCCCATGAAATTGAGAGGAAACCCTTAAACTCTCAATCTTCACATCTATTCTTATACCATGTTAGTATATAGCACAACCGATCCTAATTATTTAATATGATTAAAATGTTTTATATGCCTTAGATTTTTTAATCACGCTATAATTTTTAATGGCGGCAAATATTTAGTTAGCTTTGAAATTTGTGCTCATTTGTGCTCTATTGAAAAGCGTTCCGAAAGCCAATTTATAATTTAATAACGTATTTTTCACCTGGTAAGCCAATTTTTTCATCTGAATGACCCATTTTTGTTCAGGATCGAGTGCCCATCGTAAAGAGGAGCAGGCAGAACACGAAACCCTTAAGCTTGCAAAGCTCCAATAATCCGTGCATGATCCTGAATCCTGAATCCGAAGTGCTCGAAACGCTTGCAAAAAGCATCCTTCTGGCTGCCCGGACCGCCCCGAAAGCCAAAGGAGTTGACGATATAGTAACAGCCCTGGTAGAAACCGACGATATCGAAGTCCTTGCCTCTACCATGGAAAAAATAGCCGACGAGAAAGGCGAAGGCTTCGCCTTCCTGAAAAGGGACGCAGGAAACCTCAGGAATGCAGAGGCTGCGGTCCTTATAGGGGTTAAAGCCAGCGGGGCTGCAGGCTTAAACTGCGGTGCCTGCGGTTTTGCGACCTGCAAAGAGATGCTTGCACAGCAGAAGGTAGAAGAAGAATTCAGGGGTCCCAACTGCATGTTCAAGTACGCTGACCTCGGGATCGCGGTAGGCTCAGCCGTTTCCAGGGCAAAAGACCTCTGCATCGATAACCGGGTAATGTACACCATGGGAGCAGCCGCCAGGGTCTCGGGCCTGCTGGACGCCGACGTGGCTTTCGGAATCCCTCTGAGCGTAAAGGGGAAGAACATTTTCTTTGACAGAAAGTGATGCATTTCTTTGACAGAAAATAATTTTTTTATGAGGGGGAATAATGCTTTTTTTGCGGAGAAAGCCGCTTTAACTAAGCCCTCTCCGCCTTTCACTCCTGTATTCGTCAAAGATGCTCTGCAGTTCATCTTCTTTGGCTTTCTGTCGGCTTTTTTCGGCTTCTGTTTCCCATTCGGCAATAGCTGCGTCCAGGACTTCGGGTTCTGCCATGGCAAAGTCGTCAGCTCTTTCCAGGGGCACGTTTTTCAGGACAGGGACACCCCCTTTGAAAAAAGTGTCCTCAGCTGCGTGGGAAATGTCTTCAGGGATAAGGACTGCTTTCACTGCGGCTTCCACCAGGATCTGGGCAGTGGCGGTCCCGCCTCCGCTGGGGTTTTCCAGGAAGACAACGTCTCCTTCTTTCAGGCCGTAGTGTTCTTTTGTTTCGGCAATGGATTCCTTTGTGAAGGCGGAAATAACCTTGACCGGGGTGCCTTCTCCCCGGATTTCCATTTTCTTGATTTTTCGGAGTTTCTTGCTCCTCCGGCGCAGGTCTTTCAGGGTCCTGCTTTTGTTGCTCAGTTCCCTTTTGAGGTTCTCGATGGTGCTTTCCCGGATCCGGAGCTCTTTTGCCTTCCGGACTTCCATGTAGGCTTCTTTCCTGAAATCCCTCAGCCTTGCCTCAAGCCTTGAGATCTTCCTGTCCTTTACAGCAGCCTCCCTTTTTAGATCGTCCACGTATTCCTGGAGGTTCCGGATCTGTTCACCCTGCTGCTGGACCGTTTCTCTCATTTTCTGGAGCGATTCTTCAATGGCCCTGTCCTCGGGCTTTTCGGGAAGCCTGGGAGCTTTTCCGGGCTTTTTTCGGGCTTCGGCCTGGGCCTGCACCTTTTCGACTGCTGCTTCAATCGAATAGCCCCGCATGACAAAGAGCTTGACCAGCTCAAGATCGGCGGCTTCGGGAGCTTTCTTTTCAATGCGGGAAAAAGCGTTCCTGTAGCTCTTGTAGGTGAGGAGGGCTGCGGTTAGCGCGTCCCTTTCATGGTCGTTGGAGTAGCCAAAAGGCTTTCCAAGGGCAATTTTCTCCTCGGCAGAGACTTCAGCTCCCGGGCTTGCGGGCACGGCGTTAAAGCTTCTCCTGATCTTTTCCACCGAACCCGGCATGGGGGTCACGTCGCTGGCAATGACAGCGGGTTTTCCGTATTCGGCAATCAGCTTGACGACCTCATCGGGGGCGATTCCCCGGAAACTTTTCAAAAAGAGGAGTTCCCCGTCCAGGGAGAGGATGGCTATGCCTACGGTGGTCCCGGGGTCGATCCCCACGATCGTGAAACGTCGCCTGGACTCCTTTTGCTTGAGGGGGATATAGCGGATCTTGTCCCTTTCAACACTTTTTACGCTTACCTGTGCATCGCTGCTGACCATAGGATGTATTGGAATCTCTCCACGCTTTGCATATACGGTGAATTCGGACCTTACATAGCCTCCGAATCCCTTTACGTTTACGACTTCAAACCTGATTCCCTTTTCCCGGGAAAACCTCTTCAGGATGTCCTCAATTTCCCGGCTCCGCTGCTGAACCGCCCCATGGACCTTCCTGCGATAACGATTCTGGCTCCAGCCCCCCTTGCCGAGGGAGCGAGCCCTGCTGACCTTGATCTTTGTCATGTCCTCAAAAAGGGAGACCTCATGCCCGACTCCCATTTCAGCCAGGCGGACACAGGCTTCAGCTTCCTCGTTCGGGTTTGTCGGGTCAAAAGAAAATCCGTGTTTCCGCCCGAGCCGGACAAGGGGTTCGGGGTGCAGCCCACCCGTAACCTGGACGAGTTTTACGTCGTCAGGAAGGCGTCCCATAATGGAAATTAGTTCGGTTCTATCCGCAGCCAGCTCAAAGATATTGTCCACGGCAATTATCTCCGGCCGGTCCTTAAGCACCATATTCAGGACCTTCTGGCGGCGGAGCATGGTATGATGGGTAATTTCCCCGTCCCTGAGGACTGCCAGGGCATACCTGGGAAGCTCTTTCGCTCTTGGCGAGCCCCTGGCAATGTCAATTCCATAGATAATCCTGTTTTGCATGGACACCTATATATTATTTTTTAGAGATTATATATTTAACTATGAAATATGACTATTACAATTATCTATAAAATAGCAATTATTAAGAGAGTAGCAATTTATATGGATCCTCAGTTTTTCAGGGAGTGGAAACTTCCACTTTCCATAGATTACATTGTGGAAACCGGACCAATAAGTCTTGTAGAGCTTCAATGAAGCTCTATTAATCTTTATTAAGACTCTATTAAGACTCTATTAAACCCTATTAAACCCTATTAATCTCTATTAATCTCTATTAAGCCCTATTAACCTCTATTACGACTCTATTAAGGCTCCGATCAGCGTCCTGTTAACCTGATAAAAACTAAGGGCCCGGAGATAGGGAGTCTTTCCGGCTTCAGTACTTTATTCTTCAAACTCATCATTGATATCTTCTTTGAAGTCATCCCCAACATCGCTTTCAAGGTCAGCTTCAGTTTTAGTTCCGATCTCTTCGCCAGCCTCACCTTCGCCCTCTTCTCCGGTCTTAGTTTCGCTCTCTTCTCCGGCTTCAGTTCCCCTCTCAGATTCACTTTCGCTCTTAATTTCCTTGAGAACTTCTTCAAGGTCTCTTTTTACCCCATATTTTTTGTAGAAGTGGTTCAGGACATTGGAAACGTCCCTTTCCAGCAGTTCGTCTGCGTGGGGATGGGCGGGGGTGACATACTGAGGCCAGTCGATAAGCTGGATGCAGTCTTCGGCAACGAAGATGTTGTACTCACTGAGGTCTGCGTGGATTATTTCGAGGGAGTAGGTAAGCTTTACCTGGCGGAGGATTTCGTCCAGGTACCATTCCGGGTCCAGGACTTTCGTCTTTGAGAGGAGGCTTCCCTTTGCCAGTTCCATTACAATGGCGTGCCGGTTCTGGTCGATGGGTTTCGGGATGGAAACCTTAGGGTAAAGGTTTGTCATTATCTCGTATTCCCGCTGGGCTGCCAGGCGGGCGGCATATATCCAGGAAAAATGTTCCCTTTCCCCGAGGTGATCGCGGACCCTTTTGACCTGCTTGAAACTGGTCCTCCCTTCCCGGTGGAACTTGATGATGACCGGAATCGGCTCCCCTATTGCCAGTTCAGGCTCCTTTATCGCCTCGAAGATCACGGATTCTTTCCCGACTCCCACCTCGTCCCCGATGGCACTTATGGTCTTCCTCTTAACAAAAGTGTTGAGAGCCAGGGCGTCATAGCCCTCAAAATAGATCTGGTAGCCTTCATAGGGCTGAAATGTCCTGACAACCAGATTATACCTGACCAGCTTTTTCAGCCTGTAGTTTAGTTTTTCAGAGGGTAACTTGGTGTATTTGTTCAGGTCTTCCGCTGGCACCCACTCGAAATGCTTCATCCCCATTTCGATACCCGTCAGTACCCTGAAATCCCTTTTGTTAAGCTCCCTGAAAACCTTTAGTACTTCGTTGATCATCTGCTAGTAAATATGACCCTCGGTATTTAAATAATGGGACACCGGCTCCCCCGGAATCCGGAAAATCCTGTCAGCCGGAGATAATGTTAGTCGGAAAATCCGTTAGCCAGAAAACCTGTTAGCTAGAAAACCCGTTAACCGGAAAACCCGTTAACCGGAAAACCCGTTAACCAGAAATTCCGTTAACCGGAAAACCCGTTAACCGGAGAACCCGTTAACCGGACAATACTACCTGCAATGTTCCTCTTACCGGAGCAGTTTGAGCATCTCCCGCCCGAAAGCATGGAGGTCTAAAGGGTGCCTTGAAGTCACGAGGTTTCCGTCAACGACCACCTCGCTGTCCTCGTAAAGGGCTCCGGCGGCTATCAGGTCATCCCTTATCCCGATCCAGCAGGTTGCCCTGCGCCCTTTTATGACCCTTGCTGAGATCAGTACCTGGGGGCCGTGGCAGATTGCGGCGACAGGCTTGTTTTCCCTGAAAAAGTATCTTGTGATCTCAAGGGCGGCTTTATCGAGCCGAATTTTTTCCGGACCCCGGCCTCCGGACAGCACAAGGATGTCGTACCCTATGGGGTTAACTTCCTTAAAGGCAAAATCCGCATCGATCTCATAGCCGTGCTTGCCCCGGATTGTCCCCCTCTCCATCGACAACACATGGACAGTGATTCCTTCTTCTTTCAGGCGGTTGTAAGGATAAAAAAGTTCCAGATCTTCAAAACCGTCGGCTCCGAATATAAGCGCTTTCATCAAAAATTCCCCCTGTATAGGAATGTCCCTGTGTGCGGGAATCCCCCTGGCACAGGGATGCAACCGTACAGAAATGTCTCCTGCACAGGAATTCCCCGGAAAAAGATAGCTTTCCCGCGAGATATACCTATCTGATCCGGAAAACGGAGGAGGTAAAAAACCGGATAGGAGGTGAAAAACCGGATCAGATCTTTTCCAGGGCCTGTTCAAGGTCCGCAATTATGTCTTCCGCTTCCTCAATCCCGACCGAGAGCCGGACCAGTTCGTCCGTGATGCCCACCCTCTTCCTAATTTCACAGGGGACACAGGCATGGGTCATCGAAGCCGGGTGCTGGATAAGGGTATCGGTAGCCCCCAGGCTAACGGCAAGGGAACAGAGCCTGACGCTGTCCATTAAGCTGCGTCCGGCTTCAAGCCCGCCCCTGACTCCGAAAGAGAGCATACCGCTGTACCCGCTCATCTGCTTTTTTGCGATCAGGTGCTGTGGGTGGCTGGGAAGCCCGGGATACCTGACCCACTCGACCCCGGGGTGAGACTCAAGGAATTCGGCAACTTTCAGGGCATTTTCAGCGTGCTTTTCCATCCTGAGGTGCAGGGTTTTCAGGCCCCGGATGCAGAGCCACGCCTCATGGGGCCCCATGATCCCTCCGGTGTACCCGACAACAGGAGAGAGTGACCTCATGAAATCCTGGCTCCCGATGACGATTCCTCCCAGCAGGTCGGCATGCCCTCCTATGTACTTGGTGCAGCTGCTCAGGGATACGTCCGCCCCAAGTACCAGGGGCTTCTGGAAATAAGGTGTTGAAAAGGTATTGTCAACAATGGAAAGGGCTCCGTGTTCCCTGGCCAGGCAGGCGATTTCCCCTATGTCGCAGACGGTCATGGTGGGGTTTGCCGGCGTTTCCAGAAAGACCATTTTAGTGTTTTCTTTGAAAGCTGCTCTTACTTTGTCCGGGTCAGAGGTGTCAACGAAGCTTACCTCTATGCCCAGCCGCGGAAGGACCAGAAGAAAGAGGCTGTAGGTGCAGCCGTATACCACATCCGTTGAGATCAGGTGGTCTCCCTGCTTCAGGTGCGCGAGGACAAGCGCCGTAATCGCAGCCATGCCGGATGCAAAGGTCTGTCCGGCTTCCCCACCTTCAAGGTCCGCTACCTTTTCGGCAAGTGCGGCATGGGTGGGCGTGTTGGGAGGGATCCTGGCATATACGTACCCTGCTTCCTCTCCTGCAAACCTTGCTGCCCCCTGTTCGGCATTCTCAAAAACAAAAGTTGACGTCTGGAATATCGGTGTCGTGTGCGCCCCGTAAACCGGATCCGGCTTTTCTCCGGAATGCACACATCTGGTCCCGAACTTCATTTTCTCCTGCATTTCCCAAAAACCCCCGTTGAAAAACGTCCTTTAAGTCCAGTACAGGATATTTGTTCGTCAGGGGAATTAAGGGTTATGGAATTGCCGGATCAGAAATGGGGAAAAGGTCATTTTGCAGGGAGCCGAAATTAAGAAGTAGAGAAGAGGGAAGAAAAAGGATTAAAAGGGCACAGGGCTTCCCCGAGGAATTTCAAACCTGCCGCCCTAAATTTCAATGTGTTGATTCGAAATCCACTGATTCGACATTTACTGATAGTACTAACCTAACTTCCGCCTTTTTAGGCGCATATATGTTTCTGCGTAAATCTGTGAGGTCAGATGGTTGCGTTTTTAGAGATTCCACCTTGCGTACGATGTGCTTAAGTTTAAGCACATAATTCGATGTCAAGCGGCATTTATGTGCTTAAAAATGCGGAACTAAGGTACTAATTGAGAATTTCATGCATATTAATATATATCGTTAAGCGCTTCCATATAAGCAAATTCAAAACGTAAAAAGGAAGGGGCAGCGTGATTAAATCTATACTTGATAATGACCTTTACAAATTTACAATGCAGATGGCAGTAATGGAACTCTTCCCCGGGGCGGAGGCAGAGTACCGCTTTATCAACCGGGGAAAGCAGCGTTTTACCGAAAGTTTTGTCGAAGAACTAAGAAGAACCATAGACGAAGATATCTCCAAACTCGTGCTTACGGAGGAAGAATACCACTGGCTCGGGAAATACTGCCCCTACCTGAAGCCCATGTACATCGAATATCTCAAAAACTTCCGTTTCAAGCCGGAAGAGGTCACAATCTGTCTTACGGAGGACAGGAACCTTGACATGCGGGTCAAAGGGCCCTGGCACAGCACTATCCTCTGGGAAATCGTACTCATGGCTGCAGTTTCCGAACTGTACTTCAGCACGATAGAAACGAGCTGGAAGGGGAACGGCGAATCAGAAATATCCGAATCCGTTCTTGCAGCCTACGGAGACAGGATCCTTGAAATCGGGAAAGCCCTGGAAGAAAACAACTGTCTCTTTGCGGAATTCGGCACCCGTCGCAGGCGAAGCTTTGATGTCCAGGCCCAGGCGATGAAGAGTCTGGTAAAAATAAAAACCCTTACCGGAACCAGCAACGTCTATTTTGCGAAAAAATGCGGTCTGAAACCCATCGGGACCGTGGGACATGAATGGATCATGGGGACCTCAGCCCTGATAGGCCTTCGCTATGCTAACCGCTTTTCCCTTGAAAACTGGGAAGAGGTTTTTAAAGGCGACCTGGGGATAGCCCTTACCGACACCTTTGGCTCGGAAGCCTTTTTCAAAGACTTTGACCTGAAACTCTCAAAACTCTACGACGGCGTCCGGCACGACAGCGGAGACCCCATAACCTTCGTGGACAGGGTTATTGCCCACTACAAAAAGCTGGGCATTGACCCCATGAAAAAAGTGGTGGTCTTCAGCGACGCCCTCAACGCAGAAGCCGCAATCAGGCTCAGGAAATACTGCGAGGGAAAGATAAACTGCAGTTTCGGGATCGGGACAAATCTGACCAACAACTCCGAATTCTTCCGGGAAAGCCCTCCCCTGAACATGGTCATCAAACTGCACGGCATCAACGGCATCCCGGTCGTTAAACTCAGCGATTCCCCGGAGAAAGAAACGGGAGAACGAGACGCCCTGAGAGTAGCAAACTATATTTGTGGGAGAAAAGGGCTGGACGAGTAAAAACCTGTGGGAGGGGCAGACTGAAAGCCCATCCGGTTCGGTGAAAAAAGAAAAAAGCCGTTTTTCTTCGGACATCCCAATTTCAGATTTTTTTGAATGAAATACAGGATGGGGACAGAGGGATGTCCGGGGAGTTCAACTTTTTATTGTTTTGGATTACGTTTCTTTACATTGCGTTGTAGCCGTCGGCCAGGTGGACATTGACGTAGACAACAGCTTCGTTGGTGTGCTTGTAGCCATAGTCGGCGGTGATCTCGGGCAGGGCGTCAGCCTCGGCCTGGGAAGTGACCACGGTACCTGCAGAGACGTACCTTCCGTCAGGGACAGTTACGCCGATTACAGCGGATGTTGGTTCAAGCACGCAGTCGTTCCCGACCTTTGCATTGAAGACCAATGCCTGCATGCCTACGAAGGTGTCATTTCCAACATAAGCCGGGCCGTGGATCTGAGCCTGGTGGGCAATAGAAACCCTCTCACCTACGTAGACCGCATATTCTTCCCCGTTGACCTCGATAATGTGGCTTTCTACGGGTTCGCCTTCCTCATCAATGGTCTCAAGGGCGTGGAGCACCGCTCCGTCCTGGATGTTGCATTCGTCGCCGACAAAAATCGGCATACCTTCGTCACTCCGGACCGAAGCGAACGGGGAAACCATCACACGGGCTCCGATAGTCGCATCTCCGATTACGGATGCCTGGGGGTGGATATAAGCTGTCGAGTCAATCGTCGGCTCGGTCGGCACGGGGTTCCAGGGGGTCACGGGGTTTGCCCAGATGTTTGAAGCCTCCTCATCAGCACCCTCTACATGTTCTCCTTCTTCTGCCCCTTCTCCCTGGGAAACGCAACCGCTCCCGGCAAGGGCCAGAACAAGAACCAGAATCAAAACTGTAAAGACCTTTTTGTTAAAGTTCATCATAAACCTCCAGTAAACTTCCAGTAAACTTCCAGTAAACTTCCAGTAAACTTCCAGTAAACTTCCAGAAACAATGTGAAGACTAGAAAATATATATTATTTGCCATTTATATTTGGAGAAAGAAAAAATAATAAAAGTGAGATGAATATCTCAGGGTAAGGGGGCATAAACAGGGGCTAATCACACTATTGGCGGAAAAAAATTAAAAA
This sequence comes from Methanobacteriota archaeon, assembly GCA_016841625.1. Lineage (GTDB taxonomy): Archaea > Halobacteriota > Methanosarcinia > Methanosarcinales > Methanosarcinaceae > MTP4. The sequence goes on from JAENYU010000024.1 coordinate 53,825, forward strand.
ATTTACTCTCTCAGTACCTTCCTGAGTTCAAAAAACAGTTTAATAAGAAGCGCTACATCTTCTAAATGTAAATCTTCTAAATATCTTTGATCTGTCCGAAAGGAGAGGAAGATTATGAAAAAATTAAGGTTGACAATTATAACTGTTCTGCTACTTGCTCTGCTTTTGCTGCAGCCTGTAGCTGCGGGTGCGGCTTCTGCCAGCGATGCGAAACAGGCGTGGTATGAGGCAAAGCAGGAAAGCTTTGAGGCTCAGGAAGCTTACAGGAATGCAAGAACCCGCTGGGCAGGAGATAAAAACCCTGAAAATAACCAGGAAGTCATCGATACCGGGAAAGAGGCATTAAATGCTGCCCTCGACGAATCTGAGGCCTGGCTGCTCTGGAAGGACCTGGAGGCAGAGGAAAACCCGGAAATCCCCGAAGAACTGAAGCAGTCGATCCACGAGGATGTGGCTGTCAACCTCGAAAAGATCGAGGAGTTGAGGGGAGAGGTTGAAGGGGTCCAGACGAGGGTGCAGCTTGGAGCCACCTACCTGAAAATGGTAGGGAAGTACTTCGAGCTAATGTCCGACGTTGCACGGAATACGGGCAGCATGTGGGTCCATGTTGCAAACACGCGAGCGGATACTATCGAAGAGTATGAGGCAACCCTGCGTGAAGCGGCCGAAGGGATGGAAAACAACGAAGACATTATCGCAAAGCTTGACATGGCGAGCTCCGAACTTAAGAACGCAAGGGCAAACGTCAACAGCGCAGAAGCCGAATACGCACAGGTCCGTTTGCCGGGGACGCCATTGATAAAGTTTTCAAACGGGAACAACTACCTCAGGATCGCCAGGAACAACATGCTCAGTGCCCACCGGTACCTTAATGAAGCGTACACCCTGATGGTCTCAAAAGCTGCGTAAAGAGGTGCATGAATAAATGCGGAGATGCATATGGAGGTTCGGTGAATGAAAAAGATACTCCTTGTTATGGGAATGGTTCTGGCAGTTACCCTCATTTGCGGGTGTGCCGGGCAGGAAGAAAGTGCGGCAAATGAAGAGCAGAGTATGAACCTGGACGGGGTGGCTGAAGTCCAGGAAGAAGCGGATATTAATCCGAATGTTGACGGAGGCCTGACAGGGAATGGCGACATGCCTGCGGAGGAAGATGACATATTAAATGCCAGTGCAGAGAACTCTTCTTCAAAGGCCGTCACTTTGTCGCAGGAAGACCTCGACAGGCTGAAAGAGGACCTTGAAAAGCTTGAGTTTGAAGACCTGGGCGGGCTTTCCGGGGAATAAAGCCTGCGTCCTCTTTTTATCCGAGATTCCATTTAAAATATATTGTCATTTCAATGGGCTAAAGTTGTATAGTTTTTCAGATAAGTCATAAGTTTTCAGGCCTGCACCATAAATGCAGGACCGGGGGAATTATTTAATTGAAAGTGCCGTATGTACAGCCCGGAAACAAAATCCTTACCTTTAATAAAAATATTTTAATTAAGAGGTGCAAGTTTATAAATTTTAAGAACAATTTAGAATGAGATAAAAATTTATCCGGTGATTTTTTTTCGTCACGTGGGGGTGGAAGGAAAATGGAAGTTAGAACCAAAAATCTGATAAAGAAGTTGGAACGCTCGGTTTTTGCGGGAAATAGGGCTACTGCGGCCGAGGAGTTGGGGGAGATTGGAGATCCAGATGCGATCCCTGCCCTGATTAATGCTCTTGGGCACAGTAATCCTAAGGTAAGGGTAGCTGCTGTAGAGGCTCTGGGGAAAATCGGGAGTCCCGGAGCAGTGCCGTGGATGATAAAACTGCTTAACGACCCCGAGAGATCTGTGAAAATAGCTGCATTAAGTACTCTTGAAGAAATTGGGACACCTGAGGCATTTTCAGGACTCATTAACGCGCTCGATTACCCTGATAAGTTCATACAAAAAGAAGCCGTAAAAGCTTTGATAAGAGAGGGGTCTCCAGAAGTCGTTTCAGAGCTGACTAAAGCCCTTGATAACCCGGTTAATTTTGTGAGGAGAGCTTCGACAATCGTTCTTGGTAAAATAGGTACGGAAGATGCTGTCCTGGGACTGATAAAAGCCCTTGGGGATTCCGACGACCAGGTAAGGCTAAAATCGGTAGAAGCCCTGGGTAACATAGGTTCTCACGAAGTCATTCCGAACCTGCTGGAGACACTCAGAGATTCCAAGCATTCTGTACAGGAAGCAGCTGTAGAAGCTCTCTGCAAGATAATAGGGCCTGAAGTGTCGGTGTCCGTTCTTAGCAGAATCTTAGAAGCCCCTAACAAAGACGTGAGAAGAGCTTCAATAGAAGCCCTCAGGGCCATAGGGACCGGCGAAGCGGTCTCGTCCCTCATAAGGGCACTCGACGATCCCGACTGGTACCTGCGCAACAGGGCCGTGGAACACCTGGGAGATATAGCTTCACCCGAGGCAGTTCTGGGCCTGGTTAAAGCCCTGGACCTCCATGAGAACGCAGTCAGGAAGACAGTAGCAGGCGCACTCGGAAGAATCGGGACCCCTTCATCTGTTTCAGGCCTCATCAAGTGCCTCTCCGATTCTGACAGTTCGGTCAGGGAAGTAGCGGTGGTTGGCCTGGGAAGAATAGGAACACAGGAAGCTGTCTCAGGACTTTTGAAAGCCCTGGAGGACTCGAGGAGTTCAGTGCGGGAAGCTTCGATATCCGCCCTTGGGAACCTGGGTACAAACGAAGCTGTTCCGGACCTGATAGCTGCCCTTGAAGACCCTGAGCCTTCAGTGAGAAAAACTGCAGTAGGTGCTCTTGAAAAAATCGGAACACCTGATGCCATTTCAGCCCTTCATGAAACCCTCGACAATCCCAATGGTTCGGTGAGGAAGGCTGCAGCAAAAGTTCTTGAAAAGATTGACAAATCAAGCACCGTGGAAGAACTGGGTAAAATCCTTGAAGACCCGGATAGTTCCGAAAGGAAAGCTGCGGCAGAATGTCTCGGGAAAATCAGGACACCCTCTGCCGTTTCAGCCCTGATCAAGGCCATAGAAGATTCCGATACTTCCCTGCAGGAAGCCGCCAGAGCCGCCCTTCTGGAAACCATGGGGACATCCAATTCGGTGCCCATTCTTATCATAGGGCTTGACGCCCCGGACAGGGATGTACGCAGCGCTTCAGTAGAAGGGCTCGAAAGGGTGGGCACAGCCGACACCTTACCCGGCCTCATAAAAGCCCTCGATGACCCGGACTGGTATGTGGGGAGCAATGCAGTAAAAGCTCTCGAAAAGATCGGAACCGCCGACGTGGTCCCGGTTTTGAGGAACTGCCTGAGGGACGATAACTCCAACATCCGGATTGAGGCTGCAAGGGCTCTTGGAAATATAAATAACACAAGTTCCCTGGAAGAATTCGAATTTGTAATGGATCTTGAAGAAGGAGAAACAGGTGAAGAAGCCGGAGTAAAAGAAGGAGCAGGAGAAGGAGCGGAAGAAAGGGCAGGAATAGTAGCAGAAGAAAGAGCAAGAGCAGGAGAAGGAGCAGAAGAAGGAGCAGGAGCAGGAGCGGAAGAAAGGGCAGGAATACTAGCAGAGGAAGAAGCAGGAGTGGAAGCGATAGAAGCGTACCCGGAATGCGAACCTTTCACCGAATCAACCGAACCTGCAAGCCCCGTAAACCCCGATTCCGATAACCCGGAAGATTGGATAGAAATCGAAGGGGATCTGGATTATCCGGAAGCAATGGATTATTCCGACTCTTCAGTAGAAGGCGGAGTAGCTGTAAGCGGGGAAACCGTAAAATCCACAGTTTTCGGAATGCCACACAAAAGGGATTTCGAAGAAGAGGAAAAAGACATCCCATGCTGCGAGGCCTGTTCCGTAACACTGGACCTGCCCTTTGACCCGAACTTTTGCCCGTTCTGCGGCGTGAAATTAAAAAAGTAAGTTAAAGGTTCTTCAAGAAAATTAAATACTCTTCAGGACCCCTTTATTTTTTCACATCAAGTTCCACGGACCGAACAGGGCACGAATGCCAGAAGGGATGGAATGAATCTATTTTGAGGTCATTAATCCATCCCGGTATCAGACATCCCTGGCAGGCGCTTCTGCCAGGATTTTTTGGTCTTGTAGGGCTGTTTCTGATGTGGTTTTTTTAATGGGTTTTTTAATGGGTTTTTTAATGGGTTCTTTTTTGGGTGGGTTCAATGATAGGCTTCAAGGCTCAAGCTTCAGTTTCAGCCCGGGGCATCCTGCACTGCATCCTCGTTGAGATACTGCGGCCTGTACGTCCCATCGGGCCTTCCCTCTGTTCAATTCCGGCTTCTTCCCGGAAAGAATCCTTGATCTCCCGCATGGATTCTCCGATTTCCCGGAGGTCTTCACGGTTTTCAGCACCGCTTACCTGCTCCTGAAGGCCCTGGAGGTCGGCAATGGTTGATGTCAGTAATTCATCGGTAATATCTTCGTTTTCGATTTCACCGAGGTTTTCCTGCATCTTTGTGAATTTCTCGATCTCCCTTGCGATGGCATCGTCCATTCCTTCTTTTGCGTGGGAGAAAGCTATTGCTTTGAGCTCATCCAGGCTCCCTGCACCTTCGATTTCGGTGTAAAGGGCTTCAAGTTCAGCGAGTTTTTCATCGTTTGCTTCAGCTCTTACTTCAGCTCTGGCTGTGACGGCTTCTTCATCCACACCTTCGGGAAGATCTTCCAGCTCCGGCATTTCCGGCAGGTTGCTCAGCCTGTCAATCTGCTGGGTGAGACGTTCGAGCATTGCTGCCTTGATTTCAGGGAAATAGTCTTCATCAGCATATTCCAGGGGCACCATTCCCATTCCAGACATCCTCACAGGTCCCATTCCTGAGCCCATTCCTGGTCCCATGTGCCCCATTCTTCCTTTCATCATGTTTCCGGGTCCTGCCCGGGTCATTTCATCTGCCTCATTTTCATCTTCCGCGGCAAAGGCACCTGATGGAATAATACTTAAGACCATCAGCACCACCGCAAAACAGGCGATTGATTTTACTGCTTTTGTTTTCATAACGCATCTCCGTCAATTATCTTGTTATGCCATACCTGTTGGATCTGGTCTCACCGACTTCTCGCCAGTTGACGATTTCTTGCCAGTTGACAATCCCCCCATTGTCAGGCTTAAATATAAGGTTACTTTCAGAAATAATGCCAAAAAAGGAGTCAAATTTACAAAATAAGCTTTAATAAAAGATATATTACTTAATTAAACTTAATTAATGCCCATAATAAGTTTTTAACCCATAAAAACTCATTATTTCTCAGCAAAGAATGAGCATTCAGAAATCCCCCTGGTGCAAGGATATTTTCACTGATCCCGGAAACCGCTTTTCTATCCAATTTTTATAATTGTCCCCGCCAGCTTGCCTGGCGGCGCCTCCCGAAAAGAAATAAAAAAGAGATGGGAAAAAGAGCATTCGTAGACTGTAGCTGTTTCTTTTATAATTGAACCCTTTTACCTTTATTTGGGGTTTTGAGGGTTGATTCTTAAGGAATCGGGCAAAAAATCCTGAGTATTTTTTATGCTGATTGGAAAAAATGGGCTTTTAAAGGGACTTTGCCAGGAGTTACGCACTTGAGGTATGAAAACAAGCACCTGGGGCTTTATCATAAATATTGTGATTTATACATTTTGGTGTATCATACCACTGTTTTTTAGCTCAACTGCGTAAGTCCTATTTGCATTATGTGAAGCAGAACGCCAGGTCAGATAAACCGTTTACTTTGAATTGCTATATTTTTAAAACCCACCTGATGTATACATGTCCCGTCTAAAAGAATAGTTTTATATACAATATGTAATGTATGTTTGACATGGTGATAAATATGGACATGAACTATAATTTTAGGAAAATAATTAGAATTATTGTTGCTGTTATTTGGGTAATTGGTGCAGCTATGTATGGGATGAAAGGAGATTATTTATTTTCAGGATTATTTGCAGTAACAGGTATAGTATTTTTAGTAAAAGGTTTAAAAAGTGAAAGGTAACCACTCAGGTTTTAGAATATTTCCGTTGATGTAGTAAAATGTGCGGGGCACCAGCTTGATTTTCTTCATGTGAATAGGTGGTTGGAAAGAGCTGAAATTAAACGTAAGATAGAACCTCGAAGTCTTTTAACCTCGAAGTCTTTTAACATCCAAATATGCAAAAAAGACAAAAGCAGGGAGACCACCTAAAAAGTTCATTGAATTTGTTGAGTATTCGATCGATTCTGAAAAGAGCAGTTGAGTTCTCGGAGATAAATCCACCTTCACCACAAGAAGAACGCAAAAATGCTTGTAAAAAGTTCCAAGAAGAGATGAGTATTATACTTAATAGAGAATGGACTGATGCGGATGCCATCCGAATATCAAAGGAGCTTCGAAAGAGACAGCCTATGCTATGTACTTTCTTGAAATTTGAGGGAGTGCCCTGGCACAATAATAGTGCAGAGCGTGCGATGCGTAAAGGCGTATTGCATAGAAAAATTAGTGGTGGGAGAAGAACATGGCCCGGTGTTAGAGTATTTGAATTACTTCTGAGTATTAATGAGACTTCAAAAATAAGAACGCAAAGATTTATGAAAATCTTGGAAGAGAAATTTGAAATTGCCGGCTATAAAAGAAGTAAAAATACCTATATTTCTTAAATCTGAGTGGTTACAGTTAAAGGAAGTAGTAAAATGCTAAAAGTTAATAAATTATCTGCATGGTACAAAGAAGATAATATTATATTAAAAGAGATTACATTTCATTTGAAAAATAATACTGTAGTTGGATTATTGGGATTAAATGGAGCAGGGAAAACAACTTTGATTAATACGATATCAGGTGTACAAAAAAATTACAGTGTAAAAGATTTGAAATATTATGATAAAGAAATTAAATTTAATGATATAGAGTGGAAGGAACAGCGCTATACGGTTTTTACGGAAGAACAAGCTTTTACTTATTGGTCATTCAGGGGGTACTTGCCTTTTGTTGCGAAGGTGTATAAAAAGCAAATTGACTATTTACGTGTAGAAGAATTAATTAAAGGATTTGGCTTTGATAAATATAAGGACTATCCTATTAAAGATTTGTCAACAGGAAATCGTAAAAAGATATTTTTGATTACGGGATTTGCTTTAGAGTTGCCACTACTTATTTTAGATGAACCACTAGATGGATTAGATTACTTAGCATCAGAATTTCTCTATAAGGAAATAATTGGATATAAGAAATATGGAACAGTACTTATGAGTTCACATATTGCAGAAAGTATAGAAAAAACTTGTGACGAAGTTCTTGTATTAAAAGAGGGAAAAATAAAGACAGAGAATTTATCAGAAATACAAGATATTCGTGCAGCCGTGGAAGGATGGTTGTAAATGGTCAGTAAAATCTTTTTTAAAGATCTTGTAACGAAAAAAAAGGTTCTTAAATATTTGTTGGGAATGCTTTTATTTACAGTATTTGTTAAGCTTTTTTTAACGGATTTTATTAAGCCTATTTTTCAAGAAGCATTTCTCCCCTGGATAACGTTTATTACAATATTTACATCTACTGCTTATACGATTTATACGTATTCACTGTTTGAAAAGGTAAAGACATATATAATGTTACCAATCAAAAAAAATAGATTTCTATTAGCTTTTACAATTGGAATGATAGGAATATCCTTTTTAGAGAGAGGGTCTTTTCTTATCATAGGAGCATTGATTTGTAGTAATAGACCTATTTATAGTATATCAATAATTATATTGGTAGCAACATGGTCAATTCTAATTAATATATGGGTGTTGCTTACATTAAATAACCATAAAAAAATTAACTGGATTATAATTGCAACTAATTTTATCATGATTTTTCTTGCATTTAATCTTATTTCTTCAGAAGTATTTCAATTATTGATATTAGCAAGCGGGATTATAATTTGTTTTATTGAGATTTTACTACAGGACAGCATATCGATAGCTATAACACATATAGGGAAAAGAGGACTGGCAAAATTTCATTTTGCAGGGAATTACTTTTTAAAGGTGATTGCCTATGAAAAAATTTATATTGTAAACTCCGTTATGTTAATAGTCATGATCTGTCTCTTATCTTTTATGAAAGGAGATAATGTGATTATTTGGAGCCTTATATGGACAATAGGAGCTACCAATACTCCAGTACTAACTATGATGTCTTCTGATCTATATGTACGAAGACAAGCTCAAATGTTCCCTGAATCAAATGTGAGCTTGTGGAAGATGTACTGTATATTTCTTATGGAATATTTCTTATTTATAAATGGATTGATTTGTGTTTTTTCTATATTTATAATTGGGAAAAATCCATGGATAACTATTCCAATTGCCTTAGTGCTTAGTGTTATAGAAGTAATTGGTGGTTATATTTTAGAGAAAAAGAAACCAATTCTTTATTGGCAGACTAAGCAAGAGCTATGGAAAAATCCTCGAAAATATATTTTATCAATTATTGTATTTTTACTAATAAGTAGTATCTATTCGGCCACCTCAATTTTTGAGTTATTTTTCGTATAAACTCAACATTTACTTTTTTCATAATAATTGAGCCTATTCCAAAATACTCCAAAACTCTTTAACTCAGCTTTCAAAGAAACGCAATTTTTGCCTTAATCTGGAAGACGAAAGAGATTATCGAATTGCAGAAAAAGCCAGTCTTAGAACCTTCCAGATAATATTTATAGTCCAGGGATTTCTGTATGCGACTCTTGCCATTTTGGGCATTCAATTGACAGCACAGCCGGTAGTAGGAGCACTTTTTGCTATTACAGGAATCTCTTATGCGGGAATCTTTCAGTGGTACAAAAGAATGTAAACACATCCCGTCTAAAAGAATAGTTATATATACAATATGTAATGTATATTTGACATGGTGATAAATATGAAAGCTCAAGAAATTGCTTCGTTTACAATTGGAATCTTTTTGGTTACGATTGGGATTTATGTATGGGTCTATGAACCCATCTGGGTTTCAAGCGTACATGGTGCCACGGTGGGATTAATAGGCGCCGGTGTTGCACTTATTCTAATAGCACTGTGGAAATACAAAATCAGAATAAGTGGAGAAGTAAAGGAAGACGAAAGAGATTATCGAATTGCAGAAAAAGCCAGTTTCAAAACCTTCCAGATAATATTTATAGTCCAGGGATTTCTGTATGCGACTCTTGGCATTTTGGACATTCAATTGCCAGCACAGCCGGTAGTAGGAGCACTTTTTGCTATTACAGGAATCTCTTATGCGGGAATCTTTTGGTTGTACAGAAGAAATATGTAAAAGAGGAATGGTTATGAAAAATAATATCAAAGTCTGGCGTGCTAAAAAAGATATTACCCAGGAAGAATTGGCCAAAAAAGTAGGTGTCACCAGACAGACCATCAATGCCATCGAAAGAGGAAAATATGATCCAAGTCTGGAACTGGCTTTCGGTCTTTCCAGGTTTTTTGAATGTAGGATAGAAGATATTTTTGCTTATGAGAAATAAAATTTCAGGCAGAGGTCATGAAATAGTCCCCATGCAAAATAGGGGTCCGGATACTCACAAAAATTTGAACTCGGGATACAAATATGCCAGATAATAAATTACAAAAGAATTTTGAGGGATATGGGCCCTCAAAAACCAAAATTTAAGGATTATAAAGCATTAATTTCCAAAATATTCTGCTATAAAGTTTTAATATGAATTATAACGCTTAAATGGGACTAATAAAGTAAGTATGCTTTTATGTTTAAACCCGAATATTGCATCTGCCGTCAGGGACACCCGAACAGCACCCTCCCATCCAGAAAATAGAAGTATAGAAAAGTACCGTGCAAAAAAAGTAAGTTCAATCCCCGTGCTGTACGATTGAAACACACCACAAGATCGACCTGCAAACCAACCGCTGTCGGATGCTCCTGACCTGCACACCCACCCCGCCACCAGCAGGGGCTTTTTTAAAAGAAGAAGAGACAGAAGTAGAAACATTAGACGGAGAGCCCGAAAATGCCTGATGACCTGGAAGAGAAACTGATGGGGGAGAAACTGCCGGAAGAAAAACTGCTAATCCTGCCGCTTTCCGAAGATTCCAGAAAAATTGCCCGGATCCTTTCGAACGAGACCTCGACCAGGATCCTGAAACTACTGGAGAGAAGGTGCATGTCAGCAGGCGATATTGCAGAGGAACTGGACATGCGCCTGAATACCCTCAAGTACAACCTGGACTCTCTCCTCGAAGTCGGGCTGATCAGGATCAGGCAGGTAAAGTGGAGCCGGAAGGGAAGGGAAATAAAGGTCTATGAAGCCGTGGAAAAAGTAATCCTCCTCCTTCCAGGGAAAATGAACCCGGATGTTTCTTTCATCTTCACAGTTTTCAGGCAGCTCAGCCCGGAAGGTTTTGAAGGCACAAAAATCCCTGGAAAATGTACCTGAGCCTATTACGGGCTACTGTACAATACTGTCCTGCACAATATTGTCCTGCACAATACTGCCGCAAAGAACGCTTTCAAAAAATATCCTGAAAATAGGGCAAATATTAAAATATATGTACACAAATAAAAAATGTCTCTCAAGCTGTTTAATTTTCTTCTCAGAGGACGTGACCTCGCATGAAAATCAAATACTTACTCCTGCTCCTTATCATGGCGGGAATAATCGCTACAACCGGCTGTGCGGTTGCCGAAGCCCAGCCCTTCAGCTATAAGGTACCCCCAAACCTGTACAGGAGCATCTTTTTCCCATATGCGGGACTCTTGAATCAGGAAGGTCCCGGAATGCCGGGTGGGCATCCATATCCCTATAATCCATATCCTGAAAGGCCGTCTCCCGGAGACTTTAATCCCGAAGATCCCACGCAGGAACCTTCCCGGGCTCTAAGGGACGCAACAGCCCTCCTCGACAACAACATCGAAAAAGCGGAAGCCATTTCCATGCGGCTTGAGCTCGGGATTCAGTACCTTCAGGCAGAGGGACAGGACGTCAGCAGGCTCCGGGAACTCTTTGAGGAATATACCCTCCTGGTAGAGGAGGCTAAACAGTACAGGGAACTTGCCGATTCGGCTTCCGGAGAAGAAAATAGTTACGAAACCCAGAGGGAATATCTGGTCCTCTCCCAGAAAAGCATGATACAGGCCAACCTTGTGCTGAAGGACATCTTCGGGGAATTTCAGCGCCTTATGCCGGGGACCGAACAGTTCAATGAAAGCTCCCGGCTCAGTGCGGGAGGGAGCGGAAAAGCCGTCCTTACGGGCAGTTTCTCGCTCAATGCACACCTGGAAAACGGGGTAATGGCTATTCTGGATATTTCCCACGATTCCGCAATTTACATAAAACCTTAGTTTGACAGTTCCCACTATTTTCATATTAATTTCGATAGTTAAA
>JAENYU010000025.1:0-51828 GCA_016841625.1 Methanobacteriota archaeon
AATGGACTCCGGCCGCATCCCCGGCTGGATGGAAAAGAACTGGCCACCCAAATAAGTCCAAAGTTGAACAAAATACAACGGCGTCCGTGTCACCCTGACACGGATTCTTTTTTTATTTTTTAGTCCTTTTTTCAAATCCAAAAAACGAATCTAAAAACGAACCTCCATTTTTTTCACAATAATTTCCGGATAAAATATCCCTGCTCGTGCAAGGAGCTCTGCCCGTACAAGGACTGGCTCATGCAAAGGGACTACTCCTTACAGTTAAATAGTATAACCGTACTTAAACTGGTGAATCGTTCAGGTTTCCGTTTAAGCCTTCTTTCCCGAACGAAAAGCCAAAGGACATTTTAGCAAGGATTACAGATGAATTATTTAATATGCCCGAAATGCGGCAAAGAATGTGAGAAACTCCTTGATTCCGTTTGCAGGGACTGCTTCTTTGAGAACTTTAAACTCATCGAACTGCCCCTTGTCCTGCACTTAAGGATCTGTTCCCGCTGCGGTGCGTATTTTCATAAAAGCCGCTGGGAAGATTTCGGCAAACTGGAAGAAGCGGTGGAAAAAGTTGTAGAAGACGCCCTCCTTATCCACGCAGAAGCAGAGGATATTGAACTCTACCTTGAACCCAGGCAGCTTACGCCTTACATATATATGGTGAGGGCGGAGGTCGATGCCCTGGTAAGGGAAGAGCCTTTACATGCCCAAGCCGAAACCGAGGTAAGGGTCCGCAGGGAAGCCTGCGACATGTGCAGCAGGGAGGCCGGAGGGTATTTTGAAGCTATTATCCAGGTCCGGGCAGCAGGGCGGCTCCCCACCGAAGAAGAGAAGAAACGTTCCCTTGCAATAGCGAGGGAAACCATGCAGCAGATGAAGAAAAAAGGGGACCGTATTGCCTTCATCACCCATACCCTGGAAATCAAAGAAGGAGTAGACCTTTACATGGGTTCTATGAACGCCAGCAAACAGGTCTGCAGGCTCATCTCCTCGGAACTGGGGGGCAGCTATTCCGAATCCCCGAGCCTTGTGGGAATGAAAGACGGAAAAAACGTCTACCGCATAACATATTCCATGCGCCTGCCCGAGTTTCGGCCCGGGGACGTAATAAGGCACAGGGAAAAAGTAATCGAAATCAAGAATTCCGGGAAAAGGATTAACGGCATATGCCTGGAAGACGGGTCTCGTTTCACAATCCCCGCGGAGGAACTGAAAGGTGCGGAAAAAGTGGCGCATATCAGTGATGCGGTCATGACCGTGCTGGTCTCCATCGAAGAACACGCAATCCTGGTGCTTGACCCCAGGACCTATGAAACCGTTGCCATAAAAAAGCCGGTTTCCTTCAGTGCCAGAGCAGGGAGTGAGATCCCGGTCCTGAAGACCTTGTACGGGCTTTTTGCTCTGTCAGGCCACGAATTTCCTCGCAAAAAATGAAAGACGGAAAAAATAAGAGGAAAGATAAAGGGAAAACCATGCAGAATATCCTGGTTATCGGCTTTGACACCCGCAACATCGTATGTTCTGCAAAAAGGGCAGGGTATACTGTCTGTTCCATTGACGCCTTCAGGGACCAGGACCTCCGGGGATGTGCAAACGCTTCGGCCCTGCTTGAGTGCAGGGACCCGGGGGAGCTTCGGAAACTTGACCCTGCCAGGCTCCTGGGCCAGACGGAAGGCTTCGGCCTGGATTTCGATGCTCTGGTCCCGGGATCGGGGCTTGAATGCCTTGACTACCGAAATTTCCCCTACCCCGTGCTTGCCAGCAGCCCCAAAGCGGTAAAAGAAGCTTCTGACAAGCGGCGCCTGGCAAAAAGGCTTGAAGCCCTTGGAATCCCGCACCCGACATGCTATTTCCCGGAAGAGACCGATGCAATCGAATTTCCGGTAATGCTCAAGCCTGCAGCAGGAGGGGGAGGCATTTTCAACAGGGTTGCCAGAAACCGGGAAGAGTTCCGGGGCGTGCTCGAGGAGTTTTCACACCTGGACCCGACCGGAGAAACGGACATAATGGTGCAGGAATTCCTTGAAGGAACCCCGGCAAGCGTTTCCTTACTTGCAACGGAAAAAGAAGCCGTGTCCCTGGCTGTAAACGAACAGCTTATAGGGGTTCCCTGGCTTTCGAGAATGCCTTTTGCCTACTGCGGGAACGTGACCCCGTTCAGGACGGAACATGCAGGGGAAATGGAAAAACTGGCAGAGGAACTGGTGCTCGAATTCGGGCTTCTGGGCTCGAACGGCGTGGATTTCCTGCTTACGGAAAAAGGGCCGGTGGTGCTTGAAATAAACCCCAGGTTCCAGGGCAGCCTGGACACGGTTGAAAGGGCCACGGACCTGAACCTTTTCGAAGCCCATGTCAACTGTTTCCGGGGGGAAGTTCCGGAAAAACCCGCAGCAAAACGTTTTGCTGCCAGGGGAGTTCTCTATTCGGATCGAGAACTTTTTATAGACCGAACGCTCATGGACGTCATCCACGGGGAAAAAAGTGCGGATATCCCCTGTCCGGGATCCGTTGCCGAGCTTGACGGGCCGCTGACGTCTCTCTTCGCATGTGCCCCGATCAGGGAAGAAGCCCTGGACGCCCTTAAAGCGGGGGCAGAGAGAATAAAAGCTTTCATTGACAGAGAAATGAAAAAAACAGGGGGAGTACCTGAGCCCTGCCGAAAAGACCTGAAGCAGGGGTATGCTTCTGCATACCGGAATATCCCGGGCTGAGGAAAGCTCCGGAAAATGATCCGGAATGTAAACTTTAATACTGGTATGTCCCATTCTTATAAGGATTCACGAGGTGAACATGTTGGTCGACTTTAATGATAGGGTTATTCGAGGGTACCTTATGAGCCTTATAGGGGAAGAAGGGCTCAAGATGATTGAGAACATGCCCGAAGGCGAAGTTACGGACGAAGAAATTGCGGAAACAAGTGGGGTTTTACTAAATACGGTAAGAAGAACACTTTTCATACTTTATGAAAATAAATTTGCAATAGTTGCAAGGGAGAGGGATTCCAACAGTGGTTGGCTCACATACCTCTGGCACCTCGACTTTTCGGACATCGAGCACCAGCTGATGAGGGAAAAGAAAAAACTGATGAGGAGCCTGAAAACCCGCCTGGATTTCGAAGAAGGAAACGTATTTTATGTCTGCCCACAGGGCTGTGTTCGCCTCCTCTTTGACGAAGCCATTGAAACCGAATTCCTCTGCCCGATGTGCGGAGAAGACCTTGTCTTCTATGACAACAGCGTCTTTGTAGAAACTCTTCAAAAACGCCTGGATGCCTTGATTTCTTCCTGAAAGGAGTCTTGCGTATTGATCTCAAGAGCAAGAGCAATCAGGATACTCGAAGAGGCAGGTTGTGCTCCAAAAGTAATAGAACATTGCGAGACGGTAGCTTCACTGGCCGTTGAAACCGCTGAGAAAATCAAGGCGAAAGGGAAAGAAGTGGACGTTCAGCTGGTGGAGGCTGGAGCCCTTCTGCATGATCTTGGGCGCTGCAAGACACACGGGATTTCCCATGCTGTTGAAGGGTTTGGGCTGGCCAGGGAACTGGGACTTGACCCGAGACTTGCCGAGATTATAAAAAGGCATATAGGAGCCGGGATCTCGGAAGAGGAAGCCGGAGAGGTGGGGCTTCCAACTGATGATTATTTTCCACGGAGCCTGGAAGAAAGGATCGTTGCTCATGCAGACAACCTGGTCCGGGGCACGAAAAGAATAACTATTGAAGAAAGGGTTACCCGCATGCGGAAAAAGCATGTCGGCGAAGAAGTGACCCGGAGAGTTGAAAAACTCGCAGAGGAAATAGAGGAAATTTCCCGTTAATTATAGCGGTGAATACGCTTCTTTCAGGTTTACCTGCCTGCGGGAATGAGGGCTGTATTTGCGGAAAAAAGAAAAAAATAAGGGAAGTATTTTTCCGCAGCCACGTCACGATTATAATATAAAAACGACATTATCAAAAATGCAGAGGAACAGTTATATATATCGAAATTAATAATGAGATAATGGATTGCTAAATACTGCGATTCAGCTAAAAATTGGATTGTTGAATTCTACAGTTAAGCTAAAAATTGGATTGCTAAATACTCTGCAATTCAGTTAAAAATGCTCACCTCAACCAAAACATTTTTTTTAGCAACATTTTCTCATTTTAAAGTTTAATTATGAGGGTATGTTTATGGATAATGAGAAATATTATAAGGGCACAACGACCGTAGGAGTAGTCTGTACTGACGGTATCGTGCTCGCAAGCGAGCAGAGAGCCACAATGGGGCATTTTATCGCAAGTAAAACTGCAAAGAAAGTTTACCAGATAGATGACCTGGTTGGGATGACAACTGCCGGTTCGGTTGGTGACGCCCAGCAGCTCGTCCGGCTGATCAGTGTGGAGTCGAAACTCTACAAGATGCGCAGGGATGAAACCATGACAATCAAAGGGATCACCACGCTGATGTCCAACTTCCTGAGTGGAAACCGCTATTATCCGATGATGGTTCAGCTCCTTATCGGTGGCATGGACAAAAACGGGCCTTCCATTTATTCCCTGGACGCGATGGGAGGGAGCATTGAAGAGTCAAAGATCTCTGCCACCGGTTCCGGATCTCCTATGGCATACGGAGTACTTGAAGACCACTACAGGGAAGACATGACCGTAGAAGAAGGTCTTGACCTTGCAGTGCGGGCAATCCACAACGCAATGAAAAGGGATTCCGCTTCCGGGGAAAACGTTGATGCTGTGGTAATTACGAAGGATACTTTCACAAGGCAGGATCCGGAAGTTATAAAGGCCAAGAGGGCGGAATTTAACTAATAAAATTATTAAACTGTTGGTTTTTTATTTTAAAATATAAACTAACATCTTTTTAATCAATTTTTTTCCAGCATCCATATATTTTTTGATTTTTTGACAAAAAGGAAGATTTTTAATGCCTATTGAAGACGTGCTATCAGACCTCAAAAAGAAAATTGAGAGAAATCTGCCGGCAGGAGTTACAATAACCGACGTCGAATTTGAGGGGCCTCAGCTCGTACTCTACACCGAAGAACCCCGCAAATTCGCTGACGACGGGAACATCATCCGCAACCTCGCAAAGGAACTCCGGACGCGCATTGCCATGCGCCCGGACCCTAAGGTGCTTGCAACTCCTGAAGACTCTATTTCTATCATCGAAGAAGTTGTTCCAAAGGAATCCGTAATCTCAAGCTACTATTTTGATCCTGACTCCGGAGAAGTGATCATCGAAGCTGAAAAACCGGGTCTTGTAATTGGAAAACACGGCGCAACCCTCCGGGAGATTACAAAACAGATCGGGTGGATCCCCAAGGTTGCCAGGACTCCGCCCATCAAATCCCGAACTGTTAAAAACGTTAGAGAATTCATGAGAAACAACCTCAAGGAAAGAAAGGAAATCCTGAAATCCGTGGGGAGAAAGATCCACAGGGAGTGTACCTCAAAAGACCAGTGGGTCAGGGTAACCGCACTCGGGGGATGCAAGGAAGTTGGAAGAAGCTGTTTCCTGCTCTCGACCCCGGAGTCCAGGGTCCTGATTGACTGCGGAGTCAACGTAGGTTCCGACGAGAACATGACTCCTTACCTCTATGTCCCTGAAGTTTTCCCCTTAAACCAGATCGATGCAGTGATAGTTACCCACGCTCACCTGGACCACCAGGGCCTGGTCCCGCTACTTTTCAAGTACGGTTATGAGGGACCTGTCTACTGTACTCCCCCCACCAGGGATCTGATGGTGTTGCTCCAGCTCGACTACATCGACGTGGCAGCAAAGGAAGGGAAGAAGATCCCCTACGAGTCAGGGATGATCGCAAAGACCCTGAAACACACTATCCCCCTGGACTACGAAGAAGTCACGGACATTGCCCCGGACATCAAACTGACCTTCCACAACGCAGGTCACATCCTGGGCTCAGCCATTTCTCACTTCCATATTGGGGACGGGCTTCACAACGTGGTCTTCACAGGGGACTACAAATACGATAAGACCAGGCTCTTCGACCCTGCGGTCAACAGGTTCCCACGGGTTGAGACCGTCATTACGGAAGCCACATACGGGAATGCAAATGCCTTCCAGCCAGCTCTCCGGGACGCTGAAAAGAACCTTCAGCGGTTCGTAAAGGAAACCATTGAGAGAGGCGGGCTTGTCCTGATCCCGGCTTTTTCGGTCGGACGCAGCCAGGAAGTCATGATCGTGCTCGAGGAGTCCATAAGGAAAGGATTAATTCCCAATGTCCCTGTCTACCTGGACGGGATGATCTGGGAAGCCACTGCGATCCATGCGACTCACCCCGAGTACCTGAACAACGACCTGAGGAAACTGATCTTCCAGAAGGGGCAGAACCCCTTCCTTGCAGAGTGTTTCAAGCCTGTGGACTCCCACGATATGCGCCAGAAGATCATCCAGAACCCGCAACCCTGTGTTATCCTCTCCACTTCCGGTATGATGAACGGCGGGCCGGTCATGGACTACTTCAGGAATTTTGCAGAAGACGCCCGCAATACCCTTGTGTTCGTCGGGTATCAGGCTGACGGGACCACCGGGCGCCGGATCCAGAAAGGATGGAAAGAAATCCCCATGACCGGAAAGAACGGAAGCACCGAAATCCTCAAGATGAACATGGAAGTGCAGGTCGTGGACGGTTTCTCCGGACACTCGGACAGAAGGCAGCTCATGGACTACATCAAGAAAATGCAGCCCCGTCCCGAAAGGGTCTTTACCGAACACGGGGACGAAAAGGCCTGTGTCGATCTTGCAAGCTCGATCTACAAGAAACTGAAGATCGAGACCAGGGCGCTTACAAACCTGGAAACCATAAGGCTGCTGTGACCTCCCTTTGGGAGAGTCACCACTTTTCTTTTTCCTTAAAAACAGAATTTTTACAAAAATAATATTTTAAGGGATATTAATTCTAACTGTTTTTAAAAATATCACATTGGCTGGTAAGAGTCCAGGCCCAGCAGATGCTCCATGAGTTCCCTGTGGTCCTCTACCACAAGGTCAGCCCTATCCAGCTGCTCAACATCGACATATGTGGGGACTCCGATGCAGTAAATGTCCGCCCTCTTTGCCGCTTCCACCCCTAAAATGGCATTTTCGATCACCAGGCACTCTTCTTTCCTTACTTGCAGGAGTTTGACAGCTTTCAAGAAAGGGTCGGGATGGGGTTTTGCATAGATGACATCATCTCCGGTTATCACGGCATCGAAGACTCCCGGAAAAAGTTCGTCCAGGATTCCGTGAACGATCAACCTGTCCGAGCCCGAGACCACAGATAGGAGGAAACGGCTTTTCAGGGTTTCAAGGCATTCCTTCAGCCCCTCGAAAGCCTTTAGCTCAAAGATCTTCCCAAACTCCTGCCGGTAGATTGCGGTGATTTCCTCTAAATCAAAGGCTTCGGGATCTTCTCCCGCACACCTGATAAGAATGGGCAAACCGCTGCCAGGGTTTGAACCCTCGATTGCATAGATATCTTCATCCCGGATTACCATGCCCATTTCCAGAAAAGCCCTTTTCCAGGCAGCTGCGTGAAAGGGCATTGAATCCACGAGGACGCCGTCCATATCAAAAATTAACGCTTTTAACACCATTTTGCCTCATAGGGAAGTATTTAGATAATGTAAAAATAGTTTTCAGTTTTAAAGCTTTTCCGGATTATTATTTGAAGTCTTACATCTAAATTTTCACACAATTCCAATTTGAGCATGGTGACATTTTCACGCTATTTTACATTTTCACACTATTTTGTATCTCCGCACGATATTTACACCTGGACGTGGAAGGCGCACCCCGGATACCTGGTAATATAATTTGTGAATGATGTGTGTAATAAAATGGGGGCGTTGAGCCGTAATTTATTGCAACTGTAACTCATTTTTGGAAAAAAATATTTTTATCAAAGAATCTAACATTATCTAAAAAAATTGAAAGAAATTCTTCAAATTTTTGGTAGGTACCGAAAAAGATATAAATTGAAGGATTCTATTTAAATACAATTAATATTAGCAAGCTCCTCAAATTGAAATTTGGGACTGAATTTCCCCCGAATTTGATTGATAATATGATTGTTAATATATATAATATATAAATGAACCTTTGATATATAAATAAGCTCACAAACAAAAAATTTGCCCTGACAGGTCAGGTCAGCAAAATTTTTCCTGAAAAATGAGATTTTCACGAAAGGTTTCGACAATTGAATATAAACGTTTCGGCACATTTCAGGATTATGTTATCCGAAAATCCCTGGTTTCGGGGTGGGAAAAGGAAATACTTATAAAACTTATGGGAGACATATATAAACTTGATATACAATTTAAGTATAATCCTTAAATATGTCCAAAATATTTAAATTAAGTTGAGTGTTAACCTTTTAAAGATAACGGATAAAATTCTTTTTGGAGGTTTTTATTGGTTGTCTCTCAGAATCCACTCAATAGTATTCCTAAATAATTGACCTCCTGAACGCAAAATGGGGAGTTGAAGGAACACAATTATTAATAAAATATCCAGCCGAGGGGATGAATTGCAATCTATAGTACAGGAAGCAATGAAATATACCGAAAAAGAGAAGGAATTCCGTAAAAACGCGGCATCTGAGGGAGATTTTGAAGAATTCGGCCAGCCGCGGATCATGATCGTAGGATGCGGGGGTGCCGGGAACAACACCATAAACCGTCTCTACAATATCGGGATTGAGGGAGCGGAAACCGTCTGCATCAATACTGACAAGCAGCACCTGGACAATGTGAGGGCTGACAAGAAGATCCTTGTGGGAAAAACTCTCACCAGGGGGCTGGGAGCCGGCGGTTACCCCGAAACCGGAAAGAAAGCCGCCGAACTTGCAAGAGGCACTCTTGAAGAAGTATTAAAAGACGCTGACCTCGTATTCGTTACCGCAGGTCTCGGTGGAGGTACCGGGACCGGAGTTGCCCCCGTGGTCGCAGAAGTCGCAAAAGAGCAGGGTGCCATCGTAGTAGGCATGGTCTCCAGCCCCTTCAGGGTTGAGAGAGCCCGCATCGTCAAGGCAGAGGAAGGACTTGAAGACCTCCGCCGGGCAGCGGACACCGTGATCGTCCTGGACAACAACAGGCTGCTCAACTACGTCCCCAACCTTCCCATCGACCAGGCCTTCTCCGTCATGGATCAGCTCATTTCCGAAACCGTAAAAGGCATAACCGAGACCATCACCGTGCCTTCCCTTATCAACCTTGACTACGCCGACATCAGGACCATCATGAGCTGTGGCGGGGTTGCCGTAATGCTTGTGGGCGAGTCCAAAAGTCAGGACAAGAGCACTGAAGTGGTGCGGACTGCCCTGAACCACCCCCTGCTCGACGTCGATTACAAGGGTGCAAGCGGAAGCCTGGTGCATGTGACCGGAGGCCCGGACCTGAGCCTGAAGGAAGCCGAAGAAATCGCCTCCATGCTCACCTACGAACTTTCGTCCAATGCCAATGTCATCTGGGGCGCAAGGATCAGGGATGATTACGAGGGCAAGGTCCGTGTTATGGCAATCATGACCGGCGTCCAGTCAGCTCAGATCCTCGGACCCCAGGCAGGTTCCGGGATTCTGGAACCCCAGAGCGAAGCCGATGCCTTCCGGGCAAAGAGGTTAGGAAGACTGAACCAGGGGCAAATGGGCGAAATCAGGAAAAAGAACGACAATTCGATCATTGACTTCATAAACTAAAACAGGTTCAGGCAAAAGCCCGGAATCCCGCTTCGGGTCCGGACGATCCCTATCCCGGCAACAATTCAAAGGTAAAAAAGCCGGGAAAATTCTTTCGAACAGGGGAGCGTCTGCAAGCGGGAGTACGGGTTTTTCCTGAATAGATACTCTTTTTTATTAGCTGTTCTATGTAAAAAACATGGACACTTTAATTGCAACCGGAAGGCTTGCAGAAAATACCGTTAAAAAAGCGGTCGGGAAAAAAGCCGATGTCCTTGTTGTTGACATAGACATCGCCGCTTTCATCACCCCGAAAAAACTATTAAAAGCCTTTCAGGATGCGAATTTTTCAACAAAAATCGAGCTGATCCTGGTTCCGGGGCTGGTTGCGGGAGATTTTTCAAAAGTTTCTGAAGAACTCGGGTGCAAAATCCGGCTCGGCCCGAAGCACGCCTACGACCTGGGCTTCGTGCTCCCCTTTGCCGGGAAAGTGGAGTTTTCGAAAACCGTCCCTGCCTGTGAACTTCTTGCGGATGTACGGAGGGAAATGGCCCTGAAGCTTGTCAGGGAAGCCGAAGAAAATGCCCTCCCTCTCCTGACCCTCAGGGAAGTAAAACTCGGAGGCGGGGCTCGCATGAAGGTCATGGGGGAAATTGTGGGAGCTACCGAGCTTGACCCCGGAACCCTTGAGAAGAGAATCGAAGCTTTTATCGCCCGGGGAGCGGATATCATCGACCTTGGAGCCTCCCTGAACACCGAAGCAGGGCAGGTTGGCAGGACGGTCGCACTGGCAAAAGCCCGGACAGGAGTCCCGATTAGCATCGACACCCTCGACCCCATACTTATAAAGGAAGGAATCGAAGCCGGGGCTGACCTGGTCCTGAGCCTGAACGGGACGAATATGGAAAGCGCAGGGCCCGCAGTGGCAAAAGCCGGAGCTACCGCCGTGGTAATCCCGGATGAAGGGGAAAGCCTGGAAAGCCTTGTCCGGAACATCGAAGCAGCTCGCAGGCTGGGGATTGAAAAAATAATTGCAGACCCTGTCCTTGACCCCATCGGGCACAACATCACGGAGTCAATTGTCCGCTACCGGGAGTTCCACAGGACCTGCCCTGAAATCCCCGTATTCTTCGGGGTGGGAAACGTAACTGAGCTGATGGACGTGGACACCATAGGCGTCAACGCTGCCCTCTGCGGGATCGGAGCCGAAGTAGGGGCAAGCATCCTCTTCACCCCCGAATTCAGTGACAAGGCTCAGGGTTCCATCGAAGAGCTGAAAAGGGCTTCCGAGATGATGCAGCTTTCAAAGATAAGGGAAAGCTCCCCCAAGGACCTGGGACTAGACCTCCTACGGATCAAGGAAAAACGCAGGCGTCCGGACGGCCCTTATCCTGAAAATGTAATTCGGGCAAAGGCTTCGAAAAACTGGCGCGTAGACCCCGCAGGCCCCATCCGCATCTGGATCGTGCCGGACCGGGTTCGCGGAAACGGCGGATTTATCGTGGCTGAGCATGAAAAAACCTCAGTGGCAGGAAAAAGCGCCCGGGAAGTCATGGATACCCTGCTCGAACTCAAACTGGTCTCCCGCCTCGACCACGCAGCCTATCTCGGTGGGGAACTTGAGAGGGCGGAACTGGCGCTGCGCTTTAACAGGAGCTACGCCCAGGACGACGTGTTCTGAATCGAAAAGTAAGGATTATATTCTGACATAATCAACAGATAATTCCGGAACGAATTCCAAACATCTTCCAAAAAAGGTCCACAGAGGTCCCGGAAAGGTTTTCATCGACACAATTCCCAAAATTAAATCCCCTCTTACCGATAAAACTGTTCAAACGTGACCTTCAAACGTGACCTTCAAAATGACTTCAAACATGACTTCAAACATGACTTCAAATGTGACTTCAAATGTGACTTCAAATGTAACCTTCAAATGTGCCCTTAAAACATGACCTTCAACGTGCCCTGTTCGACATGGACCGAATACTGATATTGCAGGTGTGAAAATGAAACTCGAATACGAAGACAAGCAGGCAATCTTTGAGATCGTGGCAGCCCGCTATTTCACGACGCAGAAATGGAAATGGGTAAACCTGAGAACCGAAATCAACAAGATATTCAAAGCTCACGATGAAATGAACGAACAGTACGCTTCCTATCCCTACGTAAGCCGGGACTGGTACGTGGAAAACATGGGCTCCAAGAACACCCACATGTGCAGTAGCTGGGAAGAGCTGAAAAACCTGGTCGCTTTCCTGAATACCCATGCAGAAGTCTTTAACTTCCTGGTGAACACGGGAAGCAGGAAATCTTTCTGCATAGTAAGCGACTTAAAAAACCTGACCGAACCCCAGGCAATGGCAATCAAAGAGGTCCGGAAACTTGGCTACAACACCTTTGTCTTTCTGGCCACGGTCCCCGACGAAATAGAATTTCAGCTGCTCCAGGTAAGGGGCGTGAACTGAAACGTGCCCGTCCCCTGAAAAAAGGGGACCTCCAGTAAAGTCCATAGACTTTTCATCCCGCTCAATAATTCTGCATAAAGAAACGTCCTCTCCCCCCGGGGCAGGAGAAAATGGAGCAGGAGATGGAAAATCCGGCGTTCCCCCCGGCCACACCCAGACCCCCTACCTTCGATACTTTCAGGGCTCAAGCGAAAACTCACGAAGCGATAATTTTCACCGCTTACCCTCAGAAATAATATTTTTCAGCCCTTATCCTTAAAAATAACAGTTTTCACCGCTTGCCCCGGGACTCCATAGTTTTACCTTTTTTCGATACACTATCATCTAGCAGAATTAATTTGCCTTTGGGCAAATTTTGGATCTGATATTTTATTGAGTCTGGAGTTTAAGCGAATGATATCGGGAAATATCCGATCTGGGAATGACCTCTGGAAAAAATCCAAACATCTGGGAATGACATCAGAAAAATCCGAACATCAGGGAATGAACATCGATAAGGGCTAACTTTGGAAAAATAAAAAAAAAGGAAAATGGGGGAAATCACACGATAAACAGGGGTGCAAACACAACAGCCACAATTGTCATGAGCTTGATGAGGATGTTGATTGCAGGACCTGCTGTGTCCTTGAAGGGATCTCCCACAGTATCGCCGGTGACACCTGCCATGTGGGCACCGGAACCTTTTCCACCGTAGTTTCCGAGTTCAATGTACTTCTTTGCATTGTCCCATGCGCCTCCGGCGTTGGACATTGTGATTGCAAGCATGAAACCTGAAACCACTGAACCTGCAAGGAGTCCGCCAAGTGCGGCGGGGCCAAGTATAAATCCAACTAAAAGCGGGGCTACAACGGCCAGCACACCGGGTGGGATCATCTCTTTCAGGGCAGAGTGGGTTGAGATTGCAATACATTTCTCGTAATCAGGGTCAGCTGTTCCTTCCATCAGGCCTGTGATCTCTTTAAACTGCCTTCTCACTTCAACTACGACCTCACCTGCAGCTTTTCCGACTGCCAGGATAGTCATCGAGGAGAAAAGGTACGGAAGCATAGCCCCGATCGTAAGCCCGATGAACACATTGGAGTTCATGACATCGATAGATTCGAGACCCACTGCAATCCCATATGATGAGAAGAGGGCAAGTGCGGTGAGAGCTGCCGAGCCAATTGCAAAACCTTTCCCGATAGCTGCAGTGGTGTTCCCTACCGCGTCAAGAGTGTCGGTGATCTCACGGACTTCTTCTTTCTGGTGGGACATCTCTGCAATGCCGCCAGCGTTATCCGCCACCGGACCGTATGCATCGACCGAGAGTGAAATTCCGAGGGTTGCAAGCATTCCCACGGCTGCAATAGCTATCCCGTAGAGGCCGGAGAGCTGGAATGCAATATAGATTGTAACAGAGATAATGATTACAGGCCATACAGTTGATTCCATTCCCTTTGCAAAACCTGTGATGATGTTTGTAGCTGAGCCTGTTTCACAGGAATTTGCAATCATAAGAGTCGGCTTCCTATCATATGATGTGTAGTACTCGGTGATCTGCCCGATTAGGAAACCTGAGAGAAGTCCTGCAACCGTTGCAAAGAATACATTCAATCCGTATTCCCCGAGAAGCATATCCGTAACGAAGTATGATGCAATGACTGCAATGGCGATTGCAGATATCAAACCGGCATTAAACGCCCGGTGGATTGCGGAAGACTCGGTCTTGTTTGTACGGACGAAAAAAGTACCGACGATGGATGCAAGAATTCCAAGGGCCGAGATTAGCAGCGGAACCAGAATAACGTTCTGGACCGAGATTCCGGGGAAAGTAGTTGCTGCTGTTGCTGCTGCAAGAAGCATTGTCGCAAGGATCGAACCGACATATGATTCGTAGAGGTCGGCGCCCATTCCGGCAATGTCTCCTACATTATCTCCGACGTTGTCGGCAATTACGGCAGGGTTTCTCGGATCGTCTTCGGGGATTCCGACTTCGACCTTTCCTACAAGGTCTGCCCCGACATCAGCAGCTTTGGTAAATATTCCGCCACCTACACGGGCAAAGAGAGCAATAGAGGAAGCTCCGAGTGAAAAGCCTGCCAGAATGTTCACTGTGGTTAAGGTGTCCAGGTCTGTAAAAACACTTGTGAGAAATATGAATAAAGAGGATAATCCGAAGAGCCCGAGCCCTACTACACTCATTCCCATAACAGTACCCGATGCGAATGAAACCTTAAAAGCCGGACCAATACCCCTTGTGGCTGCATTCGTGGTCCTCCCATTCGCACTGGTAGCCGTAAACATCCCTATATATCCGGCCGTCGCAGAAAGCACTGCACCGAGAACAAAACATAATGCAGTGAGGGCGCCGTTTGGCAGAATTAATGCAATTACAATTGCAAGTATAACGACAAAAACAGCGATTGCACGGTATTGCCTGTTGAGGTAGATCATGGCACCCCCGTGGATCGATGCAGTTATTTTTTTGATTAAATCGTTGCCTTCGCCTTCTTTTTGGACATTTTTGTAGGATACTCCTGCAAAAATCAGACCAATTAGGGCACATATTGGTGCAAGGTAAATTAACATATCCATAAGTTCAACCATCCTGCCGGAGAACTACATAAAAAATATTTGGGTTTTAAACGCTCCGAAGTACTTATTGTTGTACTATAATTAAGTCTTAGTGTATTAGATTCGGATTCGCTTTTTTGATCGAAAATCCAAGGAAACTGTCCATTTCAGTTCCTTGCGACACTTAATGTTTCACCATGAGCACAGACGTAGTTACAATTATCTTATTTATATCTTATCTTGACATCATCATCCAAATATTTTTATAAATTGTTGTTGTGTTTTTCTATTTTGTTTACCGTTGCTGCATTTTTGTAATGATCTTGAGGATGCACGCAGGGTTAAGGGGCTTTATCCGTCTTCGGGGGGAAAATATAGCATCTTGTTACCGATCTGATGGTATATATAAATATCCAAAAATGAGGTCTGTCAAGAGCGAAATTGTTTCCCCTGTAACCATTTTATGCCCATATTCTCAGTCCCCCGCATTCCTCACCTCCTGTATATATTTGGGCAAAACAAAAAGTGCCAAAAAAATTTCGTGTAAATCGGGTAATATCTAACGACCCCGGATTTAATCCTCAAACAGGAAGTTCTTTTTTCCAGAGTTAGGGCCTGGCAGGACTGAGTAGTCATTTAATCCTTAATCTCTTCGTCTAACGTCCAATCCGTAACATCTCGGTCTAACATCCAATCCGTAACCTCTTCGTCTAACATCCAATCCGTAGCCTCTTCGTCTAACATCCTTATTTTCCCATTCTTCACTCCTGCCTCCTCTCGAATTAATAACCTGGACATAAGTATTTTAGCTGCCTGGAATCCAATTCATTAAAATAAGGTCGTGGGGGTCAGTCATTGAAAACCGGTTGCAGAAGAACTTCTACAAATATGCCTAACAAAGCTGAATGTGTCTGTTTTCCCAATCATGATCAATGACTCACGGACACAACCCTGACTATTTGCGCAATGCCTCTTAAATGAGGCTCAGACACTAAATATAATCCGAAAGTTGCGCACAAATTAATAAAAATAATACTAAATTATCGCCGGGATTAATTATAATATTAAATAAATGTATTTGTGAAATAATAATTGAATTAATGAAAAGATAAGAGGGAAATTAAAGCTAAAGGACGGGAGCTTTTGAAGAGATGTAAAAAAAGATAAAAGGTGAATGAATGGCATAAACCGAAGGACAGGAAATTTATGGAAGGTTTAATATTTATTGCTCCTTTAGCAGGTGTACTAAGTCTGGTCTTCGCCGCTTATTTCGCAAAAGGCGTCCTGAAGGAAGATGCCGGCAGCAAGAGAATGCAGGAGATCGCCGGAGCAATTCAGGAAGGGGCCATGGCTTACCTGAACCGCCAGTACAAAACGATCGCAGTGGTTTCGATCATTCTTGCGTTCTTCATTCTCTTTTTGCTTGATGACGGCATGAAAATAGCAGTCGGGTTTCTTGCAGGTGCCATAAGTTCGGCTGCTGCCGGCTATATAGGAATGAGCGTCTCGGTCAGGGCAAACGTCCGGACTGCTCATGCCGCCTCAAGCGGGCTTGAAAAGGCGATGTCCGTTGCGTTCCGCGGGGGGGCTGTGACAGGACTTGCAGTTGTAGGGCTTGCCCTGTTCGGGACAAGCAGCTTTTACATCCTCTACGAGGACGTGGACCTGGTGGTAGGATTTGGTTTCGGAGCCAGCCTTATCAGCTTCTTTGCAAGAGTTGGAGGGGGGATTTTCACGAAAGCCGCGGATGTGGGTGCAGACCTCGTAGGCAAGATCGAAGCTGGAATTCCCGAAGACGACCCGAGGAATGCCGGAGTCATTGCCGACAACGTCGGGGACAATGTGGGGGACTGTGCAGGAATGGGGGCAGACCTCTTTGAGACCTATGTGGTGACAGCCCTGGCTGCCATGCTTCTCGGCTCCCTCATCATTGACACTTTCGAAAATGCAATTCTCTATCCCCTAATGCTTGGTTCGGTCGCAATTTTTGCCTCCATCCTTTCCGTCTTCTTTGTAAAGATAGGAAAGGACGGGGACATCATGCGAGCCCTTTACAAGGGTGTGGGCGGTTCTGCCCTGATCTGCCTGCTTGCATTTTACTTCGTGACCGATGCCCTGATGGGAGACGTCAGGCTGTACTATGCATCCGTAGTAGGTGTCGCCATCATGGTACTCATAGTGATAATTACTGAGTACTACACCTCCACCAGGCACAGGCCCGTGGAAAGCATCGCAGCTGCATCCGAGACCGGGGCTGCGACCAACATGATCGCAGGATTGTCCATAGGCTTTGAAAGCACCCTCATGCCCACGGTAGTGATCGTAGTCGGGATTCTGGCTTCATACTTTGTCGTAGGAGGGGGTGCAGACCCCAGCATAGGGCTTTACGGGATTGCCATTGCAGCCGTTGCAATGCTCTCCACTACAGGCATGATCGTTGCCCTGGACTCCTACGGCCCGATCACAGACAACGCAGGAGGGATCGCGCAGATGGCAAAGCTTCCCGCCGATGTTAGGAAGCTTACGGATGACCTGGATGCCGTAGGCAACACCACAAAGGCAGTTAGCAAGGGATATGCCATAAGTTCGGCTGCCCTGGCTGCACTTGCGCTTTTTGCGGATTACCGCAGCAAGGTGAACCTCGGAGAGCAGGCCCTGAGCCTTGGTGACCCCCTCGTGCTTGTCGGGCTTTTCCTCGGTGCCCTGCTACCTTTCGTGTTCAGTGCGGTGACCATGAGTGCGGTCGGAAAAGCTGCTTTTGAAGTCGTCAAAGAGGTCCGCAGGCAGTTTAGGGAAATCCCCGGCATCATGGAAGGGACGACAAAACCCGAATATGGGCAATGTGTCGATATCGTAACAAAGGCGGCACTCCATGAGATGGCAATGCCTGGTTTCCTGGCAGTGTTAGTGCCCCTGCTCGTGGGAGTGGTCCTCGGCCCGAAAGCCCTTGCCGGACTCCTGATCGGTATCATTGTCGTAGGGTTCATGTTAGCTCTCATGATGGACAATGGTGGAGGGGCCTGGGACAATGCGAAAAAACTCATTGAAGACGGGGCATACGGCGGGAAAGGCTCGGAAGCTCACAAAGCTGCCATTGTCGGAGACATCGTGGGTGACCCATTAAAAGACACCTCGGGGCCTGCCCTTAACGCCCTGATCAAAGTCGTAAACATGGTGGCAATCCTCTTCTCCTCCCTGATCATCGGAGGAGGCGTCTTCTAAAGGCGAGAGGATAAGGATTCCAAAATACCATGGCTTTTGCCCGCCGCCTCACCTCCTTTTTTACCCGTGAAAGCAAAAATCAAAATTTAAGAGCACAGCTGCTATTTTTCAACAGGTCTCTTATTGCAGATATTCTGCTCTACAGTAGAACTTTTGGAACCGAATTTTCTACAATATTTCCATAAAATATTCTAAAGTATTTGCCCCGTAAATGACAACATCACCCTATCCTGGATGTAAAAAAGTACTCCGGATTAAGGGGGGGGTAAGGTCAGGAATCTTATACGTAACACCAACTCTATAATAATATTAAATATGTGTTTTCCGTCCGGAAAGGTAAAAAATAACTAAAAAACAATCGGGTTCTGAAAAAAGAAGTACCTTGAAATCGGTTTAATTTTGACCAACCCAAAGTTTAACTTTTGTTAAACTTTAGTAAAGGGATTGTGAGCGGGTTGGGGAGTGGGGGGTCATATGGGGAGTGGGGGGTATGGTATGTGAAAAAAGTTTCCCGCTCACAATATATCCTATGCAGATTTATTATATAAATAGCTATCCATTTTCTTCAATCTATTATAATATTAAGAATATCATGAACCAAACTGACTACAAAATTAACAATTTCACTGATATATTTATTTGATGTGTTTGGATTAAACCGATTCTGCTTTTTACTCAAAGTCGAACATGTTTATAAGCATTATGTGTTCAACATATGTATAATAATGAATCCAAATAAAATCAAAAGTTTATATTTATTTTAAAGGTGTTATAATATGTAATAATGCATAAGTTCCTATTTATATTTATAATTTAAAAAATGTCCCATGTCGGACATATTTTGATTTACTTTACACTCATAAATCGGGATGTCCGACGCGGGATGCTGAAATCATAAACGCATTCAAGCAAGGGCTGCAGAGAGAGCGCAGTGAAAAAAAAGAATAAATAAGAGCAAGCGAAAGGATTATTTACCCTGTCAGCGGGGTTTAAGTGCCATGGACCCTAAAAGGTTTTTGATATATTCAACGGTTTTCGCAGTCATGGGGCTTTCAAATGCCGTTATCCCTATCCTCCCGGAACTTGCAGCCCGGGACCACGGTAGCGTCGGGGCGTTTGCATCCAGCCTTCTCTTTTCGGCTTACTTCCTTGGAGCCCTTGCAACAATGCTCCCTTTCGGCATCCTTTCTGACAGGTTCGGAAGCCTCAGGTTCATAGGGCTTGGCATCCTCCTTACAGCCGGTTCGGGTCTGACCATGTTGCTCTCCGAAAACCTCTGGGTCCTTCTGCTCGCAAGGTTTGTGGAAGGTTTGGCCTGCGGGGCGTTTTTCCCGGCAGCCTTTTCCACCCTTTCGGAATACCGGAACCCCAGGCGCTGCATGGGAGAATTTACCTTTCTGCTCAACGCCGGCCTGGCCGCAGGCACCCTTTCATCTGGACTGCTGGCTGAAACCCACCTGAAAGGAGCAATTTTCATCTTTACCTTCATTGCCTTTCTCCTGATCCTTCTCCTCCTTCCCAGGTACCGGGAACTAACAGGACCCGATCGGAGGGGGCAGGGAGCCACATGGGACAGGCCGGATGTCCTGTCCGATTCCTTCAAGCATGCCTTCGGCACCATTAACACCGTTCTCCTGGGACGGCATTCCAGAATACTGCTCCTTTCCGTGCTCTTGAACGGAGGGGTAGGGATTCTCATAGCTTACTACCCGGACTACAGTGCTGACTTCCTGACAAAAGCCCAGCTTGGAAGTTCCATCTCAAGCCTCTACATCTGTGCCATGATAACTTCAATCCTTATAGGCCGTTTTTCCATAGGCGAAGGAAACATGGTAAGGATAGGGATTGGTTTTTCCGCACTTGGAGCCTTTCTTGCAATCCAGTACCCATTCCTCGGTTTCGCCTGCCTCGGAGGGGGCTCCGGGATTGCCATTGTAGGGTTCTCCCTGGCCTTTGCCCGTATGGACATAGACAGGGGACTTTCCATGGGACTATTTAATACCACGATCTATGCAGGGCTTTCCCTTGCCCCGATCGCAGCAGGACTTTTTACAGGCACCCTGAGCCTGGAAGAAATCTTCCTGGCAAACGGTTGCATCCTGGCAGGGGCTTTTTTCCTGAAAGAATGAAAAATAGCAGTGAAAAATAGCAGTGAAAAATGAAAATAGCAGTGAAAAATGAAAATAGGAATGAAGAATGAAATAAATAAAAGTGAAAACTGAGATCTTTGCCCCCTGACGGCGCAAGTTATTTATTCCCCGGCATTTCAGAAGTTTTTAGAAGTTTTCATAAATATTCCTTAACACCAAACCCAACCGGGATATAAAAAACCGGATAGACAAAGAATTGAACATAAATGAAAAATCCATGAACTCCAGAAAACTCATACTCTACTCCTCGGTCTTTGCAGTCCAGGGGCTCTGCAATGCAGCAATTCCTGTTCTTCCGGAACTTGCAGGAGGGAGCGGAAACTCTGCCGCAGCCTCGAATCTTATCTATTCCGGATATTTCATGGGGGCTTTTCTCACCCTTCTTCCTTTCGGGATCCTTGCAGACAGGATCGGAAACCTGAAAGTTGCGGGACTCGGAATTCTGCTGACCGCCCTCTCGGGCCTTTCCATATTCCTATCGGACAACCTCTGGGTCCTCGGGACATCCAGGTTTGTGGAGGGTATGGGTTGCGGGGCATTTTTCCCGGCAGCCTTTTCCATGATAGCCGAATGGAAAGACAGTAAAAGCAGCTTGGGGGAGTTTAATTTCTTGCTAAATGCCGGGCTTGCAGCCGGGGTTCTTTTAGCAGGGCTGCTCGCGGGACAGGGCATTAAGACCGCAATCGGAATCTTCACCCTGCTTGCAGGGCTTTCCACCGCCTTCCTTCTCACAGAAGCCCAGGAACTGCTGACCTTCAGGGGAAATGCAATAAACCAATCCGTGGATTCCCAAAAAGCCGGCTCTGCCAAAAGAAAACAGGGGATGTCATTTTTTTCAGAATTTGGCCGGCAGCTGAAAAAAAGCAGCGAAGAGCTTTTCAAAAAGAGCTTCGGGAAAATCTGGGGCACTTCGGTCCTGCTCTACGGGACCACCGGGCTGTTGACTGCAAATTTTCCTGAATACAGTGCGGACTTCCTAACAAAACCCGAACTCGGGCTTGCGATTTCCGCTTCATACCTGGCCGCAATGCTGGGTTCCCTTGTCGCAGGCAGGACTAAGGCAGGACATAATAGTATAATCAAGACTGGGATAACCTTTGCAGTTGCCGGGATCCTGCTTTCCGTAAAGGTTCCCCTGCTGGCTTTTGCCCTTATAGGGGCCGGAGGGGGAGCCGCAGTAGTGGGCATGGTCACGGCCGTATCCCGGATCAGCTCCAGCGGCTTTGCAATGGGGCTTTTCAATACCGGAATCTATGCCGGGTTGGGTCTGGTCCCCGTGTTAGGGAGCCTCTTCCTGGGCCATTTTAGTTACGAAGAGGTTTTCCTGGGCAGTGCCCTGGCACTCCTAATGATGCTTTTTGTAAGGCTTGATTGATGGCTTGATTGATGGCTTTAGTGAATAAAAGCAAAAGCTCCGGGGCAAAAAATACCAGGGGGGAAATAAGGAACTCCGGGAACGGAAACGAGAATTTTTATCCGTGAAGGAAATAAGAAAGTTGCAAAAACTTCGCACAAACTTTAAAAAGCCAAAAACCCCTATGCTATAGCAATATAGGATTTTTTGACATTTGGGTGATTGGTTGAAGATAAAAGCCAGAGTTCAACTGAGGAAGAATGCGAAGAACAAACTTGTAAAGGAACTTGTCTCTCTTTTCGGGGACGGAATTAGCGGACTTGCTGACAGCAGCTTCGAAAAGATCAACACGGACGAATACACCCTCATCCTGGTGGGGGGCAAACCCCTTATTTTTGAAGTGGACGGACAGCTTTTCCCTACCGTCCGCGGAGCCCTTGAACTGGAGCTGACACAGCGTCTTGTTGTCGTGGATAAAGGGGCAGTTCGCTTTGTTTCGAAAGGTGCGGACATTATGAGCCCCGGAATCGTAAAAGCGGACCCGGAAATAAAGGCAGGGGAACTGGTGGTCATCGTGGAAGAGACCCACGGAAAAGCCCTTGCAATAGGGAGAGCCCTGATGGACGGGCTCAGGATGAAAGAAGCAGATTCCGGAAAAGCCGTCAAGTCAATTACCTATGTTGGAGATAAACTCTGGAACCTGGATGTATGAGAAGTCCCGGCTCCCACGGCATACGGGGTGAAGGGCTCCAGAAGAATACCTGAAAACGACAAGACCTGATAACGACCAGACCTGAAAACGACCCGGACACAACCCAAAAAAAGATCATCTTATGGTAAAGGGGATCAGGGCCTTTTTTAACAGCAAATTTAATTAATTATAGATTTCAATATAGGCAGTACTATCTAAATTAAAAAGAATAGAAAAGGCGTGCATAAATGGCGAAACTCATAGACAAGATCCTTGGCGGCAACGTAAAAAGTACGACCAGTGCCAACGACTACACGGAAATTGACCTCAGCAAGTATGAGGAGGTCCTTGAGGACGAACCTGCGGAAACCTACATAAAAATTGCAGAAATAACGAACATCAACCAGGTAGCCGCACTGAAACAGGAAGTTTACAACGGGAACATCCTGATGATCGACATTTCGAACATCAAGAGTGATGAGTTGCTGAGGGACAGGGTTTTAAAAGAGCTCAAAGATGTAGTGATTGACGTCCACGGAGACATTGCAGGAGTAAAAGGAAGTACTGTGATCGTAACTCCCACAGGCGTAAAAATCGATAGATCCAAACTCATTGGTGGAAGATTTTGAACAAGGATTTTTTTACACAAGAAAGTTTTGAGACCCGGGTCTCCTGTCCACTCTGTCACAGCGAATTGGTGATGAACTGGCAGAGGGATAACATCCCCTATTTCGGGGATATCATGTACATAAGCGCGAATTGCAAATGCAGTTTTCGCTTTGCAGACACCATGATCCTCACAAGCAAGGAGCCCATTCGTTATGAACTGATAGTTGAAAGCCCGGAAGACCTGGACGCAAGGGTCATACGTTCATCCTCAGGCACCATCCGCATCCCGGAGATGGGGATCAATATCGAGCCTGGCACGGTTTCGGATTCATATATAACGAACATCGAAGGCGTGCTGCAGCGGGTCCGTGGTGTTCTGGAAATGGCCGGCAGAATGGTGCAGGATGAGGACGAAAAATTTTCCCGCAGCCAGGAACTTCTCCGCATGCTCGATGAAGTGATCGAGGGCAAAAGGACGATTACGGTCATAATCGAAGATCCCATGGGGAACAGTGCGATAATTTCAAAGAAAGCCAGGGAATACAAACTCTCAAAGGAAGAGGCTGAAAAGCTCCACACAGGTATGGTCGTATTCGATGTAGATAAATCCGAACTGGAAATGGACTTCTCGGACAATGTCAAGCCTCTTGGAGGAAACTAATTCTTTTTTCCCTATTATTCAGTAGTTCGGAAAGGGGCCAGGGGACCAGGGAACCCGTATAGTTATGATATAGTGCTCGCGCAGTACTCATATATTCCCTATGTCGTACCCGGATGTCTCCAGTATCTACCCGGACAGTTATCAACTTTTATCCCTGTATACCAGCTTTTATCTAAAAACAAAACACTAGATTTGTCCCTATGCGTGCTTGCACCCTTCACGATTAAGCTTGCGCCCCCTAAAATTACTCTCATACTCCCTAAAATTATGCTTATCCCCCCACACAATTACGTTTACATCCCCTTTAAGTAACTTTAAACCTCTTACGATTCAAATTGAGAATCCCTGTACACTTTCCAAAATTACATTTGAATCCCTTAATATCACGTTTACACCCTTCACAATTTGAATCCATCATAAGAATTAATTGATATTACGGTAATACGGTGAAGCTATGGCAGAAAGCGAAAAAGAAGCAGCACTCCCTCCAAAAGAGGAATTTAGCGATTGGTACAACGAACTCCTGTGGATGGCCGAGATCATGGACGTCCGCTACCCGGTAAAGGGGCTCTACGTCTGGTACCCCTTCGGCTTTGCCATTCGGAGGAGCACGTACGGGATTATCCGGGAAATCCTTGACGAAAGCGGACACCAGGAAACCCTCTTCCCCCTGCTGATCCCCGAACACGAGTTCATGAAAGAAGCCGAGCATATCAAAGGCTTCGAGAATGAGGTTTACTGGGTGACCCACGGAGGAAAAGACCCCCTGGACGTTCCCCTGGCGCTCCGCCCCACCAGCGAGACTGCCATTTACCCCATGTACAGGATCTGGATCAGGTCCCACGCGGACTTCCCCCTCAAGCTCTACCAGGTAGTAAACACCTTCCGTTATGAAACAAAGCACACCCGTCCCCTGATTCGGCTCAGGGAGATCACCTCCTTCAAGGAAGCCCACACCGTGCACGCCACCTGGGAAGACGCCGAAGCCCAGGTAAAGGAAGCCGTGGAGCTTTACACCGAGATATACAGGAGGCTTGCGGTCCCGGTACTTCGTTCAAGGCGCCCCGAATGGGACAAGTTCCCGGGAGCCGACTACACCGATGCAATTGACGCCGTGATGCCGGACGGAAAGACCCTCCAGATAGGGACCTGTCACCACCTTGGGGACAACTTTGCCAAGACCTTTGACATTACCTATGAGGACCCCGAAGGGGAACAGCGCTATGCCCACCAGACCTGTTACGGGATTTCCGAGCGGTCCATTGCCGCGACAATCTCCATCCACGGGGACGACAAAGGGCTTGTCCTGCCCCCGGAAATCGCCCCTGTCCAGGCAGTAATTATCCCGATCATTTTCAAGAAAGGGGCAGAAGAAGTCATGGCAGCCTGCAAAGACGTCCAGGCCCGGCTGAAGAAAGTCGGCGTCAGGGTAGAAATCGATGCAAGCGACCTTCGTCCCGGAGCGAAGTACTACAGGTGGGAAATGAAAGGCGTACCCCTCCGCATTGAAATCGGACCCCGCGACCTGCAGAACAACGTGGCAGTGGCAGTCCGGAGAGACACGGGCGAAAAAGAGCAGATCCCACTCCCTGAAATTGAATCCGGAGTGCTCTCCAGGTTCGAGGCAATCCACGCCAGCCTCTACGAAAAGGCGAAAACAGAACTTGAAAGCCGCATCTTTGCCTGCTCAGACCTCGAAGAAGTCAAGGAAACACTCCAGAAAGGCGTGCCCACAATCCACTGGTGCGGCAAGAAGGACTGCGGACTTGCCATGGAAGACCGGATCGGAGCCGGAATTCTCGGGATCCCTCTGGACCAGGAAGGAACAGATAAAGGGAAATGCCCGATCTGCGGCGAAGAGACCGGGACCCGCGTGTACGTGGCAAGAACCTACTGAAAAAAAAACTTTTTATTTCTACTGCTTGCCCCGGAAAACCGAGGTCATGCGGAATCTATTATAGAAACCTGGGATTGAGGGTGTCCTCCGGAGGACCTCCCTATCCACGGGAAAACCTCTTTTTTTAAATGTTGGTATTTGTCCATGACTTTGAACATATATAAGCATATATAATTAAAAACTGTTATGTAACTCGAAGAACTGCTCTTTTAATGTATACAATTTGGGAGATTATTATTTTATCGGCATCAGTCCACCGGAGTCAGTTCTTGGGTCAGTGAGTAAGTTCGGTAGGAGAAATCGGGCAGGCAGGGAGAAATAAGACGGATAACCAGAAGACAGGAAGGTCAAGGGGAAAGAAGGGTACAGACCAAAAGAATACTTGCCAGAGGGATGCTGACCAAAAATACTAAGCAGAAGAATACTGACAAAGGCACTTACAAAAAGTATACGCAATTGATCTTTATTTGACGTTAAAATGAAATTAGTCTCATGAAGTCGGAATTAAACAAAAATAAAGTAAAGTTAACTTGAGCAAGAGCAAATTTTATTTTATTGTTGATTAATATTAAATATTATTTAGTCGATAAATCCTTCCTATATTTATCAGATTTGTACTCGCCCTTCAAGCGCTATTCAAAAATCACATCATTAAATCACACTATTAGTACGAAATATCACATATTTGTTGAAAATTTACCCGAGGTAAATTTTACTATAAAGGAGATATGATATGGCCTGGATTGAACCGGAATTACCCGAAAAACCTAAAAAACCGTTGTTCTTATGCGTGCTTTCGAACACGAAGACCGCACACATCCCGAAGCTCTCAGCCGCAGGAAAAACTGCCGAACTCACGGACTATACGCCTGCAGGGGACGCGGAACTCATGGAAACCGGGAACATTATCAGTGTGCCCGTGCTGCCCATGACGCCCCCCTATGACACGCCGACCCCTGCGATCATGACCCGTTCGGCGCTGAAGCTCACCGGGGTTCCTTACCATTTCGTAAATTCCGGCCTTATCGTGACCCCGGAGGTCCCCTGCATCGACCTGAAAGCAAAACCCGGAGAAGACGTCAGGGAAGAGATTGCTGTCAGGGATGTGCAGGGAATCTACGAACGCGCAAAGTACCTTGCCAAGAGGCTCAGGGACCACACCGATCATGTGGTCATAGGGGAAAGCATTCCTGGCGGGACGACCACTGCCAAGGGAGTCTTAAGCGCGCTTGGTTATAACGGGAACGTTAGCAGCAGTGCAGACGAAAATCCGCTGGAACTTAAAAACCGGGTAGTTGCGGAAGGTATGGAAGCCTCGGGCCTGACCTTCGGCTGCCTGAAAGATGACCCCATGAAGGCCATTGCCTGTATGGGAGACCCCATGATGCCTGCGGTAGTCGGCCTTGCTGCAGGGTTCCAGGAAAAAGGTGTTAAGGTAGTACTCGGAGGAGGGACCCAGATGGCAGCAGTCTATGCCCTGATCAAGCACCTGGGAATCAACACCGAAAAAATCTCCATTGCTACCACCCGCTATGTGGTAGAAGACA
Organism: Methanobacteriota archaeon; assembly: GCA_016841625.1. GTDB lineage: Archaea > Halobacteriota > Methanosarcinia > Methanosarcinales > Methanosarcinaceae > MTP4. Next base: position 26,822 of record JAENYU010000025.1, read on the forward strand.
AATCAGCAAACTTCATGGAACTTGCCGAAACCCTGGGCGTGGCCGTCCATGTCGCAGACCCCGGGTTTGGGAAGTCTTCCCTCAAGGGCCTTCACAGGTACGAAGCGGGCACAATCAAAGAGGGGGCAGGGGCAGGAGGAGCCATGTACCTTGCAGGTCTTCTCGGAGTCAGCCAGGACGAGTTCAGGGGCGAAGTAGAAAACGTCTGCAAAGTGCTCAAGGCAGGGGAATGAGATTTTCTAATTCTCATGCCCTTCACCTTTTGCAAAGTATGAATTCACACTAATTTTCTTCACACTAATTTTCTTCAGACATTTCCCTGTCCACTCTTTTTTTTAATGAAGTTCAAAAGGATAAGAGGCGCTAAATGAAGAGAGAACCTCAAAAAAGTTGAAAAAAAGATTGAGAAGCAAGAACCTGTTAAGGCTCATCTTCAAAACTATTTTATTTTTCGATCGGGCCGAAATGTATGATATATTTTCCGGAATTAATTTTCAGTCACAAATTCCGGATTACTCTCAGTGCATTCCATATTCGTAAGAGCGATAATCCCGCTTACACGCGCCTGCTCCTTAAGTACACTGGACGTTTCAAACAGGCAGGCAGCCGAACTCATGCGTCCGCATTTACGGCAGTAGTAGAGAACGTTTGAACCTACTACCTGGCGCTTCAGGCGAGTTTCGCATGTGCTGCAGCAAACGGAGGCATTGAATTCATCCATTTAGGGCCCCTCATTCATAAATCATAATCGAGTCAAGTCTTGCAGTGCCTACTCTTGTCCAGTATTTGCAGATCGGACAGTACTGGCGTTCTCCACTTGTACTCAGTTTCAGTTCGGCATTACACTTTGGGCATTTTTTAAGAGACTTCGTTTGATAAACCCCCTTAGATACATTTTTAAAGGTCGGACCGGAACATGACCGTAAAGCTCGAAACAGCACGGAAAAAAGCCGTATACTGCTCTAAGCGAAAAGGTCACATCGCTCTGAAACAGCACATGAAAGTGCCAGAGCAACATTGTCCCCACGTACCTCAACTGTTCAAAAGGTTTGCGCAGGCTTTCCCTGGTCCCACACGATTCAAATTCCCCCGGGCAGGTTTTAGCATAAAGCAGATTAAATTGACCGGAACAAAACTGTTCCGAGGTCGAACCTGTCCATTCCGTTGCACATCACTGCAAACGTGATCTGATATATTGTTCTCAAAAGCATATAAGGTTTGGTATGCAGTTAGGGAACCTGAACTTAAAGGACGGAATTCAGGTACATCCCCCCCATTCACGAAAGCGAATGGCAAAAAATTCAGAATAGATTCCAAAGAGAGGACAGGCTAGAATTCTTCCACGATCCACACATTTTAGCAGTCTAAACAGCAGTCTGAAGTTGTTTGGCCGAAATTTTCCATGACAGGCCCCCCAAGGCGCAATATATAAATACTATTATCGCTTTAGGAATGTTCGCGACAGGGTGCGCAAAAAAGGGCACACCCGATACCAAGAGCCGCCATAACTCAGTTGGTAGAGTGTCTGGCTGTTAACCAGAATGTCGTAGGTTCGAGCCCTGCTGGCGGCGTAAATCTGTTACAATTTTTATAACGATTTTTCAAGCAGTTCAAAAACTATCAAGAAGCGCTGGGGGCCTGTAGCTCAGTCCGGTTAGAGCGCTCGGCTCATAACCGAGTGGTCGCTGGTTCAAATCCGGTCAGGCCCACCATAAACTATTTATTGAAAAACTCAATAGTACGAGCCTGAAAAACATCCGTACGGTTCAAGTCTGTACGATTCAAGTCTGTACGATTCAGGGCAGTACAATTCAAGGGAAGAGCTTCCTTTCAAGGAGCAAGTTTCTCGAGCGGAATGCCGCCATAACTCAGTTGGTAGAGTGTCTGGCTGTTAACCAGAATGTCGTAGGTTCGAGCCCTGCTGGCGGCGTAAATTCTTTTTTGTTATTGTTTTTACTATTTTATGATCCTGTTTTCCATTCTGAAACCCACTCCCCATTCTTATGGTCCCATTTTCTTCTATGCTGAAACCCATTCCCCATTCTTATGGTCCCATTTTCTTCTATGCTGAAACCCATTCCCCATTCTTATGGTCCCATTTTCTTCTATGACCACGTTACCATCCTATGACCATGTCACTTTTCCATTACCACATTAGCCCCTCGACATAAACAATATTTATATCAACTGAATCTGTTTTCAAACTCCCGAAATGCTTAATAATTCCGAATTGAATATTCATAATGTAGATAAGTGGGGATATTAGGAAGTCATTGACATTCATAAACGGGCAGCAAGAGGAATATTTTAAAGAATGTCACGGGGATTTTACCCGGCCAGCCTTAAATTCATAGTTCCATTACCAGAACCATAATCCCATTACCGGAAAACCGACTAAAACCCCTTTTTGCTTCCGGCTCTGACCCTGATTATTAATACAGAACAGCTTTTGCAAAAATAATAAAGGCAGTTGGAAAGATATAGATAAATACGGTTTCAAAGTATCTACTAACATCAATCTTACAAAGTATCATAGCAGCATCAATCAACTGAGGTTTACAGACATGATTTCAATTAAAAGTGAAGATGTAATTGTACCTTTAGACGTGCCAAAAGCAATGCGCGAAACATACGTAAAAAATGTAATGGAAATCACCAGGAACACCGGCAGGCTCATGCTCTTTGCAGGGGACCAGAAGGTTGAACACTTAAACGACGACTTTTTCGGGGAAGGCATCCCTGAAGACGACGCTGACCCCGAGCACCTCTTTAAGATCGCAGCCGGAAGCAAGATCGGAGTCTTTGCAACCCAGCTCGGCCTGATTGCCCGCTACGGGATGGACTATCCCGACGTACCCTATCTCGTGAAGGTGAACTCCAAGACCCACCTCATGAAAACCGAACAGGTAGACCCCTTCAGCAACCTCTGGCTTGACGTTGACCAGGTTGCCGAGTTTAAGAACAACAGCGAGCTCAAGATCATGGGAGTCGGGTACACCATCTACCTGGGCAGCGAGTTCGAAGCCGAGATGCTCGCTCAGGCCTCCCAGGTCGTATATGACGCCCACCAGCACGGGATGCTTGCAGTGCTCTGGATCTACCCCCGCGGGGAAGCCGTGAATGACGAAAAAGACCCGCACCTCATCGCTGGGGCTACCGGGGTAGGAGCCTGCCTGGGTGCCGATTTCGTGAAAGTCAACTACCCGAAAAAGGATGGAGAATCCTCTGCCGAGACTTTCAAGGAAGCTGTAAAGGCAGCAGGGCGCAGCAAAGTGGTCTGTGCCGGCGGTTCAAGCGACGACCCCGAAGCTTTCCTGAAGAAACTCCACGCCCAGATCCACATCTCGGGAGCCGAAGGAAACGCAACCGGCAGAAACGTCCACCAGAAATCCCTGGACGAAGCTATCCGCATGTGCAACGCCATCTACGCAATAACCGTGGAAAACACCAGCGTTGAAGAAGCTCTGAAGATCTATAAAGGCGAATAATAAAAACGAATAATAAAGCAACAAAAAAGAAAAGTAATAAAAAAATAGCTGTCAGATGAAAGCTTCAAATGACAGTTTCCAGTTAATGCCCGAACCTTAAGGGTATCATACTTGAAACGAACAATAATTCCAAAAACGGCTCTGAACATTGATAGGCCGTGAAAATATGCAACTTCCGGACCACAAGACAAAGATCGTATGCACCATAGGCCCTGCTTCCTCTTCCGAGGACACGCTCAGGGAAATGGTTCTAAAAGGCATGAACGTGGCAAGGGTCAACTTTTCCCATGGGGACTTTGAGAGCCACAGGGAGATTATCCGGCGAGTCCGCAAAGTCGCGGAAGAGCTTGACCGGACCGTGGCCATCCTTGCGGACCTCCCGGGCCCCAAGATCCGTATAGGAAAGCTTGAAAAAGAACCCATTATGCTTTACAAAGGGCAAAGGATCATCCTGACCGTCGAAGACGTCAAGAGCACTGCAGAACGCATCCGGGTCAACTACGAACAGCTCCCCGAGAGTGTGGAGAAAGGAAGCCTCATCTACCTGAGGGACGGCTTCCTCCAGCTCCGCTGTCTCGAGGTTTCCGGAAAGGACGTGCTTTGTGAGGTCCTTATAGGTGGGGAACTCTTTTCCCACAAGGGACTCAACCTGCCCGGGGCAAAGATTTTCATGGACACGGTAACGGAAAGAGATCTTGAAATAGTGGAGTTTGCCCTTGAGGAAGGAGTGGACACCTTCAGCGTCTCTTTCGTGGAAAAAGCCGAGGACATCCGGAAGGTCCGGAACTTTGCGGCGGAGAGGGGAAAATCCGTCGACATTATAGCCAAAATCGAACGCGAGCAGGCAGTCAGGAACATTGAAGAAATCCTTGAGGAAGCCGACGGCCTGATGGTCGCCCGGGGAGACCTCGGGGTGGAAATCCCTATCCAGGAAGTGCCCTCAATCCAGAAAGAACTTATCTACAGGGCAAAGCTCCAGGGAATCCCGGTTATCACGGCTACCCAAATGTTGATATCCATGACCGATAACATCCGCCCCACCCGGGCTGAAGCAACGGACGTTGCCAACGCCATCCTGGACGGTACGGACGCGGTAATGCTCTCGGAAGAAACCGCAGTCGGAAGCTATCCGGTAGAAACCGTGGAAATGATGGCAAAAATCGCAAAAACCACCGAGAACTGGCGCATCAAGACGAAATGGGGGCTCGATACGATTCTCCAGGGCATCCTGGCGAAGGAAATGTCCGTGGACGAAGTGATCACCCTCCAGGTCCACGAAGCGCTCCATAAACTTCCCGTGGCAGTCATACTTACCCCAACCCGGAGCGGGGCAACCCCGCGCAGGATCTCCCGTTTCAAGCCCGAACCCTGGATCCTGGCTTTCAGTCGTTTCCCGAAAACCTGCAGCTTCCTCTCCCTTTCCTACGGGGTCTACCCTATCGATGTGAAAGGCCCGATTGAAGATTGGGAGGAGAAAGCTACGGAGACGGCAAAAGAGCTCGGGTTAGCAAAAAGTGGAGACCTTGTGATCTTTACCCAGGGCCAGACCTCCGGAAAACCGGGGGGCACCAACATGCTAAAGATACTCACCTTGGATTAAATTCGGGGAGGCCAAAACCCATAAACCTTTATATCTAACTTTAGCTTTTGACTCTTACCTTTATTTTTAGCTTTAATTTTTAGGTTTTAACTAAAAGACAATTCAAATTATCAATTCAAACTATCAATTTCTGAATTCAAGAAAACAAATACGAAAAATTTTTCATGCCAATAAATTTAATACCATCTGTATGTTTTTACCTTCAGAGCAATTCACCTGATTTTATGAGGAGTCACTAATGAAAAAGAAGAAGGACTCAGCTACAAGAAACCAGAGATATATGGCCCTATTCCTGGCCGCAACGATGTTTCTGTCAATCTTTATGATCTATTTCACAGCCAGTTCGGGCAGTGATGATGATATTCCAGTTCCGGGAGAAGGAACGGAGGAACCCCCGATTATCGCATTCAACCAGGTCCCTGGAAAGCAGGTCCAGCATGAATTCAATTCCCTTGCCGACGGGCTGGAAATGTCGCCCGGAGGAACGGCCAACGCCCTCTATGTTGACCTGCAAAAAACTAAAGGTACTCCCTTTGAAATGGCCCTAGGAGACATGGAAATGATGAATTCCTTCTACGGTGCTGAAATTACGAAAAGGTACAGTGCAAATTACGCCGACGGGGAAGGTTTCGAATTGCACCAGATCCCTGAACAGGAAATCATCATGCCCTGGGGCGCGGTCGATTACAGCGGCTACCAGCTCCTTGCCAGGACCAACAATACTTACGACATCTGGAACGTTGTCGGAAGCCCCGTAATCCTCGGTCCCCGCCAGAGTGTTGAAAACGTAATCGACGTCCTGGAAGGAAACGCAACTTCTGCCCACGAATACGACCAGCTCCTGAACCTGGCGTCCCCGGAAGGCAGCATCTACCAGGAAGTCTTCACAAACACAGGGTTTGAAGAGGTTCCCTTCGCCCAGTACTACAAAGACCTCAGAAAACTCGATGACGGGAGTTACAGCCAGACAAACCTCTTCCTGAACCCCGAACCCGAATTCACTGAAAAGATTGCGACAATGCAGGCAAACTGCAGTGAACGCAATGTCAGCTATGAAGTGACCAGCGAAGGTGACATTACCAAACTCATAATAAGCGCAGACTTCATGAACCTGAACAGCGAAACCAGCCTGCTTTTGGCATAAAGCAGGTTCAATTTTTTTCTTTTATTATTTCTTTTCCCTTTTTTTGTAAGTCCGCTTGAGCGAGCGCAGCGACCGAAACGGACCGCGCACTGCCGAGCCGCAACTCGGCTGGCGCAACTCGGCTGGCGCAACCCGGGCAAACTCAACCTTGGCAAACTCAACCCTGGCAAACTCAACCCTGGCAAACTCAACCCTGGCAAACTCAACCCTGGCAAAAACAACTCCGTAAGGAGCCGCTTATTCTTTCCGTATATCCCCCTCGATCCTGTCGAGCAGGACTTTGAGGCTTTCTTCGAACTCCTTTCCTACGGGGATCCCGTTCCTGACCATGTACTCTAGCTGGGAAACCGCACTGTCAAGTTCCGATATGTTTTCCCCTGCATAGCCCCGGAGGTCTTCAAGAGCCCTCAAAAGCTCGGGTTTCTCGTTGACCCCGGCGTAGAGGAGAGCTACTTTGGATGTTTTTTCGACCACTTCACAGGTGATCCTTTTTATCTCTTCCCGGCTCGTGCTTATTTTGAGGGTCTGTTTTGTCTTTTCCAGGCTCTCTTTCATTTCCTCTTCTTCCCGGTCAAGCCTTTCGAGAGCGTCGAGGGCTGCAAGGAATTCCGGGACTTCCTGGTACCTGTCCGCTTTTTCCTGGGCAAGCATCTTTTCAACAATACCTTCATAATGACTCAGGGAAGGGTTTGTTTCTGAAAGAGCCTCGGGTCTTACATCCTTTGAGAGGATTTTTCCGAGCACTGCCCCCATCGAGCACCCGGAATAAGGAAGTTTTCCCGTAAGGAGTTCGTAAAAAATCATCCCGAGCTGGTAGATGTCTGTCCTCTGGTCAGGTTTCCCGTACAGCTTTTCATCAAGCTGTTCGGGAGCTGCGTAGAGGGGAGAATAAGCGTTGTGGGTGGTCAGGGAGTTTCTTGCCCCTATTTTCGCAAGCCCGAAGTCCGTGATCTTCGGGTTCAGGTCGCTCTGGAGGAGCACGTTCAGGGGTTTTAAGTCGTGGTGGTAGATCCCCCGGGAATGGGCATGGGAAAGCCCTGCCGCAATCCCCCGGATAAGCTTCAAAGCTCCGGCTTCAGGCAGGGGTTTCGGGTACTTTTCAAGTTCCAGGACCGAAATGCCGTCTTTTTCCACCCCTTCGATATATTCCATCTCCAGGTAGGGCACGGGCAGGAGGTCTGACTTATAGAGCTTTACGATGTTTGGGTGGTTCAGGTTGTACCAGGCAGCCACTTCTTTTATGAAATAGGAGCTGGTCTTCTCGTCGATCCGCGGAATCTTCAGGGCCAAAATTTCTTCATCAGTCTTCCTCTTTGCCTTGAAAACAGCTGCAAACCCGCCTTTCCCGAGCAGCTCAAGGGGCTCGTATTTTGAAAGAAGCCCCACCGGGAAACCTTCAACCGGGGAGACCAAACCGTCTCCGGGAAGGGAAACCTTCTCTTCGGCTGTTATGTCTACTAGTTCTTCTACCTGCTGTATCCCACTCAAAGGCGCAGGAGGAGATGAAGGTGAAGGCGAAGGCGAAGGTGAAGGCGAAGGTGAAGGCGTGGATGCCGCAGTTGGTGGAACCGTATCCGTTACAGGAGGTGCCGCATCAACTGGAGAATCCGGACCATCCATCCATTCCGGTTCAGGCTCACTTTTAATCTCGGGAGCCGGGGCATCAACATTAAACGTGGAATTCATAGTAGCTTCGTTTCTCGAAGCAGAAACTCCCTTATCCCCGGGGATTTTTTCTTTTTTCAGCTTTTTCCAGCCAAAGCTCTTTTTCTCACTTTTATTGTCCATTTTCTTATTTGCTTCGGTTTTACTGTCCTTGCTTTTATCGTCTTTACTCTTATTGCCCTTGCTTTTGTCAGCTGATTTCTTTTCAGAATTCGCTGCCTTGACGGGACCGAAAGGCCCTGAAGCCCCGGAAGGACCAGAATTACCGGAAGAACCGGAAGGACCGAAAGAACCGGATGGGTCCGGTGAACCCGGAGATATAGCGGCTGCAGCCTTCTTTTTTGATTTTCTCCGCTTCAGCAAAAACAGCCCACCTACAATTAAAAGCAGGAAAAGGAGTCCTCCTCCCCCTCCGGATGAGCCGTCAGGGTTTTCCAGCGCCACCTGACCTGCAGAAGAACTCTGCGCTCTCTCGGACATTTCCCCGGCAAAGTTCAACCTCTCTACCGGAAAGTCCCAGAAAAGTTCCCTGGAAACCGCGTAGCCCTGTATAAACTCATCTTCGGGATAGTAAATCCAGAAAAGGTCTTCAGTCGGGTCATATGTCCAGACGATTCCGAGCTCTCCTTCCCTTTGCCAGGCAACGTTTCTGGCTTCAAGCTCCCCGTAGACTCGCCACAGGTCTTCCCGGGGTTCATAAACAGCCAGCAGCCCGTTGTAAGGGGAGTACATCAGGAACAGGTCTCTTGGAGGCGCATAACTCCAGAAATAGCCCTTGTTTTCAGTCCTGTGCCAGACCAGCCCGTCAACCAGTTCTTCATTAGTGAGGAAAGGCTCTGATTCGGACGAAAGTGAAGAATCTACCCCCTCTTCTACGGCCCAATCCTCGGCCCACTCCTCGGCCCACTCCTCAGCCCAATCCTCGGCCCAGTCTTCAGATTCGACACCGTCAGCAACCCCTGCATCAGGAAACATTTCCCCTGCCTCAACATAGTCCCAGACAAGCCCCGGGTCAGGTTCATACGTCAAGTAGGCTGCGTTGTAGGAGTCATACAGAAAAATCTGGTCATAACCGGGATCATAGGCATAAATTTCGTATTCCGTTGCCCCCTGAACCCAGACAAGATCATAATAACCGGATGGATCGTTATTCAGGTCGTAATTTATCGAATATCCGGTAAGCCCTGAAATTTCTCCATTATACATATCCAGTTTCCAGAAGAGGTCGTCGAGCGGGTCATATACCCAGAAAACATCGTTTATCCCGTCGTACATCCCGTAGATGCCGTTGGTGGGTTCGTAAGCCCAGGGATTCTCATCACCGGACCCGGCTGCTGCGGACTGGACCATGCAGCCGAGAAGGATCAGAATTAAGAACAGTTGCAGGGGGGGTTTTCTAGTCATCGGGATCAACCACAAACTTTATTGTAAATTATATAAGGAAACAATATTAATATCTTTGTTAAAAGTTCTTTGATTCTCTTTTGGAGTTCGCTTACTCTCCAGTCCCCCTTTCTATTTTCTTAAGCAGAACCTTCAATCCTTCTACAAAATTATCCCCTATGGAAACATCATGCTTCAACATGTACTTTAATTGGGACACGGAACTTTCAAGTTCTTCATCACGATTCCCCATATAGTTCTTTAAATCTTCTAGCTTAGTGAGTACTTCAGGCCGATCATTCATTTCTGCATAAAGTAGAGTTAAGTTTACTAGATTTTTAACAAAATGCAGGTTAACCATGTCATTCCTTTTTTCAACATCGCGATGAGAATTCAAGCATTCATTTAAACAATCTTCTGCACATTTTCTACCTTTTTTTGCTTCATCCAATTCAGGTTTTAATTTCAACACATTCTCATAACAGATTATTGCTTCATCATATCTTTCAAGTTTACAGAGAGAATTCCCCTTACCTAACCATGAGTAAAAAAAGATAGGATCAATGTCAATGGCCACCTCAAAAGAATTTATTGCTTCTTCATAAAAACCAAGTTCATAAAGCACAAAACCTTTACCGTTCCAGGGAAATGAAAGATCTTTCTTTAGTTTGCTTGCTTTGTTATAACATCTGATGGCATCTTTATATTGGGCAAGTTCTCGAAGAGCATCCCCTTTCCCATTCCAGGCATAGGCGTTGCCAGGGAAAACGGAAATCGATTTATCATAACATTTCACAGCGTCCGAGTTTTGCATCAATCTTCTAAGCGTATTTCCTTTCCCAACCCAGGCTTTGGCAAAATTATATTTTATGCAGAGTGCACTTTCATAGCACCCCAACGCTTCATCAAAACGACCAAGGGTATATAGCACATTTCCCTTGCCATTCCATGCATAAGCATAATTCGGAGACGTTTTTAAAGCTCTTTCATAGCAATACAATTTTTCTTCTTGATTGGGGGCTTTCTTCCCCCGCTCAAACCATCTTTTAGCGATTACTCTTTTATCGCTTCTCACCCCTGCTAACCCCCTGAACTACTCTTAAGCCCCTTCTCGCATCATAACGAGCCCCACATCCTCAACAAACTGGACCTTCAGGCTCCTCTCATCCGCATAATCGTAAAACAGAGACTTCAGGGCAGGAGTGTTCCCGAAGCTTTTCATGAGGTCATCAAAGACCGCGTAATCTTTTACGAGCAGCCCGTCTTCGATCGCTTTCCTGACCGTGAGTTTCAATTTTTCGCTCTTTTCGGTTTCGGTTTCCATCTCACAGATTCCTGCAAATTCTTTTGCGAGGGCATCGTGAGGGTTGTAGAGCTGCTTTCCGGTTTCAAGGTCAAGGAGGCAGACAGAGAGGTATTTTGAGAGGAAGTTCCGGTGGAAGTCGTCACTGCTGACGTAGCTGCCCACGGCATCTTCAAAGCCGGTAGGGGAGGCAAGGCAGAGGAGCGCGGATTCTCCATTTTCCCTGGCTTCGTCCCGGGCGTCCACCAGGTAGGCGTTGAAGTCTTTGAGTTCCAGGGGGTCCGTGTCGTAACCTGATTCTGCGTACTTTTCCACCCGGGCGGAAAAGAGGGCTTTGAGCTTGTACCTTTGCTTTTTCCCGAGGAGTTTCTTTTCCACTAAAGAGGCAAGCAGGGCACGGTTTTCGGGGAGGTTTTTCAGGTCCCTTTCGGAGAGCCCGAAGCTTTCAGCAAAGCGGGAGGTGTCAACCTGTTTGATCTCCTGGGGGGAATCCACTTTATAGCTTTTCCCGCCGAGGGTGACCGAGTTTCCGAGCTTGTGTTCGATCCTGCCAATGAAATTCAACTCGTACTGCTTGACTTCTTCGAGTTTGACGTACCTGCTGCCCTTTCCTTCCATCAGGGCTTTTTCTTCCGAAAGCCGCCTGAACTTTTCTTCAACCTTTGTCTTATCGGCAGCCATTTCACTGGCCTGTTTCTCAGCAAGCTCTTTTTCAGCGGCGAGGGCCTGTATCTGCTCTTCAACCTGTGCTTTTTCGGACTCAAGGGCCTTTATCTGGTCTTCGCTTCCTGACTTTTCGGCCTGCATCTCCCTGAGCCTGGACTCGGCTTCAGCTTTCTGGGCGGCAATTTCCTGCAGCTGGGACTCGGTCCTGGACTTTTCTTCAGCCACCACCTGGAGAAGGGACTCGGCTTCATCCCTCTTTTCGGAGAGCTGCCTGACCCTGGCATCTGCGGCTTCTTTTTCGGAAGAAATGCCCTGAAGCTGCTCATTTGCACGGGCTTTTTCAGCCTCTGCCTGCTTCAGGCTTTCTTCTGCGAGGGCTTTTTCCGTGCCCAGTTTTGCAAGCTCGGCTTCGGCAAGTTCCCTTTCTGCCTCAGCCCTTTCTTTTTCCGAACCCAGCTCCCTTGTGCTCGCTTCGACCTTTGCTTCTGTTGCAAATTCCCAGGATTTGATGAGGGATTTGAGCCAGTCCAGTTCAAGAATCGAAGAACTGACAGCCGTGTTAAGCTTTTCCTTGTAACCGTCCCATTTTTTCTTCAGGTAGTAGCGGAGAGTGAGCCTGAGGGAAGGGTCATCGAGCTGCTCGCTTACCCAGGAGTCCATGGAAACGTAGTAGTCCCTGAGAAGCTCGAGTACAGTATCGTCTTTCTGGATGAGTTTTTTCCTGATATCGTCTGCAGAGAGGATTTCAAAAAGGTTGTAGCGCTCAATTTTTTTGTAAAGCGCAACTTCTTCGGCACTGAAGATGTTTGCGGCTCCGAAAAATTCCCCGTTTTCCCTGAAACTTGCCGCAAGCACCAGGAGCGCCCCGTCGAAAAGGGAGCAGAAGTGCTGGTCCAGGTCTTTCAGGAACGTCCCGCATTCCTCATCCAGGTAGCTGTCGTAGTTCATCCGGATTTTATTCCAGAGATCGACTCTTCGCTCAAAGGCGTCGTGTTTTATGGGCATCCCTACTTTCAGCACCCTTTTTGCGGGTTTCAGAAGTTTTTCAGCGCAATCGATATTTCCCTCTGCAAACAATTTAACTCACCCTACCTTCTAAGAAATCTACTCATCTTCCCTGTTGCTACTCTTAAATTATCTTCAACACTTACTAATTTTATCGTATTCTTACCTAACTTTAATCGAATTCTTATCTAACTTTAATCAAATTCTGCATTCATTTTCCTTTATTACCCAAGGAAAATTCTCATTTCCTCATCAAGCCTATCGGCAACAAAATCAACAACGTTTCCGTATCCTTCGACGCTGATTACAAACCGGAGCACCCTTTCTTCCTCTTCATCCCCGCAAGCACAACCGATCCAGCGGATTTCAAGCTCTGCCTGCCCTTTTTTCGTGTAAGCGGTGTAGTAACTGGCACTCTCGGTGGAATACTCAAAGCTGGCCCCAAGCTTGCTCATTAGATAATTCAAAAAGCTCTGGATGGCTTCAAACCTTTCAGGGCTCTCATAAACAAGTTTTCGACTCTGTTTTTCAACGGATGGTTCATATGGCTCAATCCTGTAGATCTCCACCTTTCCGGCCTCGACATCTAGCCGAGAGTAAAGGTCTTCGATGAACTCGTCCACATCAGGGCCTTTAAAGAGCAGCACTGCGCCCCTGGGCTTTTTTACCTTTGCCCTGTCGCCCCACCGCTCGACAGTGTAATCGATCCGTTTGCGTTCAGCGTCCGAACCATAGTCAATGGTAAACAGATATTCCATCTTTTAAGAGTAGGGGGGGAGTCCTATATAAATTTATCTCCGTTTTGGATGTATCAAGTATTCAGGAAATTTATTAAAATCCGGATTTTAGGAAATTTGGAGTTTCCCTCCAATTCGGAGGTAAATTTATATAGGGAATACTCACTAACAATATATCAGGACTTAAAGTCATATTAACTCGGAAAAAAGGCAAAATTTCCCATAAAACAACTTAAAAAAAATAAAATATAACAACTAAAACAATCAAATAGACATTACAAATTAAACTTGAAAATAGACATTACAAATTAAACTGGAAATCAGGCCAGAAATAACTCCGCAGGTGATGAGCATGGGAATCAAGGACATAATGGACACTTTTAAGAAGAACCCGGTTGACAAACTGAACACTAGAGACCTCCAGGAAGAGGAGATCCGCCTGAAGAACCGTATGGAAAGGATCAGGAAAGACATCAACAAGATCGAGAAGGACAAGAAGCAGAAGTTCCAGGAAGGGGTCGGGGCAGACATGATGAAAAAGAAGATGCTCGCCCAGGAGATCAAGCAGCTCGACACCGAAGCCCGGCTCAAGCTCAAGAACTTCACGACCATCAACAAGCAGTACATGTTCGTCTCCAACCTGACCGTGGTCAAGAAGTATGAACAGGACCTCAAGAAGAACAAGATCTGGGACAAGATAGGGGAAATCGGCTCCGACAACTTCGAAAGTGCCCTCATCAACACCAGTCTTGTAGGAAAAGACTTCGATGAAGTCCTGAATGACCTGAACAGGGTCTTTGAAATGGACATCACGGACTTTGAAGCCGGGGAAGACGAAGCCGAGTCCCAGCTCCTGGATGCCTGGAGCAGCGTGGAATCCGGGGCAATGGACGTGGAAGAGGTCGAGCAGACCATTTCCCTTGAAAAGAGCCTTGAAAAGGACAGGGAAGAGACCGAGTTTTGAAAGGCATGAAGCCTGCAAGATAAGAAGCATCACAGCACAGGAGCCTAAAAAACCAGAGGAAGGGAAAGGATGGGCATCTTTTCAAAACTGTTCGGAAGCAAGGACCCTATTGACTCCATGAAGACCGAAGAACTCCGGGTCATGGAAATCAAACTGAACCGCAAGATCGAAGACCTCCAGGCTGAAGTCAGGGCAACGGAAAGTGAGGTAGCTAAACTTTTCGAAAAAGCTAAAGCCGCCAAATCAAAAAGTGAAGAACTCACCCTGGCCCGCAGGATCAAGACCGTTTCCCAGAGAAAGGAGATGAAAATCGCCGCCCAGGCGAAACTCGACAAGGAACTCCGGGCCGTTTCCAACATGCTGATCCTCAAGGAGCACCAGGCCGACCTCCAGGCAACCGGCGTCTGGGACAAGGTCAAAAAGCTTGAGCCCGAAAAGCTCGAAAACTGGCTTGTCAACCAGAACCTGGAAGCTCAGGACCGGGATGAGATTGTCTCTTCCATTGTAGACATGACCTCCACGGCAATGCTGACCGGAGTCGAGCAGGAAGAGGACCTGGACGACATCCTGAGCGCGATCCGCGCTGTAAAAGACGGAGACCTTGACCCGGATGAGGCAGAAGAAGTCGTGAATGATAATAAGGAGTACAGACCAAAGGACCTGGAGTAAATCCGGCATGCAAATCCATGTAAACCCCGCATAAAAAATTCCGGGAGGCAGAGCTTTGGGACTGAAAGGATTCTTAGAACAAATATTTACGAAAAAAATAGACGGAAAAAACTCCCAGGAATGGTTCAACCTGGGAGCAATGGAAAGGGACCCGGCAAAAAAGGTGGAATATTTCGGCAACGTGGTAAAGTTGAAACCGAACTTTGTAGGTGCTTTGAACCTTCTGGGAAATGCCCACGTCGAACTTGGCGAATATGAAAAAGCCCTGGAATGCTATGACGAAGTCCTTTCCATCAGGCCCTCCTACAGGGAGGCACGGAACAACAAGGAAAATCTTGAGAAAAAGATGAAAGAAACCGGGGCAGAAGCCGGTGAAGGGGAATAAAAGCCCGGGAAATACGTTCCGGAACACGGTAGCAGGAAAATAAAAGCCGGAAAAAAGCTACTAACAGCTTCTAATCATTCAACCGCCGTGAGGTAAACAATATGAAAGTGGATCTGACAGGCCCCCTGTACTCCTCCCTGGAAATCGCTACAAAAGAGTACAAGCAGGCAAAAGCCGAGGGAAACGCAGGGAAAGCAAAGAAAAAAGCCCTGGAATGCGCGAAAATAACTAAAGTCCTGGCCGAAAAAGTCCCGTCCCAGAAAAATGCCTACCTTGAAAAAGCCGAAAAGTGGGAAAGGATTGCCGATAATGTGGAAAATTCCATCCGGGCACAAAGGGAAGGGTCTTCACGTTCCGGAAAATCCAGGGGAAGAACTGGGAGCGGTCCGGGCAGGACAGGAGGAGGCGGAAGTGGAAGCGGGGGTGGAAGTTCCGGAGGAGCAGAAGTCGAAAACGAAGACGAATTGCTCGCTCAAGCCGAAGCTCTTATTGAGAAATCTTCTGTCCGCTGGGACGACATCGGCGGCCTTGAAGAAGTCAAGCGCCTCATGAAAGAGACCATAGCCATTGCCGGGCTCCAGAAACCAAGCTCGGTCAAACCCTGGAAAGGGATCATGCTCTTCGGGCCCCCGGGGACCGGAAAGACTCTCCTTGCCGCCGCTGCCGCAGGGAGCCTTGACGCCGATTTTTTCAATGTGAAAGCTGACAATGTGCTCTCCAAGTACTTCGGGGAATCCTCGAAGCTGGTTTCCGCCCTCTATAAAGCCGCCCGGAACCATGCCCCATCGATTGTTTTCATTGACGAGTTTGACTCCATCAGCCTCTCCCGGGAAGGCGAAACCAGCGAGTCCTCCCGCCGCCTGCTCTCGACCCTCCTCGCGGAACTTGACGGCCTGCAGGACAAGAAAAGCGACAGGCTAATGCTTACCCTGGCAGCCACAAACACTCCCTGGGACCTTGACGCAGCCGTCCTCTCAAGGTTCCCACGCCGCATCATGGTCCCCCTCCCGGACAAAAGCGCCTGCAAGGAGATTATCAAGATCCACATAAAGGACCTTGACTCCTCAAAGCTCGACATTGACAAACTCGCTTCCACCTGCGTTGAAAAGTTCTACGCCGGCCGCGACCTCCAGAACCTCTGCCAGCAGGCTATGTGGAACATGATCCGGGAAGAGAATAAAGACCTGGACAAGCTTGCGGAACTTCCCTATAAAGAGCTTGAGAAACGGAAGCTGAATGTAACTTCCCTGAAGTTCGATTATTTTGAAACGGCGTTCGAGAAGATCAGGTCTCCGCTTACGAAAACACAGCTTGGGAAGTATGAGAAGTGGAACGAGGAGTTCGGAGGCTGACCCCCCTCAATACATTAACACATTATAACATATGCAAGTGAAAAGCAGGCTTTATCAACTATAAACCCTCTTCCGATCCGGAAAGTGATCCCTCTGGCAAAGGAAAGCAAAAAAACCGGCACCCTGACAGCTGATGAATGGTTTGAGCTGGCTTACGAAAAGGAAAAGCCTGAAGAAAAACTCCGGTGTTATGAAAAAGCCCTGGAACTGGACCCTTACCACATAGATGCCTGGTTTGAGATCGCAGGTGTTTACCTGGAGCTTTGCAAGTTCGATAAGGCTATCGAAGCCTATGAAAAGACAACGGAACTTGACCCTGAGCACTACGAAGCCTGGCTTAATGAGGGCAATATCTTTGCGGCTTTCGGGGTTCCGCGTCAGGCTATCGGATACTATGAAGAAGCCCTGGAAATTAACCCTAAAATGGCCCCTTTGTGGGTAAACATGGGGTCAGCTCTCATGGACCTGGATGAAGTTGAAGAAGCCCTCAAATGTTTTGACAAAGCCCTGGAACTGGACCCGGAAATAGGAGGGGCCTGGATCTCTAAAGCCAATGCCCTCTACCTGCTTGACAGAGATGGAGAAGCCCTTGTATATTATAATAAAGGGCTTTAAATGGAGCCTGAAGACGTGGGGGCCTGGACCAACCGGGGAAATGTGCTTTACCTGCTTGAACTGTTTCCCGAAGCCCCTGAGTCCTGCGAAAAGGCGATTGAGCTTGACCCGGAATATGGAGAAGCCTGGAATTCAAAAGGCCGGGTCCTGGTCGAACTTAAAAAGTTCAGGGATGCCCTCAAGAGCTTCGAAAAGGCTATAAAACTCGATTATGAGGATGAAGAAGTCTGGCTAGGGAAAGGAAATGCTTACGAAGGGCTCGATAAGTATGAAAAGGCTCTTGAGTGTTATAGCATGGCCATTGCCTATAACCGTGGGTTTGCAGAAGCCTATAAAAAGAAAGGGGATGTGCTTATGGCCCTTGGAATGTTTGATGAAGCTGTGGACTACTATGAATGGTATCAAGAAATACCTTGAACCTGGGGAAACCCTGGATATTTTTTGGTGAAACTTTGTTTTATCCCGAAATAATTTCGCTTTTTTAATTTCTTTTATTGTAGTTGTATATCAGACGCATATGACCTAATATTTCACTTTAACTTCAAATTTATGTTCTACATTCGGCAGGTGGTTTGTATTTTCGGAATAATTTATTCCAATCCCATTTTTTTTCCGTATTTCAGAAGTATAACATCTCACCTTTGAAAAAGTCTTATTTTCGCAGAGTTACCCGGGAAAGACCTATGTTTAAGTGGTCCGGTTTGATTTATTTTTTGACTCCCTGGTCAGAAATAAGATGAGGAGCTACAAGTTAGATCGGATTTTAAGAAATTATAGACGAAAATAAAAAGTTTTAAAAGGTTGAACCCCATAAGGGGCATATTAAGAGAGCCGTGCTTGGCTTTTGGGGAATGTATCAATGGGGTGAATATCATTCGTCGAAGAACAAAAAATGGGGAAAATGGAAGTAAAATCACTAATCTTAAAAGAGCTAAAGAATGGTTTGTGATGGGCCTGAACACGTCAGACCCGGAAGAAAAATTGCTGTATTACGCCAGAGCCTTAAAAAGCAATCCTGAGTATGTTGAAGCCTGGATTGAGAAAGGAAATGTCTTGCTGGAGCTTGGGGTTGCAGAAAGTGCAAGCAAATGTTACGGCAGGGCTCTTGAAATCGGGCCGGACTCCCTGGAGGCGCTGGCTTATAAAGGAAATGCCCTTTTCGCTGCAGGCAAGTACGGAGAGGCAGTTGAATGTTATAAAAAGATCCTTTCCCGGGAACCTGAGACTGCCGGGACCTGGCTCAATAAAGGAATTGCTTATGCCAGAATGGGACAAGTGCAAAAAGCCCTCGACTGTTTTGAAAGAGCCGTTGACATTGAACCTGAATTTGCAAAAGCCTGGCTTTTCATGGGAGATGCCCTGGTAACTATCAGGAAGTATGCAGAAGCGCTTGAGGCTTATGATAAGGGGCTTGCAATAGACCCTGAAGTCGCTCCTTCCTGGACCAGCAAGGGAAAAGTACTCCGCAAACTTAATAGGCATCAAGAAGCCCTCGAATCCCTCAACAAAGCCCTCAATCTGGACCCGGAATCTTTCAGGGCCTGGGGCAGTATGGCAGGTTCGCTCTATATGCTTGGGAGGTATGAGGAAGCGCTTGAAGCCTGTGACGGAGCCATTGAACTTGAACCGGAGTTTGGGCCCTGGAATGACAGGGGCATTGTTTTAGTTAAGTTAGGAAGGCTTGAAGAGGCCCTTGAAGCATATGAAAAAGCGCTGGAATTAAAGATGGACAATGCGAAAACCTGGTTCAACATGTGCGACGTCCTTGCCGCCCTCGGGAGATACGAATATGCCCTGGGGTGTTATAATAAAGCCCTCAAGCTCGATCCCAGCTCAAAAGTTGCCTGGAATGAAAAAGGAAATTTTCTCCAGAAATTCGGAAGTCTCGGGGTAGCCCTGAAAGCTTGAAAAAGCGCTGAACCTGGCAAGAACAAACAGAAACCGGGATTCAATAAACATACTTGAGGCAGCCTTAGCTCCCAAAAAAGAGATTTGAAGACATCAAGACCGGCATTACCTATTTCTGTCACCACCCTTTTCTGCCTGTAAAGCCTATGTTTAACAGGGAGTGATGCCGTTGGGATTTCTGGACAAACTGCTTAAAAGGAAAATCGAAGGCAAGACCGCACACGAATGGTACCAGCTTGCGGTTGCCGAACCCGATCCCGTTAAAAAGATAGAATGCCTCGACAAAGTGATCGAGCTAAAGCCGGACTTCGCCGGGGCCTGGAACCTCAAAGGGCTTGAATATGTGGTCCTTAAAAAGTACGAAGACGCCATTGCCTCCTTCGACAAAGCGCTTGAAATAAAGCCGGGTTACCCGGAGGCTAAGTATAACAAAGAAGATGCCGAAACCGAGTTAAGGAAAATGGGAAAAGGTGAAGGAGAAACAGCTGTTGAAGGTACTGCAGCAGAAGCCTAAACTGCAATTTCCCCGCCAATCCTCATTTGTTTACTTTTTCTTCCGGTCCAGGGCCTGCAGCCCCATTTTTACGGCACGAGGCATTTTTCCGCACTGCATGGCTTTCATCTGGTCGGGGGAGATTAACTTGAAAGCCGCGTTCATCAGGGCATCGGATTTCATGATCCCGTCCATGAGCTGCCTTGCCTGAACCGAAGTTTCAAGCCCCTTCCCGAACTGCTGCCTCCAGCGCCGGTCGTATTCTTCAAGTTCGCATTTCCCGGCAGCAAACTCTGCAGCGGTTTCCCCGGCTATTTTTCCGGCAATCATGGCAGGGGGGATTCCGCCTCCGTTTGTTGCGATGACGTGCCCGGCTGCGTCGCCAACTATCAGGGAGTCTTCGGTCGCAGTCCTTTCAGGGGCCCCGTTTACGGGAATAATGCCTGCGATAACGTTCATTATGATGGCGTTTTTCAGCTTCGGGGCTGCCAGGGGGTGCTCGCGCATGAAGCGGTGCAGGTACTCTTTTGCAGAGACCCCCTTTTCAGCCATTCCGCTCCTGATCCCTATGCCGACATTTGCCCTGTCCTTGCCTTCGGGGAAAATCCAGGCGTAGCCCCCGGGGACGAAGTCTTTTCCGAAATACATCTCCAGGGCATCGGGGTCGATATCAACGTTCCTGACCTGGTACTCGATGGCTACGGAGGTTTCTTTTGAGCCGGGTTTCCAGGCAAGGCCTTTTGACTTTGCGACCAGGGAATTGGGGCCGTCGGCTCCGATGATTGCTTTTGCGTGAATTTTGTGTTTCCCGAAGGTCCCGGAGGTCTCGATCGTCGTTCCTTCGACCTTTGTCACGCGGGTCTTTACCATCAGTTCCGCCCCTGCCCGGGAAGCCTGCTCTGCCAGGAACTGGTCATAGCGGCAGCGGTCGAGGACAGCCCCTTTGACAGGAAATTCCGTCACGCTGCCGTTCGGGGGAATTATGCGCTGGGTTTTGATTGGCTGGAGGACGCAGGAACCAGGGTAGTTGTCAAGGGTTTCAGGCAGTTCGGCATCCGGGAGGAGAGCCCGGACTTCGCCCGCGTCGGGAAGGAAACCTGCGCACTGGATGGGGGTTCCGATTTCCTGCTTCTTGTCGATTAAAAGGACTGATGCGCCGTTTCTTGCGGCGTACATGGCGGCGGTGGAGCCTGCCGGGCCTGCACCCACCACGAGGATGTCATAGGAGGCTTCGGGGATCATGTCTTGGTCTTCTGTATTTATCCATAGTAAATAATTGTTGTTAAAGTAAAAGTCAAGCTAAGGCTTAAACCAGAATCCGGTTCAAAGTCAAATCAGGTTCGAAACTAAAATCAAACAGGAATCCGGGCCAAAGTACAAGCAGATTAGAGACCGAAGTCAAAACCGGAGCAAGCACCAAAATTAAAGATCCCTTTTTAATGCTCTCAAAACCACAGCCCCAGGCTTGCTTTCCATCTCCGTCTCAAACCCCGCCTCTTCGAAAAGCTCTTTCCAGCTTTCCGCCGAAAGCATGGGACCGTGGTCGTGATGCTGAATAAGCGGTTCGACAGTTATCAGTTCTCCTCCGGCTTTCAGGACTCTTTTGATTTCAGAGAGGGCATGGCGGATATCTTCAAGGTGGTGGAGCATGAAAAAGCAGGTCGCTGTTTCAATTGAGCCAGTTTCAAAGGGCAGGGCATAGGCACTTCCGGTCCTGAGCTCAACGTTGGGGACCCCCTGGACATTGGCGTCCATCTGTGCCTGGGCGATCATGGAGTCATGGATATCGATGCCGTAGACCTTCGAGCCGGGATTGTTCCTTGCGATTTCCATTGCGATGCCGCCGAAACCGCAGCCGACGTCCAGAACCGTTTCGCCTCTGATTCCGGGAAGGACTTCAGGAAGAATCCCGGCTCTCACCTTGCCCATCCGGTCTTCGGGGAACTTTGCCAGCTCCGCTTTCCCCGCGTCTATCGAGGTGTATGGGAGGATCGCATAGACTTTTGAGCCGTTAACAGCCATCAGGCCTTTCACGTAGGCGCTGCTCTCCTCGGCTTGCACCAGTTCCACAAGCGAAACCCCCACATCCCTGGAAAAACGAAGGTTCCATTCCTCCCTTTTTTCCGGATACCGGATGGAAAGAGGGGTATGGACAACGATGTAATGCGAGTACTTCGGGTTGAAATATGTGGATGCGGATTCCGGCTCATTCAGGCGGATTTCACTGATGCTGTCCCTGAAGAGAGCAAGTAGCCCGAGGGCTTCTGCATCGGCCTCGCTTCTTACACTGCCTATTTCTTCAAACATATTTCTGAATTCGCTTTTAGGGAATAAAAGCCCTCGTATGAGAAAAACTTATGAAAAAAAAGTCGAAAATAAACAAAAAAGGATTCAGGTGAGCGTTTGAAAAAAAAGAAAGTTGAAAAAAATGAAGAAAAGTGAAAAGTGCAGATAAAGAGTTACCTGCACTCAAATGTTGTATGCGGCTTCTCCATGTTGTGTCTTGTCAAGTCCGATGTTTTCCTCGCTCTCGGAAACCTTGAACCCGATGGTCTTCTGGAGAACGACTCCTATCAGGAGCGTGCAAACAACTGAATAAACAATCGTAAGAATAACTCCTTCGACCTGGAGGAACAACTGGTGTGAGTTACCAAGGAGAAGGCCTGTGGCACCCACACTTGCGAACACTCCCGTTAAGATAGCGCCGGTTATTCCGCCGACCCCATGGACGCCGAAAGCATCAAGTGAGTCATCATACCCGAGCTTGCCTTTGAGCATCACAGCCTCGTAACATATGACCCCTGCGATTAAACCCATTATTATCGCTGCCATTGGCGTGACAAAACCGGCAGCTGGAGTGATTACGACGAGTCCTGCCAGGATGCCTGTGGCAAACCCGAGGGCGGTTGGTTTTCCTGTGTGCATCCATTCTATCGCCATCCAGGAAAGGCCTGCTGCTGCGGGAGCAACGAATGTTGTAATAAATGCAAGGCTTGCGACCTCATTTGCGGCAAGGGCCGATCCGGCATTGAACCCGAACCATCCGAACCACAGAAGCCCTGTGCCGAGAAGGGTGAGGGTAACATTGTGCGGTTTAATCGAATCGAGACCGTATCCCTTTCTCTTTCCGAGGAAGACCAGAATTGCAAGGGAGGAAATACCTGATGTTATGTGGACAACCGTACCGCCCGCAAAGTCAAGGGCTTCTCCGGTAAGAAAGCCGCCGCCCCAGACCCAATGACAGACCGGTGCGTAGACGATGAGGCCCCAGAGGGCTATGAAAGCGATGTATGAGCTGAATTTGGCACGCCCGACAATAGCCCCAGAGATAAGAGCGGGCGTAATTACGGCAAACATTCCCTGAAACACAACAAATGCGTATGTGGGAATGGTACCTGATACCGAGTAAAGGTCAATTCCCCTCAGGAATGCGTGATCAAGGCTGCCTATGAACCAGTTTCCGTCTCCAAAAGCAAGCGAGTAACCTATTACCACCCATTCTATGGTCATAATGCCCATTGCGACAAAGGAGTGCATCATGCTGCTCAGGACATTCTTACGCCTGACCATCCCCCCGTAGAATAAAGCAAGCCCTGGAAGCATGAATAATACAAGTGCGGATGAAATCAATACCCAAACAAGGTCTGCTGCTACAATAGCCATATTTATCTCACCTCAAATAGCATCAGATCCGGTTTCACCTGTGCTGATCCTGATGACATCTTCAAGCGGGAGCACGAAGATCTTGCCATCTCCGATCTGACCACTATCGGTCTTTGCTCCTTTCCGGATTGCCTCAACTGTCGGTTTCAAAAAATTATCGTTTACTGCGATGTCAAGCCTTATTTTTTCAAGGAGGTTTACTTCAAGTTCCAGTGCCCTATAGACTTCCAGATGCCCTTTTTGCGCACCGTATCCGGAAGCTGCCGATACTGTCAACCGGTTTACTTCAACTTTCTGTAGCTCTCGTTTGACCGACTCGAGCCGTTCCGGTCTTATTATTGCTATTACATATTTCATTGTGACCACCAATAGGTAACTTATTTCCTAGTTACTTCTTAATTAATGGATATCTCACTGTAACCACCAGTAGGTAACTTACTTCTTAGCTAATATATTTAAACGTTCCGATCAAGCTCAAATAAGGCTACCGATATCGATTAGTTTAAATAACAAAAAATCGGAAAAAGGAAGGATATATTTGGTTTCCTGGTTCTCATATAAGAAAGGGATGATATGATGTTTGATACCGGTTCGACTGGTTTTATGCTGCTTGCGACAAGCCTGGTGATGCTTATGACCCCCGGGCTGGCCTTCTTCTACGGAGGGCTTGCCTGCAAGCGCAATATTCTTGGTATAATGATGCAGAGCTTTGTCTCTCTGGGAGTTACGACTATTTTGTGGTTTATAGTCGGCTACTCCCTCTGTTTCAGCGGGGGAGAGGGAGCCATCATAGGCAACCTGGACAAGGCCTTCCTGCACGGAATTACCCCGACAAGTGCTTTTGGAGACGGGAGGTTTCCGGAAATCGTTTTCGTGGCCTACCAGATGATGTTTGCGATCATCACCCCGGCCCTGATAACGGGGGCTTTTGTTAACAGGGTCACCTTCAAAGCCTACATGATCTTCCTGGTGCTCTGGCAGCTTTTTGTCTACTACCCCTTCGTCCACATGGTCTGGGGCGGAGGCCTGATGGCCGAATGGGGAGTCCTGGACTTTGCGGGAGGAATCGTGGTGCATGCGACAGCAGGGTTTGCGGCCCTGGCAGCCGTTTCCTTCGTAGGTTCAAGGAAATTCAAGGATAACAAGCCCAACAGCATACCCTTAATGGCTATAGGTACGGCACTCCTCTGGTTCGGGTGGTACGGGTTTAACGCCGGAAGCGAACTCAACGCGGATGGGATTACGGCCCTTGCCTTCCTGAACACCGACATCGCGGCGTCTTTTGCGGCAATCACCTGGCTGATCATTGAATGGTACAATGAGAGAAAGCCTAAGTTCGTGGGCTTCATGACCGGGGCTGTTGCGGGACTTGCTACCGTCACCCCGGCAGCAGGTATGGTTTCTATGCCTGTGGCAGCCTTCATGGGCATCATGGGAGGTGTCGTCTGCTACTTTGCGGTTCATCTTAAAAACAGGATGGGCTGGGACGATGCCCTGGACGTATGGGGTGTGCACGGCATGGGTGGAGTGACGGGAACCATCCTGCTCGGGCTCTTTGCCTCGACCGCCGTAAACCCCGCGGGAGCGGATGGGCTGCTCTACGGGGGGGGCACCTTCTTTATCAAACAGTTCATGGCAGTCGTCGGGGCTTCAATCTATGGCTTCGTCTTCACCTACCTCATGCTGGTCCTGATCAACGTGATAACCCCTGTCAAGGTCTCCGATGAAGAGGAGGAGGCAGGCCTGGACCTCTCAATCCACGGGGAAACGGCCTACGACATCGGTTTTATATGAGTGGAAGAAATCCTGCACAGGATATTTGAAAGGGCTTCAGGGGAAACCCTGACCCAAACTTATTTCCTTTTTTGTTTCCTTTTTAGCTTTCTTTTTAGTTTCCTTTTTAGCTTTCTTTTTAGTTTCCTTTTTAGCTTTCTTTTTAGTTTCCTTTTTAGCTTTCTTTTTAGTTT
>JAENYU010000025.1:51838-63278 GCA_016841625.1 Methanobacteriota archaeon
TTAGTTTCCTTTTTAGCTTTCTTTTTAGTTTCCTTTTTAGCTTTCTTTTTAGTTTTCTTTCTAGCTTCCAGTTCCGATTTGCTCCTTTCCACAACTGATGTAATTACTTTTATCGACCAGATGTTTCAAAATAAATTGAAACAGGAATCTGTAAGGCAGGCCAATATGTAGCTGGTTCTCCAAAAGACCCATTTCAAGATAATTTGAAATAGCGACGTGTATATAGATCCTTTAACCACCAAAAAATAAGTCGTTGAAAATCGCTCATTGAATGCGCTACAAACCTGCATGTTCCCCAGGATATGGGCTGCCCGTTCAAAGAATGCTATGAAAATAACTTTCATCGAAGGCTCCCTCAAGGGGAGCAAAATTGCAGGGGTCTCAATGGCACCGGAAGACCGTCGGAATTTCATATCAATTTTTCTTGATATTCAGTTTCCAGCTTTTTATGAATGTATCACTGAATCAATTAAGGGGTAAAAATTGAGGATAAAATATTGTTCTTGAACGAAATGCTTTGATATTCTGAAGTATCAGCATAAATGCGGACTTCGATTTTCAAGAATTCTCAAAGGTGGTAAAGATGCCGGGAAATCCACAGGAAATCAAACTGGTTAACAATGCAATGGCCAACGCAACCCGAAGGAAAATAATGAACTTTTTGGCCGAAGGCGAGAGAGCAGCAGAGGAGATAGGAGAAGCAGTTGGCAAGGCAATGCTCGACTATCATCTCAAGTTATTGCAGCAGGCAAGCTTGATCGAAGTAAAAGGGGAGACTTCAAGTCTCACCGAGTACGGAAGGAACTTCCTTGAAGGCAAACCTGAGAAAGGGGAGGAGAAAAGTGCGTACCTCTCCCAGGCAAAGCCCGTGGAGATTGTCGAGGTTAAGCAGCTTCTACCCTGCATAGCGGATTCAACAAAATTCAGGACAATTGCAAACATGGCCCCACCCCTGGGGAGTGTCCTCAAGGTCCTGGAGCCACTTTTCCCGAGAGGCAGATATTCAGATAGGATAGGTGCCCTGATAACGCAGAAAGGGGAAGTCATTACAACCATATACGGTACGGGAAAAGTAACCATGACCATGATCAAAAATGAGGGGGAGGCAAAAGAGATGCTCGAAAACCTGAGGGGCACGATCAACGAAGCCATAGCAAAGGGCGTTGCTCCGGCTCCCCGGGAAAAGGTCAGGGTAGAAGCAATGGAAATCTACAAATATTTGCCCCGGACCGACTGCAGAGATTGCGGGGAACAGAGCTGTTACACTTTTGCCATAAAACTCATGGCAGGGGAAGTGTCCCTGGACAAATGCACACCCCTCAAAGCCCCGGAATATGCGGTCAACCAGGAGCATCTGCAGGTCCTGACCGCATACATCTGAACCGGTTTTATGAAAAAAAGCAGGTTCCTTCCTTTTTTATTGGTTCAGGAGTTCTTCATCGGGCTTTCGGAGAAAAGAAAGGCTTTCTTGATACCGATGAAGCATAAAGGAGTTGTAGAATCAGGTTTCAATAGTTCCCAGTAGGTGTTAAAGATGCCGGGAAATCCGAATGAGACGAAGCTCGTGAACTTTGCTATGGCCAACGGTACCCGAAGGAAGATTATTAACTTCCTGGCGAATGGATATAGAAGTACCGGGGAACTGGAAAAGATAATCGGGACGACGACTCTTGACTTTCATCTCAATATTTTACAACAGGCAGGTCTGATTGAGTTGGAAGAAGGGACTGTGAAGCTGAGTGAATATGGCAGGAAGTTCCTGAAGAATAAAACAGGAAAGAGTGAGGAGAAAAATGCAGACTTTTCTCAGGCGAAACCAGTGGAGATTGCAGAGATCAGGCAGCTTTCGCCTTGCATAGCAGATCTCTCAAGACTCAGGGTGAGTGCAAATATGCTTCCACCTCTTGGTGGAATCCTGAAACTCCTTGAGCCTCTCTTTCCCAGAAGCAACTATTTGGATAGAAAAGATAGCCTGATAATTCAAAAAGGAGAAATTATTACAACTATTTACGGTAGTGGAAAAATCTCCATCAGGATGATTAAAAATGAGGATGAAGCTAAAGAAGTACTTGAAAGCCTGAAGAGCACTATCAATGAGGCTATCGCAAAAGGTGTAGCCCCAACTCCCAGGGAAAAGGTCAGGGTTGAACTCATGGAGATCTACAAATATCTTCCCCAGACAAACTGCGGCAAGTGCAGCGAACAGGGCTGTTACAGCTTTGCCATAAAACTTATGGCCAGACAGGTCACTCTGGACAGGTGTACACTCCTTAAAGAACCGCAGTATGCAAATAATCAGGAACATCTGCAGATTTTGACCTCTTACATTTGAGCCCTGGTACTTAAAACACCATTTATTGGAGGAAAATTTGAAGACACTTACTATAGTGCTCACCGATGGCCCTTATATAACTGAATACGCTGAGATTGCCTGCAAACTCGCCGAGGAAGCACTTAAACGATATCAAGTGAACATATTCCTCTACCTTGATGCAGTGCACATCCCCAAAAAAGGCCAGAATCCTTCATTTTTTACCAGTGCAGGCGAACTTTTCACCGGGCTTGCGGAGAAAGGGGCTGTAATCAGAGCCTGTGCACGGTGTGCTGCTGCCAGGGGGTACACTGAAGAAGAGGATTCTGTGAACGGAAGTAACTGCGGAGATTACATTCCCGGAATAAAAATCTCCAGTCTCTACGAACTCTCAGAAATGCTGAGCAAGAGCGATAGAGTAATCTCACTATCAAGATAAGCCTGCCAGGATGAGGTTATCTAATGAAATCAGTTTTCTATTTGCTGGACACTGCCCCCTACGGCAGTGAAAAAGCCTTTGGAGCATTGAATGCGGCTGCAGTAAGCCTTAATGAGATGGATGTGACCCTGGGCCTTTATGGAGATGGGGTCTATCTTGTAGCTGCCGGGCAGGACAGCAGAAAGCTTGGAGTACCAAACCTTTCAGATATTCTCTACTCATATGGCGAATTGAAGGTACTTGCTCACGAGCCCTCCCTTGTGGAAAGAGGTCTTTTCGGGGAAACCCTGATAGAAACCGTGGAACTGGTCGATGAAGAGGACTTGCTGGAAGCAATGGAAAACTCTGATTGTGTAATCCTGCTCTGAGGTGGAGAATTAAAAATGAAACCAGAAAAAATGAAATCGGAAGGACTTGATGCAGAAGATCAGGACGTGTTCCTGCTGACAAAACCACCCTTCAGCCCCAGGTCGGAACTCTGCCTCAATCTGGCTGCCCGCTCTGGAAACGCCAGGCTGTACCTGGCAGGAGACGGCGTCTATCACCTGCTTGCCGGCACAGCAGACCTGCCCGGATGCCAGGTATATGCCTGCAAAGAAGATCTGGAAGCAAGAGGTATAACGGCCGGAATGACCGGAATGACCGAAATGGCAGAGGAAAAAATGGCCGGAGAAAAGGTGAAAGTCCCGGAGAATTTTTATGCTACCCTGACAGAGGACCTGATGGAAAACTGCAGGCGTGCATACACATTTTAAATGTTGCATACATTTAAAATAGTTGACGTTGCAAATTTTAAGTCGGATTTTGTTTTAAATTCATCTATTCTCTTAAATTTCGTAAACCAGGTTTCCTAACAGGACAAGTCCACATGACCGAAAATCTCCCGAATGAAGAAATTAAAGCCCTGGAATATGTGTGCACTCTGCATGAGCAGGCAGTTTGCAACCATGAAAAATGTCGGGAATTCAGCGAACAGCTATCCGACCTCCTGGTCAGGCTCGAAGACTCTGGGAATTTCCGGACTGCTGACAGGGTGATGAGCGTGCTTATGAACTGCAGCCCAAAAGAGGCTTCACACTGTGAAAAGGCAACGCTTGTCGGGGAGATGATGAAAGAGATCAAAAAAGAGGCGCAAAAGGTAGCAGGCAAGTGAAAAATTACCTTCTTTGTGGAGTAAGGGAAGAGAATATTGCAAACATATCAGAAACCTTCACTCCTCACCCGCAGGCATTAACAAATGAGGTAAAAGACTGGATCTCCCGGACATTTGGGAAAGGATGCAAGATTTTTAATCTATCTACATGGCATCATTCCTGATTTTTCATTGATTACTTTTACAATGTCAATAGATTGGCCAGATATCCAGCAGCCACAGCTATGGAGAAGACAGTCACTACGAAGGCTGCCAGCAGCCTCTTCTTGAATATGGCTGAAAGAAGGGTCAGTTCGGGTATGCTGGCTCCTGCACCTCCGATTATCAATGCAAGGACGGCTCCCACACTCATTCCCTTTTCAATGAGTGCCAGTCCAATCGGGATCATGGTCTCCGCCCGGATATAGATGGGAATGCCAATAATTGCAGCCACAGGAACTGCCAGAGGATTGTTCGGTCCTGCGAGACGGGTAATAATCTCCGTGGGCACGAATCCGTGAATGAATGCCCCAATTCCCGCTCCAAGGAGGAGATAAGGCACGAGCTGACGGAATAGGCTAAACGCGAATACTGCAGACCGCTGTATCCTCGATTTCGCGTCCGTTGCCTGCTGACAGTCACAGCTTTTTCGTACAACGGCCACTGACTTAACCTGACTTGAGAAGCCGAACCCATCAAGCAAGAGGCCGATAACAATTGTAGCCACGAAGGTGACGGCAAAATAGACGGTGGCTATCTTCCAGCCCAGTAAAATGATAAACAGGGATATTATTACCGGGTTTAGCAAGGGTGATGAGAACAGAAATGCCATTGCTGCAGCGAAGGGCACCCCGGCCCTGAGCATCCCCAGGAGAAGCGGTATGGTTGAACAGGAGCAGAAAGGGGTGAGTGCACCAAATCCTGCCCCAAGGACACTGCCTACAACTTTATTCCGTCCTCCCATAGCCTTTTTTATGGTTTCGTCCGGCAAATACTCCTGAATCAGTCCCACGAGAAAGGTTATCCCAATGAATAAAACAATAAGCTCTACGGCGATTTCAATGAAGAAATTGGCCGTCACAGTTAAATTATCCCAGAACATCTTGATCTTCCTTCAAAATTTACTTCTTCTTCTTCAAATCATCGAAAGCTACAGCTATTGGAAACCTGAAATTACCAGAGCTATTTTTCTCTGTGACCCAACTTTTGAAGGTAAACCGTTTTTGGAAGAGTTTAACTTCGCTTCCTGATTATATTTTTTAGCAGAAGGTATTATCAGGACATATACTCAGGACATTTACTCATCCATAAGCAACTTTGCCTGGTTAAGCAGTTCGATAACTGCCCCATCCGAGAGGCGGAAATAAGACCACTTCCCATCTTTTCTTTCTTTGATAACACCAGCATTTTTCAATATGGAAAGATGGTGAGAAACAGTCGATTGGGAATTATCAAGGGCAACAGTCAGTTCGCAGGCACAGAGTTCTCCTTCTTTCAATAACTTTACAATCTTAAGACGGTTGATGTCTGCGAGGGCCTTAAAAATTTTGACTTCCGGAGATAAAGTTTCTTCTTCCAGCCGATCTACCAGAGAAATGAGCTTTTGCGTCCTTGCCTCAAAATGATCTTTTTCAGGAATGAAACGCCTCAATCTTTCGATTTCCACTTCACACCTTTTCCTATTCACACTCGATCTCCTTTCAGTTCCCCCGGATTACCGGCAGCAGCCACATCCACCTTCTAAGGGAAGCAATTTGTTTTTACTCTGTTCCCTGGACCAGCATTCTACGCAGAGCTTTATGCTTCCTAGCTCTTTGTGGTTAGCCCTTGACAAAGAGTATTCTTCATTTCCGCATATTGCGCATTTAAAGCTCATTTTCCGAAACCTCAGGAGAAAATCAATATTCAGTATATAGGACAAATCTGCATCCACAAAATGAGGACTCACATCTACAAACATCGATATGATTTAAGCTATTTTCTCCTGCCAGTATTTTTCATATTCTTTGGGAACTGCGACTTTGAAGTTTTCCATTTCTGCTTCAGGAATCTCATTTATTTTCAAGAGGTTCTGCATAAGTTCTTCAACATCCACGTCCTCCGGGCTCTTGCCTGCAGAAAAATATTCATCAAATTCCTCATCCAGCCCAGCAATTTCCATATATTTGCCTCCAATTTGGACCTTTCTGACACTTACGATAGAAGGGCCACAGCAACAGCAACTTTTGCCGCTTCCAACCAGTTTACCAAGTAAGTTTTTTCCAAGTTTGCCCATTTGAGTACGCCTCCTTCAAGTTCATATCAAGAGATTTTGATATTTAGATTTGTAAATATGATATAAAAAGATTGCTAATTCAGAAAATAGTGCCTTCAAAATAACAGCAAAAACGACAGCTCTCCCAGAAAAGTCTGGAAAAGAATGTTCTCAAACTTTCAGTTCCAATCAATAACTCAATTCACTACCTAAAATTGAACCCAAAGAATTTAACTATCTCTAATTCAACTACCTCTTTATGTTCCTTAAATATTAACAGAAAACAGGAAGTTATTTCAAAACAATTTGAAATGGGAAATATTATATAGGTTATTTCAAATATATTTGAAATAACAGTTTAGGATTTGGAAAAATGATAATGGACAACAAACAGATTAGGATCTGAAAAAAATGACGCTGGATTACCTTATCTACCTCTTATCAGTGGGTATGCAGTCTGTGCAGGAATACCTGGCCCTGCATGTCCTGATGTGTCTTGTACCTGCATTCTTCCTGGCAGGGGCAATAGCATCCCTCTTTTCCAAGGAGTCAGTGCTGAAGTTCTTCGGAGCTGATGCTCCAAAGTACGTCTCGTATACGGTGGCTGCCGTTTCAGGTTGCCTGCTTGCGGTCTGCAGCTGTACGGTGCTCCCCCTCTTTGCCGGGATTTACAAGCGGGGCGCCGGAATAGGACCTGCAAGCACCTTCCTCTTCTCGGCACCGGCTATCAACATCCTTGCGATTGTATATACGGCCAAGATCCTGGGTTATGACCTCGGGGCTGCAAGGGCATCTATCGCCATCCTGATGTCCATACTCATCGGACTGGTCATGGCATTTGTCTTCGAGAAGAACGACGGAGAAAGGAAATCCATCAAGACCTTCGGAGGGGATGAACACAAACACAGCGTCCAACTCTTCATACTGCTGCTCGCAATTCTTGTCTCCCCCGAGCTTGTCCCCTTCTCGACAAAGGTCCTGGGATGGGTCCCGCTGATCATATTAATCTGGATCCCCTTGATCGCGATTACGGTCTACTTTTCCTTGAAATGGTTCAGCCCTGAAGAGCGGGCCAGCTGGATGGGAGAGACCTGGTTCCTGACAAAGCAGATTTTCCCTCTGCTCCTGATAGGGGTTTTCTTTGCAGGGATAGGCGTTGAAGTCCTGCCAAAGGAAGTTGTTGCATCGCTGGTGGGGGGAAATTCCTTCAGTTCAAACTTTATCGCCTCAGTTTCAGCAGCCCTGATGTACTTCTCAACCCTTACCGAAGTCCCTATCATCAAAGCCCTTACCCTGCTCGGTATGGGGGAAGGACCTGCCCTGGCAATGCTCCTTGCAGGTCCTGCTCTCAGTCTCCCGAACATGATCGTCATCAACAGGATTATGAAGCCGAAGCGTGCGGCACTCTACATCTCCCTGGTGGTGTTGATTGCAACCATATCAGGTTTGGTCTACGGAAGCCTGATGGCATGAACAAATTACGGAAAGTATTTCAAATTTGATTGAAATGCCTTACAAAAAAATGGACATAACATAGAATACAATAGTATGGCATAGAATACCATGGAATGGCATGGAATACAATAGCTCTGGCATGAATCCATAATAAATAGCGTACCATAATAAAGCGTATCATAAGGATCACAGGTGAAAACATGAAAATAGAAGTACTGGGTACAGGATGTGCAAAGTGCAAGAAACTGAAAGAACTTGCAGAAAAAGCAGTAAAGGAAACGGGTGTGGATGCCGAAGTCGTCAAGGTGGAGGATTTCGACCAGATCCTGAATTACGGAGTAATGATAACTCCCGGCCTCGTGATCGACGGGGACGTCAAGGTCGCAGGCAAGGTCCCGAGCCTTGACGATATCAAGAAGTGGATTACCGAATAAAAGCGGTAACTGATGAACAATCGGCAACTGATGAACAGACTATACGGATTAGAACTTCATTATTAAGGTTAAAACGGAAAAAAGGTGACACTTATGGCTGAAGAAACAAAATGCTCCTGTGGCTCGGCAAACGTGGCAATATTTCCCTGCGTCGGAGCCGCCAATGTAGGCCAGCTCTCAAACAAAATCGCAATCGAACTGGAGAAAGAAGGGATCGGAAACCTGATGTGCACTGCCGGAATCGGGGCAAGGGCACCGGGACTCATGAAGTCCGCCGAAGCTTCCGATAGGATCATAGCCATTAACGGCTGCCCTGTGAACTGCGCAAGCAAAACTATGGAACTGGCAGGTTTCAAAGTTGACAGGGAGATCGTAATTTCCGAACTTGGAGTTAAGAAAACGAAGGATAGAGACCTCAAGGAAGAGGAAGTCGCCGAAGTCCTTGAAAAAGTCCTGGAGATCCTGCAGTCCGAATGATCTCCTATTCACTCTTTTTTTCAACTAAACTATTTTTTTAGAGACTCCTTTTGGCAGAGACCCTTTTTGGCAGAAATCGGTTTGGCAGAATATTGGATTTTTTTGGATCTCAACTACCCATCTTTTTTGAGGCAGTATGTGGCCTGGAAGTATGCCGGCTACAAACACACTGAATTTTTATTCCTGGCTTGAAAAAGTATATATGCCCATATTTCAATGATTGATTATATGATTGATGAGGAAAATGTACAGCTTTTCAAGGCCCTGAGTGAAGAGACCCGATACAAAATCGTTAAAGCCCTGCTTGATGGAGAACACTGCGCCTGTGAAATCCCGGACATGATCGGAAGAACCCAGTCAAACACCTCTATGCACCTGGCAAAACTGCAAAATTGGGGGATCATCAAAGTTAGAAAAGATGGGAAGATGAGGCTGTACTCGATTAGCAATGAAAAAGTCCAGAAGATTTTGAAAGTACTTGAATAATAAGTCCTGTTTTAGTCCTGTTTTAGTCCTGTTTTGGTCATTATTTCCGGCTGCGGTTCAGATACACACCTGATACTCCGTAAACTCCCGCATCAAGTCCCACATGAACCTACAGGGATCTGTAAAATTTAGATTTGAATCAATAACGGCAGCAGTCGCAGCCACCCCCGCATGAAGGGAGAAGGTTCTGGTTTCCCTTTTCCACTTCCCAGCATTCAAAGCAGAGTTTTACCATTCCGAGTTCCCTGTGCTTTACCCTGAGCAGTGAATTTTCGTCTTTTTTACAGATGGCGCATTTTACCATATACATGCTCCTGAATTTTTCTCGTAGTGTTCCAGACAAGTTTTGTTAAGGGTCTGATCTTTCGTTTTCTTATAAAAAGGTTTTATCGATGTGTTTTATCGATGTGTTTTATCGATGTGTTTTATTCGGTGCGAAAATTATATATCAGATTGCAATTATATCATTATATGTTGATATAATAAAGCATTGATATACTGAAGTATTGATACATACCATAAGCAGAACAATAAGAAAAGAAGGAAGTCAAAATGGTTGATATCTTCTACCCCTTTCAATGGATTGCGGACAAACTGACCTACGAGCTTTTCGGAATAAATCCGGAAACCCATCTTGCAGCCAGTGTTAATTTCATCATTTACGACGTGCTGAAGATCTTTTTCCTGCTTTCGGTGATGATCTTTGCAATCTCTTACATCAGGACCTACATCACCCCCGAAAAAACAAGGAGGATACTCGGAGGCAAGAAAGGTCTACGCTACCACCTGATGGCTTCCCTGATAGGCACGGTATCACCATTCTGTTCATGCTCCTCGGTGCCCCTGTTCATCGGGTTCGTGGAAGCAGGCGTGCCTCTGGGAGTGACTTTCTCCTTCCTGATCACCTCTCCCCTGGTAAACGAAGCCGCAGTCGCCGTGCTCTGGGCAACGCTCGGGTTTAAGGCAACCGCCATTTATGTGGTCTCAGGAATCGTGCTCGGGACTTTAGGTGGCTATCTTATAGGCCTGCTGAAACTGGAAAAGTACGTGGAGGATTTTGTTTACAAAATCAAAGTAGGGCAGGCAGCCTCTGGAACGGAAAACCTGAGTGTAAAAGAGAGGACCCTAACCGCATTTGAAGGCGTAAAAGAGATCGTAGGAAAGGTCTGGATCTACGTGATCATAGGGGTCAGCATCGGCGGGATTTTCCACGGCTATGCCCCGGAAGGCATCCTTGCAAAATATGCAGGTGAAGACAACCTTCTTGCCGTCCCGATTGCCGTTATCCTGGGCGTACCCCTGTACTCGAATGTAATGGGCATGATCCCTGTAGTGGAAAGCCTGATTGGAAAAGGGCTGCCTATCGGAACTTCTCTGGCCTTCCTCATGTCGGTCACGGCTGTATCTTTCCCTGAAATGATCATCCTGAAAAAGGTGCTGAAAAACGAGCTGATCGTAATCTTTGTTACCATTGTGGCGGCGTCGATCATCTTTACAGGTTACCTGTTTAACATACTGCTGTAATTGAGCGATTGAAAAGAGAGATTAAAAAAATACAAAACCTGAAATCAAAAACGAAATCAAAAACGAAATCAAAAACGAAATCAAAAACGGAATCAAAAGACAAAAGAGTGGTGAAAAAACATGATAATCGAAATTCTCGGTACCGGTTGTGCAAAGTGCAAGAAAACAAAGGGGAACATTGAAAAAGTTCTGAAGGAAAACGGAAAGGAAGCCGAAGTCGTTAAAGTGGAGGATTTTGAAACAATCCTGAACTACGGCGTGATGGTCACTCCTGCCGTCGTGGTTGACGGTGAGGTGAAAATTGCAGGCAAGGTCCCCGATGAAAAAGAAATCCGGAAATGGATTGCCTGAGCATTTTAATCCGGTAAAACCCGCTTCATTTCTTTTTTTCCATTGAAATTTCTGACTTCCGAGAAAGAATTGATTAACCGCTTTTCCCATAATAATAGTAAAGGGAATGAAAAGAGGGAGAAAATAACTACTGAGGCAGCCTTATGTCTAAAATAACCGTAAATTCCACAATATGCGACTTTACCCATAAAGTATGCGGTAAACTGAAAGGTGATAAAATCATCATAGAGATAGAGACTCCCTGTGAAAAGGTAGAGAAAATCTCGCACATGGAAATACCCATGATGGAAACCCTGGATATCAAAGACAACTACGTGATGGACAGGGCCAAGGAGGCAAAAATCTGCTCGAACTGCCTGGTGCCCTGTGGGGTGCTCAACATCTGCAAACTGGAGAGCGGTTTCCTGGCGAAGTCCCTTGCAAAAAAAGCAGGGAGTCTTAGTATCGTCTTCGATTAAAGAAGTGAAGGATTTAGGAGATTTATCATTTAGCGTGAAAGTGCCATGACTCGAAGGTACAGTTAGTGAACTACCCCCACCTGCTTTCTGATGAAAGCGAGGAAGGGGCTTCCTGCTTC
>JAENYU010000026.1 GCA_016841625.1 Methanobacteriota archaeon
TTCGTTCGCGGGAGGGGCTGTTGTAGGTTGCGAAACCTTTGAAAATTCGGGGGAGTGGGAGAGTGATTGGGACTCCCCATGAGATATAACTGTTTTATTATATTTTGCTGGCGGACTGCTCCCTAACTTCCCCTACTGCCGCCCCCCAAAACCCGAACTCTATCCCCTGACTCTCCGGACTGCCTGAAGTAGAAATCGATTGAAAGGCAGCTCGGAGTGGAACCGGGGAATTTTAAGTTGTGCCTGGTTTTGTGTTTGGGGAAGTTTCGTTCGCGGGAGGGGCTGTTGTAGGTTGCGAAACCTTTGAAAATTCGGGGGAGGGGAAGAGCGATTGGGACTCACGCAAGAGGTATAACTTTTTTATTATATTTCGCCGAGGGACTGATCTCTCACTTCCCAACCTACCGCCCTCTTCAACAACCAGAACCAAAAAACCCAGACTCGTTTTCCTCAAAAATGACGAAATTGCCTTTTCGGTCCTGATCACATAGCAATTTCTATCCCCTGGCTCTCCGGACTGCCTGAAGTAGAAATCGATTGAAAGGCAGCTCGGAGTGGGACCGGGGAATTTTAAGTTGTGCCTGGTTTTGTGTTTGGAGAAGTTTCGTTTGCGGGAGGGGCCGTGGGTGGAGAGTTCTTTGAGGAATTCGGGGGAGGGGAAGAGTGGGGTCTAGAAAGTTTGCATTAAATAGGGGATACGTAGATGGTAGATAAGCTTTTTTAGTAAGAAATAAGTGTGATAAATCATAGCTAAGTTATTATAAATATTCACTCCATTCAATATAGATGGTGAAGCTTGGTCGTTTTATGATCGTCGTTTGCCCCTCCACTTTTCAGTTTTCTTTGTCCTCTCATCTTCTGAATGTGATACATCTCGCCAACTCTCTAACATATAAAAAAATTTAATAACTTAGAAAGTCCTACTATTAAATTACATGTTACTTTTCAAAAATTCAGCTGAAACAATGGAAGGGGTTCTTAAGAATGCAAAACACGCTACAAATGGAAAACCGAATGATGTTAAGCCGGGCGATATCATCCTGATAGCTCAAACAAAAAGCACTTTATTGACCGGACAGAAACCAATTCGATGGATAATGGATTTTGTATCCTGTGAAGAAGATGAAGATAATTTAAGCAACAAAATCTGGGGAAAGCACTGGAGATACATAATTAGCGGAGAAAATGTAAGGCCTGTGGAGCCTTTCGATATAAATGAAATAAAAATGACTTCCAAAAATTATGGTGCAGCTCAAACTTTTGCTGTGATAGAACCTGAAGATGAAGAAGAAGTATTGAATTGGATATCTGAAGGTGTAAAAACTTATCCGCATGATACAGATATCTTCTCAGCCGAGTTTAAGGAAGGAAAAACTCTAGATCACGATGAACTGATAAAAAGATTAGACCTTAAATACAGAAATACTCCGAAATTTAAAGAAACTATAGTTGAATTGATAGAAAGACCTACTTTGCTATCTAATGCAATTAAAGAAAAATACGGCTACAAATGTATGATATGTGGATATCCGGGATTTTTGAAAAAAGATGGCAAAAAATATGCAGAAGTTCACCATATGATAGAACTGAATAAAAAAGCACCAGAAACACTTCAAAGCTGGAATTTATTAGTCGTTTGCCCACTGTGCCATAAAAAATTACATTATTCAGATGTAAAATCAGAGTTTTTAGACCCCGGTTGGAAAATAATAATCAATGGGGAAGAACACACAATTAAATAAGTATAAAGCTCCGAAAATCCTGAATCAATATTCTCCTAAACTCCGCAGGCTCCAGAGAGTCAAAACTGATCGGTACGAAAAATAAGGCAGGGACGGGCGGCGGAAAGACAAAGCAATCAGTGAAAAATGAGGGTCGGGGAGAGAGGGTAGGGCGAGCCGCCGGACAAATATATAAAAAAAGTTATCTTAGTCAGGTTGAGCGAGGAAGCGGGCGGAACGAAACAGCCCCCCAAGAAATCAAGCTCCCAAAAATCACCAAACAGGCTCCAGAGAGTCAAAACTGATCGGTACGAAATAGAAGGCAGGGACGGGCGGCGGAAAGACAAAGCGATCAGTGAAAAATGAGGATCGGGGAGAGAGGGTAGGGCGAGCCGCCGGGCAAATATATAAAAAGAGTTATAGTCCTCTTGAGGGAGCGCAGCGACCGAAAAGGACGCGGGCTGCCGAATCGCAATTCGGCTGATTAAGCCACAATCTCGTCAAAGCTCAGTTCACCGGCAGCTACGGGGTGCAAAAGCAATTTGGACTCGTGGAATTTTTTCATAACCTTGTCTATTTTTCTTGACACTTCCGGAGTATAGTATGCTTCTCCGCAGTTTTCGCAGACATAGGCAGACACATCTTTAATAGCTATGAACTGCTCCCCAACTTTTGCCACAAACTCGGTTTTACCTTCAACGAGCTTACCTTTACAAAAACTGCACCTGTCAGGTTTCATTTTTGATCTCTCCTTAATACGTGGTCTATCCATTTATTGTTTTCCGGGATGTACACTGTAATTATTCTTATATGGTCTTCACATTCAGCTACCACACGTGTAAGGGTCTGCCCTCAGAATACGCAAAAATCAATACAGAAGGACATGGCTCGTCTTCGGGGTATTCTTCAATAATTTGCCCTTGAAGTATAACGTCCTGTATATTTTCAGTTGAAATATTCCTTTGAAACATGCGGCTCCTGGCATGGTTTGAAACGATGAAAGCATCTTCTGCAAGAAAATGCTTTAATTTATCATGACTAACACTCACTTTCACCCCCTCCTGAAACAAAAAATAAACTTATGAAGTATTGGACCTGGTAATTCATTATCTCTCTGTTCATAAATCAAGCTTTTTAAATTTCCAAAAAACCATCAAAATTCAGGGCAGCCTGAATACCGTATTCAGTCGTTTCTGCAAAGGTATAAACTACCCGGATTCCAATTTACATGCATGTCCAGACAGCTTATGGATTCTACTGCCCGGTTGCTGGATTCGGTCCCGGGCTTGATTGAAAAGGGGAAATACAAAAAAGCCCTTGAAAATGCGGAAAAGGGGAAGAAGCTTGCGGAAAAGGTTAAGGAACCGGACCTAATTCACTGGGCCATGCTGTCCAGGGCGGAGGTCTTTGAGTCTTCCGGCAGGCTGGAGGAAGGGCTGGAGGCTTATGAAGGGGCTTTTGATTATTTTTTTGAGATCTTTCTGAAGGGGGCAGGGGATGTCCGATACCAGGAACTTATGTATAACTCGGTCGGAAGGATCGGAAAGATTCTGGACGATATGGGCAGTATCCAGCAGATACATCAGACCTGTGAAAGAATAGAAAAGCACTTCGGGCCAATCCTTGCTGCCTATGAAGAGGTGCTTGCAAAAGACCCGGAAAATATCGATTATTTGTCGAATTACCTGAAGACGCTGGAAAACATCCAGACCTGTTATTCCCTTTCGGAAGAGTTCGAAAAGCAAATTCCCCTGGTCGACAGCATCCTGCAAACGTATGATAAGATATTCGAATTCGAAGCTGACGATGCGGAACGTTTCTTCAGGCTTGAGAGCATGGTAGGGCAGTTCGGGGATGCCTGCCGGGTGAACGGAAACTTTGAAGAGGCAAAGCAGGTTTACGAACAGGTACTGGACATCTACGGAGCTATCCTTGAAAGGGAACCTGAAAACGAGCTTGCCCCCCAGTTCCTTATCCCCACCTATGACCATTTAGGAGAGCTCTATGTGGAAATGGGGCATCCTGGCAAGGCTGAAGAAACTTACATACAGGCCCTTAAAGTCATAGAAGGGCAGATCCAGAAAGAACCTGAAGAGGCCTCCCATTTCCTGAACCGGGGCAAAATCTACCGGGACCTCGGGCTGAACTCCTCCGAAGTTGGAGAACAGGAGGAAGCAGACCTCTACTACGAAAAAGCCATCGAGAGCTTCGAAGAACTGCTTGTAATAATGCCTGAAGAACCGGGATACCTGTACGAACTCGCCAGGATCTTCAGGGAGCTTGCGGAGTTTTTCGATCGCCTTTCGAGCCTGGAAAAGGCAAAAACCTGCTACCTGCATGAAATCGAAGTCTACGAGTCCCTGCTTAAAATCGATCCTGAAGACATAGATAATGAGCTCAACATCGCCGAAAGTTACAGCCAGATCGCAGAGCTCTATGAAGAAGCTGATGACCTGGAAAGCGCAAAAGAGTACTACGATAAGGAAATGGAAGTGTATCAAAAACTGCTTTCCAAATACCCTGAAGAAAGCGAATACGAACACCACATAGTAGAAACCCTCAACTCCCTCGGGGACCTCTACCTTGAGACGGAAAAACAAACTGCACAGCAGTATTACGAAAAAGCCCTCGAAATAAGTAAAAAGGAGCTGGCGGAAAACCCTGAAGACTTTTTTGCACGGAAAAACCTTATCAGATCCCTGGAAAACCTTTCATACCTGTATAAGATACAGGAACAGTATGAAACTGCAATTTCCTTCCAGCAGCGCGTAGTCGACCTCGAACTGGAGGCAGCAAAGGAAACCCCCAAAAAAAGGACGAACATAAGAAGCCTTGGAAGCGCTTTCAGCGAGCTTGGGCTCCTTTTCGAAAAATTAGGGGACACGGAAAAAGAAGGAGAGTCCCATTCAAAAGCCATAGAAACCTTTTCAAAGATTCTCCAGGACCCTGAAGAAGAGCCCAAAGCAAAAGACACCCTGCTTTTCGAAATAAAGACGAAGGGACTAATCTACATGAGTTTCGGAAGTTATGCAAGTGCAAAACCGTACCTGGAATTCCTCCGCAAATACTATGAAGATGCCTGCAAAGAGGATCCTGCGGACCCTGATAACTTCACGTTTCTCATTAGCGTCCTCTACCATATAGGGACCTTGCACTACAAAACTGAAAACTTCAAGGAAGCCCTTTTAAGCTTCAATGCCGCACAATCGACCCTGGAAAGCCTGAATAAAATAGTTCCAGAAGGCCGTGACGCACAGCTAAGAGCCGTGAACCTGCACATCGGTTCTGGCAAAGCCTACTCTGGCTTAAACGAATACGAAAAATCAGAACATGCCTTTAAAGAAGCCCTGTCCTTGAATGGAAAAACCCTGGAAAAAGAACCCAATAACCCTCTTCACCTTGAAAATAAGATTTTTGTGCTAGAACAATATGCAGACATGCTCTTAAAGGCAGGCAGGGGAGAAGAGGCTTCCGTTTATGAATCAGAAGCTGAAGAGATAAGGCAAAAACTTGGGGTTGAAGAAGAGGAAGAAGAGGAAGAAGAGGAAGAAAATTGTGATTGATCTATTAAAGCCAGAGCGGCCTGAATACCTCTTCTAACCGTTTTTGTCCGCATACAGTACTGCTTTTCCAGGAAATCCCTGTAAAGCTCCCGAAAACCACCGGCAATTTCAACCCCTTAAAAAACTACATCACTGCCGCAGCCTTCAAACTTAAAACCCTTCAGCACAAATATTCCATTGAGAATGAAAAAACCGGATTCCACAAAACCATTCGATGCCTTCGACAAATACGCCCGCGAATACGATGCCTGGTACGATAAATATATCCCTGCCTACGAATCCGAGCTCCTCGCCCTTAAACAATTCCTCCCTGCTCACCCGGAAAAGCTGCGAGCGCTGGAAATCGGGGTAGGCACTGGCAGGTTCGCCTCTCCCCTCGGAGTCGGATACGGACTTGAACCCTCAAAGGAGATGGCGCTTTTCGCAAAAATAAGGGGCATAGAGCTAGTCCGGGGCATTGCCGAAGCCCTGCCCTTCAAACCCCGGACCTTCGACCTCATCCTGATCGTAACAGCTCTCGCCTTTTTCACAGAGCCGGCACAGGGGCTGAGGGAAGCTACAAGAGTCCTGAAACCCGGCGGGCAGCTCATCATCGGGATGCTCGACAGGGAAAGCCCGCCTGGGCAGTATTATGAGGCGAAACAGAAGGAGAGCCGGTTTTCTTCAAATGCCCATTTTCTTTCGGCAGCTGAGGTTGAGAGGTGGCTGGCAGGACTCGGGTATGAAAAACTCGAAAGCTGCCAGACGCTTTCTGGAATTCCCGAGGAGCTTGAGGAAGTTGAATTGCCGGAGAGAGGGACGGGAAAAGGAGGGCTTGCTGTCCTCTCCGCGGGGAAACCGGGAAACCGGACTTTTTAAGGGAGTGCAGTGTTCATTTTTTAGGGAGTTCCCACGGGGGTAGGGAACCGTAGTCGACTTTTTCAGAACTTGTATTTTCAGGGTCATCGGATTCCGGGGCTTTAAGGTCAGATTCATTACTGCTGTTATCGGCGGCAGTCTGATTGGATTCCTCTGCAGCAGGGTTGACTGGACTCACGGGATCGGCAGAATCTACAGAGCCAGCAGAATCACTAGAATTTGCAGAATCACTAGAATTTGCAGAATCACTAGAATTTGCAGAATCATTGGAATTTGCAGTATCACTAGAATTTGCAGAATCACTAGAATTTGTAGAATCAGCAGAACCGGCAGGCCCGGTTCCCCCGACGCTTTCTGAAGCATTTCCGTCCTGCACAATGGATTCGTTTCCCGAGCCGGACATGTTTTCGTCTTCGGGGGTGGCGTTGTCCATTCCGGGGAATTGGGGGCCGTAGTTCAGGAATGCCAGGGCAATGCCACCGAGGACTGCGAAAGCCAGGAGGATAAGGATAAAGTTGCGGACGTTTTTCATAAGCTTTTTTCTGCGGGTATGGATTTTTTCATCCCTTGCTTCGGCGTAATTGCTTCCGAGCAAGGAGTCCAGCTTTTCCGCCTGCTTCTCGCTTAGCTCCAGGACAAAATCGTCCCCTGTCCCTGTTGCACGTTTATCCGTGGTCTTGAAGGCTGAGGCTTTTTGCTCTATCAGGGTTTTGAGGAGCAGTTTGCCGCCCTCCCCCACCGCGGGCAGGGTTGAAAGTACCTGCTTTAAAAAGTTTACAGCTTCGTGCGGGCTGAGGGGGTCGAACCCTTTGCGAAGCCCCCAGGCGAATGTTTCCCTTCCTTCGGGGTTTCCGTAAAAAGAAGCGTCGGCAGTAAGGGCAAGCAGGGAAGGAGAGGGCTTGCCTTTGCGGTAGCCTTCCTCAAGCATCAGGGCAAGTTCGGAAACGAAGGTTTCGTAAAAGAAGCCGTTTTCCAGGAGGTAGCGCTGGACCTCTTCTTTTTCCCCGATGCTGTTAAGCCCCCGGTACAGCTCCAGCATGAAGGCTTCAAGCCCCTTGCTCACGGAATCCGTCCCGCTCAGTTTCCTGATCACTTCGGCTGCAAGTTCCTTATTCCGGAACACGAATACCCTGTCAGCCCAGCCCCTGGCAACCAGGGCATCAGCAAGTGCTTTCAGGGACTCGGGCCTGTCCAGGTAAAGTTCGAAGAGGGTTTCGATTTCTCCCTTTTCCATGAAAATGTCAGTGATTTCGGGCCCGAACTGCTCGATCATTCCCTTCCTGACTTTCTCAAAGAGCTCCTCCCTGTCCCTGGTATTTTCCCGGAAAGCTCCCTCATATACCGGGTATTCCTGCTGCTCTGCCATGTGGACAAAAGCCCGGTAGAGAAATTCGTAATATTCCACAGGATAGGAAGTCTCCAGACCCCGCGAAGCCGGGTTGAACCGCAGGTCTCCGTTTTCAAAGAAAAAGTAAGGGTCAGGCTCCCCGGGCCCGGCTGACAGGTCAAGCTCGGACGGATAAAGGGAAAGGGCAAAACTAAAAGGCAGGTGAAGGGCAGGCCTCAAACCTGAAACCAGGCTGAAAACCAGCACAAGTCCTTCCTCAAGTTTCGAGGCCC
Organism: Methanobacteriota archaeon; assembly: GCA_016841625.1. Taxonomy (GTDB): domain Archaea; phylum Halobacteriota; class Methanosarcinia; order Methanosarcinales; family Methanosarcinaceae; genus MTP4. Next base: position 7,763 of record JAENYU010000026.1, read on the forward strand.
GGATCGAGACCGGCTGGTTTGAGAGAAGGATTCCCGCGGGATAAGCAAGGGACCCGGCAGGGAATTTTTCCGGGGAAGAAGCAGAATCCGGAGAACCCGGAGAACCCGGAGAACCCGGGAATCCCGGTGAATCCAGATCGCCTGCTTTCCACAAACCTATAACGTCATACCGGATTGCCTCCAGCGCTTCGGTCCTTGCCCTGGCCTGCTTATAGAACTTTTTGAGCCAGGTCCCCGCCCGGTCAAGCTCCTCCTGCGGGATTTTCGAGATAAAGACAACCCTTTCTTCCCTGCCCAGCTTAATTTTAGCCAGGAGGCTGCAGCCGAGAAGGACTGCCCTGCCCCCGGTCTCAACATATAGGGCAGTTCTTTTAATGTCCAGCTTTTTTGCAAGTTCGGAGTACTCTTTAAAGTCATCATTTCCTGCCAGCAGCTTTCCGCTTGAGCTGAATACCCCGAAAGCAGAACTAGAGCCAGAACCGGAGCCGGAATCAGAAGCCGAATTTCGCAATTTCACCAACCCTCCAGGGGAAAATCTGGGTAATTCTCTGCTGTTCTTCGATCCGTTTTCCTTTCGAAAGCTGGGGAGAGAGCGTTGCGTCCACGCTGACGGTGTAAAAGTAGACAGGGACTTTCCGGGCCCTGTGGAGGATTTCCCTGAAGGTATCGGTTTTGCTCAGGAGTCCGTAGATTTCCTCTTCGACCTCCCGGGCTTCCCCCGAATCTTCCGGAATTTCGGACAGGTCTTTGAACTTATCCATTTTTGTTATAACGAGGGCGTAAGATTTGTCGCTCCCCAGGAGGTCCATTAGCCGGGAATAAAGCCCGAAGAGGCGGGTTAATTCCATTCTTCCTTCCAGGTGGTAGTCAAGGAGGTAGTCCCCGTCCACAAGGAAAATGATTTTCCCGGCAGTTTCCATTTTTTTGTATATGGAGGCAAGGATCAGGTCGTGGAATTCGCCCCTGAGTTCCTTTGCATAGTCTTTTTTCAGCTGTTCCATGAAGCTGATAGTCCCGATCCGCCTGTAGATGGTGTTTATATTGAAGCGTTCCAGTTTTTCATCAAGATTATTCACCGCCCGGGCATAATTTTCAGGGTCCAGGTCGGCGGTATACTCCCCGCTGTAATCGATGAAAGAAAACTCTATGGGAATTGCCCCTTTTTTCCCGGACAGCACATACATTGCCATATCCGCACGGCTGGTGCTCTTTGGCATGTTCCCTGTTTCTATTTCCGCAAGCATGGACTCGATCCTCAGCCTGTCCTCGTTTGCTTTCGAGAGCTTCCCCTCCGTGTCGTAGGAAAGGATGATTTCCCTGTGCGTGCCGCCGTAAAAGTTCACGAAATGGTTGTACAGGGCAAGGAGGAGGAAGGTCTTTCCCGACCTTGAAGGCCCGTATATGAAGACCTCGGAAATCCGGACGTCCCGGATGAGATCTGTCAATTTATACAGGGCAAGCACCACCAGCAGGGCCAGCCCGAGGTCCAGGGGTTTTTCCGTCCCTCTTTCAAGAAAACTCCCCAGCCTTTCCCCTGAGAACGGGTATATGAGTTCCAGACCCAGGACAAGGATGTAGACGGCCAGGGCAAAAAAAAAGAGCCTGGAACCTGTCCTTGCATAACCCGTAAGCAGATTGAACCTGTTATTGTGAAGGGCCTGCCAGTCCAAAAGCCCGCCTATCAGGAGGCCCAGAAGCAGCCCGTTTGTCTTCAAGACTCCCTGGTCAAAAGAAAGAAAATACAGGAAAGGCAAAAAGACCGCAATTAAAAAGAAACCCCCTTTTCTTGACTGTTCGTGGAAAAACATCCCTGAAGCGCTTGCGACTAAAAATGCCGGAAAGAAACTTAGCAAAAAAGCTCCTGCCCAGGAAAGCTGTGAGAATCCTAATGTCCCTGCAAACCATAAAAAAAGGAAAGATAAAAGCAGGACCAGGCTTACTGCCGGAAGTTCATAGAGGAGTTTCAGGCTGCCGTGCATCTTCATTTTTCAAAGCCTCTCTCAAGCTTTTTTCTTCATACAGTTCATTGATCCTTGCTCCGACGTTTACCCCTTTCTTTTCCAGGTTTGCCAGTTCCCCTGCTTCCTTCAGGTCAAGCAGGGCTTTTCGGGTTATGTATTTTCCTTCATGGAGTTTGAGCACATGGTGAAGCAGGTTATCCTTCTTATTTTCATACACCTCCCAGAAGCCTCCCCCCGCAGTCAGGGGCGAGATATTGTCCAGGAAACCCGTAGCTGAAAAGAAGGTCAGGGCAATGTCCCAGGGTTTTGTGTGGTTGTGGGTGACAAGCTTGGCATCATTGCTTTTGCTCAGGGCAAGGATCCCGTTTATTTCTTCTTTTATCCCGTCGGCTATGGGTTCGCTTGCAATCCGGCTTGAAATGTAGGAGGACCGCGAAGAAACCACCAGGGCGGCTTTACCGAAATTCCAGCGTTCGGTGGTGCTGATAGGAATCATCAGGTTATGGATCCCGAGTTTGTAACTTTCGATCAGGTTTTTGTAAGTAACCTGGATTTCCCCGATGAGCTTGTCAAGTTCGCGCTTCCCGCTCTCGTCCCAGTCAAGGTCCCTCATATCGGAACCCTCGTCGATCAGGGAGAGAATTTTGGGGTTGATGTCCCCGAACTTTGTCATGTAAAGGCTGCTCCGGGTCTTGCTCCCCGAAGGCTTGATATCGCTGAGCTTTGTGAAATGCTCGTAAAACTTATCGTATTCCCTGGAAAGGTCCCTTCTGTAAGCGAGCGTCTCCTCGGTAAGAACCTCGATTTTCCCGAGGAAAACGGAAAGGGCACTCTTAGCCTCGAGGCTTTCTTCAAGCTCTCTAAACACCGTCTCAATCCGCTTCAGTTTTCCTGCATAGTCTTCCTTTTGCAGGTAGTAGTGGGTCAGGACTTCTCTCAGGAGACTTCTCAATTTCGGCCTGTCCCCCGACTTAAACGCCCGGTCGATTTCCTCAATATCGGCATCTTTCCTGTTCAGGTCGAAAAAGAGGGAGTTCATGATCTCGTTTTTAAGTTCCTCGGACTTTTTGTTCTGGCTTTCACTCAGGAAATTTTCGGGAACGTAGAGTTCGAAAGGAGGGTTTACCTGGACATAGTCCCTTCCCGAGCTCTTGATATAATCTTCCATGCTCCGTTTCTGGGCTTCAAACCTCCTGAGAAGCTTCTTTTTATTCCCCTTTACGACCCCGACCAGCTTATCCTTAAAGCTCCCCTTTTCGATCCGCTTGATCCTGTAATCGTAATAGTAGTAGAGGGAAATCGATTCCACGAGTTTGGAAAGGACCTGGAGGTCTATGTCAAGCTCGTGGGACATGGCGTTAATTTCTCTCTGGAGTTCCGGGACCCCGGTCAGGTTCAGCCAGCTCTCCTTATCCGTGCTTTTGAAGTTTCCTGCCTCGAAATTGTTGATGAATATGTCAATTTCCGATTTCAGCTGCTCCTCATGTTCCCGGACGTTATCCAGTTTCTTCCTCTGGATAAAGTACTGGTCGATGTCCCGGTCGTTATCACTTAAGGCTTTATCGACGTCCTTTTCCACCCGGGAATGCACCTGTTCCAGGTAGTCCTTTTCAACCTGCTTGCTTTCGATTTCAGCTTTTGTTACCAGGCTATCTTCCTTGAGCGTCTTGGATTTTGCGTTGAGCCGGTCAACAGAGGCCACGAGTTCCTGTTTGCCTTTCAGGACATTTATGAGCACGGCTCTGGCAGTTTCCTCCTCAATGCCCGCAACCCTCTTGAAGAGACTTGCCGTGTCTTCTATGCCCTGCAGGGTCTCGGGGATCAGGCGAAAGAGCTTCTTGTCATTTTCATCTTTTAGTTCGTCTTCCTTTACGCTGCTTGTGAAAGTTTTTGCCCTGGAGATGAAGTCCAGCAGGTCGTCATAGCTGCTTATGTTTTCAATCCCGGCGTCTGCCGAGATGTTGTTGCGTATGAAAAACTCGACAGCTCCCGGGGTCTGGTAGTTAAGGAGCTTTCCGATTTCGTTTTTCCAGACTTTCTCGGCGTTTGTGTATTCCTTCTTAATAAACTCGGAATCCGTCCGGGTAGGGGGCATTTCCCTGAACATCTCGGAGCTGTCCAGCAGGGCTTTTACCGCCCTGTTGATCTCTTTCCTTGCCCCTGCGATTTTTTCAAGTTCCAGGATGATTTCCTCATACTGTTTTTTCAGGGTTTTCAGCTCTTCTACAGGGTACTGGATTACATGGGCATCTGCAAAAATAAACGAGGAATACAGGCGTTTTGAGTCGCTGAGGTTTATGTCCCCTTTTTCAAGATGGAAGAAATTCGTAAGGATGTGTGGGAACATGGAATCAAACTCGTGCACTTCCACCCTGGCCTCTTCTCCCTTTTTATATCCCGTCGGCCCGAGGGAGCTGAGTACCACATAGTTGAAGAGCCTCTCGTTAATGTTCAGGTATTCAAGCTCTGTAAGAGCAATTGCGGCGTTTAGCTGCTCCATTTCCCCTTCTTTTGTCGTGGGAATTACCGCAAAGAGCCAGATCTGGGTAGCCTCCCCCCGCAGAGCCCGGATATACCGCGCAAGGTCGATGAACATCCCTGCCCCGGTCCCTCCTCCGAGCCCGACAATAATTGCCGTTGTCCCGGTACTCGGGAAGGTCGGAAAGCCGCTTGCCTGCCCCTGGCTCAGGACCTTATAGAAGATCGCCTTTGAAATCGCCCTTCGTCTATGCACTCCCCCTCCGAAATCGTCAATCAAAAAAGGGTCGATTGTCCTGAGTTCCTCAAAACTCAGCCCCCCTTCCCCGGGGTCGTTCAGCCACCAGGTGCTTACGGCAGGGTCCGATTTCCTTTCCTTGATCTTGGCTGCCACATCCTGGCTTGCCAGGTCCGAGACCTGGTTTATGTTTGCCAGGGAAGGGAGGTAATAGTAATTGTATTCGATATTCCCCCTGGCTCCCATTTCCTGGATCCCTGCCCGATACTCGCTTCTTTGCAGCTCGTCTTCCACTTTCTCGTTGGCATCCGTATCCATGGTATAGATCCTGAGCCTTTTTCCTGAAGCAAGGTAATTGCCAAGGATCCATTCGTGCCTGCAGATCTCCCCGCAAAGGCGTTTTCCACAGCCTCCGATCCCAACAATTGTAAGGTCCGTAGGAAGCTGCAGTGTAGAATAGTTACTTTCCCTTCCGTTCATTCCTCCTCCTCCTCGGACCCGCCGAACCTGATCCCCAGGACAAAGCCCACAGCCAGAAGGGCAATCCCTCCGAGTACATAGCCCCAGATAAAGGAACTTCCCTCTTCCTCAAGCAGGTGGTCCGCTATTTCATTTGCCTCGGTGACAAGCCCCTTATCGAACATGTCCTGCAGGTATACGCTGAAAAAAGAGTCGTCCACACGCGTCATTTTCCCCTTGAACTCGTCGATCTCGGAAACCGTAATCGAAAACGTGCGGGTGTCGCTCTCTCCCAGGGGGTTTCCGTCCTCATCGGTCAACCTGATCCTGTAGTAAGCATACCCTGTCAGTTTGGGGTCGTATTTTATCAGGGTAAGTTCGTCGCATTGTTTGACCTCCCTTATTTCCGGGACCTGCCCATTCAGCAGGACAACAATTTTGTCCCGCTTATCTTCAACAGGAAGCACAAAGTGGCTCTCATTGCTTTTAAGGTCCAGGCCCGTAAAATTATATATCGCCCGCCCGTCATATTTTACCAGGTCCGTATCAAAAGAGATAAAATCCGCAGCAGCGGGAATATTACTAATCGTAAGGGCGATGCTTATCACCTGCTTTTCCTCAGCCTCTCCAGGCAGCTCCCCTTCCACCCCGATCTGGGTTGCCGATGCAGGTCCCGAAATCGTGCACAGAAGAATAAACAGGAAAGCTAACACAGTCACGCAAATGGCTTTATGCCCCAGTCCCATATTTGACGCCCCCCATCAAAATGCTCCCGACCTGAATTTAATGACCTAATATCAAAATGACCTTTAATCGAGCTTAATATTCCCATATCAAAATGGCCTATAACATGAACTTAATATCCAGACCTGAATGCCCTTCAATTGAAAATATCCCCCTGCCAGAACGGTCTTCAACTTAACTTAATATTCCTATTCAAATTCTTCATGTATCAATAAATAACTATTTTTTAAATTAGTTTATAATGATAGAATGATAAAAATTTATACATATTATTTAAGAACAAATTATAAAAATTTCCAAATATTGTTTAGCCTTGTACGAGTAAAAAGATTATTTAACATTCTAAATTTGAAGCAACTTGAAAGTCCTGTATCCGGTCCTGTATCCGGTCCTGTATCTGGTCTCATATCCAGACGAAGCAACCGTACTCCAGGTAATAACTTATTCCCACAAACCTTTTTTGATCTGCTCTTCAGGTACCGGCACTCTCACCGGTCAGCTTGCTGACCGGCTTTTTCCAAAAATTCGAAGTGAAAAATGGGAATTGAAAAATGAATTCAAACACAACACTATTTGGAATTTAAAATATCAATCACAGAAAGGGAATCTGAACACCAAAAAGAACATCCTGCTGACTGTAAAAGTCATCCGGATGCCCAAAAAGAATATTGAGATGACTGTAAAGGTTATTTGATAAACCAAAAAAATAACGAAATGACTTTAAAAGTTACCTGAATGCCCATTGTCCTCTTTTCACGGCCATTTTGCCTGAATCTCTTTCAGCCGCGCTTTTCCGAGTTCAACTATCTTCATTAATTCAAGGTACTCTTCTTCGGAAAGCTCACTGCCTGTAAGGACTTTTCGGACCGAACTGCCGTCCGAATATAGTAAAACCCGGTCCCAGGCAGTAAAATGCAGCCCGCTCAGGTACTCGCAGGGAAGTTCCCATTTGGGCTTTATGTTCTCGAAAGCTTCAAAACGGTAAAGAGTTTCTCCGTTTTTCAGGACCGGGATGAATTTCAGAAGTACATTGTCCTTAACAGCATCCATAGTTTCAGCTCAGGCTTCGTTTTTCAGGAGGGAAGGAAGGTAGATACGAGAAAATAAAAAACAGGGGACGTTTTTTGGGCCCGTAAGGACCCTTTAAGGAATCAAATGTTAAAGCTCAAGGTCCGTTATCTTTGCTCCTTTGGCGGTGGTGACCGTGGCTTCGATGTCCTTGAACTTCGGGACACCAGAACCTCCGGTTTCGTCCGAAACGAGCATGTTGGACCAGGGGCTGTTTGGCATGTAGGCGATGCCCTTGTGGGAGGTCTCGTAGCCGGATTCTTCGACTCTGGCCACGATTTTCCCGAAAGAATTTTTCACGATAACCGTGTCGCCTTTCTTTACACTCAGCTGATTGAGGTCTGCAGAGTCCATTTTTATTACGGCGGAAGTATTTTTGTAGTCTTCCCCGAAACGGTCCTCGATCATTGCCTTGTTCTGGAAGATGTCCCTGTAGGTTACGATTTTCACCTTAATTTCAGGGGCTGCCAGGAAAGATCCGAAATCCATCAGAGCGCCTCCGTGAGCTTTGTAAGAATTTCCTCATCCGAGGGACGTTTAGTCTCAATTATCGGGTTGAAACTTACCTCGACCCCGTCCATCCGGGTCGCAGTACCCCCACACTCGACCCCGCTAATCGCGTTGCCGAAATAGACCTTTGCCTTCTTTGAGGTCAGGGTCTCGCAGGGGTCTATTGAGATTATGGGGATATCGAGCAGGTTTTTCGCAATTGACCTGGGCAGGCTTGCCAGGGGGTCGGACCCGATGATAAGGGCTGCGTCCACTGTTTTAGCTTTCAGGGCTTCCACGGTTGAGTATTCGGGACCGTGCTTTGCCTCCCCGTTTTCGAACTTCACGCTGTTCACGTAACCGGTCTCGGCAAAGAGGTTCTGGTTAAAGCCCCGCATGTTGTAGTGCCCGACCATGGGGATGAGGTGGAACTCTCCTTTCGCCTTTTCGTTCAGGACTTCCACGAGCCGGATTATCGGGTCGAGGTTTTCCAGGGAATAAAGGAGCCCGAGGCCCATGAAGATTGTCCCGAACTTCGCGCCTTTCAGGATGTTTGCAAGTTCCAGGAGCTTTTTTGGCGGGTAACCGTAGGAAGTTTTGGGAAGTTTTCCGGAAACCCCGTCAATCAGGGCGTTTATGAACTCGGCATCGCCTCCGGGCGGGATCTGGAAGAAGTAGTTCCCGCAGATCTTTGCGGTATGGGACTTCCTGATATCAATTGCAATGGCGGTACGCTCTTCTTCCCAGCCTCTCTGTTTCTGTTCCCCACGGGGGAAGTAGGAAAACTTCGAAAGGTGACGTGGGTGGGAGTCTGAGGGGTCTGCACCCCAGAAGACCATTACATCGCCTTTGTGCCGCACATCGTCAAGGGTGCAGGTCTTGAACTTCTCCTGGAGCAGGGCTTCGACCACCGGGCCCAGGCAGAAGGAAGAGGTGTCGTCCAGGGTCGCATTGAGCTTTTTTGCAAGTTCGATGGCTTTTTTCTGGGCTTCGTTCGTGGAAGTCCCGAGCCCGAAGATGAGGGGATTCTTTGCATTTTTCAGGATTTCCGCAGCCTTTTCGATTGCAGCGGGTTCGTCTACGGGTTTGCCGTCCACCAGGAAAGAGGCTTCCCTGCTCCCTTCCTTCATATGGGCAACCCCTACCCTGCAGGCGGTGTAAACCTTGTTTACTATTTCCTTCTCAAGCTCAACCTCGATATCGTCACAGAGCAGCCCGCAGCCGGTACATATATTATGGTTCCCTTCCATCAGCTTCACCTCACACAAACTCGATTGCCTCTACCGGGCAGGTCACGATACAGCCGTTGCAAAGGATCTTGTTCTTCCCGAAGCGGCGGCATTCTTCGACGTTCTGGGCTTTCACGATCCCGTCCTCGATGATCAGGATAAGTTTCTCGACTTTCTGAGGAGCCTTTCCCGAACCGGCTCCATAAGGGTCGTTTGCCACGTTTACAGGACAGGCAACGACACAATTTCCACATCCAAAACAGAGTTCCTCGTGCACGATCAGGCCGGTTTCGGTCGCACCTTCGGTTGTGGAGAACATACCGCTGATCTTTTCATAACTCTCCTTATACTTAGGGTCATTCTTCAGAGGAGGGCAGTCATCCGGCATGAACTCGCGGGCCATGAGACCAGCTGCAAAAGCCATACAGGAAGTTTTCCCGCACTCCTTGCAGTTGGTCTTTGGAAGCAATTGATAGAGTTCCATTGTACTTGTCATTTTCACGTCACCCTTGAGTCAAATTTAATCAAAATTCAAGTTCCATTGAGTAAAATACCCCTAAAAACAAATCAAATAGTATTTAATTAGGGAATACGCTGTAATCCACCTTAAATCATTGCTTTTTAATTTGCAGCGTTAAATTTGGTTTGCAGCGTTAACAGCCCATTTTTAACGACCCACTTAAAACTTTTCAGGCCTGTTTTTGAAACCCCAAAGTCTTTAAAAACTAATTAAAGCTGCTTCTTTCAAGTCCATGGTCTTTAGAAGCGAAATGTATTTAAGCAAGCTATTATCCGCCATCTTCCCCTAGGGGTGCTTGTCCATAAGGAACTTTTCTGGAAAGATCAGGGGAAATTGCAGCTTAATTTGCTTTATTAATTGATTCCATTAATTGATTCCATTAATTGTTTTATTCACCGGAATATTCACCGGTATTTTTAATTGACTTTAAAGAAGAGTTCACAGTGGCAGCTGCCGTCCCCTTCAATTTCCTCTTTATGGTAGATGCAGGGACAGATTATTTTCTTGTCTTCCTCCTCATTCCCGGTTACTATCCTGCAGGGACAGTAACGTTTCCCGAACTTCTCAAGCCTTGCAGCAAGCCCGTCAAGCACGTAATCAAGCCCCTCTTTATCGGGATTGAGCTGGTAGCCTGCTTTGTCGGCGTACTTTTCCGTCCATTGGTACATTTTATTTTTTAAATCTTCATGTTCACTCATGTGAAATCCCTTTTTTTTTGGATTAGAAATAATCTTGATAAGGTGACTGTCAGTTTTAATACAGCATCACTTGCTTAAACTGGCAGTTCTGAAATGACATCAGTTAATGCATCAGTTAATGTATCAGTTAATACATCCGATAATACATCAGATAATACATCCGATAATACATCAGATAATATATCACTAATTAATATATCATCAGTTGCTTATATAATCATTCATAAAAATAAATAATTACCCTTAATAAATTGCCTGATAAACTGTGAATTCCGATCGGGCAGTGATTGGCTGACTGACTCTTAATTGACTGCTGATTATCTGCCAACTGGATCTTAAACCCACTGACCGATGCTAATTATCTAGCAATCAGATCTCAACCCATAAGATCGATTACGAATTATATCTCAACCTATAAATCAGTTGGGAGATATCCCTATCAGAAGGTAGAGCGTGTAATGTCTGGCAGATTCCCGTACATGAGAAACCCGGGTGTTGGATGCTCCTGCGGCAAAGAAATATACATAAACCATAATATATAAATAATATGTTATATAAATATCTGTTTAAACACAAGCTCCCAAAAATCCCGGTAAGAGCCTTTGAAAAGCGGCTGCGTGAAAGCATCCGGGAAAATGGGGCTTCAAACATCCTGCCGATTTTTTGCCAGAAACCCGTATTTTTTTATAATCCACAACAGGCGAGATAGCCTATAGATTTCAAGCAGTTAAAAACCCCTTATGAAATAAAGGTTTTGATTTTGTACAAAATGATTATATTTTTATCCGGTTCGGGGAAAAATTATAAAAAGAACCAGAAACCCGGGAAGCCGCAGAAAAAGCCGGTATTTTTGGATTTGAGGGAAAATCCTCCCTTAAATGGACTTTTTTCTGTAAAGACGAGACAAAAATTTGCAGAGATTAAGGCTGCGAACAGGCTTATAATTGGCCTAAAATTATAACTTCCAAATTATAACTTGTAGATTATAACTTCCAATTTATATAGGAACATAAATCAAAAGTTATATCAGATCCAAATCCCAAACATTAGTCATAGATATAAGGAGTTATCAAGATGCGAATCGGAGTATATGTTTGCCACTGTGGACTGAACATTGCGGGCGTAATAGACGTCGCTGCACTGCAGGAGATGGCATGCAAACTGGATGATGTGGTGCTTGCCCGGGAAGTACAGTTTTTGTGTTCCGATTCCGGGCAGGAAGGCATCATCAAGGATATCAGGGAACAGAAGCTCGAAAGAGTCGTGATAGCCGCATGTTCCCCCCGCCTTCATGAAAAGACGTTCAGGGGCGTGGTGGAAAAGGCAGGCCTGAACCCCTACCTGATGGAGATGGTAAACATCAGGGAACAGTGTTCCTGGGTGCACGCCGACGACCCCCAGATGGCAACCCAGAAAGCCTTCGACCTGATCAGGATGGGCGTTGCAAAAGCTAAGTTCCTCAGAGAACTGAGCGCAAGCCACTCGGAAGCAAGCAAAAATGTCCTCATCGTAGGGGGCGGGGTTGCGGGGATAGAAGCCGCCCTGAACCTGGCCGAAACCGGCTTTCCCGTGACCATGGTGGAAAGGGAATCCACAATCGGGGGAAAGATGGCCCTTATGAACGAGGTCTTTCCCACGAACGACTGTTCCATCTGTGTGCTTGCCCCCAAGATGACGGAAGTCCAGAACCACCCCAACATCAAGCTCTACACCTATTCCGAAGTCACCGACATCTCGGGGTCTGTTGGAAAGTTCCACGTAAAGGTCACCAAAAAACCCAGGTTCGTCCTGGAGGACAGGTGCAAGGGCTGTGTTGACCTCTGTTCTGAGGTCTGCCCCGTGGAGATCGAAAACCCCATGAACTACGGGGTCGGAAAGTCCCGGGCAATCTACATGCCAATCCCCCAGTCCGTCCCCCAGGTAGTGCTGATAGACCCGGAAAAGTGCGTGGGCTGTGGGCTCTGCCAGCAGGCCTGCCCTGCCGAAGCGGTTGACTATGAGCAGAAAGCCGAGGAAATCGAGTTCGAGGCGGGAGCCGTCATAGTCTCGACCGGGTACCAGCTCTTCGATGCAAGAAGGAAACCGGAATTGGGTTTTGGGAAATACCCGGACGTTATCACCAACATGCAGCTCGAGCGGATGCTCAACTCCGCAGGCCCAACCGGAGGCAGGGTCCTCAAACCCTCCGACGGGGAACCCCCGAAGAGTGTCGCGTTTATCCAGTGCGTCGGGTCGAGGGACAAGACGGTAGGGAACGAATACTGCTCACGGGTCTGCTGTATGGCAGCCCTCAAAAACTCCCAGATGATAAAGGAGCGCTACCCGGACACGGACGTTACCATCCACTACATCGACATCCGGGCAGCCGGAGAGATGTACGAGGAATACTATACAAGGACCCAGGGTATGGGCGTGGACTTCATCCGCGGGAAAGTCGCAGAAATCCAGAAAGCCGAAGATGGAAGGCTTTCCATCCGCTACGAAAACACCCTGGAATGCCGGACTGAAGAAGACGTCCATGACATGGTTGTGCTCTCCACGGGCTACGAGCCCACAAAAGCCGCTGAAGGAATTGGAAGGATGCTAAACCTTGCAAGGCGGCCGGACCGCTTCTTTGCCCCTGCCCACCCGAAAATGCGCCCCGTGGACGCTCCCGTTAGCGGGGTTTTCCTGGCAGGCTGCGCCTCGGGCCCCAAGGAAATCCAGGTCTCGATTGCCCAGGGGGGTGCCTGCGCTTCCAAAGTAATGCAGCTCCTCGGAAAGGGCGAGCTCGAAGCCGACCCCATGGGAGCCCACGTCGACCCCGAAAAGTGTATCGGGTGCAGGACCTGTGTGGAAGTCTGCAAGTTCGGGAAGATCAGCATCGAGGACAAGAAAGCCGTTGTTGACGAAGTCTCCTGTTATGGCTGCGGGGACTGCAGTGCAGCCTGTCCTGCCGGTGCCATCCAGATGCGGAACTTCGAAAACGAGCAGCTCCTGGCCCAGGTCCGGGAAGCGACTGCCCACAAGTCCCAGAGCCCCTTTGTAGTGGCTTTCCTCTGCAACTGGTGCAGCTACGCCTGTGCGGACCTGACCGGAATGTCGCGGCTGCGCTACCCCACAAACATCAGGGTCATCAGGACCATGTGTTCGGCAAGGGTTAACCCCGAGTTCGTGCTCGAAGCCCTGAAAGGAGGGGCTGACGGGGTGCTTGTTGCAGGCTGCCGGATGGACGAGTGCCACTACATTTACGGGAACTACGATGAAAAGAAGCGCCTTGACGTCCTGAAAGACGTGATCGGGGAAATAGGGCTTGACCCGAAAAGGCTCAGGACCCTCTGGATCTCGGCTGCGGAAGGAGAAAGGTTCTCGAATACCATTAACGAGTTTGTAAAGGAGCTCGAAGAAATAGGCCCCATCGGGACCGAACTGCAGGAGGGGGTACAGTGAGCGAGGAATATCCCGAACAGAACCCTGAACAGGAACCGGAACAAGAAACGGAACAGAACCCTGAACAGGAACCGGAACAGGAAACTCCGGGGAGCGAAGGTTGCTGCTGCGGAGCCGGAGGAACTGAGGGTGGAGCTGGCGAAGGCGGGGAAGAAGGCCAGGAAAAGATCACAGTCACCACGACCATGGACCTGCAGGGTTCCCATTTCCTCTACACCCAGGCCACGGAAAAGTCCATCAAGACCCTGGACTACGACTACAAACGCTGTAACGGCTGCGGGATCTGCGTGGAGATCTGTCCCACGAAAGCCCTGGAGCCGGGGCCCATCCACGAGATCGCAACCGGGCTTGATGCCCCACCCGTGATGATGGACCTTGACAAGTGCACCTTTTGCCGGATGTGCTCAAACCTCTGCCCTGTGCATGCCATCACCCTCGAAGCTGTGGGGGAGGTCCCGGACGAGAGCCAGTACCCGAAATACGACACTTACGTGGAGATTAACGAAAAGTGCCTGCCCTGTGCCCTTTGTGAGGGAGCCTGTCCCCAGGAAGCAATCGAAGTCGAGTTCACCTTCCCGAAAAAGGAAGAGATCGCCCCCTTAAAAGAGGGCGCTGAAGGGGAAATCGAAATCGACATGGAAAAGTGCAACTACTGCGGGATCTGCGCCCGTTTCTGTGACGCCTTCATCCTGCTTGAGCGCGAGCCAACCCCGGATAACCTGGTGCCCTTCGAGCAGCTCCTGGTAGACGAAGACCAGTGCGACTACTGTGTGCTCTGCCAGGACATTTGCCCCGAAGAAGCTATCAAGGTCAAAGGGGAGCGCCCCTGTGAAGCCCCGAAAGTGGAAGGAAACGTCAAAGTGGACGACGAGAAATGCACGGAATGCGGCCGCTGCCAGGCGGTCTGTCCCTATGAGGCCGTAGACCTGCAAAAGCCCATGGAAGGGGAACTCAGCCTCATTGAATCCAACCTGAAAGACTGCGACCCCCAGGGCTGCCGCGGCTGTTTCAACGTCTGCCCCTCGGACCTCTGGTACGTCCCCTCAGACCCCGAAGACCCCCGGAAGATCGCTTTTGTCGAGGACTTCTGTACCTATTGCGGGGCCTGCGTAAAAGCCTGCCACCTGGATGCCATCAAGGTCGAGCGGACCGATGTCCACCACACCGAAATCCCCGAAACCCCCTGGGCTGCCCAGTGGAGAGATGCCATAGAGTCCCTGAAAACGGGAGTAAGGAGCGGAGTGGACAAAGCCGTCTTCCGGGAAACCGAGACCCTCAAAGCCCAGAAGTTCCTGGGAATCGAAGCCCCGGAAGTCGATGAAGAAAGGCTTGCAGCCGTCCAGGCAAAGATCGACGCGCTCATGCCCGCCCTCAAGAATGCGAAGGTCAGGAAACTCTGGGAAAAGGATACTACGGAAAACGTCCTTATTGCAGTGAAAAAGAAGATGGAAGTTTGATCCGCATCAAACTTCTCGATATTTTTTTTTAAGCTCCCTTTTCCCCGGTTGCTTTACTTCCGAACCCTATTCTGAACTCTGTTCCCCCGTTTGTCCTGAGTTCGATTTCTCCGTCGATCTGTTCCACGAGGGTTTTTACGAGCTGGAGGCCAAGGGTATCGGGGTTTTCAAAGTCGATGTTTTTCGGGAAACCCGAGCCGTTGTCTGAAACGATCAGCACGCACCTGAGATTTTCGCGGCATGAGCTGTTTTTCAGATCCTCCTCTGCTCCAATGCTACCTTTTCCAATGCTTCCCCCGCTTATACTGCTGTTCTCACTCCCACTTCCGCTCCCACTCTCACCCCCACTGCTGTTCTCACCTGCATTCCCACTGCTGCTCCCACTTCTGATGGCAGTGTTTTCCACGCTGTAGAGCTGGATTCGAATCTCCCCTTCCCCTCCGGGAAAGGCGTATTTCAGGGAATTTGAGACAAGTTCGTTGACGATTATCCCCAGGGGGATTGCGGCGTCCATAAAGAGGTGAATCCGGGCTTCGGCTTCCACAAGCAGCTGGATTTTACTGCTCCCTACTTTATAGGACTCAAAGAGGTCGGTGGTCAGTTTCCGGAGGTATGCTGAAAAATCAAGGCTCTCAACGTCCTTTGACCTGTAAAGCTCCTCGTGGATAAGGGCCATTGAAATTACCCGGTTCTGGCTTTCCCGGAAGGCTTCTATGACCTTTTCGTCCTTGAAAAAATCAGCCTGGAGGTCGAGAAGTGAGGAGATCACCTGGAGGTTGTTCTTGATCCGGTGGTGGATCTCTTTCTTGCTGATTTCCTCGGCCCTCCTGATGGCTTCTTCTGAAAGCTTTCTTTCCGTAACGTCTTTTACCATCCCAAGGACCCGGCAGACGCAACCAGACTCGTTTTTTAAGCAGATCCCGGTGCCTTCCACATGAAAATAGCTCCCGTCTTTCCGCCTTACCCTGAATTCCCCGTGGTACTTTTCCCCGGTTTGCCTGCACCTGGCGTAGGCTTCCAAAACTATTTTCAGGTCTTCAGGGTGGATATGCTCCGCAAAGGTGTGCAGGTCAAATTTCCGGAACTCTTCTGCGGAGTAGCCCATAAGCTCCTCAATAGCTCCTGCCCACTCAACAGTTTTTGTTTTTACGTCATAGTCAAGGATGAACTGTCCGGTCTGTTCCGCAACATACCGGTATTTTTCCTCGCTTTTCCTCAGTTCTTCTTCTGTCCGCTTCTGCTCCGTGATGTCAAAGCCGCAGATGCTTACACGTCCCTTTTCCGGAGAAGGGTGGAACACAAGCAAAAATACCCTCTCCCCGGATCTGATCTCAAACTCTTCTTTACTACCCCTCGATATCGAAATTCTCGCGACATGTTTAATTTCGGGAGGCAGCTTGTCTCCTACCCGGAGTTTCCACTCCCCCAGGAGGGAATCTCCCGCCCTGTTCGCATAGAGAATCCTTCCGTCATTTCCCGCCAGGAACACGAGATTCTGGCTTGTTGCGAGGAATTCCTTCATCCAGTTATCGTTATTTTCCCCCTCTCCAGGCTGTTTATTATCTTTAATAGCACTCACATCCGGAATTTCCTGTGCATTTATTCTCTTCGTTTCCTGAAAATTCGATCGGGTCGGAAATTTTGAAGAAGATAAGCCTTCCTTCCCCTCTTCGCAAGTTCCTTCTCCTCTCTCCCAGTCCCCCATTCCTTAACTTCCACACACCCTCAGCTCTTCACCTTCACCTTCACTTTCATTTCCCTGCGGACCCTTTCCCCCTTACAACCATCACCGGAACCTTGCAGTGCATGACCACATGCCCTGCTACGCTGCCCAGTAAAATCCGGTTCAACCCCGTCCTCCCGAGGGTTCCCATAACAACAACATCCATCCCGTTCTCTTCGGCAAAATCGATCAGTTCGGGAGCCGGATGCCCTTCAAGCAGGGAAGGTTCTACCGGGACCCCTGCTTCCGCACAGGCATCACATATGTATTGAAGGGCTTCCTTTCCCTCTTTTTTCAGGGACTCGTACATCGATTCCCAGCCAAAATCAACCGCCATCGAAGAAAAATAGTCAGTTGACACGACGTACACAGCATACACAACTCCCCCACCAAGGCGGGCCAGTTCAAGCCCGTAAGAAACGGCATTTTTCGAACACTCCGAGCCGTCCGTAGTGATCATAACTTTCCTAAAAATAGAACTCTTCATTAAGTTCCCCCAATAACTATTCGCCTGCAATAAATATAATAGCATCGAATTTTTGAGAAGTGTAGCTTACAGGCTGTCCTGACAAAAAGGTCATTCCAATATAGCAGGTCACCTCGAAAGGTCATCTCGATACACGAAACTGTTTTTATTTTATGCCGCGTTATATAAGCCATGATGATTAATGCTGATAACTACCGACTCCTTGAAGAAAAAGCAAAAACCCTGGGTGCAAAAACCGTCAGGCTGATCCCCGCAGAAACCATCGTGGTCGAGGACAGGACCATCTTAAAGTGCATCTTCGGCTGCAACGGTTACGGAAGCCGGGTCTGTCCCCCCTATATCCCAACTGTGAGCGAGTTCAAGAAAATGCTTGCCGACTACGACTGGGCTCTCCTCATTGAGTGGAAGTCCGAAAACGTCTTTACCCGGGAAGTCAGCGAGAACTTCATCAAGTTCAGCGTCGAACCCCCCGAAAACGAAGAAACAAAACGCCAGTTTTTTGAAAATTTAAAAACCGTAATGAAAGACCGCAAAGAAACAATCCAGCCCGGTGTCCTCGAAATCGAAAAACTCGCCTGGACCCTCGGCTACAACACCGCCCTTGCTACCTTCCCCGGCATGTGCACCTGGTGTGCTACCAGCGACTATTCGGACGTAAAGTGCGCAGGCGCATCCGGTCCCTGCCACCAGCCCACCCTCCGCAGACCCTGCCTTATGGGGCTCGGGGTAAGAATGGACAAGACCCTTGAAAAACTGGGGACACAGCTCCAGAAGTTTCCGATGGATGATACGGCTCCGGTGCCGTATACGCTGGTTTTACTGGATTGAAAGGGTGAGAGCCCGAATCCAGAATTTCTTTTTTTGCTTCTGAAATAAAGACAGCCGGGGTTCTATTGGTTTTCAGTAGACGGGGCTCTCATTGGTCAGCTTGCCGACCGGCTTTTCCTTGAAAATAAAAATGAATTTGATGCATCTTTTATACCAGATCATCGTGGAAGAACTTATAAAATTTAAACAGTCTGTCACCATATAACAGGCTATGGCAACATATAGAAAACAAGTTTTGAAAACCGGCGATTAATTCTTCTTATGCTCTCGTTTCTTACTCATGGCAGTCAAAATGGGCAGGCCTCGCTGACGCTCGGGATAAAAACGACGGGAATACGGTAATAACGTTGCTCCGGCTCTAAGTACGCCTGAAAAATCCGCCGCCAAACGATCAAATCTGGATTTAGAAGTTCAGCACCCCAAAGGTATAAGGTAGGATGCCAGGCACACAAAAATTACTCCGACCGCCGGAACTAAAACAAAAGGGGGAGAGTAAAAACGGATTGACCTGGAGTAAAAGACGGACGATTTCAGGGTGGATTCGGGGTAATAGGTGGCTGTAGCTTGTCATATTCCTACTTTTAGAACTAAGGTTGCATCGGCTAAGTGAATGCAACTGCCTCCCGCTACATAAAAAATATAAAAAACAAGTTTTGAAAACACGGTCCACTTGAGCGAACGAAGTGGGCGAAAACTATCTTCTCTTTCATGATCACTTTTTCAGGATACCTTCAGTTGCATTGAAAAGTTCTTCAGCGAATTTTATGGAAAACTCAGCCTCTTCATAAGTGACAAACGTTCCACCATACTGGACATTATGGCGTGAAATCCGCATTTTATCAAAAGTATTGAGAAGCTTCTTGAGATTTTCATCTTTCTGATAGAGGTGTTTAAGAGCAACAACGAGGCAGAAATGGCTTCTTTCAACATAACCTTTCGCAAAAAGTAAAGCCCTTCCACTGTGAAATACACTATTGTACGCGGCAAGTTGTGCCATCTCATACTCTTCGATCTCAAGGTTCTTTTGAGCGGAACGTATAAATCGTTCTGCAGTTTCAAGTGATATCGTAACCCGCTCACTGGCTCGGGATTCCTTTCTTATAAGCCTGTCAGCTTTACAATCCTCCCAAGTCATAGCTCCGCACCCGCAAAAAGAATGTGATCTCGAAGTACGCTTAGCACAAATGGGTCCCCCTTTTCCTTTCTTTTCTCCCACTCGTAATAAGGGATAATTGTTACCTGTAGCTCATGCCCGACCTTCGTCTCGATGTCCGGGGCATAATCATATTCTACATCCTGTTCGGTTCCTATAATCAGGACATCAATATCACTCTGTTCATCAAAATTTCCGGAGGCGACGCTTCCATACACCGCAAGGGATATGCATCCGGGTGCCAGATTATCAAGACCCACTTCCCATAATTTCAGAACCATATAGGCTCTTTTCAGTACTCTTGCCGCTACGCTGGAGTTATTGAGGCTGAACATATGCGCGGTTCCGATCTTTTTCATGTCCACAAGATTTTCTCTTGCAAACAGGTCCATGAACCTTTTGACGCTCCCGGTTGAGACCTCAAGTTCGCGGGCAAGCTCATTGATATTCAGTGAGGTAGTAGGATGGGTTAGAAACCACCCCAGGATTTTGTTCCCGACAAATTTGTTGAATTCAGAGATCATTCAATGTATTAAATGATCATTCAATGTATTAAATGATTCTGCAGGTATTGTGGTTTTTCAAGTGAATAAGCATGTATTTTGTTTGGAAAACTAAAGTATTCAGGGAAGTACACGCAGCTGCCCGCCGACCGACAAAATATAAAAGATAGGTCATGAAAATCGGCGGTTGATTCTGCTAATATTTCTTTTTCCTACAAATAGCAGTCGAAAGGGGAAGGCCTCGCTGGCGCTCGGAAAAATAACGACGGGATATGCTAATAACATTGCTCCGGCTTTAAGCCCCCTGAAAAATCTACCGCCGGACAAATTAAACCGTGCTCGAACGATAAATCGTATCAGGCAAAAGTAAACAGTATCCAAACGGAGTAAGTCGCATTCAAGGATACTCAGGTTGATTTCGGGATGTCAAAAAGATTTGGAATTTAATCAAAAAAAAGAAGAGAGTTCTAAAATAGAGAACTCCCCTTAAAAAATGATCTTTTAAAGGTTGAGGATTCAGGTCTCAGACCCGAAATCAGGCTTTGTGTTAGAACTCAGGCCTCAGGAGGCTTTATTTGGAGAGTTCTTCTTCCACCTCTTCGGCTCCGGCTTCCAGTTCCAGCCCCTGCTGCGGGTCAAACCTGAGTAAGAGGGTCTGGAACTCCCCCACGTGTGTCTTTTCTTCCTTTGCAATGTCCAGAAGAATGGCCCTGATGTCCTCGTTTTTGGTCAGGTCGGCCATCTGTTCATAAAGGCTCACAGCATCGAGCTCGGCGATGATACCGGCTCTGAGGATCTGTTTGTCAATGTCTTCTTCTGGCACTTTTTCAAGATCGATTGGAATCCTGGATAACATATTATTCACCCCTTACACTATCATATGTGAGACTTAAATCATAAAGATTTTTGTTCCGGTTCATGAATTATCCCACATTGGTAATTATTTAAACAACTGCCTGTCCGGTCCCCTCATAACTGATCCGGTAGATCGCATTGTTTTTATCGTCTGAGACCAGCAGCGCCCCGTCCGGCATGACCAGGACGTCCACGGGTCTTCCCCAGGCCGAAAAGCCCTTTAGCCAGCCTTCCGCAAAGACCTCGTAACTGACGGGTGTCCCGTTCTCCAGCCTGACCAGGGTCACCCTGTACCCGATTGGAATCTTCCGGTTCCAGGAGCCGTGCTCGGCAATGAAGGTCTGGTTCCTGTACTCTTCGGGAAACATCGTGCCCGTGTAAAAGGTCATTCCAAGAGCCGCCACGTGGGGGCCGAGCTTGACTTCAGGGGGCGTGAACTCTTCGCAGGCCCGCAGTCCCCCTAAATCTGGGTCGGGGATGTCGCCTCCGTGGCAGAAAGGAAATCCGAAATGCAGCCCCTGTTCAGGTGCCCTGTTCAGCTCGTCCGGGGGCAGGTCGTCTCCGAGCCAGTCGCGCCCGTTGTCCGTAAACCAGAGTTCCCCGGTCTCCGGGTGCCAGGCAAAACCCACGCTGTTCCTGATCCCCCTGGCAAAGATTTCGAGTCCGCTCCCGTTCGCTTCCATCCGCATTATCGTGGCGTAACGCTCGTCTTCTTCCTCTTTATCACAGACGTTGCAGGGCGCCCCCACAGGCACGTAGAGTTTCCCGTCAGGCCCGAACTTTATATACTTCCAGCCGTGGGACTGGTCAGAGGGAAAACTGTCATTTACCACCACGGGCTCAGGCGGGTCTTCCAGCCTGCTTTCGATATCATCATAGCGGATCACCCGGGAAACCTCTGCCACATAGAGCGAACCGTTCCGGAAGGCTACCCCGTTTGGCATGTTCATCCCTTCGGCTATCACGATCAACTCATCGGCCCGGTTGTCCCGGTCCCGGTCCGGAAGCGCATAGACATTCCCGGCATTCCGGGTCCCGACAAAGAGCGTGCCGTTCGGGCTGAGCGTCATTGACCGGGCATTTTCCACGTTTTCGGCATAGTAGTCAATAGAAAATCCCGGCGGAAGCTCGATGCAGTCAAGCCCCGACTCCCCCTCAGTACATTCTTTTGCCTGCATGTTTTGAATAATGGCGTACACTGCAAAAATAAGGACGAAGAAGCCAATGACCCTGATAATCCCCATAAATACCTGTCTTCTAGCCATAAATCCCCCTGCTGTACCTCAACTTTCTCAGCTTTCTCATCTCAGTCTGTTTCTCCTCCGGGGCTGCTTCAGCCCAGGAGACCCCTTGCGGTCTCGATCAGCTCTTTTTCGTCTTCGGGCGTGGCGTACCCCTGCCCTCTCCAGCGGATAATCCCCTTCCGGTCCAGCAAGAAAACGTAAGCTGACCCGGTATCTTCCATCTCGAGGGCTTCCTGGTAGTCCGAATAGTCCCCGTAGAACGTGATTACGTTGTCATGCTTTTCCGTGGGGATCCCTCCCCTCATCCCGGAATCGATCATCCAGGAAAGCACTTTCCAGCCCTGGCTGATCATCGGAAGCTCGTAGACCGCAAAACGTTTGTCACCTCCGAACTCCCGCTCGAAAGGCATGATCCAGGAGTCAATCTGCTCCTGGGCATTACGCACAAAGGCGATACTGACGAGCGCAATTTTCCCTTCGGCACGGTCAGGCAACGTAAGGAGATTGCCTGCAAGGGACTTTGACGTGGCTTCGGGAAACCTTGTGCCGACGACTTTCTTTGAAGCTTGCTTCATATTTGCAGCCAGCCGTTTGACAGAGTTATCAACCGCATGGCTTCCTTCCCTGAAGACTTTACGTTCCTGATTTTCCTGCATACTTATAATGAAGTTCCCCCCACTTCATGAATAAAGGCTTTGAAATCATCTGCCAGTTTACTTTTAATTATCCTGATTTTTCTAATTATTTATTCCGTTTTCTAATTATTATTTTCTAATATTGCAATTATCTCAATTTTTCCAGCTATTTTAATTATATATTATCCTGCTTTGTAGAAATGCTTTTTTCGGAAAAAAGAATATCCCGGTCTTTCCGGACCTCCCGGGAAAAATTCCGCTTAACTTATTTTCTCCCCCCAATTCCTCATTTTCATTCCTTAAATTTCAAGCAGGTTAATACTTTCACCCCGCATGCTCAAGCCTTTTTAAGCGGCAGCTTTTATCTATCGCATAATGCCTGCCCCCAAGCTGAAAAAGAGCGACCAGAAAAAGCTGATTACTTTCCATGTGGACATGGACAGCTTCTTTGCCTCCGTGGAGGTCAGGGAGAAGCCCGAGCTGAAAGGGCTGCCCGTGGTCGTGGGTTCCGACCCGAAAGGGGGGACAGGGAGGGGGGTTGTGAGCACCTGTTCCTACGAGGCGCGAGAGTACGGAATCCATTCAGCCATGCCGATTTCAAAGGCGTATAAACTCTGTCCCGAAGCGGTCTTTTTGCCCGTCAACATGAAGCTCTATGCAGGGGTCTCGGCTGAGCTAATGGAAATCCTCAGGGGTTTTTCGGAAAAGTTCCAGCAGGTCAGCGTTGACGAGGCATACCTGATACCGGGTCCCGAGGTCAGGGAGTTTGAGGAAGCTGCGCTTTATGCCCTCCGGATCAAGGACGAGATCCGGAAACAGGTAGGGATTACCTGTTCCGTGGGAGTGGGTCCAAACAAACTCCTTGCAAAGATTGCCTCGGGCTTCCAGAAACCGGACGGGATGACCGTGGTCCGCCCCGAGGACGTCCGGGGATTTCTTTTTCCCATGCAGGTCTCGAAAATCCCGGGCATAGGGGAAAAAACCACGGAAGCCCTGAAGGGGATGGGAATCTCCACAGTGGAAGAGCTTTCAAACTGCGAGGTCCAGCTCCTGAAGGAGAAATTCGGGAAAATGGGGCTCCGGATGAAGCAGATGTCAAACGGGCTCGATTTTGGGGAGGTGCGGGAAAAAGGGAGCGTAAAGTCCATTAGCAGGCACGGGACCTTTGAGGAAGATACCGGCGACCCGGTAAAGCTCCTCGGTTCCCTGGACTCTCTTGCCGAAGCCGTGCACGGTTCCCTGCTCAGCAATAATTTCCTCTACAGGACCGTGAACCTGACTGTCCGCTTCGAGGACTTTTCAACGTATACCCGTTCGAAAACCGTCCCGGTCTGGACTTCAGACATCTTCGTGATAAAAAGGCTGGTCCGCCAGCTCCTTTCCGAATTCCTGGGCAGCAGGAAGTTCCGGCTGGTGGGAGTCGGGGTCTCGAAGCTCAGGGAAAGGGATGAGAGGCAGACCCTGATAACGGACTTCATGTAAAGCCCGTGAGAAGCCTGCAAAAACCTGCCGGAATCTCAGGGGTTTTCGGGCTTTTTAGCTTTTCAGCTCTTCAGCCTTTCAAACTTACATTTCATTCGGGCTTTTTAGCTTTTCAGCTCTTCAGCCTTTCAAGCTCACTATTCAGCCTTTCAAGCTCACAGGGTATTCAGACTTAATATTTTTCACAAAACGAAAAAAAGAGGATTTGTATCGTGATCGAATACGGTGTTTCAGGTGCGGAAAAAGAACTTCTGAGGGGCGTCAGGTCTAACGGGATTCCGGTGGAGTGTTTCCAGGACATTTCCGGGGAGCGGCAGAGACTTGAGTCCGAATATTCCGAAAAGGCAGGGCTGGCCGAAGAAGAAATCCGGAAGGAAATCGAGGAGCTGGACGCAAAAATAGGAGAGTTGAGGCAGGTCATCGAAAAAGAATCGTCCCGCATCTCGGAAATAAACAGGCTGGCACTTGTAAAACTGGAAGCTGAATTAAAAGAAGCTGAAAATGTGCGCCCGGTTCCGGGAAAGCTGATATCCTATCTCCTGGCCCGGGTGAAAAGCTACCTGAAAGGCAGGCGCCATGCCCGGTTGAAGGCCAGTTCCCGGAAAGAGGCGGACAGGCTGCTCAGGAACGAGTACGCCGCCCTGAAGGAAGTGAAAGACCGCTGCGAGTACCTGAAAAACAACAGCGCTTCGGAAATCGAAAGAAAGCTCTTTCCCCTTGTAAGGCAGCTTGAAGCCCTTAAACAAATAATGGTATCGAGCGATTACTGGGGAGCCGAGGGGGAACTGCACGTTATTGAAAAGCTTCGCACCCTCCCTGACGAATACTATCTCTTCAACGATCTCCGGCTGGAGCTTGAGGAGTACATAACTTTCGAAAGCAAAAAACTGAAATCTGCCCAGGTCGACCACCTGCTTGTGGGACCTTCCGGGGTCTACGTAATCGAAACGAAAAACTGGAGCCCTGCCTATGTGAAAAAAGTCTTCAGGGAAAACTCCTTCACCCCGTATGACCAGGTCAGGAGAAGTAGCTATCTGGTGTACAGGTATCTGAACGGCTTGAAATACGGAAGCCGCATCCAGAGAGGCTATTTCAAATTTGCCAGCAAGGAGATGAAGGTACAGGCGGTAATCGCCATAGCAGGTTCGAAAATCCCCCTGGAAAAAAGCCCTGTCCAGGTGCTGTTTGCGGACAGCCTGAGTTCCCATGTCCTGAGCCGGGAAGTGACCCTCTCAAAAGGAGATGTCAAAAAAATTGTAAAGCAAATGGAACATCTATTCCCGAAGTGAACTCCCCCTCTAATTTTTCCATTTGTTTCTGTCAGGCTGTCCTTCTTTAGGGGAAAATCCGGGTAAAAATTCTTTTCCTTTTGTCCGAAAAAGGGTTCTGGATTCAAGTGTTAGTATAGTATATGCAAATTGAGATCCTTGGAAGCGAATCTTTCGGAGCGAGATCTCTTGCCTGCGTGGTTAAGACGGGAAATCGGGTGATAGTCATTGATCCCGGAGTTGCCCTGGCCCGCCTCCGCTTTTCTCTATCCCCCCATCCCCTGGAGGTTGCTGCGGCTGCCCGGATAAGGGAGAGAATACTTTCCGCACTTTCCGGGGCCACGGACGTGGTGATCAGCCACTACCATGGGGACCACATGCCCATGAGAGCCGAAGACCCCTACCAGCTGCCGGTTGAAGCTCTCCCTCCTCTTGAAGGGGTCCGGTTCTGGTGCAAGGGGCCGGAAAACATTTCCCGGCTCTCAGCCCGGAGAAGAAAAGAACTTTCCGGCTTCCTTGGCTTTTCCCTTCCGAATTCCGAAGAAGAAACCTGCGGTTGCGTTTCTTTTTCCCGGCCTGTCCCCCACGGTGCGCGGGGTAAGGGTTTCGGGGATGTGCTGATGACCTGTATCCGGGAAGGGGATGAGGTCTTTGTCCACTGTTCGGATATCCAGCTCCTGGACAGGGAAGCAGTCCTCACCGTACTTGCCTGGAAACCCACGACAGTCCTGGCCTCGGGGCCTCCCGTCTACCTTTCCCACCGCGTCCCGGAAGCCGAAACTGAAGCCTTTGAAAACGGCCTCCTCCTCGCTAGCAATGTTGATACGCTTATCCTTGACCACCACCTGCTCAGGTCTTTTTCAGGATACCGCTGGTTAAAGGAACTGGGCGAAGCTGCAGGAAACAAAAGTGGGGTGCTCTGCGCTGCGGAATTTATGGGGAAAAAACCTGATCTGCTGGAAGCCCGGAGAAAAGCCCTTTACAATGAACTTCCCGTGCCCGCGGGCTGGCATGAAGCTTATGCAAAAGGGGAGGCAGGGTTTGAAGAGTACTCAGAAAGGCTTTGAGTAATTCCTGAGTTTTAACTTCAAGCCCTGTACGGTTTATTCATGCTTAGACAGCTCCCTGTTCCGGCTGTTCTTCATTGTTTTCAATCTTTTCTATTCGGGTTGACAGTTTCTGGAAGTGGTCAATGTATTCTTCACCCCATAAGCGGGCCCCGGGCTCGAAACTCATCAAGTATTTCCGGTCAAAGACCGCTACTTTGGGGAAGAGAGCCATTGCCATGAAATTGTCCGCTACCACGAGCGAGGGAACCTTATCATTTTCCTTAAAGGTAAAAAGCTCGGCATTTTCAAGGCCAAGTAATCCTTCCGTTTCCGCCCTGTAATCTTCAACCCACCTTCTCATGATCGGTTCGGGAATGAGGAGGGAGACTCTGACTCCTTTTTGTGCCAGGTCGAGGTAATGAGAAGGAAAAAGGGGATGGAAGTAGGAAAGAAGTCCCCTTATCACCTTTGCCTTTTTCATGTTTTCGACTAACGAGGGGATCATCTCAAACATGCGGTCAATCTCGGGCTCAGTCGTGGTACATTCCCCAAGTTCGTTGATCCGGCGCAGGAGCTCGGGGGGAATTGCGTTCATATCCCTGTTAGCCCAGTATTCCACGTTTTCTTCCAGCAGGTCAAGGGTGTCCAGCAGAGGTTTCATTTTTTCGACAACGATTCTTCCGATGCCGGTAAGTGCGTAGAGGTCCTTTTCCTGGGTAATCAGGTGCTGTTCCTTGAGTTTCTTTAGCTGGGGCTGGATTGAAGTGGCGTTGGCTTTGAGGATTTCCCTCATAGTTTCGATGTTCTTTGGGCCTTCCATTAGAAGAAGGAGTATAGTCTTTCGTTTTTCGGAAAGGAAGAGCAGATCGACAAGTGGGTTTACCATAAGCTTGCACCGTGGGAGTGGGTAATGGGATATTTTTGTGAGCGGCAGTGTGGTGAATGACAGTGTATATTCATTAATCGGGGGTTGGTGGCTAAGTGCATGTGGTTTATTAGTTCACATTGGCCGGTGCACATTAACTAAGTGTATTTAATTAATAGTCGATAATATATAATAAGTTACAGATCAATCTATAATATATTCATACTACTATTATATATGTAGTTTGTTTCTGACATTCGAGTATCCTTACGCAGTTTTTCCCTTCTGGAAAATCTGTACTCAGGAACTCTATTTCAAAATGCATATATTAAGATAGTACATTGCGTATTATATATTATACAAAATAATTCTTGTGCACATTTGCGGAGGGTCTGGTTTAGCTTCCACTCGTTTACCCGTTTCTTTGGTCTCAGGGGAAATAACAAACCCGCAGAGCCCCACTGAGGAAGAGAAAGAACTTTTCCTTGCGATTGCCGAACGCCTGATCAAAGCCTCAACCAGGAAACTGCTTCCCCACCCAATTAATGATGTGGTCAAAAGCCTTTCAAGAGAGCCTTTCCGAAAAGAAATCGGCTGTGCGTTTTTCCAGGATAAGAAAGTGGAGAGGGTCATTATCCGGGTAAGGACCCTGCTGATCGGGTGGGACGAAGCCCAGGCAAAAAAACTGGGAGAAGGGAGTCTTGGAGCTTATTCGTGGAACGACTGTGAAATCCGGATCAAAATGGGAATAAAAACCCTGAAATTTACAAATTACCTGATGCTAAACCCCCTGAATTTGAAGGAGAAAGAGCAGGATGAATTCGGGAAAATCGAAAATGAAGGCCTGCTCTACCATGAACTGCTGCACGGCCAGCTCCTGATTGATGCCATGCAAAAAAGTCCCAGCTGGCAGAAAAAGGTATGTATGCATGATTTTGATTTTGCCCCCGTGGATAAGGACCACAGGTTAATTCATGACCTCCAGTCGGAGTTCATTAAAAATGCAGCAGTTGAGAAAGGGTACAGGCTTACGATAAAAAAAGTAGACGTGGAAGAGGAAGGCGGGGACGAGTTCGAATTTGTGCTGGGGGAAGCCTCCGAATTCATAGACAAAGGAGACATCACCCTCATGTACTACGTCCCCCCGGGCTGCGGCATAAGTAACATGGAGTTCGAGGTTCCGAAAGACAGTGAGGGAAACATCAAAACCAGCGGTCTCATGAAGATAAAGGGAAAAATAACCGATAAAACCAGGGAGAGACAATGTTACTACTGGATCCTTCATTCCAGGGAGCATAAAAAAAGAAGTCCATAAAGGTCCTGAACGTTTCCAGAGTTTTGGCCTGAATAAACTTTATCTCACCTGAATACAGGTTCTGCAGGATACAGTCGTTGAATATAGTATTCACAACCATACCCTGCAAACTTTGGGGTCTGCAGCTATTTCCGGATTCGATCGTGCCGGGTTTCATTTCAGTCTCCCAACATTTCCTGTTTCCGGTTTACACGTTCGTCATTCATTCGGAGTACGAGATCTCCCATACCCATACATACTCCTCCCCCCTATAAGGGAAATATGGAGCAACGTAGATACAGTTTAAATTATATCTACAAGTTCAGTATGTATATTCTAACGTATAAATAGTTAATTGTTAAGGAAGTGTCAAACCTGATCAGCAGTATCAACAATTAACATAATGTCACACTGAACCCCCATATTCCTGAATGACATAATGTTTCCCTGCTGTGATCAGTAATGGTAAAAAGGATAATTATAGAGCTAAAAATGTCAGAATCCAGTACTTTTCATCCCCCATTCGGCAGGTAAATGTATAAAGGACTTTTGGCACCTCAAGGTTTCTTTCAGGCTTTTTCATATTTTTCAGTGACGTCTTCGATTATGCCCTGGAAATGGGTTACGATTCCTTCTTCATTTCGCTGGATAAAGGTTGTTTCTTCCACCCAGCGCACTTCCCCGGACTTTGTGAGGATGCGGTATTCGCGGTTGAAAACCTTGCCGCCTTCCCTGCAGTTCTCGTCAAGTTCGAGTTCCACCTGGAGCAGGTCATCGGGGTGGACGATCTTTCCGTAGAGGACCCTGCCGGAGATGAAGTCTTCGGGAGGATACCCGAATCGCCGGATATTTTCGGACACGTAGAGCGTGGGCCAGTACTTTTCGGCTTTCCACAGGAACACGGTCATGGGGCTGTTGTTGATCACGGTCTCCAGGGCTTTTTCCCTGTCTAAAAGGGCTTTTTGCTTTTCCATGAGGGCTTTCTGGCTTTCCAGGGCGTCTCTCAGAGCCCTTTCTTTTTCAATTTCTTCCGTAATGTCCCGGACTATCCCCTGAAAGTGGGTTACTTCTCCCAGCTCATCTCGCTGAATAAAGGTCTTTTCTTCCACCCAGTGCACTTCTCCCCTGCCGGTGAGCACCCTGTACCGCTGGATAAACTTATCCTTTCCCAGTGCACAGCACCTGTTGAGTTCCGACCTGACTTTTTCAAGGTCCTCGGAATGCACGATACCGGAATACATGATCCTGCCAGTCAGGAAATCCTCTGAGCTGTACCCCAGCAGGCTGACATTTTCCGAGACGTATTCGGCAGGCCAATTTTCTTCCGCTGCCCACAGGAAAACCATCACAGGGCTGTTGTTGATAATGGTTTCCAGGGTTTTCTGCCTTTCCAGTGCCTCCCCCAGAGCCTCTTCGTTACTTTCAGCTAAATAATTGAATCCCATTGTAAATCCTCACTCTCCAGAACCCCTTTCGGTAGTTCCGGGCAATTCTCCCCTGAAAACTTCCAGGTAAATATAATATATCTTGAATATAAGATATGTTTCAATACCTTATAAAACGCTGTCCTTATGCACGGAGCCCGGGGAAAAAGCGGGCTCCCGGATAACATGCTCCCTGAAAAGAAGGCAGGATGCCTCTGCCGGGGATGTGAACTTTATAAGAAGTTCCGGTTTGAAGGCCAGTATTTCTGCAGGTACGAACGAGCAGTCGGGGATCTCTCCAACTCCGTTCTCTTTTTACCCCGGTTCTAAATTTCCTGAGGCTTCAGGATATCACTGCCTGCATTCTGAAAACCCCATAAAAGTTTCTTGAATAACTATAAAGGTTATGTGGATGACTAAAACCGTTTCTTGAATAACTATAAAGGTTGTGTGGGTAACTAAAAAAGTTTCTTGAATAACTATAAAGGTTATGTGAGTAACTAAAGAAGTTCCTTGAAAGCCAATAAAAGTTAGCTGGGTGACCGGAGAGGAAACAAGAAGTAAGAAGATAGAAATGAAAAATAAGAAATAAAAAAATCAGAAACCCGAGGATTCACCCGTTCTTCTAACGGCTGTGATCTCCAGGCATTTTCTGATACATTATTTTTTTGGGTTACATTATGGATTCGCTTGATACCGCTATTTCCCTCTCCACCGGCTTTGCATTCTCGTTCTGGGAGTAGAACCAGAGCGGCAGGTAAAGGGCCAGCACCACGAACCCGACGATAGTTGAGGTCCATCCCACTTCAAGGCTGTTCAGGAAGATCACACCGACCAGACAGAGGGGGAGGTTGAAGAACCCGAAGAAGAAGGCAACGTATTCCCACTTTTTCGGGGCTTTGAAGGGCCTCTCGAGTGTTGCGAACTCCGGGCTCCGTTTTGCCTTCACGTAGGCAAAGAGGCTGATCCCGTTTGCGAAGACGTATCCGATGGAGGACGCCGCCAGGATGGCAGCAGGGGTTCCCAGGGTAATAAGGCCCAGGTTGAAGATGGCAATCACGATCATGGCGTTGACCGGGGTCCCATGGGGGTTCATTTTACCAAAGAACTTCGGCAGGTTTCCTTCATCGGACAGGGAGTACATAGCCCTTGAAGCTCCAAGGAAGGCGGTCTGGATGATCAGGACCATTGCTGCAATCAGCATGAGGATGGCAATGGAAGCTCCTATGGGTCCGAGGGTCATCTGGGCAACCGGAAGCATCGGGGAGAAGGGCTCGGCAAGGATACCTTCAATTCCGAGGGTACCCGTACATGCGGCCTGGACCAGGATGAAGGTCGCAAGGCAGATCGCCCCGCAGATGAAGAGGGCTTTGGGGACATCGGACTTCGGATTCTTGTATTCCGGCCCGTAGATGGCTGCGGTTTCCCAGGCGCAGGCACTCCACTGGGCCATGGCAAAGAGTCCTAGAAGGATCAGGACGTGTTCAAGGTCCCAGGACCATTCGGGAGGCAGCCAGGCCCCGGTGATGTTGCTCATCTCGAAATGTCCGGTTACGAAAGGTGCAAGGGTGATAATGATAAGGGGGGCAAGGGAGAGCACTGCAAGGATGTATCCGAGGGTTGCTCCACCGGCAAGTCCGCGATAATTGACTATAATAAGGAAGAGGAATACAGTCGCACCGGATGCGAGATAGAGCGCCAGGTCCGGCACCCCGGCAAAGGCAGGGACAAGGCCTTTAAGGTAACTTCCGATCAGGATTGCAAAGATCGCCAGCACCGGGTTCCAGGCAAACCAGTAACTCCAGGCACTGAAACCTCCAAGAAATTTACTCCGGTCATAACGTTTGTTTGCATCCCTTGTTTTGAACACACTCTGGGCATACCCGGGCAGCCCGGAGGCTTTCGGGAACATTGTTGCCAGTTCTCCGTAGGCAAAGTTCTGCATGAAACCCTGGAAAACGGAAAGACCCCAAACAATAATTGCAAATGCCCAGACATAACTTGCGAAATAACCTATGGACGGCAGGATCAGCACAGGGACCCCAAGAGCAATTGCAAGCCCCTGTTTCCAGTCTATTGTTCTTTGAAGCCCTCCGGCTTCGTTGCTTTCTTCACTCATAGTTCGGCACACACTCCATATTTTTTTGGATAGGACGACGATTAGCTCAGCTCTTTGACATTAATAATCAGGCTGCGTAATGTTTTTGAGGAGAAAGCAGGACGTCTTGTCCGTAAAGAGGCCAGAATTCTTTCCAGGGAAAAGGCCTCCTGAAAAAAAGCTATCTCCACTCCCCGGCAGGATACTGCCGGTTCACAGTGAAGGAACCAGGGACAAAGACGCTGTTTTCTCTTTTCTTCGTCAGGTTTTAGTCAAATCTTTTCGGCTTATGCGATCTGTTTCCTGAAGAGGTCGCAGGAATTGATCTTGACGTCGAGAAGTTTCTCGATGTTCATCTTTGCTGCAATGCCTTTGGCTGCGCCTGCAACGGAGGTGATTACTCCGATGTCGAGTTCTTCGCGGATTTCACGCATGACGTGTTCGTCCGAGAGGTCCATGGTGTCGACGCCGACTTTCTTTGCGACGTATTCCTTGGCTTCGCCGATTCTCATGTTCTTTGAGAATTCCATCCTTGCAACGAGGTCGCCTGCTGCCCTGATCCCGGTCATCCCGGAAGCCATGATGTGTGCGATCGGCATACCCAGCGGGTCGCCGACCCCTATCTATATGCCGTCTACGCCGGCAATCTCGACCATTGCCTTGCTTGCCCTGGTCACGGCGTCGATGGGTGGAGTTTCGAGCATCGGGATTCCGCCGACCCCCATTCCCATGTCCACGTGACAGGGCAGGGTGGAAACTTCCACAGCGGCTTTTATGAAGGTTACCGCACGAGCAAGGTTCCAGGCCGAGGTCTTGCTGGTATTGGTGTTGACAACAGGCCCGAAGACATTAGCTCCGGCTTTTGCCACAAGAGGGGCCTGCTGGTGCGGCCAGAGCCCTGCAAGGCCCACTCCGTCATATTCGAGTTCCCCATGCATCCCGAGCACGAGTTCCCCTGCCATCCCTACTTCGATGTACATGTCAGGGAACTGGGTCCTGAGGGCTTCCACTGCATGCAGGGTCCCGTAAAAATCTCCGTCGCCGGCGGCAGCGGTTGTGTCGAAGTTGACCCCATCAGTCCCGCTTGCAAAGAGGCGCTGCATGATCCATACCATATCCCTGGTCATGTGTTCGGCAGCGTGTTCCATGGACTCCCGGGCTTCCTGGATCTTGAATGCCTTCATGAGGTCGCCGGGGTTTTCGAAAGGCCCGTCAGGAGTATAATAAAGGCCCATGTTCGGCATTGCCCCGTAAAAGAGGGGGATGATCATGTTCTGCTGGCAGACTTCCATTGCCTGGCACTCATTTGCGATCACGGGCTTAACCGGCTTGAAACTGTAGTCGATGTGCCCGAGTTCCATGGTGTCAGCGCCAAAAGCCCTCTCGTGCATCATGCAGCCGACCAAACGGCTGGAGGGAATCCCCACACCACTGTTACCCTGGTCCCCATCAATCCTGAGGGTCCCGATGTCGTGGGTAACAGGAACTTCCATACCCTGTTCCACACTTACGGCTTTACCCGGCATCATCAGGATTTCTGCAAGCTTGTCGATTTCGTCCCCGGAAAGGGTAGAGATTTCACCAAGGTCTGCGGCATCAGCTGTTCCCGCCTCGATCTCCTCGATGATCTTTTCTTTTGTCAGGAAGACTCTCTTGCCGTCTCCCATCCTCAAAGCATATTCTGTAGCCATTTTTAGCCTCCGGAAACGGGATTAAAGGAGAAGCTCCTTAGCTTTGGCAACTGCTTCACTTGCATTTTCAGCGTAGCAGTCCGCACCGATCTTTTCGGCCCAGGCCTGGGTGGCGGGGGCGCCTCCGACCATTACCTTTACGTTTTCCCTCATGCCTTCTTCTTTCAGGAGCGCGATGATTTCTTTTTGGCCCGGCAGGGTGGTGGTCATCAGGGCAGAAAGCCCGATCATGTTTGCTTTGACTTCCTTTGCCTTTTCAATGAAGTTCCTGAGAGGAACGTCCCGGCCGATGTCGTGCACTTCAAAGCCTGCGGACTGGAGCATGGTAGAAACAATAGACTTCCCGATGTCGTGTACGTCCCCCTCCACGGTCCCGTTCACGATGACCCCGAGCTTTTTGCTTTCACTGCCTTCCGGAAGGTCGGCTTCAAGGACTGCAACCCCTGCACCCATTGCATCTGCAGCCATCATCACATGGGGCAGGAATAGTTTTCCCCTCTCGAAAAGAACCCCGACCTCATTCATACCGGCTGCAAGTCCTTTCTCAATGATTTCTGCGGGTTCCATTACCTCTTTTGCCTTTTCTACGGCAGCGAGTACTGCGTCTTTCTTACAGGAAATAATCGCGTCCGAAAGTTCCTGAATTAATTCTTCTTTGCTTGCCATTTTTAAAACCTCCATTCATAAGGAAACCGGCTTTGCTTCTGATGGGAAAAGGGTTGATTCCTCGTTGTCTGCTATTTTCAACCTTTGTTGTGCGTCAGGAAACAGTCCGGCTTTCTGTAAGTGCAGGGGTAATCCGGAAATCTGAATAACCCTGATTGCTTCACTTTTATATTATCAAAAATATTTAGCCTAGCCCATGTCGTTTTTTCCAGGACCCCTGTCCAGAGAAGGAGGGGAAGGTATCGGCAGAGAATAGAAGAATCCGGAAGGGAAATGTGCCGGGCCGCTTCAGGGGGATAAAGGCGTTAATCCGGCCTTATGCGCAGGAGCTTGGCCTGGCGCATGAGTTTGGCCATGCGCAATAGCTTGGCCATGCGCAAGAGATTAGTATATATGGAATTGATTTGCTTATTATAAGATAATTATAATAATCTTTACAGGGCGCAGAGAAGTACCTCTTCTCCCTTACCTTCATCCTTTTACCCAGATTCCGCTTTACTGCCGGTCCGTGGCCGTAATCTCAATAAAAAGCACAATATTTTTATAAATAGTAAGTATAAAATCTGATAGAAATGAGCTCCTCGTTATGCGATACTCTCTGGCTTTCTGAAAAAAGGAAAAACCTGCTCCTTCTGTTAATGGAGGGGCCAAGGGATATGGGACAGATCAAAAAGTCCCTGAACGTGACCTCCAAAGCCATGACACCCCAGATTAAGATCCTGATGAAAGATGAACTGGTGGTCCAGGAAGAGGAATCTTACGAGCTTTCGGAGATCGGCAGGCTTATAGTCGGGAACATGCTCCCCCTCCTGAGTACCCTGGAGCTTATCGAGGATAACCGGGGATACTGGGCGGGCAGGGACCTGAGCATCCTTCCGGAAAACCTTTTCCCGAGACTTGGGGAACTCGGGGAATGCATGCTCATCGAACCCGACCTGAACCACATGTTCGACCTTCCCAGGGAGTTTACGGAAAACCTGAAAAAAGCCGGGAAAATCCTGACCCTGGTTTCCTACTACCACCCCCTCTACGCTTCCCTGTACTCGGAACTTGCTTCCACAGGTGTCGAAATGTCGATAATGCTTACCGAACCTGTGCTTGACCGGATGAAAAACGAGTGTAAGGGCGAGTTTGAGAGCATCATCAATGCGGAAAATACGCAGCTGGAAGTCTGCAGCGAAAAGCCGGGGCTGCCCACCCTTGCCGTTACGGACCGCTTCATGTACCTCTGCCTCTTCGATAAGCAGGGGAAATACGACCACCGTAAAATCATGAGCTTTGATGCAAGTGCCCTGGAATGGGGAAGGGAAATGTTCATGCATTACCGGAAAGAAACCCGGAAAGTGTCCGAGGCCTGAGACTGCGGATTTTTTCCGGATGAACTAAGGAACAGGCCCTAGTGTCGCGTCAACGGCAAAATGTCGCATAAAATCGGTTACAACTATTCAGAGTTGGCCAATCCTTGATGATTGACGCGACACTAGTTTTCTTCTTCTCTTCCTTCTTCACGGCAGGCAAAAAACACAGGATGGAACCCATAATGAGATTCAAGGAAGTCCCACTGAAAACCAAACTGATCCTTTACATCGTACTTGGGGTTCTGCTGGTGCTGGCAACTTCCATGGGGGTTATCATCTCCACGGTTACGTCCCAGGAAGAAAAGCTGGCATACCAGCAGTCGGTGGAAATGGCCGCTAATTATGCGAACCAGTTCGATGCGGACATGAAAGCCAACTTTGCCATAGCAAA
The DNA here is from genome assembly GCA_016841625.1 of Methanobacteriota archaeon. Classification (GTDB taxonomy): domain Archaea; phylum Halobacteriota; class Methanosarcinia; order Methanosarcinales; family Methanosarcinaceae; genus MTP4. Next base: position 43,547 of record JAENYU010000026.1, read on the forward strand.
GACGCTTTCCAACACCCTGGACAGCTACGAGGCTGCGGATAGGGAAGAAGTCCTGAGCATCCTGAAAAACCTGCTTATCGAAAACCCCCTCCTTCTAGGGACATACGTAGCTTACGAACCCAACTCCTTTGACGGGAAAGACGCTGAGTTCGTAAATGCTACAGGCCACGATTCCACAGGCAGGTTCGTTCCTTACTGGAACAAAATGAACGGGCCCATTGTCCTGGACCCGCTGCTCCACTACGACAGCTCGGACTATTACCAGCTTCCGAAGGAAAGGAAAGGGGATTTGCTTACGGAGCCCTATTACTACGAAGGCGTATTCATGGTGAGTTACGTTTCCCCGATCTTTAAAGACGGGGGGTTTGTCGGGATAGGGGGGGTGGACGTGTCTCTGGAATACGTGGACGAAGTGGTCAGCGAGGTACGAGCTTTTGATACAGGCTACGCTTTCATGGTGAGCAACACGGGGACATTCCTTTCCCATCCTACCCGGAAGGAATGGATAGGGGAAAAGAGTCTCCATGACTTTGAGGGAGAGGAACTGAAGAAAGCCAGTGAGGACATTAAAAAAGGATTTGGGGGGCACCTGGAAACCACTGACCCGACTACTGGAAAAACCGTGGTAATGTTCTACGAACCTGTAGAAACAGGCAACTCCGCATTCGTCCTGGTCATCCCCAAAGAAGAAATGCTGGCAGGAGTGACAGACCTCCGGAACAGGCTGCTCATAATCTCGGCTGTCTCGATCATGTTCATGGCTGCCCTTGCCTGGATGATCGCCCGTTCCATAACAAGACCGATTGATGAAATTGTTGAAGGGTTCAGCTGCATCGCTGAGGATGCGGTAAAAGGAAAACTCGATAGCAGGGCGGACACCAACGTGGAAGTTGACTTCCGGGAAATCCCCAGGGGCCTGAATAAGATCCTTGACGCGGTGATCCTTCCTATCCGCGAAACAATGAGGGTGACCAACGCCCTGTCAAAAGGGGAGCTGAAAGAAAGGGTTCATGTGGACGTCGAAGGAGAGTTCAGGGAACTCGGGGATACCCTTGACAAGTTCTCGGAAACCCTCAACGCGATAATCGATGACTCTAATGCAGTCCTTACCGCCTTCCAGAATAACGATTTCAAACATCCGATCAGGATCCATGGGCAGGGAGACTTTAAGCTCCTGACTGACGGGATCGAAGAAGCCCGCCGCTCCCTGGGCAGGGCCACGGCTGAACGCATGGAAGCCGAAAAAGCTCTGCTGGCTTATGCAATGGAGCTTGAGCAGTCCAATAAGCTTAAAGAAGATATGGAAAGGGTCGTCAACAACAGCCCCGTGATCGCCTTCCTCTGGAAATATAAAGATAAATGGCCCGCAGAGTTCGTTTCAAAAAACGTCACCCTGCTGGGCTACAGTCCCGAAGATTTCACCTCACAGCGTGTCCTCTATGGGGATATTGTCCACCCTGAGGACCTTGACACAATGCGAAATGAACTCTCCAGAAACGTGGAGTCCGGCTGTGACGTCTATAATTCGGAATACCGGATCTTCACTAAATCCGGGGAACTTCGCTGGGTTGATGAAAGGACCTTTATCCAGAGAGACCTGAAAGGTGAGATCCACCTGCAGGGAGTCATTCTGGATATTACGGAACACAGGAAGGCTGAAGATTCCCTGCTCCTGATTGAAGAAGTCCGGAAAAAGGAAATCCACCACCGGATCAAGAACAACCTGCAGGTCATCTCAACCCTGCTCTACCTGGAATCTGGGAACTTCGAGGACGAGAAAGTAATCGGGGCTTTCAAGGACAGCCAGCACCGGGTCAAGTCCATGGCTCTTGTCCATGAAAAGCTCTACCAGTCCGAAGATATGGTAAGTGTGGATTTCTCGGATTATATCCAGAACCTTACCGATTACCTCTTCCATTCCTATTCCGTAAAAAACAGAAATGTCAGTCTGAAACTCGATGTGGACAGGATCTTCCTCGGGATGGACACGGCAATCCCCCTTGGAATCATCATCAACGAGCTGGTCTCTAATTCCCTGAAACACGCTTTTGCGGAAAGGGACAGCGGAGAGATCAGCATCAGCCTGAAAAGGGATGAAAACGGGAGGGTTGAAAATCCTGACGAGTACTTTTTGCTTGACGTCAGGGACAACGGAGTGGGCTTCCCTGAAGACCTGGATTTCAGGGATACGGATTCCCTTGGCCTTCAACTGGTCGTTACCCTCGTTGACCAGATTGAGGGCAGCATAGAGCTTGACAGGAGCAGGGGAGGGACCGGATTCTGCATCCGGTTCAAGGAGCTGAAGTACAGGACAAAATTATAAAGGAGTTTAAAATGGCCGACGGAAGGATTCTTGTTGTTGAGGACGAGCATATAGTTGCCATGGGAATTAAGAAAATGCTGAAGAGCCTGGGCTACCAGGTAACAGGGATAGCCTCCACCGGAGAGGATGCTATCAACAAGGCAGAAAGCACCTTTCCTGACCTTGTGCTCATGGATATCATGCTGAAAGGGGACCTTGATGGGATTGAAGCTGCCGGGGAAATCATAAAACGTTTCGACCTTCCCGTGGTCTATCTCTCCGCATATTCCGACAGCAAGCTTCTTGATCGGGCAAAACAGACAGGACCCTCTGGCTATATCGTCAAACCCTTTGAGGAAAAAGACCTGCACAGCAGCATAGAAATGGCCCTGCAAAAGCACGCGGTGGAAACAAAGAATCAGGAGTGAACTCCAGATTCTCCGTTAAAGGTAGAAAGATTTTCCGTTAAAGGTAGAAAAGGTGTGTGGGCTGAACGACCTCCCGGTGAACATTGGGGCTTTCTGGCTGTCAAACGTAAAATTAAGCCCTGAATCAAAAAAGAAATTGAGTGAAATCTGCGGGGATATTGTCTTTCAATCCTTTCAATTAAAACTTCTTTCTCAAACCTGCATTACATGCGGTTTTTCCGTTTAAAGGGGTTGCTTGAATCGAATACAGTTCCCCTTTCTTGAGAACTGGGGTTTCCTCTCGTGTGGGTCTTTTAGTTTTGAAGGGATTTCTAAACTTTCACAGGCTCTGTTTTTCCTTATATCCCGGCAGATTTCTGATTCATTGGTGAGCTCCCAACTCATATCCCATTCTTTTACTATTGATGTTTTTTTGCTGGTGAGTTCCCAACGTATATCCTGTTCGCTTTTGGCTGCCGTTTTTCTGTTGATGAGTTCCCGGCTCATCAATTCATATCACATTTGTTCTTATGCTGCCGGATTTTCCATTGATGAGTCCCAACTCATATCCCGGCATTGAGGTCCTTCTTCCGGATGTCCGAATTTCCGCTATACACCCTTCGTTTCCTCTTCTCAGCTACTTCAGAAGGGTGCGGATCTGCTCCATTATTTTATTCCCGCTTATTTAATTTCTTGAACCTCTGATCATGTCCAGGTTGAAACCGACGTTGACCGGAGAACGGCCAACGGGTTTCACTGTTCCCTGACTTATTAGTATATATTATTGCTAATATAAAGCCCAAACTCTAAGGTTTCGTCAAGAGTCCCGGGGTTTGGAAAGGGTTCGGGGACTTTGCCTGTCTCCCGAGAGTTTTTCATTACGTGGAAAATTATAATGGCTTTAAAGGCAGTTTTCATCAGACATGAAAGTAGATACCTGACATGCCGGGAGCCAAAGCTGTAGAATTGTCATATCCCGGAACAGCAAATACCAGGAATCAGAAAGCCCGCAAAAAGGAGACGAATTCAAAATAGGAAAGAATTGTTGGAGGTACCTGAGGGCTGTGGCATAAAATCCCACCGCCACAACCTTCAGGTTATTTGTAATGCATTTGCTGGGGTTCAAAAGAGAGGCATGAAAAACCGCCTTCAATTATGGTTTGGCGCAGTTCATTCTTATCTCTTATTTTCTCAGGCTATCCCGCAAGAACCGAACCGCATTCCCACATGCAGGCCGACAACTCCCGTTCTTCCTGAGCTGCTTTTTCTCTTCTTTTTGAGGATGCAATTTTTTTGACTTTTCGTCTTTTGGACCGTTTTTCGTGCCATTTAGTTGTTTAAACCGTTTAAACCGTTTTTTGTGCCATTACTTGTTTAAACCGTTTAAACCGTTTTTTGTGCCATTTTCTTAAATATCTAATTCAATGTGCCGGGATTTCTCCTGGCAATTTGTTTGTGCTGGACAGGTATTCCTTCCAGTTCCTGACCAATTGTATGCCCTGTATATTATATAGCCCAAACCATGAGGCTCTTTCCGAACTTTTGGGTTAAAGTACGGTTGATTGGGGAATGAATAGGGGATAGGCAAATGCCAGGACGGAAGGATTTTTTAGTGTCTTTAAAATTTTCAACGCTATCCATGAAACGCTTTGATCTTGAATTAGAGCCTTTATCTTAGCAGGCGGGAAGACTCCTTCCTCGGAGGCCTTAGGCCGACAGGTGGGAGATGGGAGCCGTCAACTTCCCGACACTACAATAAAATAACTCATTGAAAATTATAAAAGAATTTCCTTATCTCATTTTAAAACAATTAAGGAATGTCATGAAAATGGGGAACGTATTCCGGATCTACCCGGATGATGAACAAAAAACACTTATCGAAAAGCATATCGGTAGCTGTCGATTCATATATAATCGCTTCCTCCACATCAAAAAGGTTTTCTACGACAAATTCAGGATCAACATTTCCCTGAGTCAACTTGACAAGTACCTTCCCATGTTCAAGGAAATCTACCCCTGGCTCAAAGAGGTCAATTCTCAGTCTCTTCAAGAAGCAAGAAGAAACTTGCATGATTCTTTCTCCCGGTTTTTCAAAGGACAGAACGGCTTTCCTCAACGGAAAACAAAGAAGGACAATAACAAGTCTTTCCAGATTCCGCAGAGGTACAGGCTCAACCTGACCACTTCGCAGGTGTTTCTTCCGGGAATCGGCTGGATGAAAATCAAGATGCACCGGGACCTGTTCAGTCCGGAGTTTTTTGAGAACATGATCAAGACTACCGAAGTTAACGGGGAGGTCATTGTCGAAAAGGACCTTAATGCTGAGTTCCTGAGAACGGCAACCGTGAAAAGGACCCCTACAGGAAAGTACTACATTTCCATCCTGACAGAAGACAGGGAAAAGTACCCGGAAATACAGGAATACTCAGAGGATAGCACAGTCGGGGTTGACCTCGGGATCAAGGACTTTGCGATCCTTTCCACCGGGGAAAAGATAGAGAACCCTACGTTCCTGAAAAAGTCTTTGAAACGCCTGAAAACTCTCCAGAGGAGGGTCAGCAGGAAACAGAAAGGGTCCAGTAACCGAAGAAAAGCCGTAAAACAGCTTGCTAAACTTCATGAGAAAATCTCCAACCAGAGACACGATTTCCAGCATAAGGAGTCAAACACTCTTTTGAGCGACAACCAAGCCCATGCCATTGCAGTGGAATCGTTAAACATTAAGGGGATGAAGAAAAACCATAAACTTGCTCAGGCTATCAGTGATTCGGCATGGGGAAGCTTTGTTTCGAAACTGGAATATAAGGCTAAAAGGCTCGGCAAAACCGTTATTAGGATCGGGATGTGGGAGCCTTCCACAAAAACCTGTAACGTTTGCGGATACCACAACAAGGACATAACTCTGGCTGTCCGGGAGTGGGAATGCCCTGCCTGTGGAACGTTCCATGACAGGGACATTAACGCCGCTATCAACATCAAAAAGTTTGCACTGGCAACTTGATTCAAAATCACCCGTGGGACACGGGGAAGAGCCTGTGGATTCGTGGAGGTTGCTCCGGGAAATGAAGCAGGAAGCCCCTTCCTCGGCTCCGAAGGAGACAGGGAGGGGTAGTTCACTTCTGCTTGCCTTTTGCCTTTTCAGGATTGCCTTTTACCCTTTACAATTTTTTTTCTGCCCAAATTTTATTCTTCAGTTTGAACACAATTTATAAATAAAATAACTCTTATGAAATGTCTTTTATAATGAGTTCATCCCTGAGTGATACTATCTGGCTTTCTGAAAAAAGGAAAAACCTCCTCCTGCTGCTGATGGAAGGGCCCCGGGACATCGAGCAAATAAAAGCTTCTCTTAATGTGACTTCGAAAGCGATGATGCCTCAGATTAAAATCCTTAAAAAGCAGGAGTTGGTTTTGCAGGCCGAAGACTTCTACGAGCTGTCGGAGATCGGGAAACTGGTAGTTGGAAACATGCTCCCTCTCCTCAACACCTTTGAAGTCCTTGAGGATAACAAGGGGTACTGGGCAAGCCGGAACATGAGCGCCATACCCGGAGACCTGTTTATGCGCCTTGGAGAACTCGGGGAATGCATGGTGATAGAGCCCGACCTGAACCACATGTTCGACCTCCCCAGGGAATTTACGGAAAACCTTGCAAAGTCAAGGTGCATCATGAGTTCTCTTTCTTATTATCACCCCCTTTACCCTTCCCTTTATTCAAAACTTGCAGAGAGTGACGTGGAAGTGGAAATCGTGCTAACTGAGGCGGTATTCGAGATAATGAAAACCGAGTCTCCTGCCGAACTCGGGGTACTGCTGAATTCCGGGAATACGGTAGTGAAAGTCTTTCGTGAAGAAAGCCTCAAGCTTCCCACAATTGCTGTCACCGACCGTTTTATGTATCTCTGCCTTTTCGACAAACAGGGAAAATACGACCATATGAAGGTAATGAGCTTCGATGCAAGTGCACTTCACTGGGGCAGGGAGCTTTTTACGCATTACAGTAAGTTGTGCCGGGAAGCAACCGGAGTTTAACCGTTAGCAGGCTGTTAAAGCCGTGAAACGGCAGTGGTTTTTCGTCGTTCAGCCTTCCTGAACAGCAACTGGCGGGAGTTTAGTAAAAATGAGGTTCAAAGACGTCCCCTTAAAAGCAAAGCTGGTAATCTTTATTGTCGTGGGGGTTTCTCAACCCTGCTCTACCTGGAATCCGGGAATTTCCTGGACGAAAAAGCAATAGGGGCTTTCAGGGACAGCCAGCACAGGGTCAAGTCCATGCCCTTGTCCACGAAAAGCTTTACCAGTCTGAGGACATGGCAAGTGTGGATTTCTCGGATTATATACAGAACCTTACCGATTACCTCTTCCATTCCTATTCCGTGGGAGTCGGAAACGTCAGCTTGAAGCTCGACGTGGACAAAATCTTCCTGGGGATGGACACTGCAATCCCCCTGGGAATAATCATCAACGAACTGGTTTCAAATTCCCTGAAACACGCTTTTGCGGGAAGGGATAGCGGAGAGATCAGCATCAGCCTCAAAAAGGATGGAAGCAGTACTTTAGATGGAGCACCCGGCACCCCGGGCAAGCAGGAAGCAGGAGAACCCGCCAAGAGGTTTTTGCTTGTTGTCAGGGACAATGGCGTTGGCTTCCCTGAAGACCTGGATTTCAGGGATACGGATTCCCTTGGCCTTCAACTGGCGTTACCCTCGTTGACCAGATCGAAGGCAGTGTCGAGCTTGACACGAGCAGGGGAGGAACCGAATTCAGGATCCGGTTCAGGGAGTTAAAATACAGGATCAATGTATAAAGGGAGTTTAAAATGGCAGAAGGAAGGATTCTTGTTGTTGAAGATGAGCACATAGTTGCCATGGGCATTAAGAAGATGCTGAAGAGTCTTGGGTACCAGGTAACAGGGATAGCCTCCTCCGGAGAAGACGCTATAAGCAAAGCCGAAAGCACCTTTCCTGACCTTGTCCTCATGGATATCATGCTGAAAGGGGACATTGACGGGATCGAAGCCGCCCGGGAAATTATAAGCCGTTTCGACCTTCCCGTGGTCTACCTCTCCGCATACTCCGACAGCAAAATCCTGGAACGGGCAAAGCAGACAGGGCCTTTCGGCTATATCGTTAAGCCTTTTGAGGAAAGAGACCTGCACAGCAGCATAGAAATGGCGCTCCACAGGCAGGCGGTAGAAAAAGTGAAAGGAGGGGAAAAACCTGACAGCTCTTGAGCTCAGGATTTAAGCTCCCTTACCCCCAACCTTTCTTTCTAATCCTCTTCAATTATCTTTTTTCGTACTTTCTTTGAGGTCGGAACACATCAGACCGGATTTGAGGCGTAAATACCGGGAAAAGGGGTAAATTGATGCCTTTAAAAAATATAAAGGGCTCAAAATATCCAAAGGCTCCGGAAAAGGCATATTCCATGGGCCTGGAACATATCCCTTTTCAAATCTCTTCTCCGCCGAAAGAGCACTACAAAGCAGGTTATATAGATCCATTTCTATAAAAACAACCTGTAAGAAACAATCCAACCACCAGTTTTTGAAATCCAGAAAGATTCAATCCTTTCTGAAGTTTTACTTCTCCATCTTTCACGAGGGTATGGTCTCTTCTCTAGGCTCCGGCGAAAAAGGCCCTTATGGAGTGGTTTTTGAAAAAAAAGCTCCCGCCCCTCATACGATGAGCTTCCGGGAACCGGGACGAAGAGAACATGGTGTATGATTCGAGCAGGGAAACCGGGTTTAACATTTTAGCAAGAGGGAGTACAAGTAAAGGTGTAAATGAATGAATGGAAAAAAGATTCTTGTCGTTGAGGATGAACACATAGTTGCAATGGGAATCAAGAGAATGCTAAAGAGCCTGGGGCATCAGGTTACAGGCATAGCTTCCACGGGGGAAGACGCAGTCCGAAAAGCTGAGAACACTTTTCCTGACCTGGTGCTGATGGACATCATGCTAAAGGGCAAGCTCGAAGGCCTGGACGCTGCAGAAGAGATCAAAACCAGGTTCGACACCCCTGTGATATACATTACCGCTTGCTCTGATAAAAAGATCCGGGAACAGGCAGAAAAAACGGGAGCATTCGGCTATATAACCAAACCTTTTGATGAAAATGACCTGGCTGATAGTATCGAAACAGCTTTAAAAAACCACGAGGTTGTGAGAAAAAGCAGTGAAGGGGAGATACTTCATGAAGTAATAATCTCTTTGCCTGTAGAAATAATTCATGGGGAGCAATAGTTTTCACTGGGTGGTATTCCAGGCAAGCATAAAAACGCTTAAAAGGCGTTCCAGGACTGGAATTCCCCTCCCTCTTTTACGTTATCCTTTTCACTTCTTCTTCTTCTTCTTCTTCGCCCCTTTTACTCCTGGTTTTAGTTTCCATTTAGGATGTGAAATTAATATCTTCTTTATAAGTGCTCCTCGACAATGCTGTTTGCGTACAGTTAAGATTTATTGTGTCCTTATACTTCTCCAACATTTCATCTCATTGTTCGTGATTCAGCAAAACATCTTTAATGACCATTTGATAAATTTATAGTAATTCATGTAAAAAATTACGCTTTAAATTAAATTGATTTATTTATAATTTCAACCATAATTTATTTAGCTATAAATTCAATCATTTGTCCTGAAGCAGTTCAAAAATTGAGTGTCAGGCTTTTGAAGATAAAATCCTTAATTTGATCCCGGTACAATCATGGTCGAAAACGATTACTACAGGGTCCTGGGGGTTCCGGAAAATGCCTCCGCTGAAGAAATAAAAACCGCCTACCACGGACTTGCCTTTAAATACCATCCTGATAGGAACAGCAGTGCGTATGCTGAAGAGCAGATGAAGAGGATTAACCAGGCGCATGATATTCTTTCGGACCCTGATAAACGGGTCGAATATGACCGGGAGAGGAGATTCGGGCCCGGTTTTTCGACCCTGGGCAGAAACCCGGGACCCCGTGGATATACCTGGAGAAAAGAGTATACCTGGTCATGGGAAAAGCAAAGCGGAACAAGCAGGACTTCAGGCAGAAAAGAATGGGGTAGTTATTCGAGAGGGCCTGGCAGCAGGACTTCGGCAACCGGTCGTGAAAAAGCCCCTGGCTGGCAGTCCCGGGGAAGCAGTTCGAACCCGGGGTTTCTGGACGTGATCCTCCGCATTCTTGGCGCCCTGGCCGCCATCTGGATACTTCTCCTCCGGCCGATGTTGATCCTTTTCCTTTTGATTATAATCGCACTTCTTCTTGCTTTCTGGATCCTGATAATTGAAATACTCCGGCTTGTACGAAGCAAAATGTGAAATTAGAAGCTGGGCAGGAAAATAGGTTCTTTAAACAACATTTTAAAGAACCATGGATAAATCAGGACTTAAGTTCCCGTTCCAGCGTTTCAGCCACGGTTTTCAGGACCTTGATCCTTGAATAGTACTTGTCATTGGCTTCCACGACAATCCAGGGGGCATAGCTCGTGCTGGTTTTCTGGAGTATCTCTTCTGCAGCGTCTACGTAATCTACCCACCTTTCCCGGTTCCGCCAGTCTTCAGGGGTGATTTTCCACTGTTTCCTGGGATCTGCCTTTCGGCTTTCGAAGCGTTCGAGCTGTGTATCCCGGTCGATCTGGAGCCAGAACTTGAGGACAATTGTACCCGAATTTGTCAGGATTTCCTCGAACTCGTTGATTTCCCGGTAAGCCCGCTTCCATTCATCGTCGCTACAGAGTCCCTCTATACGTTCCACCAGGACTCTCCCGTACCAGCTCCGGTCGTAGATGGTCATGTGCCCGGCTTTTGGCATTCCCTCTAAAAAGCGCCAGAGGTAGTGGTGGGCTTTTTCGATGTCGTTTGGAGCCCCTACCGGGAGGACCCTGTAAAGCCTCGGGTTCAGTTCCTGGACCAGGCGGTGGATATCCCCCCCCTTGCCTGCTGCATCCATGCCTTCAAAGACGATTACCAGAGAACGCTTTTGCCTGAAAAGTTCGTACTGGAGTTCGCGGAGTTTGTTCTGGCACTGTTTTTTGGATTCTTTATACTCATCAAACGGAAGCGTTTTTGAAAGATCTACCTTTTCCAGCAAGGAACCATTAAGATCGAGGAATTTGGAGGTGCTGACGTCCAGGTATTTGATAGTCTGCTGCCCGGGAGTTCTGGTAACCTTTTCTATATGTCCCCTGACCACCTGGATCACAGTGCTGATGATCTTGAGGGTTGCAAATTTCCTGTCATTTGCCTCCACAATTGTCCAGGGAGAATGGGGAAAGTCGGTCATTTCCAGGACCTTTTCCACCACAGGCAAATACTTGCCGTATTCGTGAATGAAGTCAAGTTCCCCCCCGCCGACACCCTCATATTCGTCCAGGATCAGGGGGATGTTGTCCTTGCGGATTTTCTTGAAGCGTTCCTTCTGTTCCTTCTCGCTAATATGGAGGAAAAACTTGAGGATGAGGCAACCGTCCACGGCCAGCTGGCGTTCGAAATAATTGATTTCCTTCAGGCATTTTTCCAGGGCTTCTTCGGACCCTTCTTTTCCGAACTTTTCGATAATTGCCCGGCTGTACCAGCTCCTGTCAAAGATTGCAATTTTGCCCTCTACCGGAATCTTGGTCCAGAAACGCCAGAGAAAAGGTTTCATGGCTTCCTCATAACAGGGCCTTGCCATTGTGTGGAAGTCGTAACCTCTGGGGTCCAGGGGCAGGATGAAACTGTTAATGTCCTCTGCCATCCCTGAGGAATGCCAGCCCTCAAAAACAAGAATAATCGGGATCTTCAGCTCCCAGGCATGTCGCTGGAGCTCTCCGAGTTCTTCTTCCAGGGATTTTATGTTCTCCTTATACTCTCCGTTTTTCACGCTCATTGACAGGTCGATATTTTCAAGCATACCAGGTCTCACAGGAAACTCTATGTAAAAATAAATTCTATATTGGGAAGTGCATTGCTGTGCGTTTTAATGAGTGAACTTAATTGGAATAGGGCATTCGCCCTTAAATAAATGCTGATTGTACCTCAGAATCAAAAAATATTCTGAGTAAATATTCTGGTAATTAAATAGCACTGTCCGGGTAACCCCAGGTTAGGTGGTTAAGTTATGATAATGGCAGTTAAATATTTCTAAATTAAATTGTTTTGGATCTAATATATATTATAATTTAAATATCTATTAATAACACTTTGATGTTCGTTGGAACTTTTATATATATATATATAAAAAAAATTATTGAAAATACATATTTTTATTGAAACTTCGAGTTTTCTATTTTGTACCACAAAGTGTTAATTAAATGGCAAGTTTAATTGTAAAAAATCAAAAATTATTAAATTTGGCTAATATGCGTTTCTAGTACTTTTCAATTTACATAGTCTAGCATTTTTGGAGTGAAAAATAGTTTATAAATATAGTCATATTTAATCTATGCAGATATGGGAAAGTATGCGTTTATGAGGAGTCAGTTGTATTAATTTTTTAAGACTTTACGATTAATCGAAAGACAGTCATTATATATAAAATAATATATCTATATCTGTTATTTGGCACCATGGTCACAAACAAATTATACAAAATTGTTGTTCTATTGTATGCTTCTTAATATCTACATTTTACTATAATAATTAGGCATTTATCTAATATTACATACTATGTCAAATGTTATTTATAGTATATTATTTTAAACAACTAATCTAATATATAATCTAATTAGGTTACGCCAAACGTATGTTGTCAAAAATATCTAATATTATATACTTTTTGAAATTCTATCTATTTTTTAAAACAATATTTGCATAATCAATTACATATACTTTTTTATACACACATAGGAATCATTTACCACCCAGTTACTTCAAAAGGGGTAAAAAATTATAAACACTTAAGAACATATTTTTTTTAAAATGTAGTTTAATGTTACTTCAAAATATATTATGTGTACAGGAGGATCTAATTTGAAGTTAGTGTAATTGTTTCAAAATATATAATAAAAGTTATTTAAAAAAATGATTTAAATTAGGCTATGTGTATATAATATTTTATAACACTGCGAAGCTAGACTATTTTGTATAACTAAGCACGGATACATATAGGCAAAAATGCAAAAAAACGCAACAAATTTAGACAAACAATGTGATCAATCAGAAATATGGTCATAGATCTGAAAATTCTTCAATTTCCTCCATTACTATATACCATATGAATGGGATTGCTGATATCCATGAATATACTGTTTCTGAACTAAAATCCTGTTGCATGGTGGGTATATCGGTAGGAAAGGGCATATTCCCATATGATATAGAATAATCGACTAAACAAAAACATAGCCAGTTTGAGGCCTGAAAAACTGTCCCCATATGATATATGAATGATCGTAATGCTGTCAGGCATAAGGAGTCATTATGGCAGGCAAAAATGTGCTAATTACCCCTGGTTATTATTAGATGTCATATTTATTACAAAAATTGATTTTTGTTCACAAGCCCCGGGGAATAAAAAAATAAGTCTCGAAGGGGATAGATGTGGAAGTAAATTAATTTTAATTTTCAGGGAACTTAGTCTTTTCATTGGTAAACCTGGCATTTAAACTGAATTAAATATGCCTATTTTTATATAGGCATTTTCAGCTCACCACTGCTACACTCTCTGACTCAAAAAACGTTAAGAACACATAGGCACTATTTGAAAACCTTCTACACTATTTTTTAGACCGACGGGCTAAAATAAATAATATTTATATCATTATAGTTTTAAGTTGCGATTTATCATCAAAAAATATCTAAATTCAAATCACAAAATATTTTAATGAATTTTAAAATTCTACTTGAAAAATATTAATTGAAATATTCCTTATTTATTCTTTCTTTTTTAAAAAAGGAGTAGTGGGAAATGATGTTCTACTCATGTAACTATATATTATTACCTGAAATTTAGTGACCATCGCCCGGGTTTAAGGACGATATTTTGCAAGGCCCCTGCAAAAAAACCGTAACTATTAAATGATCGAGGTAACAAATTATAATTCGAGCTCAAGTTCAAAAATTTCTTCGAACTGTTTATACTTTTTACGAGCACGGTACAGGTACTGACGAATCGGATTCTTTTCCCCTGCTCTTGCAAAGAGTGCTTCTATTTCCCCTTTTGAGAATACCGCCTCAAGTTTCTTTAGCGGTATCGCTTCAAGTCCTTCCATGTCCCTGACCACCGGATTGCTTATAGGAATTGGGATGGGCAGCAGGGAGATGGGCGCTTCATCTACCCAGTTCCATCCCGGGTCATATATATTCGCATAAAATGCCCCGCATGTCGTACACCTTGTTGCAACCACGATTTCCCCTCCGGAAACATGATAGCTAATGCTGACCATTACGGAGTCGCAGTGCGTGCAGGTACCGATCTCGTTTTCTTCAAGACTGTATGCGGGCATCCGGGTTTCACCCATGTAAAGAACGTTATCCTGGAGGTCATACCTGTAATCCATTATTATCACACCTTAATGCGGCCTGGAAATTAGGGAGGTCTCTACGTAAGCCAGTTTCCCCATACATTTCTGTCTAAGGTAACGAAACTATTAAAATTAATCCCCCCAGGATCGAAAATACGTAAAAGCACTCACATTTCAATTTTGAAATTTGCGGAAGGTAGAAAAAGATGACATGAATAAGACCTAAATGAAATCAATACCGGCAACCAAAAAGGACGACATCTATATATAGGATCACTTCGAAACATATTAAGTAAGGATGTAAATATATATTCCAAGTGTTCAAATTTTGAAAGGCATTTCAAGCCTGATTTAGGGCTTTTGCACCATCTAATAGCTTTTACAAAAAGTGTGTGAAAGATAAAAATATAGAAGTATGATTACTTTGTAGGCAAGTCCCCTTAAATATAGTAAATACATTAGTAGGGCGTAAAAAACAATATATCGGGGAAGGACATATATATGTATTAAGATAGACAGCATCAGTGGTAAAAATATAATTATATGAGATGCAAAAAAATTTATAACCATTCCTATCATAACGAATTAATTTACAAACCTATATATAGAGTTAAAACTGACATAGTTTACTGTATCAGTAGAGGTGGTAATACATGGGATCCATCCGTTCCAAAATCAAAGCTCGAGTAGAAAAATTTATTGAAGTAGATTCCACCGGCTATCGAAGAGCAATTTTATGCATCTTTATAAAAGTCAAGAAAGCAACCATTGACGAGCTGCATGAGATGCTTGAAAAAAAATACAATGTTTCAAGGAATACGGTTGCATCCATGGTGGGATATATTCATTCAAAGTTAGGGATATTGAGGTCTCACAAGGAGTCCTATAAGACCCCAATAGTATACACTCTTCGTGAAGAGTACCTGGATCTGCTTATGAAAATCATAAATACGCCATCTAAGCATTCAGGTGATGCAGCTTCATAAAAATTACTGCCAAATTTCAGATTGCCGCATAAATGATTTTATTCTTATTTTGCTGATAGACTATGTCACTTGTTAAAAACGCCCCAAGGACAGCGACTACCATTATCGCCCGCTCGGACGCAAACGCCCGCATAAGTAAAACAAGGGATCCTTACGGTACCCTTATGCAGCGCGTTTTCCAGGAGGATGCCACTGCCCAGAGGGGCCGGAAGTTCTTAACCATAATAGAGGAAAGGCAGGCGGCAGGCAATCCGCTCCGGACCGAAGAATGGGAAACAATGCTTGATGAACTTCAGGTAGGGCGTGCCTCTTTTTATGCAATGCGCAACAAGCTACTGGGAGCCGGGCTCATCTCCATAAGTAATGGGGAGTACAGGCTCTCAGGCCAGTTTTCCAGTGACCTGATTGACATGGCCCGCTGGTGGTGGACTGCCGTCCTGGGTCAGAAGGAAGAAAACCTTTGAAGTAAGCTGTAAAATTTCTAAATGTGAGCCGAAAGTTATATATACAGATTTGTCCTTTAGAAGATACGCTCAGGGGCGCCCGAAAGCGTGCCCGAAAGAGAAATCATAGAAGCCCGGTAGTGTAGTGGTCAATCATGCGGGACTCTGACTCCCGCAACCTCGGTTCGAATCCGTGCCGGGCTATCTCAAACTCGTAAAGATTCTTACGAATGTTTCGTGGGATCTCCCTACCTTTTTTTCCTGAATATTAGCTGTTTAGCTTAGATGTTCAGTATTTCGGCACCTTATTCAAGACAGATATCCTGACAGATGCCTCAAGATTTCCACAGCCGGAGTATCTCTGTACGAGGCTTCCTGACACTTCATTTTAGAGGCTCTTTACGGAATTATGTCTGTAAGTATTGTTCTCTATGTGTGTTGAAAAATGCATGTAATGATAGTGAAAAAAGGACAATATCAAGAGATCCAGGAGAGTGCCTAATGGAGTACAGAGGGCTAAGCTGAATACAGAAGAAGGAACGGAACAGTATCAGAAAAGAATGTGTACTGTAGAGCTTGTATTTGTTTAGATGAAAGAAGATAGAGGATTCAAAGGATTTCTTTTGAGGGGGAAAAAGAAGGCAAAAATTGAGTTTCTTGTGATGTGTACTGTACACAACATAAAGAAGATAGCAGATCTCATAAAGAGAGAAGGGAAAAACCTGAAAGAAATTCTAAAAATGATGGCAGAAAGAGGGAATGAGTATGGGAATAGATGGGAAATTGTAGCAGGAAAAACAAGTAAGCTCTGTTGATCACTGAAAACTGATCTCTTTTTGAATGAAGCAAAAAGAAAATTGAATTGGGATATTACCCAATTGTAGAATTCAAAGTGATTTTGAGACAGCTTGCTAAAATACATTTTCTCAAATAATTCCTCCACAGATAATTAATTGGATGTTCACCCGGGTGTAAAAAACAAAGCAAATCTGTATGGCATTAAGGCAAAAAAGTCGATTTTTGTGCCAGTTTTTTCTTCAATTCAGAACCTATTTGAAAAGTCGACAAGTACGTTTTGTAAAAGTTGCAATAAACTTTATTCCGTGTCAAAAAGACACGGAATATTAATTTTCAAATTGCGTTTCGATTATTTATTTGGGTGGCCAGTTCTTTTCCATCCAGCCGGGGATGCGGCCGGAGTCCATT
>JAENYU010000060.1 GCA_016841625.1 Methanobacteriota archaeon
TGGGCTACCAATCAGATGTGGGGACGACGCTCAACAATCTCGGAATCTTGCTTTCCAAAATGGGAAAATATGACGACTCATTAAAATCATATGAACATGCTCTCGATGTTATTGAAACTGGTATGGGTGCTGACCATCCTTATTTCGGGAAAATTATGGACAATATCATAAGGCTTTATGATAAGATGGCAAGAGGGTAAAAAGTATTGATTAAAAATAACACAGATTCAAAACATTCAAAACTAAATGATTTTTCATTTTTGGTCAAGTTTACGAAATCCATGAAAAAAACAGATGAGAGGGGTGGGATTCGAAACCTCAAAATCCTTTGAAAATGGTTTTTAGGCCCGCGGCCCTTTATCCTGGTAGAAAAAACCAGCTTACTGAAAGAGAGCCATTTTACTCTCGCTTATCAAACCTTTATTGCGATCTTTTTGCTCTTTCTGCTTCACTTCCTGTCATACCCCTTCTTTCCCCCATAATCCTCGACAGCCCACAGATACGCTTTCCCCGCAACCATTCTTTTAACCTTCCCCTGCTCATACAGGGCATTTAGCCTTACCCGGACAATTCTGGGGCCACACCCTAATTGCTTCGCGATCATCGACGTGGTTTTCCACTCTTCCGATAGCGTTCCAAGTATTTTCTTGTCGGTAAATATACGAATCCATTTTCCCTTCACATTTTTCGGTCTGTCTTTTATAGTAACCATCTCCTCTCCTAGCTGCGATAGGGTTTCTGTACTGGGGATTTCCCGGATTAATTTCAAAATCTTCAAAGCTGGTCTAGAATTCGATTTAGAAAAGCGACCCACTTTATTCTGCCACTTCTTCCCTCTCCTGACCCGGTTTTAACCTCCAGAGAAAGAAACTCCCGTAATCGCCTTTCTCGATTTTCCCTGCCTCTTGAAGCGACTTGAGGACCTTTATAACCCCATGGCGGCAAAACCCTGTTTTCCTGGCGATATCGCTGGTGGAAGCCCATTCAGTCGTGACGTGAGAAAGGACCAGCTCGGGCGTTATCTGTGCCATCCATCTCCCGTTCTCATCACGGGGTATCGTGGGTTTTGTTTCTTCTGGTATTTCCGGCATGATCTTATTTCCTTGATTGGCACGGGTTCAGGATAGTGCCATTATTTTTAGTACGTGTTCTCAGTTTCAGTTTCCTGCCTGATATGTCCGGGATTGTAGAGAAAACCGCATACAAGCCACATGAAAAAGGCAAGAAGTGTTTGCAGAACGGCTTCCTAAAGGAGGACTCAACCCCCCCGTGTTCGGGAGCTTTGAGCCTGCGGTCCCCTTTTCCCAACCCTTCTGTTTCCTTTCATTTTCCGTACATCTATGTCCCGAAGCCTTTGAAAGCCTCAATCCCGTCAAGGGTTGCCTGCCTCGGCTCTGCTGCCTCTACCTTTTCTTCCCCTGGCTTCTCTTCGTCTGGCTCTTCCTCTTCATCTTCCTCTCCGTAGAGAGGTTTCGTAACAGTCAGAACATGCCCCTGATCTTCGATTACCCTCTTGAGCCATGAGTTAAGGAAGGAATTGAGTTCTGTTTTGAGTTTCGGATAGAACTTCCCCGGCTCAGGATACACTTCCTGAAAGATCCCGAGATAGTCATTCTGAAAAGTCAAAGCTTCCGCCATTTTCATCTCTGGCACGATGTGGACGATCATGTCCGGATCTGCTATGACATCGCCGTTTTGAATGCCGTTGTGGGCAATCGAGATTTTGTCGGCATCGATCCAATCCACATGCAGGGGCATGAATCCGCTTGCCTCGAATTTCATGTACGAATAGAGGATTTTGCCCTCTGCGTCTATGATCCCGAGCTTCAGCAGCCTTTCGAAGATCATTTCATATACTGAACGTCTGCGGGTTTCCCCGAATATTCCTTTGGTCATTTGATTCCACACTCCCATTACTTTTCCCATTTTTCTATAATCTTCTATTCGCAGGGGAGAATATAAACTTTCCCCTATTACCAGATCGGTATAAGAAAAGCTATAAAAACGCTATGTATAGCGTTATTTTTAGGAAAAATATAGTGGCTAAAGAACAGATACAAATGGGGGTGGCTAGAGCGTTCAGTGGGGATTCTAAAGGGGAAAAAAGACCTTTTAAACCAGCCACGCCCATCTCTTCAGCCCATTTTTCAAATGACTCTCTGGGAGGCTCTACAATCGGGTTTCAGGCAAGGAGGATGGAACACACGCGACTTCCAGAGAAAATCCAATAACAAGGCTCTCAGAAAGCCGATTATTTAGGCAATCCATTTTCTTCCGGTTTCTCTGAACTTATTCGCAAAATGAATCAGTAATTTCACTTGACAAAAGAAAAGAGAAAGATTTAATTGGAAAATAATTCAATGAAATGTGGAACTAAATTTCAAAGGATCTGTGCACAATGTCTGACGATTTTATTGGAGGGGAAATAAGTAGTGTAGGCATTCATCTATTTAATAAAGTAAAAAATTCTATTTTTGAAAAAGAGCCTATTGAAAAAACAATCATCAGAAAAGCTGATTTTGAAGAAATCATTGAAGAAAAGACCGATATAGAAGAGTTCCCCGTAATTTCTCACAAAGACATAAAGGATATTTGTGAAATTTTGCGCAGGTCCACAGATATTGAACTAATAATCAAGGAACTGTATGTATTTCGAAGTGGCAAGGATAGAAGCCTTTCCGAAATCAATGAAGATTTTGTATCATTGTTCCCCCGGGAGATAGAACTGGAAGATAGAGACCGAAATCTGGGAACTGAGGAAAGACTCTCTTTTTTACTGAAAGTATTTGAGGTACTGGATGAAGGAATACAGCTTGCACTAAACAGAGCAGCAGATGAAGGATCCCCAGGTGCTCTTAAAGCTCTCTCCAACCGCCGGTACTTTGTTATAAATAATAAATTAACAAGTGGATTTAGAGACATTAAAAAGCTCATAATCGATGGTCCCCAGGGATCTCAAGAAAAGGAAATCACAGCTCAGAAACTACCTTCAATATTTATCTCATATGCCCGAGAAGATGATGAACCATTTGTCGGAAAACTCTATCAGGATCTGACAGCCAGGGGTTTTTCTGTCTGGTGGGACCGAACGGCAATGAAAAACCGTGGCAGAACTTTCCTGCAGGAGATTAGGGATGCAATTGAAAAATCAGACCTATTGATTGCCGTTGTTGGACCTAAAGCAATTGAATCCGATTCCGTCCAATCCGAATGGGAGCATGCCCTCCTTTTTAGTAAAGGTGTGGTCCCGATTTTGCGCATGGGTGACTACGATTTGCTCCCGGAAGAAATCTCAAAGTTGCACTGCCCGGACTTCAGGGAAGAGCGCCCTTATGAAGAAGCCTTCGAAGAACTGCTCCGGCTTCTGAGAGAGCCCATCCCTCAACCGGGTCCGATGATTGCAGTGCCGTCACTCCCACCCAGCTATTTACCTCGAACAGAGGACCTCAAAAAAGTAAAAGAGCTAATACTGGCTGATGCTGTCAAGCCCGTAGTAATCACATCTGCAAAGCAGATTACTGCAGTCCAGGGCATGGGAGGGATGGGGAAATCCATCTTATCAACAGCTTTTGCTCGCACTACAGAAACTCGCAGGGCTTTTTATGATGGGGTATTCTGGATAACTGTGGGGTTGAACCCTGACCCCATTGAGGACATGAGACTTATCGGGACAAAATTCGGAGATGACCCTGCAAATTACAGCAGCAAAAAGGAAGCGGAAGCAAATCTTTCAAAAGTACTTTCCGACAAGACATGCCTTGTCGTACTTGATGACGTCTGGAAAGTCCCGCACGCTACACCTTTTGTTAATGCTCTAGGCTCACGCTGCAGGCTGCTCATTACCACACGAAATGATGACGTTGTTACTTCCCTTGGGGCACAGGAACACAAGATCAAAGCCCTCAGCAAACCTGAAGCTTTGCAGCTCCTTGCAAACTGGTGTGAACAGGAAGTAGATTCGTTGCCAACAGAGGCTGTAGAGGTTGCCAATGAATGCGGATACTTACCACTCGCTCTATCCATCTGTGGTGCAATGGCTAAAGGTGGAAGATCGTGGTTGGGCATTCTGAAAGCCTTGCAAAATGCAAATCTTAAATCCATTAAATTTCAACTACCAAATTACGAAAATTCTGATGTCATGAGAGCATTGAAAGTTAGCGTGGATTTTCTCTCAAATGAAGATCAGAATGCAGTACGGCGTTATCAAGAATTAGTTATTTTTCCTACAGATAAACCGGTGCCTGAAACTGCAATATCAACTCTTTGGGCACATACTGGAAACTTAGACTACTGGAGTGTAGAGGAACTGTTAATTTTATTGAAAGATAGGTCTCTCCTGCTGCTTGATGGTGAAGCCCCTAATCGCCTCATATCTCTACACGACCTGCAGTTTGATTACCTGAGAGCGACGGCTGATGATTTAACCAGCCTCCACAACCAGCTGCTGGAAGCATATCGTAAAGAATGTGGTAATAAATGGAGTGAGAGTCCTGAAGATGGCTACTTCTACGAACATCTTGTATACCACTTGAAAGAAGCTGGGAAAAAGGAAGAGCTTCGTAAGTTGCTCTTAGACTTTGAGTGGATGCGCGCCAAACTGGATAAAGTGCGCATTATACAGGACAAAACTGGTATAGAAAAACCTGACGTAAACTCTCTTCTTCATGATTACGATTACCTGTCCGATGATACAGAAATAGGGCTTGTGCAGGATGCGATTAGGCTTTCATTTAATGCTATAGTAAAGGATAAAAATCAGCTTGCAGGACAGCTTCTTGGGCGCCTTCTTTGCTTCCATGAAACTGAAATACAATCGTTGCTAAGTCAAGCATGTGAATGTAAAGACAGCATCAGATTATTACCTAGAACTTCCTCTTTGAAACTACCAGGTGGACCATTGGTTAGTGTTCTTGAAGGCCATGGAGGCTTGGTGAGTGCGGTTGCTCTAACCCCTGACGGGCGGGTGGCTGTGTCTGCTTCATACGACCGAACGCTTAAGGTGTGGGACCTCGAAAAAGGAGAGGAAAAAGCAACACTGAAAGGGCATGAAAATTTGGTGAGTTCGGTTGCAGTCACCCCCGATGGAAAGTATGCTGTTTCAGGTTCACGTGACCGGACACTCAAGGTCTGGGATCTGGAAAAAGGAGAGGAAAAAGCAACACTGAAAGGGCATGAAAATTTGGTGAGTTCGG
>JAENYU010000027.1 GCA_016841625.1 Methanobacteriota archaeon
ATTTATATTATCATTTTATTATAAAAAATTACCCATATCATATGACGAAGAGCCATTTTTATTTCTCTGAACCATTGCAGGAGAGACGGCTGGAGTCAAAAGCAAGAGCTGTTGTGAGGAAACTACAGGAAGCAAAAGAGATTCAGAAAGCAATTGATAACAAAAAAGGTCTTCCCAAGAAATTCAGAGTTAACAATGAGTTGATTGAGGTCAATTACTCATTTACGACCAAGCTTGATGAGATGAGCGAGGAAGAAGCAATAGAATTCCTGAAAAGTAAACTGATTACTGGGAGAGAAGGATTTTTCTGCCTAAAATCAAACAAGAATTTGACACTTGAGAAGGCATTGAAAACATACCGAAAAAAGGATTCTATTGAGAAAATATTCGACTCGTTGAAAAACGCAATTCAGATTAAACCATTGAGAGTGTGGTCAGACGATAGCACTTATGGAGCTCTTATTCTCGGCTTTATTGCTCAATTATTCATATCGTTGATGAGATATGAGTTTGAGGAAATCAAACATAGGTCCACAAAATTCATCAAAAAAAGCCTGTCGAATTTGACACTTACAGTCAATTTCTTGAAAAATGGGGTTAAACGGTATATTTTTGCTAATTTTGATAAGATCAATAGTTTAATTGTAACAAGAATGAGTGAAATTTCATAGAATTTATAATATTTTTTAATATATTGATACAATTTGTCAAACTCATTTTAGCCCAAAATGAAGGGGTGATTCTCTGAGAATTAGTGGATGCTATCAAAATCAAGAACGCAACTTAAGATTTTAAAAGGTATTTATATCAGTTATGACTTCACGTTTTTGCGAATTATATTGAACCTCAGCAAGGTGTTTTTTGCAATTTTGCACTGTATTAGTTATCGAAATCTGTCAAATTTAGGTTACAATATTGAAGGCTACATCTACGTATAATTTTTAGTTTGTGGGATGAAATTGATATGGGTACAATTTCAAGCGATCAAAGTCTGCAAATAATTTCAATAATTGTGTCAGGTTTATTTGTAGGGTGGCAGATTAGGAGCGCAAAAAAGCGTGAGATAGATTTTAAAATACACCAGCAGCGTAAAGAACAATACACCAAATTAATAAATTTATTAATAAGTATATTTACGGCTGCCAAAAACTCAAAAGAAGATTTCGATCCAGAGAAACTTAGTTTCAGCCAAGACGATTGGTTTAATGTCCAAATTGGGATGTCCATGTATGCTTCAGAAGAAGTACTAAAGGCATACATCAACCTGCTGAAAACATCAACAGAGAATAGAGCGACCCCAATCATAATAAATAGAGAACTTGGCGATTTGATTTTGATGATGAGAAAAGAAGTAGGTTTTGATGATAGTAACCTGTCCAGTCGTCAAGTGCTTAGCACATTCATAACCGACATACATCTCCCTAAGTATGATGAGTATTTTGAATAAATTAAGAACAGATAAGTTATTTCTATTTTGTAGATCTGTCGAAGTAAGATCGAATGAGTAAAGAATGGTAGTGAGTGGGAGATGTTGCTTCTAAACTGTGCCTTGTTAAGTTTTCGATCATTAAAATCTGAACAAACGGTTGCCACGGATCAGATCGAAGCAGCCCGCCAACAGAAATAATATATTTTAATTGATTTGGGTCGAAGAAACCCTCTGCTAATTGGAGAAAAACACCCTACACAAAAAATCGTATTGATGATCTAAAAGCAACCCTGATGGGAGTCGAGGAACATGAATAAAACATAAAACCCAGAAACCGAAATTAAATCCCGGCCCCCGGCTGAAAGTTCTCCACAACAATCTATTCAAAACTCCCTTTATTACACCCCATCAAGATCCACAACCCGGGCTTCCGGGAACCTTCCTGCAAGCATCTCTACGGTTTCGGGGTGGCAGGTGAAATAAAAGAGCTGGTTGCCCGGGACAAGGTCCTTTATGGCTTCACAGGTGCTTTTGCAGCGTTCGGGGTCAAAGTTCACCAGCACGTCGTCAAATACGATGGGAAGAGATTCCGAATGCCTTCCGAATTCCCTGATAAAGCCGAAACGCAGGGAGAGATAAAGCTGTTCGGCTGTTCCCCGGCTGAGTTCCTGGACGGTCTTCTGGCGGCCTTCCCGGTCTTCAACGTAGATTTCGGAAGAGTTGAGCGGGGAATAAATCCGCGTGTACCTGCCTCCGGTGATCTTTGAGAAAAAGGCCTGGGCTTCCACGATGACTGCGGGCTGCCTTTCCTTTTCATAGACTTCGATTGCTTTGGCAAGGATTTTCCGGGCAAGGACCAGGGATGCCCATTCCCTTGACTTTTCGTGAAGGTCTTCCAGCAGGCTTTCCTGCATCACCCTTGCCAGGGAAGCTTCACTTCCGTGTTCGAGCTGTTCGATCTGGTTTCCTATCGCTCCGCGCCTGTCCAGGTTCCCGGAGCTCTCCTGTTCAAGGGTTTCCAGGCATTCCTCCAGCCTGCGGTTTTCTTCTTCCAGGCCCAGGGGGTCGGAGGCTTGCAGTTCTTCTACGAAAAGCTCATACTTTGTAGGCTGCATGGAAGTTTCTGGTTAACCCACAGCGAAGATCATAATGATGATCTAAGAATACCGTTCATTAAAGTGCTAATTTTAGATAGCCTGGGGGCTCACCGGTCGGCTAAGACGACCGGCCTTTCCTAAGTGACTGCTTGAAAATTGAAAAGATGCATAAAAAAATTCTAAAATAATAGGGTCGTGTCCGTGAGTGTCATCGGCGGTTAAGAATTCCCCATTTTCGGCGGTTTAAAATTCCCCAATTCACAATTCTTGAGAAAAGTTTGAGGATTGTGAATAATGCTGAAAATGGAGGATTGGTTAGTGCTAAGAGATTCGAATTCACAAGGCTTGAACCTCAGCGAAATCGCCAGAAAAACAGGTCATGATAGGAAAACCGTGAGGAAATATCTTCGCCGTAAGACGGCTCCTGAACCTCAGAAACGTCCGACAAGACCGAGCAAACTTGATCCGTACAAACCTTACATACTCAAAAAGCTTAATGAAGTCCCCTATACCGCTGCTCGCCTCTTTCGTGAAATCAAGGAAATGGGTTTTGATGGTGGGGAGACCATCGTTAAGGATTTTGTGAGGAAAGTCAGACCTGAACAGGGAGTACCTGCGGTACTCCGTTATGAGACAAAACCAGGCGTTCAAGCCCAGGTTGACTGGGGTGAATTAGGAACAGTTGAGATCGACGGAAAAATCAAAAAACTTTACTGTTTTAACATGATTCTTGGATACTCCAGAATGAGGTATGTAGAATTTACACTGAGTATTGATACTTCCACACTTATCCAGTGTCATTTGAATGCGTTTCAATACTTTGGAGGATGTACACAGGAGATCCTGTATGACAACATGAAACAGGTTGTAATCAGGAGAGCACTAAAATCATCGGATTCTGAATGGAACGCTCAGTTTGAGGATTTCTTCAAACATTACGGATTCATTCCTCGCTTATGCAGGCCATACAGACCCCAGATAAAAGGAAAAATAGAGAATACAGTTGGATACGTAAAGAGGGATTTCTTCCTTGGAGGAGAGTTCAGTTCCCTTGAAAACCTGAATGTTCAGGTCTTTGAATGGTTAAAGCGAGTGAATTTAAGTGTACATGGGACTACTCATGAAATCCCTCTTGAACGATTCAAAGTGGAGAACCTGGTTCCTCTGGATCAGGTTCCTGCGTATAAGGTTGTAAAGAAAGAGACCAGAAAAGTGTCAAGAGACTGTTATGTTTCTTATCTTGGAAACAAGTATTCCGTTCCTTACAAGTTTGCAGGAAGAACTGTCGAACTTCGTATTTCTGAGGGAATGTTTCAGGTTTATGTCGATCGCGAGAGCATCTGTGAACATGAAACCCTTTCTGGAAACTGTAGAGTTGCCAGGAAAAAGGAACACTTTCAGGGACTCCTGAGTGAGATTTTAAAAGAGAACTCCGCTTGCAGGAATACTTCAAAGCCTCCAATGAAATTTACAGGTCCAGAAGTGGAGAAGAGGTCCCTTGAGATCTATGAAGCCTTTAGTGAAGGAGGTTCACTATGAACAATTTCACTTATGAGAGGCTCCACAGTAACCTCCAGTATCTGAAACTGGATACTATTGAAGAGATCCTGGACAACTACCTTGAACTTGCCGCAAGAGACAGCAAAACAACAATGGAAGTTCTTGATCATCTGTTTGAGCAGGAAAAGAAACACAAGGATGCTACGGCAATTGAGAGGAGGATGAAAAGTGCAGTATTCCCTGTGAAAAAGACTCTTGAGGAATTCGACTTTGATTTTCAGCCATCAATTGAGAAAAGTGTTATTGAAGATCTCGCAACCTTGAGATTCATACACAATGCTGAAAATGTTGTTTTACTTGGACCCCCTGGAGTTGGGAAATCCCATCTTGCAATCGCTCTTGGAATTGAAGCTGTAAAAGCAGGACATTCTGCTTACTTTATCAATGCAAGCAGCCTCATCGAGAGATTAAAAAAAGCAAGCAGAGAAGGAGTATTTGAAAAGAAGATGAGGGACTTTACGAAATACAAATTACTGATTATAGATGAGATGGGATACCTTCCTTTTGATGAAGAGGGAGCTCACTATTTATTCCAGCTTATATCAAAACGTTACGAAAAAAGCTCAATCATCTTTACCTCAAACAAGTCATATGGAGAATGGGGTGAAATATTTCAGGATCACGTAATAGCGGCAGCTGTGCTTGATCGTATACTCCACCATTCTACGACGATTAACATAAAAGGAGAGAGCTACAGGCTAAAAGAAAGGAAGAAACAGGGAATAAAAACTGTAATTCCATACACCTAATTCTACAGAAGTTCTTGAAAAATTGAGCAAACTTTATATCAAAAGGTGGGGAATTTTAAACCGCCTGAACTGGGGAAAAGTAAACCGCCGTTGACAGTGAGTCATTGATCATGATTGAGAAAACAGACACATTCAACTTGATTAGGCATATTTACAGAGAGTTCTTCTGCAACCGGTTTTCAATGAATGACCCCCACGACCAATAATAGCTCTGTAGAAATCCTCTGAAGTGAAGAAACTTCATTAATTTGAACTGAATGAACGGATATACTCTTACTTATTTATTACTATGGGAGGCGGAGGGTCACGAATACCCCACCTTCACAGGCTGCTCGACAATTAGAAATAACTGAAGTCCTTTTTTTCGATTTAAAGGATTTAAATGCCTTCTTTTTTTTATGATTTTGTCCTGAAATTGAATTGTCGGACTGTTTCTTTAGGGTGGGATGGCCACATGCAATTTGATTTTTGCTGACTTATTGTATGATAGAAAGAAAAATAGCAAATACTTAATGAAAAATCTTATTAGTATGGACAAAAAGCAAAGAAATGGAATATTGAGGGAGAAACTTAAAAAGTATGAAATAATATTGCAAGATCGGCCGGATGATATATCTAACCTTTACATGTTGGGAGATACCCTATTTAAACTTGAAAGATATGAGCAAGCGCTCATAATATATGATCGAATTTTGCTAAAAAAACCCCGGAATGAGGAAGTTTTATTCAGTAAAGGAAAAGCTCTTTATATTCTTCAAAAATACGAAGAGGCAATTAAAGCTTATGATGAGGTGTTGAAGGTTAACTCTTCTTATCCTGAAGTGCAGAGGAACAGGGAAGTTGCCTTGAAAAAATATCAGACTAGGAAATTGGAAGAAGAACTAAAATATCGTGAGGAAAAACTAAGAGAGAATCCAAACAATGTTATGTATTTATCCAGAGTAGGAAGTATTTTTGAGAGCCTAAAAAGATTTGAAAAAGCAGTGGAAACGTATGATAAGCTCCTAAATTTCAATCCTGAGGATACAGTAACCCTTCTCAAAAAAGGTAATGCCCTCTTTAAGCTAAAAATGTACAGAAGAGCAGTTGAGGTCTATAAACACGCACTGGATCTTAGACCAGATTTTTTTGAAGCTAAAATTTCCAAAGATCATGCATTAGTTGGTTGGGCTCATTCTCTTCTAAAAAGTGGAAACTACAAGAAAACATTTGAGATCTATAACGAGCTGTTGGAGTCAGAGGCTACGAGTTCTATAGACGAAAAAATATTTTCTAGCATTTCAAGTTACATTAAATATCTAATTAATTCCGGAAAATACGAAGAAGCTTATGAAGTTTTCACTAAAACCCCAGTAATTAATTTTGGGGAAGAAAAAAAGAGACTTTTGAATGATAATTTTTTAAAATTTCTTTCTGACTCCCTAAATAGTAGTACAGATTATAAAAAATATATTGAAGTCCACTCCATATGCGAGGTATTGTTGAAGATCAACCCTGATCATGTCGAAACTTGGATTAAAAAGGGGGATGCCCTGATCCATCTTTTCCGCTATAGTGAAGTTCTGGAAAGTGAAGTTCTGGAAACCTGTGACAAAATTATTGAACTCGATCCGGGCAATGTAAATATGTGGTGTGTAAAAGGTGACATTCTATTTGATTCCAAACAGTATGATCAGGCATTGGAAGCCTATAAAAAGGCTCTTGAAATAAATTCGGGTGATGCAAGGTTACTATTTTTGGTGGGGAATACTTTACTTAAAGTTGGAGACCCTGTTAAGGCATTAAATACTTTTGAAAAGGCTATAGAAATCAATCCTAGCTGGTCTAAATTGTGGCTCAAAAAAGGCGATGCCCTTTCAAAACTCAAATTCATCGATGAAGCACAGGAAGCTTACCAAAAATCAGAAACATTGGACAATGAGGGAAACAAAGAACCCCACACAGAATGGTGGGATTCGAAGAATCCATTCATTTTTTTAGGTCTCTACAAGTGAAATCTCAAGATAATCTATAACTCAAGCCATTTAATGTGGATAAGCTGCAGACGCTAGGTCTTCGAATACCAAGCCCTGTCACTTATGCTAACAGCAACTAACAGCAATGAAGTTGTTATCCAGTTAATCAAACTAGAAAATGGGCAGGCAGAGAACTCGAAAATGAGGTCGAGGAAACCGATGAACAGAATTCAAATTTCTAATATGAATAAAAACCAGAAACCGGAATTAAATCTCGTTCCCCGGCTGAAAATATTTCACAACAATTTATTCAAAACGTTTCCGATCCATCTCTCTCATTAAACCCCATCAAGATCCACAACCCGGGCTTCCGGGAACCTTCCTGCAAGCATCTCTACGGTTTCGGGGTGGCAGGTGAAATAAAAGAGCTGGTTGCCCGGGACAAGGTCCTTTATGGCTTCACAGGTGCTTTTGCAGCGTTCGGGGTCGAAGTTTACCAGCACGTCGTCAAATACTATGGGAAGAGATTCCGAATGCCTTCCGAATTCCCTGATAAAACCGAAACGCAGGGAGAGATAAAGCTGTTCGGCAGTTCCCCGGCTTAGTTCCTGGACGCTCTTCTGGCGGCCTTCCTGGTCTTCAACGTAGATTTCGGAAGAGTTGAGCGGGGAAACTTTTGCTTCATAAGCTTCTATCGAAGTTTTGCCGGAAATTATTAGTTCTCCAAGGTTTCGGTTCGCTCGCCGCCTGTCAAAGCAGGTCCTTATATATTTCAGGCTTCTCCTTTTCACCGAAGTATAACTTCTCCCGGCCTCGTCCCTCTCCCTTTTTCCAGCATAACGCCAATATTAATACTCGTATTAATCCCGGTGTGCACGTCGTCGCCCATGATGACCCCGAGTTTTCTCCGGGCCTGGTCCCTCACCCCTTTTCCGGCATAACCCCGATGTTGTGCGAGTCAAAAATGGAGTTATGGATAATTTTGTTATGTTTTCAATATTTCGATTTCTTCTGAGGTGCAAACCATGCTCAGCATAGGGAAAATAAAATTTATGGCAAATCTCTGAGCCTCTTCGTTCATCGAAGCTGTGCAGTCACTTAGAACAACAGAATTATATCCCCTGTCAAAAGCTCCTCTCACTGTGCTTTCAAGGCAAAGGTTTGTGACGGCACCTGTAAATAGCAGTGTATCACAATGTAAAGCTCTTATTATCTGGTCAAGGTCCGTATTGTGAAAACTATTCAGGCTATGGTATTTGGTGACTATAATATCTTCTGGATGAGGTGTCAACTCATCTATGATCCTCATCTGGAAATCCGCTTCTTCGGGAGTTATTTCAGTGAAGTCTATTTCCCGGATCTGTTTCCAAAAACCTATATCCGGTAAGATCTGAGGCCTCAAGTCCATTCTAATGAAAATTATGGGAATGTTCGCGGATCTGGCTTTTTCCATGACTATGAGTGTTTTCTTTACCATATTCTTTTCTTGAGCATCTTTAAAGACACCCCAATCTGCGCTTAGCCCTCTTTCATGGAGAATAAAATTTTGTGCATCTACTATGATTAATGCGGTACTTTTTCTCATAACCTTTATTACTACTCCCCCTATATTTTCCTTTTAAGGCTATCCTGACTTTGTCATTGAGGCCCTCAAATTAGGACTTTGGTTTAAAAACCTATATTCTTTTCCGTCATCCGAACTTCCGCAGATGTTATTTAAAAAGAAATATTTTTCCTGTTATCGTTTTTGGAGATATTCTCAAAAATCTGGAGCTGGATTTTCAATCGTTGATATCAAAAACAAAAGGTGAAATGGTGATCCATTTGTACTAGATTAATATTATTTTAAATAATCAGAATGGAGCCTTAAGCTCCTGTTTTTCATTTTTTGCTGTGGCCGGGATCAACCTGAACCCGGGGTCCAAAAACACAAGCAAAAGACATATTGGATCTTTGGCCATGAAAACATCAATCATGAAAACACTGGATGACCTAAAAAAAGAGAGAGGAGAAAAAAGAGGCCAAAGGCCCCAATTAACGCAGTACAACTTCTCCCGGCCTGGTCCCTCTCCCTTCTTCCAGCATAACGCCAATATTGATACTCGTATTAATCCCGGTGTGCACGTCGTCGCCCATGATGACCCCGAGTTTTCTCCGGCCCAAGTCAACGATTTTCCCCTTACCATAACCTTGACGTTTTTCCCTTCATGCCTCAGATTTGCGACCTTTGTTCCAGCCCCGAAGTTGCAGTGACGACCGAGGACGCTGACGATCATCCGGAGTGGTACAACCGGAAAGAAAATCTCATTCATCTGCCCGATGAAGCCCAGAAGAAGGGGAAACGGACCATGAGAGAGAGGACCATCACCCCATTGCCTTCCATGTTTGAGGATACCTTTAAGGCGTTCACCCAGGGACCCATGCCACCGCAGGAAGCAACCTGGAATAAAAACCTTCAGAGATGGATCCAGAAGGTCGGGATAAGCCCCTACGGCGTGAGTGCGAAGACAACAAGGAAAACTATTGAATCATGGATGTATGCCGCCCAGGTTCCTACTATGGATATCTGCGAGAGACAGGGACACGACAGCCTAACTTCTATGAGACACTACCGCCGCAATACATTCAACGCCCGGGAAAAAGGAGAGATTGAAACCAAATTGCAGGAATGGGGAATTTTGAGGCATCAGAGGATATAAATTAGTAATCAGACAGCTTCGAAGATCACTCCCGATATTTCACCCCAACCACTTGGTCCTTGTTGAAAACGATGATCTCTCCATTATCCTTGCGAATCGTATAAGCAGTTTCGCTTTCGCCTATCAGTGTCACCGGAACAGTAATCAGTGTCTGGTCGTCTTCGATCATCGACATATTCTCAAAAACCGGGATCTGCTCCTCGCCAATGATGAATTGAACATCACTAAGAGTATTGGTCCTATAGTTTGCACCGCCTATAAAGATAGCTCCCAAAAGTAGTCCAAGAATAAGAAAGCCATATCCAGCAGTTACAAGCCAACTCTTATGTGAAACGATCTTTTTAAAACCACCTTTTATACTCGAAATATCACCGGGGTCAAAATCATCGATCTTCACTAAATTGGCTATTGCACTAAAAGCAATGCCTCCTAGCCAAGCAACAATAGGCAAGGCAACCCATACCCACGATGACGACGATGACAGAATTCCCGTCTTTGGTATTTTCAAAAAGGTCAGGGCAGCGATATATGCAGTTATCAAAGCACTGTTCAATGCAACAAGGTCCTTTGCAATCACATTTAATGTATCAGGGGTAGTTTTCACGTAGTCTCCCCCAATTTCTATCCATTTATTATCACTGCCAGTTACTTTCTCTCCACCAACTTTAATCGGATCAGAACTATTGAGTTTTGTCTTTGAAATTTTGATAAGGTTATCATTCTCGCAGATTGGACAGTTTCTAATAATTATCGCTACATCGTCAGCTGCCTGTCCTTTTACAATTGGAACCGGAGCAGGTGTATATTCATAAGTAGTTTCGTTATTACACTTCCAGCACCTTACACTGATCTGAACCATCTGTCTTCCCCAATTCCATAATGTCCTTTCCTTTAACTTATGTCATGAAGGCATGTATATATTAAAGAAACAATACTAATTAGTAAGAGGATGCCTTAAAATCAAAGTTTCGCTGGCGCACCCCGCTGCAAGCAACGGGGTATGTTCGCGGCACCGCTGAAAATTCCGTAAAAGAAGACAATAGACCTAACACGGTTTAGTTCGAGCAGAAGTAACAAACAAAAAATGGATTTGAGAAATCGTATATCATCAACGTTTCTCGGGGAAGTGCCCATCCCCGCAGCAAGCTGCGGGGTATTCGGCTGAAATAAATAATACTTGTATCAAGATTGTTCGTTGATGGTGGAACCAACTGAAAGACTTCCTTATCCTAGTGATTTATCTGATAAAGGATGGGAACTCCTCAAGCCCCATATCCCAAATCCCCAAACTAATCGAAGCAGAAAACGTGTTCATCCTATCTGGAAATCTTGAATGCCACATTCTACTTGCTACGTTCTGGTTGCGCATGGTGAATGTTACCGCACGAATTTCCACCGTGGCAAACTGTCTACCACTATTTCTGTCTTTGGCGGCTTGAAGGAATTTGGGAGCGCATAAATGACTATGATCCAAAATCTTGTGATTTTTGTATTTTTTGAATGAAACATTAAATTTGCAGGAAGAATTCGTACTTCAATCAAATCAATATTCGGAATCTAAAGACTTCAATTAATAGGAAGTGTTCAAAGGATAATAACAAATTTCAAAATCCAGTGTTTTTTTAGTTTACGCCAATCATTGGATTTTGGAACTGAGTCACACCTAACCCCAAAAAATAGCCTGTCGGCTTGGGCCCTTTTGGTTCATTGGCAAGACTGTGCACCATTGTCTGATCAGAGGCAACAGCCATCAAGCAACCGTATCAGAGCATTATGTCCGCAGCAGAGCGAATCCTCCGAATATTGATCCTCTGGCTTTCCAGACCCTTTCCAGCTGCTTGCCGAGCCATAGGATCGGCATCTGTAGGCAAGCCGAATGATAAGCCGGTCAGCGCCTCAACCTGCGCTACCGGCACTTGCCAGGTCTTGAACTCATCGTCGAAGAACTCCATGCTCTCCAGATAATTCTTCTGCGTGCGCAGGTAGGCAGTGGCGCTGAGCTTCCCGTTCTTATTGACGAATGCAACAACCTTCCAGAAATCGGCAGGCAGGAGGTACTCATTGCGGTAAATCATATCGTCTTCGCGGAAGACGGGACCAGTGAATACCGATATCCGTACATTGGCATTATCTGTGGTCTTCAGTATGTAGTCTTCCACTTCGAGCCAATCACGCTGGTTTAGGCGCTTGTGCTGAGGTGAGCAGTTCGTAAAATGGAACGTATCCTCTCCCGCATCCTTGGCATTTGGTCCCCAGCAAGGGTCCAGCCGGCGGACCAGATGGCTGCGGTCAAGTGGATTGCCTTTATACAATTTGGGTCCGGCCTGATACTTCTGGTCAAGACGTGGATCAAAGTACCATTTGTCGCGGGAACGTTTGATTTTCTTCAGCTTCTTGCCGTCAATATTGGCCGCGGTATAGAAGGCCAGCCTTCGATCGGCATTCATAACAACCGAGAAGTGCAGGTAGGTGAGAATCTCGCCCCCGTCCTTGAGCTTTGCGACTTTGGACTGGAGATTATCGGCCAGCTTGGGAAGCGGCAGCTGGTGCAGAGAGCCTAAGAAGTCAGGGTTATAGCCATCCGCCAGGCTGTAATGCTCCGCGGGCAGTTCTCCCAGCTCCATTGCTGTGCCGGGAATGGTTTCTGGGGCGGTTATGATCGCATGTCCAACTGGACCGGTGCCATGACTGCGAAGCCTGAGCAGAGCTTCGGCCGCCATCGGCTCGTTCTCGCTGCGCGACTCCAGTGCCTGGAAGATGCGGCTGATGCGCACGCCCTCATTGGCCACCCAAACTATGGTGCTGGGATCGTCGATGCCTTTTCGATAGGTCTGACCGTCTGTCTTGAGGATGTTGCCCTGGGCATCTTCCTTCGGCACTCCTGAATGGTGCAGGCCCACAACCAGCCACTGATCATTAAATATCGGCGAGCCTGATGATCCTGGCTGAGTGTCTGTCATATAATGCAGCCAGTTATCGAAGAGGTCTACAACTTCGTTCTCCCGCAGGCAGCAATGCTTGAGACCACCCTCAGGGTGCTGAATGATGGAGACGTATTCGCCGGGTCGGACCTTGCCGGAATCTTCTACGAGACGCAGTAATCCGTAATCGGTAAGCTCTGTCCCTTCTGTGGCAACTGAGGCTACGGATACCAGTGTGAAGTCCAGGTCCGGATCGGTGACGAAGACCTCGTCGGGTCGCAGGTCGAAGGATTTGGATGTCTTTCTTCGACCGTTTATATCTTGCTCAAATTCGAACTCTGCAAAACTCTTCCTTGCCAGCTCTGCTGTATCGAGGACATGGTTATTCGTCAGCAGCAGATTTGGACCGACAAGAAAGCCCGTGCCGTAACCCTCTGGCCTGCCGAAAGGATTCACGATCTGGATCCTGCAGACGGGTCTGGCCGCAAGCAGTCCAAGTTCCAGATAAGAGATGTCGACAAGATCGCTCTTTCCCATGATCCTCTCAAGGGCTAGTCCATCACTTGGTTCAAGAAAAATTAGACGCCTCTCAATGGTTTGTTCCTCCGTCAAGGGCCTGATGGTTTCACGTCTGAATCTCTCGCCTGGCTGCTCCGCTTCAGCAGCTTTCTGCTGGCTATAATATCTTTCAGAGGCTTTTCTCTGTTGCTCTTCTTTTCGGGCATTTTCAAACATATCTTTCCCCCATCATAATCTAACAGTTTTAAATAATTAACACTTTAGTGAACCGATTTTGTTTTTTGGGATGAGCTCATTAATATGATCTAAATATTATATTATTTAATTCATAATTTAATAGCCAGATTTTAATATTTCTACTTATAATGCAATATAAAATTAAACAAAATAAATATAATTGTTTGGAATTTTAGATCAGTATTAAATCTTTGTTTTTTTTTAGACCCTATTATAGATGTATACGCTCTAGAGATGGAAAAATGCACCACCATTCTATATATCCCTGAACCCTCTCGATGTCCCAGATCTGGAACGTCGAGAAAAAATAGTCGAACAGTTATAAAGGAAGTGCTGAGGTAGAGTAATCATTTTACTTTTTTCAATTACTTTGATGGGTCTTCCGGGATTATTTGGTCCATCTGACTAATGGTGGCCTGTGCCTTCGTACGTGGCTTTTAGCTAGCCAAATATAGTACGAACAGGATTGACTGATACGATTATCCCGAAAATTCCTACAAAATGGTCAGAGTTATGGGTATGCATCAGAAAAAGCATTTTACTATTCTCAAAAGAGGACCTAAGGTCGTAGGTATGAAAAGTTCAGATTTGATATATTTGTGCTTCTCGTTAAGGAGCAGCTGAGATGTTAATTCCTTGGTAAAATCACTTATTTTATATTATATCTGCATGATTTTATATATAATGGAGTATATTTTTGATTAACGCAAAAGTATTTTGGGGCTTACTTAATTGGGAGAAAAATTAGTTTATTTATTTACTAACATTTCAATGTATGGACTTTAACTTTTATTTCTATTTGCTTTTGTACTTTAGGGTATCAGTCCTATTCTGGTAATAGAAACAATTTTGAGTTCTGGGATCGGCCCCTAAATAAAGAGGTGAAGATTATGGAAAAGAACGCAAAATGGACATACATGGTTTATATGGCCGGTGATAACAATTTATCAACGGCTGGAGATGAAGATCTAAAGGAAATGAGGCAAGTCGGCTCGAGCCCTGACGTTAATGTTCTAGTTCAATTTGATAATGCGGGCAATAAAGGTACCAGACGTTTCTATATTCGACGCGGAGGAATCAATGAGAAGGTTGAGGAGTTTGGAGAAACTGACTCTGGAGATCCGAATGTTCTTGAAGATTTTATAGCATGGTCTTATGATAATTATCCGGCCGACCGCTATGCATTGATTTTGTGGAATCATGGTGGAGGTTGGGAGCCGAGTGATTTAGATAGGCTCGCCAGATACGAGAGAACAAGGAATTGGAATACCCGTGAAGCGAGTTTTTTATCAGCATCGAAATTGAAGAAAACCTTCTTCAGCACATCTTTCAGCAAAATTCTTAATTTGGACTCTTCGAATTTGAGGGCTATCTGTAGCGACGATGGATCAGGACATTCTCTAGACACGATAGAGTTAGGCAAAGTCCTTGCTTATGCAAAAGAGAAGATTGGACAACCATTGGATATTCTAGGTATGGATGCTTGCCTCATGAGTAACCTAGAGGTGGCATATCAAGCAGAGCCATACGTAAAATATATTGTTTCATCTGAGGAAATCGAACCCGGTGAGGGATGGCCATATAGTTATATACTTAACATACTGGAGAAAAATCCAGAAATTTCAACACCAGAATTTTGTTGTGAGATAGTAAAGGCTTATACAAAAGCTTATAATGAATGGGGTCAGTCTGATGTGACTCAGTCGGCTTTCGACCTCTCAAAAGTTAAGGATACTGCAAAGAGTTTAGATTTGCTCGCTGAAACATTGATCGATAAGATGCCTGATATAAACTACACAATTTATAGAGCTCAAAATAAATCGAAGAGTTTTTTAAACAATACGCTACGGGATGCATCTCATTTCTGTAAAGTATTATCAGGTTTAACTCAGGACAGTAATTTAAATCAGGCAGCACAAAACGTTGTCAAAGAATTCGAGGCTAATTCGGGAAAATTCGTTATTGCAGAATCGCATCTCGGAAAAGACTACGATCAATGTTGTGGAGCGTCAATATATTTACCATATTATTACATTTCTAAATATTATGCAGACTTGGAATTCGCGAAAGACTGCAAAAATTGGCCACTTATGCTTCAAAAATACCATGAGTATTGATCGGAAAAAATTGAAAATTTTATGGCTTTTAGATAAGACAAGCTCAATAATAAAATAGAGAGTAATACAGATTTCTGCAACTTTAAATGAAAACAGATGCGAGGGGTGGGATTCGAACCCACGGAATCCTTCGATAACGGATCTTAAGTCCGTCGCAACACATTCAACACCCGGGAAAAGAGAGATTAAAGCAAAGTTTCAGGAATGGGGAACCCTGAGGCAAAAAAGAGGGGCTTGAGTAGGGAAACCTCGGATTAAATGAATACTTTCTATGGATAAAAGTAAACCAGGTTCATAATAGAGGCGGTGGACAAGACATTATTTATGAAACTGGTCCATAGATATACTGCATTTATTACTTAATAAAGTTGCGCAGTATCAGCAATAATGCTTTTTCTGATCGGGAAAACATGGTATCTTCGTCTAATTTTAGAGGAGACGTAAATATAAAGCCAGCCTCCTTCGACTATTACTTTTTTCACTCCCTGTCATAACCCTCATTTTCCGCTCTCTGAATCCTCGACAGCCCACAAATAAGCTTTCCCCACAACCATTCTTTTAACCTTCCCCTGCTCATGCAGGACATTTAGCCTCACCCGTACAATTCTGGAGCCACACTCTAATTGTTTCGCGATCATCGACGTGGTTTTCCATTCCTCCGATAGCTTTCCGAGTATTTTCTTATCGGTGAATATACGAACCCATTTTCCCTTCGCATTTTTCGGTCTGTCTTTAATAATAATCATCTCCTCTCCTGGATGCAGTAGGGCTTCTGTACTGGGAATTTTCCGGATTTTTTTCGAGATGTTCAAAGAGGGCCTAGAATTCAAGTTAGAATAGCGACCCTCTTTACTTTTCCTCTTCCTTCCTCTCCTGACCCGGTTTTAGCCTCCAGAGAAAGAAACTCCCGTAATCGCCTTTCTCGACTTCCCCTGCCTTTTGAAGCGACTTGAGAACCTTTATAACTCCATGGCTGCAAAACCCTATTTTCCTGGCTATATCGCTGGTGGAAGCCCACTCAGTCGTGACGTGAGAAAGGACCAGCTCGGGCGTTATCTGTGCCATCCATCTCCCGTTCTCATCACGGGGTATCGTGGCTTTTGTTTCTTCTGGTATTTCTGGCATAATCTTATTTCCTTGACTGGCACGGTTTCAGGATAGTGCCATTATTTTTTAGTACGTGTTATCAGCTTCAGTCCCCTGCCTGATAATGTCCGGGATTGTAGAGGAAACCGCATGCAAGCCGCATGAAACAGGCAGGAAGTGTTTGCAGCACTGTTGCCCATACTGGGCTCAAAACCCCCCGTGTTCGAGAGCTTTGAACCTGCGGTCCCATTTTCTCAATCCCTTCTGTTTCCTTTTATTTTCCGTACATCTATGTCCCGAAGCCTTTGAAAGCCTCAATCCCGTCAAGTGTTGCCTGCCTCGGCTCTGCTGCCTCTGCCTTTTCTTCCCCTGGCTCCTCTTCGTCTGGCTCTTCCTCTTCTTCCTCCTCTCCGTAGAGAGGTTTCGTAACAGTCAAAACATGCCCATGATCTTCGATTACCCTCTTGAGCCATGAGTTAAGGAAGGAATTGAGTTCTGTTTTGAGTTTCGGATAGAACTTCCCCGGCTCAGGATACACTTCCTGAAAGATCCCGAGATAGTCATTCTGAAAAGTCAAAGCTTCCGCCATTTTCATCTCTGGCACGATGTGGACGATCATGTCCGGATCTGCTATGACATCGCCGTTTTGAATGCCGTTGTGGGCAATCGAGATTTTGTCGGCATCGATCCAATCCACATGCAGGGGCATGAATCCGCTTGCCTCGAATTTCATGTACGAATAGAGGATTTTGCCCTCTGCGTCTATGATCCCGAGCTTCAGCAGCCTTTCGAAGATCATTTCATATACTGAACGTCTGCGTGTTCCCCCGAATGTTCCTTTGGTCATTTGATTCCACACTCCCATTACTTTTCCCATTTTTTTTCTATACTCTTCTATTCGCAGGGGGAGGTTATAAGCTTTTGCCTATTACCATATCGGTATAAGAAAAGCTGTGAAAACGCTATTTATAGCTTTGTTTTTAGGGAAATATAGTGGCTAAAGGAAAGATACAGAAAGGGGTTTTCAGGGCCTCCAGGGGGCTTCTAAGGGGAAGAAAAGACCTGTTAAACCAGGCTACTCTTATCTTTATACTATTATTATAATGTCCTCTTGTGAGGCCCTACAATCAAGCTTCATATAGAGGGATGGGACCCCAAGACTTCATATGAAAAATTGACCACAGGGGTTTAGATAGCAAATTATCCATTCTTTTCAGGTTTGTTCCCGTTTCTCCTAAATTATCCCAAAATGAAATCAGTAATTTCACTTAACAAAATAAATAAATCCATCTGTTTGAGATATGCTGGAACTATGCAGACCGAAAAGGGATGAGTCAATCACATAGAAGACCTCAGATAGGCAATGTGGCTACCTATCCCCAGGACGATCCTGCCTTGTCTTTTCATGATATGAGGGTCAGGCTATATCCAAGCTTTTCCAGTCTTCCAATGTGAATGTGGGTGAAACGTGGAACTGACCCTGATATGTGAAGGAATTTAACTATCACATTCGTGATAGATGGGCAGACTTGTAGGGATGCTCGGGCATGCCTTTCAAATTAGGCTGCTAAAATCTCCGGTGCTGCACCTTTAAAGGGAATGATCTTAAGGGACCATCTGTTGAGCTTCCCCACATCTTCTCTCGCTAGGTCTACTACTTTCAACGTCCATTTACCTCCAATGGGTTCTCCGGCTAGCTTTGCCAGGTCGGGCGTCGTGGAGGCAGAATAATTCTTTATAAGGTTGTCCTGCCCGCTGCCAAACCTGTTGTGTAGATCTATGCTCGTTCCCCTGGGTGACATAAGGGTTACCTTGAGGTCACCTATGTATGTGTGTGTTATATCGATGGCAACTTCCATACTCTTTACCTGACCGGAAGCCTCCAACGTCATTGACCTCACGATCCCCATCTCGTTGTCATCCGGTATTTTCTCAGCCGCTGCGTCTTCCATCTCTATAACGCTGCCCTTGGAACCTCCAATTTCGAGGCCCCAACTATTCAGGATCCCCTTATCCGATGCTGCAACATCCTGAACTGAGAGCACCCATTCTCCCCTCAGGGGCTTGCCAATGATATTCCCGAGCTCCGGTGTTGAGGAGACATCTAAAGTGGTCTTCAGGTTGTCAGCGCTGCCGCCCTTCCTATTGTGAAGGATTGCCTGGGCGCCCGATGGAGAGATCAGCGTCACCTTCAAGTCCCCAATGTACGGATGGGTTATATCGATGTCTACCTTCAATGAGGAGACCAAAGCATCGTCATCAAATACTATCTTATCACTGATGCCGATGGGATCGTTATCGGGTATAGCCTTTGCGGGACTCGATGCCTTCTTGAACTCACCCTCTTTCTTAACGAACCTGAAGGTTACATCTTTGCCCGCATCCCCAATATCGATGATCTCCAGTCCTGACGGGGTGCCGTCCCACCACCTGCTATTAGGCTTTGTGGAGTCACCAAACTTCGGGCCGGTATTTTTATTGAAAAGATCATTTGCATCACCAGCATTGACATATTTTTCCAGGTCAAACCGATTGTCTGCCTGGACGAGAGAGCACTCGTAATGCATCTCAGGAGTCATATCTTCGTAGTCATGGTACCCATTCTCGTCCACATGCCATATGGCAAGTCCAGAAGACGGCAGGGATTTATCCCTATTTTCAAAGTGTCTACACTCAATTATGTAATATTCAACTGGGTTTTTGATGGTTATGAAGAACTCGTTCGTCTCCGTCTTGGCCGTATATGTTCCATCTGTAAAGGGAGTTACCTTGTTGGCCCAGCCTGCCTTGTATTTGAGGTAGGCGCAGACATGGACCGGATTTTTTTCATCGGACCCTCCAAAGCCCATGAGGCAATAATCGCCAACTCCACAGGACTGATCTCCAGGGGATTGATCGTAGTCGTAGAGGTCAGGAAAGTCGCAGACCATATGGCCGTTCTCGTGGCAGAATGTTCCCAAAGTCAGCTCGCGACCCATATTGGTAATCTGGTAATCGCGAAGTTTTTTCCCGTTTCCGACATCAAAAGAAGTAGCTAAAGCCGAGGCGTGAGGCCAGAGTCCCTCTCCCCAGTTGTTATCGCGAAGTCCGGCGTAAAATACATTCAGAGCATAAACGAACCCTTTGTTATCCGTGCTAAGACTGCTGAAATCAAACCCCTTTGCTTTGAGATCTTCCAGGGCCTCAAGAATTAGCTCCCTGGCCCTTCGTCCATAACGTATATTGGGATTGGTATAGTAGTCCCTTGGGTTTCTGGCTGTATAGTACTGTGTGATTATGTTCGTATATTTCAGCTTCCCTCCCGAAACATCGGAGAAATAATCATGGACAGATCCTGCATTTCCGAAACCTGTATAGCCCTGCATGTTGCAGAATTTCTCTACCTTGGATCGCGGGATGGTGCCAGAGACATCGGGAAACTGGATTAGGATGCAAAGTCCAACATAATCACCCTTCCTCTCCTCCTTCGGGGGAGCCGGGAGGAGGCCCATGGACATCGCAGCCATTCTTTTCGTCTGTTTTGCCTCCTGCCTTCTCTCTTCCCACCGTGTTGTGGCAGCCATGCTGCGGTAGGCCATCCTTGCCTCCTTCCTGGCAGCTTCCTTTGATATCTTTATATGCTTCTCAATGCCGATGACTGCCGGATCTACAAGCCCAACTCTGAT
Source organism: Methanobacteriota archaeon (assembly GCA_016841625.1). Taxonomy (GTDB): domain Archaea; phylum Halobacteriota; class Methanosarcinia; order Methanosarcinales; family Methanosarcinaceae; genus MTP4. The sequence goes on from JAENYU010000027.1 coordinate 20,035, forward strand.
GCCCGTGGGCTCGAGGAAGCTCTCATCGGCTGACAGCTTTGCATACTCATAATATCCCGTAACCGGATCCTTAATGACTGTGAATCCATCAAGTGTCTCAAAGATAGCATAATTCTGGTTTCCCCAACCCCTAAGTCTTATCTGAGTCTTATCAGGTTGAGTAAACTCAAATTCTTTGTTGTAAAATGGATATGGCATATTTGGTACCTCCTCTACTCCCCTTAAGAGAAATGTCAAACTCAGGTTCTAAGTTCCTACACTAGTTGAAAAATAATCTAAACCTTGGAGACTTAGAGTCTTTGTCAGCTAACGTCGAACCCATATAATTGTTCAACCCCGAAAACTTTACAGAACCTGTTTGTAGTGCTTTACATCATAACTAAATGCAAATAGTATGTAATTTCTGAATACATTTTCTCCAGTAATTTTATTTTATAATCCCTGCTTGACAGGCACTTATATTTTCTTAAAATTTGAATGATTAATTTTTATCTACTTGTCTGAAATAAAATACTTATTTAAATGTAACAGTGGAGCTAATCTTAAACCCACTTCACCCCCACTCATCAATGATTTTTGGATTTGTCGTCCTGAGCAGATCCCTTAGATTTTTTATTGCTTTACTGTTGAACAGCTTTTCCAGCATCTTTTGCCCCAGTCCGCTCTGTCAAAGACTTTCCGGCTTGCCATTCTGACACGACTTTGCTCTGAAACTCCTTTGGCGCTTCACCGCAATCTATTGCCATCTCTTCGGAAAAAGCCGCCTGTTCCCTCTCTATGGGGGAGAACATTGTAGCTAAGTCTATAGCAGGAATTATAGAGGGTGCAGGCCCTGCATCTTCAATTCTCAGAGTTGCTGCCTTTTCTGGAATCTCCATAGGGGGACTCCTTTGGATGGATACAGCCGAAGCCACCTCTTCTCCATCAATTTGAATAGTGATTTTCATTCTACCACCCTCTCAAGATAAGATTGCATACCGTCCTTCAAAACTCATCTGGATTTTGGTCAAATTTTTAACCGTAATCCAGTATGTGCACTGGGCTGCATTTGCCCTTTCCACAGCCACCTTCCAACTCAATTCCGGGGAGCCACTCTTAGGCGTCGTAGGCATCATATACCAGACTACATGTAACGCTGGATTCCATCCCCAGGTAAACCATCGTTTAGTTTCTCCGGGGCCTAGTGTCCCCGTCCACTGTACACCTGTACTCATTCCTTTTACCTCCAATAATCAGCATCATCTGCTTAAAATGTCATACCTCCCCTCAAACCTCACCGGGTCATCAGTAAGGTTTTTGACTGTAATCCAATAGGTACACTGGGTTTCATTTGCCCTCTCCACCTCAACCGTCCAGGTGAGCTGCGGCTCTCCTGGACAGTGAGTTATGGGCATTATAGTCCAGAAGACATGCCATGCTGCAGGCCAGCCCCAAGTATACCAGCAGCCTGTCGAATTCGGGCCGATTGTTCCAAACCACTGTACCCCCACAGGTTTAGTCAGACATTTTATGTAGGGCGGTGGACCGCTCGGACTTACCGACCTGAGTTTGAGTTGATTTCGATAGGTATTCAACACTTTATTAGTCTGAGTATAATCTGCATCATAAACAAAAGATCCACCGAATGACCTGTAAAAGACCGAAGCATGGGTCGGAACCATTACTGCTGAAGGATCCCCTTGCACTCCTTTCCAGGTTGCCTCAGTCACAGGACTGTTGAAAAGAGAGGGATCGATTACTAAGATGCCTGAACCGGACACATGCACAGTCGGCGCCACATGCCATCCCCAATTAACTATACAGTTTGGGTTGTTAGTAGTTTGAGCCTTCAGGCTGCCGTAAATCCAGACCTTATTAGGCTGAACGCCCGCTTTAATCAGCAGCCTGCACATCTCATGAGCCCGTCCCCAGCACCCATCGTCGGGATACAGAAAAGGAATGCATGGCGTTTTAGCGCTGGCAGGACAGCAGGTCTTGGATTTGACCAAGTTAAAAATCTCTTGAGCCTTTTGCGGTGATATCGGGACCAATTTTGGGGCTTCACTCACCGGCTTAGGTGCAATCACCTCAGCCGGTACTATAGGGTTTGGGTTGGGCCTGATATCTATGATATCATGAGTGTTTGGGTCCTCTGTAACCAGTACATCCTCATTTTCGTCCTTTGCTTTTTTCAGGGAATCCAATAACTTCTGAAAATCCGGGTTTGACCGCCTTAGATAGTGCTTGGCCTGAGAGACTATTAACTCTACTTCGACATCAGCATTGTCTAAAGGTGTGATGATCCCTACTTTCACAGACAGCGGAACTAACACCTCTGTTATGACACCGGTTTGAGGATCGATCTCCGCATAGACTGACTGTTTCAAATGGCGCATGTTGTCAAGTACATCCGCCCATACGACCGACCTGCGATCTTTCAACTCTAGGTAGCCGGACCCTCCACCATCAAAATTCACTTCGATAACCTTAACTGACGGCTTTCCTGCCAAGACAGTCGCGGCTTCAGTCGGTGAAGAAAGGCCTTTAACTCCATCTACAATCACATTTGGCTTGGCCATTCTTTATACCTCCTCAGATTGAGATCTTCGATAAGATTTTTCACAAATTTTATCCAGAACACTTAGCGACAGGTCATTCTGTGTTATCTGGTCGTGTTCGTGAGTTATTGATCAAATCTGACAAAAAGAGAGATTTACATTGTTTGTCTAGGTTTGAGATGTCTCCTTCTGCTTATTATTTTCATCAACTTACTCCACGATACGTAAGTTCTATCTCCTCTAAGTGCCTTAGTTTAGGACTTACGCACTTGAGATGCAAAATCAAGTACAATGAACACTGTGTTTAAATTTAGATTTTAGACATTTAAAGGTTTAATGTTATTGATTTTTCAGTTCAATAGCGTAAGTTCTACTAAAATTCTATATATGCAATGGTATAAAAAAAAAGTAGAATATATATTAAGAATTATAAATATATTATATTACGACACATAGACACATATTAGGATTAGTGTTTTCAAAAGGACGTCTCAAGTTCGACTTCATTTCACTATCAGGATAAAATATTTGGCAAGTCCTGAGAACAGTGAAGGTGACAATAAGCACTGATTTCAGTCATGCGTGAAGGGTTGCATCCTAAAACTCCATCAGTTTTCGATTAACATCGTTGTGATGGTGATTGAGCGGAGTATTCAAAATCCAAGAACGATAGCTTAATCTTTGTGCCATTACCGCCGCAACAGATTTAACGCCCGGGAAAAGAGAGATTGAAGCAAAGTTTCAGGAATGGGGAACCCTGAGGCAAAAAAGAGGGGCTTGAGTAGGGAAACCTCGGATTAAATGAATACTTTCTATGGATAAAAGTAAACCAGGTTCATAATAGAGGGTGGACAAGACGTTATTTATGAAATTGGTCCATAGATAAATTGCCTTTACTACTAAATAAAGTTGTGCAGTACTAGCAAGAATGCCTTTTCAGATCGGGAAAACAGGGGGGTTTCGTCTAATTTTAGAGGAGACGTAAATATAAAGCCAGTCTCCTTCTACTATCACTTTTTTTTACTTCCTGTCAGAACTCTCCTTTCCCACTCTCTGAATCCTCGACAGCCCACAAATAGGCTTTCCCCGCAACCATTCTTTTAACCTTCCCCTGCTCATACAGGACATTTAGCCTCACCCGTACAATTCTGGAGCCACACCCTAATTGTTTCGCGATCATCGACGTGGTTTTCCATTCCTCCGATAGCTTTCCGAGTATTTTCTTATCGGTGAATATACGAACCCATTTTCCCTTCGCATTTTTCGGTCTGTCTTTAATAATAATCATCTCCTCTCCTGGATGCAGTAGGGCTTCTGTACTGGGAATTTTCCGGATTTTTTTCGAGATGTTCAAAGAGGGCCTAGAATTCAAGTTAGAATAGCGACCCTCTTTACTTTTCCTCTTCCTTCCTCTCCTGACCCGGTTTTAGCCTCCAGAGAAAGAAACTCCCGTAATCGCCTTTCTCGACTTCCCCTGCCTTTTGAAGCGACTTGAGAACCTTTATAACTCCATGGCTGCAAAACCCTATTTTCCTGGCTATATCGCTGGTGGAAGCCCACTCAGTCGTGACGTGAGAAAGGACCAGCTCGGGCGTTATCTGTGCCATCCATCTCCCGTTCTCATCACGGGGTATCGTGGCTTTTGTTTCTTCTGGTATTTCTGGCATAATCTTATTTCCTTGATTGGCACAGTTTCAGGATAGTGCCATTATTTTTTAGTATGTGTTCTCAGCTTCAGTTTCCTGCCTGATAATATCCGGGATTGCAGGGGAAACAGTGTACAAGCCGCATGAAACAGGCAGGAAGTGTTTGCAGCAAGGCTTCCTACAGGGGGACTCAAACCCCCCGTATTCGGGAGCTTTGAACCTGCGGTCCCCTTTTTCTCCATCCCTTCTGCTTCCTTTTATTTTTCCTTACATCTATGTCCCGAAGCCTTTGAAAGCCTCAATCCCGTCAAGTGTTGCCTGCCTCGGCTCTGCTGCCTCTGCCTTTTCTTCCCCTGGCTCCTCTTCGTCTGGCTCTTCCTCTTCTTCCTCCTCTCCGTAGAGAGGTTTCGTAACAGTCAAAACATGCCCATGATCTTCGATTACCCTCTTGAGCCATGAGTTAAGGAAGGAATTGAGTTCTGTTTTGAGTTTCGGATAGAACTTCCCCGGCTCAGGATACACTTCCTGAAAGATCCCGAGATAGTCATTCTGAAAAGTCAAAGCTTCCGCCATTTTCATTTCAGGCACGATGCGGACGATCATATCCGGATCTGCCATGACATCCCCGTTTTGAATGCCGTTGTGGGCAATCGATATTTTGTCGTTATCGATCCAATCCACATGCAGTGGCATGAATCCGCTTGCCTCGAATTTCATATACGAATAGAGGATTTTGCCCTCTGCATTTATGATCCCGAGCTTCAGCAGCCTCTCGAAGATCATTTCATATACTGAACGTCTGCGGGTTCCCCCGAATATTCCTTTGGTCATTTGATTCCACACTCCCATTACTTTTCCCATTTTTTTCTATAATCTTCTATTCGCAGGGGGAGAATATAAGCTTTTGCCTATTACCAGATAGGTATAAGAAAAGGTGTAAAAACAGTATGTATAGCATTGTTTTATAGGCAACATTTTCAGTATATGGTGAAGACCTTAGGGGAGTCGAATTTATGCTTCGACAACTTGCCCAATCTCAACCCATAAAATATGGATTTCAAATCAAAAAGAAACCGCTTTAAGCATTAATCTGTATAGGAATTCATGGTATTTCAAGCCTAAAGAAAGGCGTTCTAAGGTGAGTACAGGGAAATACATTAGGGAGCTCACGAAAACCATTTATAGGGCTTCCTATGAGGTCATTTTGTGTCTTCTTTTTCAACTTTTGGGATTCTGATTGCCCTTCACTTTAAACTTGATTTAATATCTTTAAAAAACCCTTCACATTTTGGGGGTTGAAACTGACTTCAATTTTTTTGGGATCTCAGCAAAAACCACTAGAAAAAGCATCGAGTCATGGATGCTAAGCTCAGGAGTACCACCCTTTAAAGTTTACCAGAGGCAAGGCCATGATCCAGAGACATCCCTTTATCATTACCAGGGACTAAGCTTTCAGATCTGGAGATGGATCAGATCAAAAAAAGGTTGCTTGAGTGGGGGATCCTAAGAAATGACTAAATTGAAATAAACTCTTAAGCCGTTTATAGAGCCCTTCCACGACTATGAGGAGATCCGCAATTAAAACTTCCAGACGGGATTCTTCTCCCTTTTCGAGCGGAACACTGATAGTTCTGTACATTGGAATTGAAGGATATCCGGCATGGATCAATGTTTTTTGTTCATGAATCTAATTCTGGAGATCATTTTTTCCTAAGAATTTATATATTTATAATAATAACATATATATACATATTCCAGAAAACTTTTTCTGAACTATCTTCGGGAGCGAGCGATGGGGCGATGACAACTTCCGCGATCAGTGGGAACTCTTGATTTCAGGGTGAGGTTCTTTATTTCTTGCTTTTTTCTTATTCTATTCACCGAGGGGGCTTGGTCAAATAATCATATGTGAATGTGGTGAATTGGTGGGAAGGGATACATTTAAAGATTATATAAAAACATCTGCAAATCCTTCTACAAAGACTATCGGACACAAGAGTTGTGGGGTTATCTTCAACTTTGTTGATGAGAATATGCCAAAAAAATATTCTTCCAGAAAAGAGCTCAAAATTCTGGCTGGGAAGTTTGCGGTAAAAAATCTGCCTTCTGAAAATGTAGCGAAGTTTCTGCTTGAGGTGGATCGGCTCAAATCGAGGGGCAAACTCCCGGATATTGAAATCCTGATAAAGGCTTATCGGGAGGTACTGGAACTAACTTCTAAAAGTCCAGTCAGGAAGAAAGCCTGAGGCTTGAAAAAATTGATACTTTGCTTGCAGATAGAGAAGCCAAAAAGTCCCTGAAAACTTTCTGGAAAGGGATCATTCTTAGCAAAGGATACAGATCTAAAAGAGCCTACGAGCAAGTTCAGGTTCACAGGTGGTCAAATAAAGGATGCAGTCAGTACATCACGGGAGATTACAAAAGCAAATAGTCTAGATGTTCCGGAATTGTTGGGGAAACCCTCTATGAAAGTTGCAAAGCCCGGTCTAATCAGAGGTTAAGCGACCTCTACATGAAAATCAACCCTCACTATTAAACTGGGAAGATGTTGTTCTTCCAAAAGATACGCTGGAATAGTTAAAACGACCTTTCCGCAGAAGTCCACAAAAATGCCACATGTTTTCTCAATATGGACACGGGTTAAAAATCAACTCGTCATAATATTGAGAATATTGGGCAAATCAGCAAATTAATTCTACGTTTGTGCCCAAGTTTGACAGATACCGGTAATTAATATAGTACATGATTAAAAAAACACATTGTTGCAAAGCATATCTTTACAAATATGCAAAGTAACAAGAAATTTAAAAACATTATTTCTAATTTAAAATTGTTTGCCAAAAACAAGAGCAATAGATCTATTTATTCATTATAAAATGTATGCTTCTGTCAAACTAGGGTTTGTGTACATCTGCGGAAAGTGAGAAAATAAGTCTGCGGCTTTATCAAATACAGGGGGACAGTATACTTTGACTGGGGTTTTGAGAAGCAACTATCTCTTGGAAATGGCTTAAGTGTGCTTTTTTCTGGCTCCTCCGGGACCGGGAAAACCGTGGCAGCGTAAATTCTTGTAAATGAAGTGAAGCTGGACCTCTACAAGTTCGATCTGTCGGGAGTGGTCATTAAGCGTAGTTTCTTTGAATAACGCGACATTCTATTTGTAAACTATATTTCTTCCAAAATTCATCCAGTTTTTCTCCCTTAATACTCAGGACTTACATGGTTAAACCGGAAAATCAATAGCATTAAACCTGTTAATTGTCTTAAGTATTGTTTTAAATCACAACATCTATTGTACTTTATTTTACCTCAAGTGCGTATTTTTTTGCTAGTTTGCCATGTGTCTGTAAGTTGAGCAGAATGACATTTTGTAATCGAATAAATAAAGGAAGTAGAGACTTTTTTATTATTTTCTGGTTTTGATCGATGGCATTCAGCTGTAAGTGGAATCAACGCTAAATTTTTGAGATCCCAGAATATACTAAAAATTCTCTGGAGGTAAGTCGATGCAGGAAGAAAATGAAGGAACAACAAGGATCCACGATATATGGAAACTGAAGATTTCAGCAACTCAAGCTGGTATCGTTGAGGACTATAGTGATATCGAGATACAGATCTGATAAAGGAGAGTTTTAAAATGCCAATTAAACCAACCTACCCAGGTGTGTACATCGAGGAGATTCCCAGTGGAGTCAGGACCATAGTGGGGGTTAGTACATCGATTGCCGTTTTCATTGGTCGTGCCAAGAAAGGACAATTGAATAAGCCTTTGCTATGTTTGAATTACGGCGACTTTGAGAGACATTTCTCTTCTATTTACGCTGGCAGTGATATGGCACGCGCCGTAAGCCTATTTTTCCAGAATGGGGGATCACAGTGTTATGTGATGCGCATAGCTAACGGGGCAAGCCTTTCAGAAGTTACTCTAAAGTCCGAGAACGGAACTGAGGTACTTGGGGTTAAAGCAAAACCTCATGGTCTCATTGGGGACTCTATCCGGATAGCAGTCACCTATAATGGACAGCACCCTGAATCAACCTTCAACCTTGAGGTTTTTCGCCAGGAAAATAACAGTAGGGGAGAACTTGCTAAAGTAGGTACAGAGCTATGGCAAGCTCTTTCGATGGATCCTGAAAGCGCACGCTATGCTGTGGACTACGTAAATCAGAACTCGGAACTGATAGACCTGGTAAATTTGAATGTTCCACCTGCGCTAACAGGAAATTCCACTTCAGGACGCCCTATTTCGAGTAAAGATAATCAAACCTTTGCTAATCAGTGGAAAGGTCTTATCGGTACAGGGTCCGTGAATGAGAAGAATCGTTTCCGAATTAGCGTTGACGGGAATCCATTTGTAGAGGTGGACTTATCAACGATAGATTTCACACAGCCACCGCTTGATACCGCTGAAGGTGCAAAGAATAACCTTGCAGATGAGATAAAAATGGTAATAAATAGCAACCTTGTGGGCGGTTCGCAGGTAAATGTGAGCTTTGGATCCGGACCAGAAGACAATAATGATGAAGAAACTGTTTTGTTGAAAATCGAGTCAGAGAACGGTGACGTTATAATAGAACCAGCATCAAGCAAAGACCTTGCTGGTCCGCTGATGCTGGGTTCTGCGCAGGGTGGAGTAGAGTTTTCGCGATACGCACAAGATCGACCAGCTCCAACAGGAATATTTTTTAAAATGAGCAAACTGGTGGATTTCGCCCAGATGAAGCAGACAGCATTCAATACTATAGTAATCGACGGTAAGGAAATCTCACTTGGCACAAAGCTAGTCACCAGCATTAATCCCGGCGACAAGATGTACATGGATGGCTACACATCAAGCATCACTGATAACAACCATGGTGTACTCGAAAAGCTGGGAGTAATCGCCACCGCTATCAATGAAAAGCAGAAATCGGATCCTGAGTTCAAGTGGTCTGCTGAAGTATGGGGCTCAAGGATTGCACTTATTCCCAGCGAGGGGGGAGATAACAGCAAAGGAAGCATTACTTCAAAAGGAAGTGATGGGGAAAACATCACAAATAAATTTGAAGTGAATGTTCGATATTACAGCCTGGGACCCACAGGACAGGGAAATTTCCAGCTTCCTGCTGGAAATCCGGCATCGGACGGTCATTCGCCTAAACTGGACAATTATATTGATGCCTTCAAGGTGATAGATAAAGAAGTTGATCTCTTCAACCTGATGATACTTCCCGCAGACGAGGGACACACCGATGCTGAAAGAAAAAGCCTCTGGGGACCGGCAAGCAACTTCTGTCAACGGAGGCGTGCATTCATGCTGATGGATGCACCACAGTGGAATGACGAGCAAGAAGCAACGAATCCAGCCACCGGTGTCAACAGTCTTCGCCTAGGACTGGCGAAGGACTACAGCGCTATCTTCTATCCCTGGGTCACAATTCGTGAAAATGGCATCAACGTGAAAATAGGTCCAAGCGGCGCAATTGCGGGATTAATGGCGCGCATCGACAGCAACCGTGGTGTCTGGAAGGCACCTGCAGGCATCGAAGCTGACCTGCGTGGCATCGTTGGCATTGAACTGAAATTATCAGACGAGGAGAATGGAGTGCTTAACCCAAGAGCAATCAATACACTTCGTATTTTTCCCAGTGGCATAGTTAACTGGGGTGCCAGGACTATGGATGGTGACAACGACTTTGGCAGTGAGTACAAGTACATCCCGGTTCGGCGCCTGGCGCTTTTTCTGGAGGAAAGCCTCTACAGGGGCACACAATGGGTGGTGTTCGAGCCAAATGATGAGCCCCTATGGGCACAGATCCGCCTGAACATCGGGGCCTTCATGCACTCGCTTTTCCGCCAGGGCGCTTTCCAGGGACAGACTCCAAAAGAGGCATACTTTGTAAAATGCGATAAGGAGACGACAACACAGGACGATATCAACAAAGGAATCGTTAACATTGTGGTAGGCTTTGCTCCGCTTAAACCGGCAGAATTTGTGATCATCCAGATTCAGCAGATGGCTGGTCAGATACAGACGTAAGGAGGAAGAAACATGGCACAGTTTAGCGTTAATGCACAGCGTTTTGATCCGTATAAGAACTTCAAATTTCGGGTTAAGTGGGATGGTCGCTACGTAGCAGGGGTTAACAAAATCAGCGCCCTAAAACGTATTACCACGCCAGTTGCTTACCGTGAGGGAGGGGACCCGAGCACAGAGAGAAAATCGCCAGGGCAGACCAAATACGAAGCCATAACCCTGGAGAGAGGGGTCACGCACGATAAGGAATTTGAACAGTGGACAAATAAGGTCTGGAACTATGGGTCCGGACTTGGCAGTGAGGTCTCGCTCAAGGACTTCCGCAAAGACATTATAATCGAAGTCTACAACGAGGCAGGACAGTTAGCAATAGCTTATAAAGTTTATCGCTGTTGGGTTTCAGAATTCCAGGCACTTCCCGGACTTGATGCTAGCGCGAGCGCTGTAGCTATACAGACTATCAAGCTGGAGAACGAAGGCTGGGAACGGGATTATGAGGTTACAGAACCTGATGAGCCCACTTTCACGGAACCGAGCTAAAAATATGCGTCCCTTGTTCGCGCCTGATTTATTGAGAGTCTGGGAGCAAGGTCAGGCAGAGCATCTTCTGGATAAAGCTCTTACCTTGCTTCATGCCGCTTTTCCTGATACAGCCCGGAATAAACTGGCTGAGTTAAGTATTGGACAGCGGGATACATACATGCTGAAGCTCAGGGAACTAACCTTTGGCTCCAAACTTAACTGTTTTGCCGAATGTCCCGCATGTAAGGAGCGTCTCGAATTTGTCATAAAAACAGAAGATATTCTTCTGTTATCTGAATCCGGCGAAAAAAAATATGAGCTTGAGATAGATGAGACTCTCGTGCACTACAGGATGCCTAACAGCCTGGACCTTGCTGCGATAGCAGAATGCGGGGATGTGGATACAGCACGTAACCAGTTGGTACAGCGCTGTGTAGTGCAGGTCATTCGCGATGGTGACAAGGTTGATTGGAGCGAGCTTCCTGCTCCAGTGAAAGCAGAGCTTGTGGCGCATATGGCTGAACAGGAGCCGCAGGCTGATGTGATACTGGATCTTCGCTGCCCTGCATGCGACCATAAATGGCAGACGGTTTTTGATATTGTGTCCTATTTCTGGGCAGAAATTAACGCTGAAGCCAGAAGGTTACTTTATGATATCCATGTGCTTGCTCTGGCATACGGATGGCGCGAATCGGACATTCTGTCGATGAGCGATACCCGACGACAGTTTTACCTGGGGATGGTGACCTGATGCCTGATTTTCTATCAAGGTTAGTGGAACGAACATTTGGTTTAATACCGGTAGCGCAGCCTGTACCCAGTTCTATATTTTCTCCAGCCCCATCTCTAAAGAGTGATCACGTTCAGGGTTTAGCCCTTGATAATGAATCTGTGAGCAATCAAGACAATATATATATTGACAGTTCCCCGAAGACCAGAGTTATTTCGCAGCATAATGATCAGCCACCACTCAACCGGAAAAAGCCATATTATGAGGATGGTGAGAAGCTTCCTGGCCAGATTAAAGACGGGGACAGCCAGAGTTACTCCACCTCTGTATCAAGACAGCCGCATAATATTTCACCACATAATATTGAGCCGCTTAAGCAAAATGATTCAGGTTTCCCGGAACAGATCGAATCAGTATCCCTACCCCAGATAGGTGAGCAGGACAATCGATACTTGCATACATCGCCTGCTGAACTGGCTCAAGATAATGAACCTCTTTATAGAATTGATTCTGGTATTTTAGAATCAGTAGAACCTGAGCCCTTATATGCGAAGGGCCGGAATGGCCGAAGCACCCTGCAAATAATCCCAAAATCGATATTCCATGCAGAGCAGTTTCATCGCGGCGAACAGTATTCTCAGGGGCACATTGAGCCGTTTGTAAACAGTGTAGATAGCCCTGCTGGTAAAACATTAATAGAGTACGAATCGGATTCCAGCCTGATATCTGGAAGTTCACCAAGCCTGAAGAGTGGTGAGGCTCTCGTGCAGAATAGCGAGCCAGCTTCCAGAGCGGACTTCTATCCTCCCAGTGATCTGAATCTAGATGCACGATCACCACCAACAATTCCTAGCAGACAAAACTTGAAGCGAGTGAGTACCCCGAAGGTCAATGCTACTCTGGAACAGATGGGTAATATGTTATTAGAACAGCATGCTGTTGCGCCCAGATATCCCACAACCGTACCAACTATCAAAGTAACCATTGGTCGCATAGAGGTCAGGGCAGTAAAACCGTCTCTGGAACCGCAGCCGCAAACTCCTCCTCCAAGGCAGCACCCAATTCTCTCACTGGATGATTACCTGAAACAGTATAATGGATGATGAGCATGAGTAATTTCCTGGCAATAGCTACTGTAACGGCTGCTCTTCGAAAAACTTTGCAGGAAGCCCTGGATAAAGATGTTCCCGGAGCAGCAGTAACAATGGTCAGACCTGACGGGTCAAGTAGCGGCGTCCCGAACACGGGTGCTAATCTCTACCTTTATATGGTTACCCCGAATGCTGCGCTGCGTAATGCTGATATGCCTAACCGCAGCTCCGAAGGAAGGCTTGTCCAGCGCCCTCAGGTAGCCCTGGATTTGCACTACTTGGTTACTTTCTATGGTGATGATAGTAAGCTGGAGTCGCAACGACTGCTTGGTAGCGTTGTGCGTACTTTACACGCCATGCCCGTTCTTGAGCGCCAGATGATCAGGGATACAATCGGTGACCCAACACTCTCCTTCTTGGAGAGTTCCAACCTCGCAAACGCTTTAGAAACTGTTAAATTCGCTCCTGCTTCCTTATCCCTTGAAGAACTGTCCAAGCTCTGGTCAGTTTTTTTCCAGACGCCGTATCGGCTATCTGTAGCTTACATCGGCACAGTCGTTTTGATTGAGAGCGAGGATGCTCCCCAGAGTGCACTGCCTGTGCGCGAGCGCAACCTCTATGCTATGCCTTTTCAACAGCCAGTTATTGAACAAGTCCTGCCGGCTGAAGGCGCGGATAAACCCATCGTTGCAGAGAGCACTCTGGTTATCAGGGGTAAAAAGCTTCGAGGAGATATTACGCGGTTAAAAATTAACGGGATCGAGATAACGCCAGGGAGTATAAGTGAAACAAAAATTACTATACCGTTATCATGGGTACCATCTAGCCTGCTTGCTGGGGTGCATGGCTTAAAGGTTGTACATAAGATGCTAATGGGTACGCCTCCTGTGCCACATAATGGTGTAGAATCAAACTTAACCGGATTTGTGTTACATCCGACCATTACAGGTGAAATCACGGTATCCAATATCGGAGGGGCAGGGAATGACCCACGCTCTGCAGACTTGACAATAAAGGTCAAGCCAGCAGTTGGCAAGGGGCAGCGTGTGGTCTTGCTTCTAAATGAGATATCAAGTGGAGAAGCAGTATCTTACATCTTTGTCGATGAATCGAGCAGGGATGATACAGACACCGTGAAAATCCCTTTAAGTGGCGTGAAGGCTGCAGATTATCTTGTGCGTATACAGGTAGACGGTGCACAGAGTCAGCTTGTTGCAGATTCCGATGAGAATAGCCCGACTTTTAATCAGTATACCGGACCAAAGGTAAGAATACCATGAACTCTCCGGAAACTGCAAACTGGTATGAGGCAAACAAACGTTACCTTATGTCTGCAGTGGCACTTGTGTGCGAATCGCTGGAATTTCGCTCTTCAGGTCTTCAGGATAATCCTGAGCAGAATAATGGAGGACAAAATAAAGACGCTAAAAAGGCCCTGCAAGAAGCGGCATCAGCAATGCCTGCTCCTCCAGCGCTGGATACTCTGTGTGAGATATTTGGTCTTTCTTCGTTTGAGCGTGATTTACTACTGCTGTGTGCCGGTGTAGAACTGGATTCCACGTTCGGTCCCCTCTGTGCTGAAGCGCAGGGCGACCCTCGGCGTAATTATCCAACGTTCAGTCTTGCACTTGCTGCACTTCCTGATGCACACTGGAGCGCCCTTATTCCTTCTTCTCCTCTCCGCCACTGGCGCCTGATAGAAATAGGAAATGGAGATAAGCTGACCCAGAGTCCGCTTCACATAGATGAGCGCGTGCTGCACTATCTTACAGGGGTGCAGTATCTTGATGAAAGGCTGGCTGGCTTAATCGAACCTTTGCGTGTTTCAGTTGACCTTGTGCCTTCGTATCGGGTGCAGGCCGAGCATCTCGCGAAGGTATGGTCGAAGGCTGCTAGTATTTATGCGCTCCCTGTTGTGCAATTATGCGGTGATGACGTTACCGGAAAACATTCCATTGCAGCGGCAGCCTGTTCCTCTTTAGGACTGAATCTCAGTATGGTTCCTGCCGGTTCTCTCCCAGTTACTTCAGACGAAATAGATGCTTTTATCAGGTTATGGGAGCGCGAAGCTGCTTTGAGTTCGAATGCACTTCTTCTGGACTGCGATGAAATTGATTTAATCGATGCTGCGCGTGAAAAAGTCATAAACCGATTGATTGAACGCATAAGAAGCGCACTGATCGTTACAAGCAAGGAACGGCGGGTAATATCGCAGCGTTTAGTGACAAACTTTGATATCCCAAAGCTGACTGCGGGAGAGCAACGTACAATATGGAATAATGCGCTTGGTCCTGCAGCATCAAATCTGAATGGAAAGGTAGAGTCACTGGTATCGCAATTCAATTTAAACACCCAGGCTATCCATAATGCTTGTGCTGAAGCATTGGGGAATATGGTAGAAAATGGTAATACCCGGACCGACCAGGAGGAACTAAATAGTATACTATGGGATGCCTGCCTGATACAGAGCCGACCGCACCTGGATAACCTGGCGCAGCGCATCGGTCCGGTCGCGACCTGGGATGAATTGGTTCTTCCCGAACCGCAGACCCGGACGCTACATGAAATTGCGATGCATGTGAAGCAGCGTTTCAAAGTATATGATGAATGGGGCTTTGCCTCTAAGGGCTCGCGCGGACTGGGCATAAGCGCGCTTTTTACAGGAGAGAGCGGTACGGGAAAGACTATGGCTGCGGAAGTGATTGCAAACGAGCTGCACCTTGACCTCTACCGGATTGACCTCAGCCAGGTAGTGAGCAAATACATCGGTGAAACCGAGAAGAACCTGCGGCGTATTTTTGATGCAGCAGAGGGAGGAGGAGCTATCCTCCTTTTCGATGAGGCTGACGCACTATTTGGGAAACGCAGCGAAGTGAGGGATAGCCATGACCGCTATGCGAACATAGAAGTGAGCTACCTGTTACAGCGCATGGAAGCTTATCGCGGGCTGGCAATACTTACAACCAATATGAAAAACGCCCTGGACACTGCTTTTTTGAGGCGCATCCGCTTTATCGTGCAATTCCCGTTCCCGGATATTTCACAGCGTGCCGGGATATGGCAGCACATTTTCCCACTAAGTACCCCGACAGACAGGCTGGACGTAAATAAGCTGGCACGTTTGAACGTGGCTGGTGGAAATATCCGGAATATTGCGCTTAATGCTGCTTTTCTTGCCGCTGATGAAGATCAGCCTGTAGGAATGAGGCACATTTTGTACGCTGCCCGCAGTGAATGTGCCAAAATTGAAAAATCGCTTTCAGAGGCCGAGATAGGGGGATGGGTATGAGACCAAGGAATATCGAACTGCATATCGAAGAATTATTGCTGGAAGGATTTGAGCAGGTTGATAGACACAGAATAGCTGAAGCAGTTGAGCGGGAATTAACACATCTTTTCACAGAAAGGGGCATCCCGCATTCACTGGCCGGCGGTGGTGAGATAAATCGACTGGATGGAGGAGCCTTCCAGGTGGCACCAAATTCCAGACCAGAGACGATTGGCACCAGAGTGGCGCAGGCAGTTTATGGAGGATTAAAAAGATGAGTGAGCAAATGCAGCGAGTGGCGAAAGCCTCATCTGAACCTTCTTTTACACCGATACAGGCAGGAAAAATCCGACAGAGACAGAGCGAGACGCATGAACTTGATGAGGATTGTCCCAAATGCCGTAAAGGATTGCCAAGCCTGCAGCGCAGTTCTGCTGATATGGAAGAACCTTCCTCTGTGCCGCCTGTTGTGCATGAGGTTTTGAATTCACCTGGCGAGCCGCTGGATACTGGAACTCGCGCTTTCATGGAGCCCCGTTTCGGACACGACTTCAGCAAGGTTAGGGTGCACACGGACGCGAAGGCTGCCGAATCGGCGCGGGTGGTGAATGCGCTGGCGTATACGATAGGGAGGGATATCGTGTTTGGGGTAGGCAGCTACACTGGTAGAACACGAGTGGAAGAGGGAGTCCTTGCACACGAGCTAGCACATGTTATACAGCAAACAAATCCAACATCCACACCCCTGGATAAGTCTCACATTGCAGAGAGCGAGGAACAGGCAGAAAGGCAGGCAGAAGTAGCAGCTTTGCAAGTCATGAACGGCAGACCAGTTCCAATACTTGGTACCGTGGCTCCGACTATACAGAGGCTGAAGGAACATTTCATAAAAAAAATTACTGTTAATCTGACGCCTCCTCAAAGCGTAACGCTGGAATGGAAGGGCACACCACCATCTGAACCTGGAAGTGATAGTTTCACTTGTTCTACAGGCAAAGGTTATAGCAATCCTGAAGATTCTCCGGGCACTTGCACACGCAATTGCTGTACCGGTACTGATGTGCAGTGTGCTTCGCCCTATGATCATCCTCGTAAGATTGGCTCGTGTTGCACACCAGTAGGTAGCAACTTCTGGACTGGAAAACCACGTCCTGAGCATAACGGGTGGCTGTACTGGACTCCTGTTGAGCCGATTCACACCTCAGGTAGGCGTGGGATTGCACTCCATCAGCATGATGAGGTAACGGGACAGGCGATTGGGCACGGTTGCATCCGCATGGAAGAAGCAAATGCTCACCGCATCTACCTTTACTCACGTGGAAAAGCCACCAATGTAACGATTACTGGCAGTGCGAAAGTATATTGCCCAACCGATAGGCAATGCGGGACAACAGGAGCAAACGAGAGCCTTGGAGGGTCCGAGAGACTGGCTGAAACACTTACCCAACCAGATGGGAAAGCGGGAATTCCTGAAATACCGATTGCAGAGGAGGAAGCAGTTGCATGAATTTTCAACTAATAAGCGAGGTCTCAACGCCAGTCCAGAACGGGGTTTTACAGTGTAAATGCCCCCGCTGCAGCACTTTCAGCCAGGACGTTGAGCAGAAGGATGAGCTAAAGAAGCAGTTGAATTTGCAGCATCGGTCAACTGACGGTACAGGTCAGGCTTCAATCCCACCTGTCGTACACGAGGTGCTTTTCTCATCTGGTAAGCCTCTTGACTCTGAGATACGCGCTTTCATGGAAACTCGTCTCGGGCACGACTTCAGCAAAGTGCGTGTACATACGGATTCGAAGGCTGCAGAATCTGCAAGGGCTGTGAATGCACTGGCATATACGGTAGGGCAGGATGTAGTGTTCGGTGCCGGGCAATACGCGCCGCGAACTTCAGAGGGAAAAAAGCTTCTATCACATGAACTGGTGCATGTGGTGCAGCAGGGCAGCCAGAAAAACCTGCAAAACAAGCTTGCGGTTGGTGAGCACGATGATGTATTTGAGAAAGAGGCAGATAATATAGCATCACGGGTTCTGGACGGCCAACTATTTACACAGAATATTTCTCCTGTTCACCATATGGTGAGAATTGTGCAGCGTGCGGCAATCCATCGGGGCAATATTCTTGATGAGGGGGATTGCGCACATTTAGCATGTAATTCTAAGTATGCCTGCAAAGACAACAATAACGGCATTACATGTCCTAAAGGCACAAGGAACGCCTCAGAAACTGAAAAATATCGTCCTTTGTTCACTTGTGATACTAAGTGCGAGAATAACAAAAAGTGCTCTGATAGTAATAACTGGATGGCAATACCTAAGAGTCGGTTTGCCCGCTCAAAATGCAATCAGGACCTGGTGATCTGCGCTAATGGCAAATATACCCATGCCTACGTTCGGGACAGGTCTGAAATAGAGGCGTGGGAGGCAAGTCGGGGTATACAGGATAAACTGGGAGTTTCCCCGTATGCAACGTTCACCGGGTCGATATATGGAGATGAGAGCGACCCGGATTTTGCTAAAGATATCCGCTGCCACACTGCGGAACCATCCAAGAAAATCGAAGCTAAGATCCCACCAAAATCTGAACCTCCGGCTATGCCGTGGAAGGAAATGATTCCACCGCTTTATGGCAAACTTGAATGGCTTGAAACAGGTCATACTGATTGTGATTGGGATCGCAATGTTGCAGCTGATGAGATTTTTAAACCGAACAGTGTAAACCCTAAATTAAACGTGACATCTGAAGATAACTGCACAAAGTCCTGCACTACTGAACATGAAAAAACTCATAAGACACAGCTGACACCCGTTTGTAAGAACTATTTTGAGTGTTACACAAGCTCCCCGAAAAAAGCAGAAGTGTCTTCTGATTGCAAAGGGCTAAAGGGGAAAGATCTGAAGAATTGCATTTCTCTGATGACTACGATTCTGAGATACGAGTGCTTCAAACATCTTTCAGAAAAGTGGGATGCTCAAAACTGGGAATGCCAGGCATATAAGAGTTCTCTTGCATGCGCCCAGAAGCTTCAAGAAAAATCGGATAAATCGTGCAGTGGTAAGATTGGTGCATATATTTATTCGGCACAAAAAAATATCGATAAGTATTGCACAGGCGAAAAGAAGGAGCCAAAACATACCGGGGAACCAAAAGAACAGGGGAAGCCGCCAGCCAACAAAAAGGAATGAGATAAGATGAACCAAACTACGCGATTATACGCTACAGGAACAAAGCAACTACCTTGCTTCACGCCGTTCCAGAATGGGCTTCTACAGCGTAAAAGTTCAAGCTTTGGCACTTTCAGCCAAAACCATGAGCAGAAAGGTAAGCTAAAGAAGTTATTGAATTTGCAGAGCCGGTCAACGGATATTACCGGGCGGGCTGTAACCTTCTCTAGTGTACAAGACATCTTGCGTTCACCCAGAGAGCCACTTGATTCTGAAACCCGCGCTTTCATGGAGCCTCGGTTCGGGTATGATTTCAGCAAGGTGCAGGTACACTTTTTTGTGCCTGAGTTTGATCAGGGTCAAAAAATCAGGCATTCATATAGCGGCAAGAGCGATTGCAGTCCTACCTGGTATGGTGATACTAGCCCCGAAGTAGATCCAAGTGGAGGAAGTTTCACCGGTAAACTAGTAGTAAAGTACAACGATACTGAATTGAAGGATCCATGCGTTCGTGAATGTGTAGAACTACATGAAAGCGTTCATGTAAAACATCTCACTCCCATTGTTAAAAAAATACGCGATTGTGACGTGGCTGCCGGGAAAGATTGGGACAAAAAAGAAAAGTGCAACGAAATGGCTACCCATGAGCTGAACAAGATAAACAAATTATCTGAGTGTGAAGCTTATAGGAAGAGTTTTACCTGCCTCACTTTAAAGATTCTTGATCCTTCAAGCCCCTGCTCGAAACAGCCGCATCGAGACGAAGTTCAAAAGCATCGTGGATACGAAGGGTGTGAGATGAAGAAATACTGTGCAGAAGCCGGAACTCCTGAAGCTGGAATTCCCAATGTGTAAAAACCGTGGGCGTTCCCATAACTCTCATACTAATACAATAAAAGACCAGAGAACTGAGATTAATGAAGCATGACATCGCAGACCAATTTAGCCATCAAACAGCAGATAAAAATGAAACACCAACGATAAACACTGTCACTTGATAAATTCATTAAATTTCGCAAATATAATTTATAAAATTTCTAAGTGGGTGGTATATATGACAACATTCCCCGGCTCTCCACGCCTGCAAAAAGGCGCAATCATCGGGCTTGATCCATTAAACCCGCTTGCCAGTGTTGTAGTGTTCCAGTATAATCCTGAGACACTCTCGCGTACACTTAACGTACAGGCAACCGGCGGGACAAATAAGGGTGAAGCGTTGCGTTTGAGCGGTCCACCTGAAGAGACTATCGCTCTCGACCTGGTTCTCGATGCCGTTGACCAGCTTGAGCAGGCAAAACACCCGGCTACTACCATGGGAATCTATCCTGCGCTGGCATCGCTTGAGATGCTGCTGTATCCCAAGTCTTCTCTGGTAATTGCCAATGAGGTATTATCTGCCCTTGGTGCTATCGAGATAATACAACCTGAGACACCGCTGACATTATTCGTATGGGGGGCAAAGCGGGTTCTTCCTGTGCGTATTACTCAGTTCAGCATCACTGAAGAGAACTTCGATCCCAATTTGAATCCAATACACGCTAAAGTTAAACTGTCCCTGCGCGTGCTTAACTATCAGGACCTGGGAATGTCAAGTGTCGGCGGCTCGCTGTTCATGGCACACCAAGTCGTCAAAGAAGTAATGGCAACAATAGGCAGTGTAAGCAATATTTCAGCATCTGCTTCACTCTCGGGGGGGTTTTAAGCCATGTTTGAGACAAACAGCCGTTATTACAGGATACAGGAAGCAAACATTACCGTCAAGGATAGTGAGGGTGATGAACGTAAGATCGTCTATAAGCGCCGCCGCTTCATCCCGCCCATTGAAGATGCTGGTATGCTTGTCGAACATACCGTTACACAGGGTGAGAGGCTCGATAATATCACTGCACATTATATAGGTGATCCGACGCAGTTCTGGCGGATCTGTGATGCCAATCTTATTCTGGAGCCGGATGAGCTTACGGATGAAGCCGGTCATGTGATAAAGATAGCACCTCTGCACCTGTGAGAGGAAGACTATGCTGGCAAGTATCCTTGGAGTGCGTCTTGTTCTCTGGATGGGGAAGACCGTACCTCATCCGGCTTCAGCCGAAGTCCTGGATTCGCTTCTGAAAGTCGAAGTGACCAGCGGTGATGAGAAAGGTGACGGTTTTCAGCTAACTTTCGGTCTGGGAAAGGATAAGTCTATGGATTACGGTCTGCTTCAAAGCGGTGTGTTTGAGCCTTTTACCAGGGTAATCATAGGCGTGATACTTGGAGTAACTCCCGAAGTCCTGATAGATGCTGTAGTAGCTCATCACCAGATCTTGCCAGGCAATGAGCCTGGAACTTCTGAACTTGTTATAACAGGAAAAGATGTCAGCCAGATGCTCGACCTTGAGGAGAAAAACGAGAAGTACGAAAACCAGCCTGATTCCCTGATAGTAATGCAGCTTATCGGTTCTTACATGCAATATGGGCTGGTTCCAGAAGTAACGCCAACCACCGATGTGCCTATTATGATAGAGCGCATCCCTCGCCAGCATGAGACAGATCTAAAGTTCATCAAGAGAATGGCTAAACGCAATGGCTTTGTATTCTATATCGAGCCTCTTACCTTTGGCGTAAATACGGCATACTGGGGTCCTGAGAACCGTCTTGGTGTTCCGCAGCCTGCCCTGACAATGAACATGAGCTCGTGGACAAACGTTACCGCACTCCGCCTCTCGCATGATGCACTTTCACCAGTCGGTGCCAAAGGTACTTTTGTAGAACCCATAACAAAGATCAGTATTCCAATACCGTCGCTGCCGTCACTTCGAGTACCGCCTCTTGCGGCAAATTCGGTCGATGCAAAACGTGCCTTGATACTGAGAAACACGGCGAACGAGAATCCTGTGAAGGCAGCCACAAATGCAGTCGCCACAGTGACATGTGCCCCTGAGGCAGTGACGGGTGAAGGAGAACTTGATACATTAAGCTATGGCTACGTGCTTCGCGCCCGAAAACTTGTGGGGGTGAGAGGAATTGGCACCTCCTATAGCGGTAACTACTACGTTAGAAGCGTCAAACACACAATCGAGATTGGAAACTCCCAGAAAAGTACAACTTATAAACAGAAATTCAAGATCAGTAGGGAGGGGACCGGTATTTTACTGCCGGTTGTAAGACCATGAGTGAGACTTTCTATGGAAAATATCGGGGTATTGTAACGGATAATGAAGATCCGCTTATGATTGGGAGAATTCGTGCCAGGGTATCCGATGTGCTGGGCGATCTGGAAAGCGGCTGGGCTATGCCTTGTGCCCCTTTTGGCGGCAATGCAACAGGCTTTTTCTCGCTTCCAGCTACTGGAGCCGGCGTCTGGATAGAATTTGAGCACGGCGACCCGGACTATCCGATATGGTCCGGTTGCTGGTGGGGGTCTGCTGCCGAGATGCCGCCCGTGCTGCTTGCACCGCCTTACAAAAAAGTGATGATCAAGACCGAGGGCGGTAACAGCATACTGCTTGATGATACTCCCGGAATTGGAGGTATCACGCTTGAAACGTCCGGAGGGCAGAAGATTGTCATAAGTTCTACGGGCATAGAGATCACTAACGGACAGGGAGCAAGTATCAAAATGACAGGACCGCAGATATCGATCAACGATGGCGCTCTTGAGGTAGTTTGATGCCCGGATTTTTACTCCATTCCGGAGCCACGGTATTGTGCATGCATGGCGGGCAGGCTCAACCTGTCGTATTTAATCCGCGCGTAAAAGTTAGTAGCCAGCCAATTGTGACTCAAACGAGCTCTTATGTGATCGCAGGATGCCCTTTTGTACCACCTGGCGGTAACGGACCTTGTGTGACAGCCCAGTGGATAACCGCAGCTACGCGTGTCCGGGCAGGAGGGATGCCTGTGCTGCTTCGGGACAGCCAGGCAGTCTGTGCACCCACAGGAACAGGGCTGAATATCATAGTTACGCAGATGCGGGTGAAGGGGATTTGATGAACATAGATTATCCATTCCATTTTGATGGCCGCGGACATACAGCCTTTGCTACTGATGCCAAGCACATCCGGGACCTGATCGAGCAGGTGCTGTTCACTTCACCCGGAGAACGTGTAAATCGACCCACTTTCGGGAGTGGTTTATTGCAACTTGTCTTTGCGCCTAACAGCGACGTGCTGACAGCAGCCGTGCAACTCACGGTCCAGGGCGCTCTACAGCAGTGGCTTGGGGATTTAATCCTTGTTGAGGACGTGCAGGTTACAGGCGAGGACAGCACTGTAATTGTTAAGGTGCAGTATAAGGTCAGGAGCAAACAGCAAAGCCAGGTTGAGGAATTCAAGAGAGTGATATGAATAGACACGCAATATCGCTGCAGTAACAGGAGCAGGTTACAGACAGTTTCCATCCAGATAATTCTGAAAATTAACGGGATTTATTACATTGAGGTTGAGGGTCATGGGGGAGATTTACTGAAAACCTTAAGCACAAGAACCCTTCTACATTTTTCCCAAACAAGGTAGATGTGTCCGTTTTGTCAGATTTGATCAATAAATCAAGGATACGGCCAGACTGAGGTTGGCGGGGAAAAAAGACCGAGCACGCTAAATGACCATCGGGAGCGGCTCATTGAAACTGGTTTTTTAACAGCGACATTCTGAAAGCAGCCGTGCAACTCACGGTCCAGGGCGCTCATATCAGTATCTTGGGTTTTTGATCCTGGTCGAAGGCGTACAGGTTACAGACGAGGACAGCACGTTGAATGCTAAAGTGCAGTATAAAGTCAGGAGCAGACAGCAAAGCCAGGTTGAGGAATTCAAGGGGGTGGTATAGATGGGTACGCAATATCGCTGCAATAATGAGGGCAGGCGGCAGGCAGTTGCCAGCCAGATAACTCCAAAAGTCAACGGGATTGATTACCTTGAGGTTGAGATTAACGGGGAAGAAGGAAAAAGCACGCTAAAAGTTCATTTCATTTTCGATCTTGAGCCCAAGGGCAAGGATCTAACGAAATCCAACGTGGTAATCGAGGGAGGCGTGCGGGTCAGGAACGTAGAAGTGAAGTCCGTAGAGATAGAAGTACCCGCAGATCCCATAAATTCGGCAAGTAAAGTTCTTATTATTACTGTTAACACACTTGGGGATTTCTCAACATACACGCTCCGCATAGCCAGATCAAAAATCGATCTCTCCCCGCCTGAAGGATTTGATCCGCAGTTATCGCATGTTGATTTCTCATTCAAGGTCGAATGCCCTAGCGAATTTGACTGCAGGTTAGAAAGAGAATGCCCGCCAGAGAAGTTGCCTGAACCTGAGATAGATTACCTGGCTAAGGATTATGCAAGCTTTCACCGCCTCATGCTGGACAGGTTGAGCATCATCATGCCGGACTGGAAGGAGCGGAATCCTGCCGACCTCCAGGTCGCATTGGTGGAGATACTGGCATATGTCGGCGATAACCTGAGTTATTTCCAGGACGCAGTCGCTACTGAGGCGTATCTTGGCACTGCCCGCAAAAGGATATCGGTACGGCGCCATGCCCGTTTGCTTGATTATTTCATGCATGATGGCTGCAATGCACGTGTCTGGGTATGTCTGGAGATTGATGAGAATAAGGCTATCGACGGCAATCCCTACTGGTTTAAATGGGAAAGTGTACCGGGACAGGACAGCAGCATGCTTCTGGATTATCTCAAGGACGGCCTGGGTATCGATTGGGCGCAGAATGCAAAGGTCGATAAAGTGAGCAACAAACTTATCCAGATCTCTAGCAATGGAAAATCAATCGATATAACGCTTGATAATAATGAAGAGAATGCAACATTAAAAATCAGTGATACTCAAATTTACAGTCTAAGGGTAAAAAAAGAGAACGGTCAGCATTATGTATACGGCAGACCCCTGAGGGGGATGACGCTGCTTCTTACAAGCGGTTCTGATAATGCTGCAGTGATCGATCCTGTTGATATTGATTCTTTTTTGACCGAAGAGGTCACAATGTTTGAGACTATGCATCCTGTGACGCTGTACAGCGCCCACAACTGCATGAAGTTTTATACATGGAACGATACTGCATGCTGCCTGCCTCGCGGCAGTACAAAAGCAACTTTACTTGACTTGGATGACTTATCGCTTCATGCCGGGGATGTCGTGATATTTGAAGAAGTGCGCAGTCCAACGACCGGGAAAGAAGAAGATGCAGATCCATCTCATCGTTATGCAGTCCGGCTGACTGAGAAGGGTGTAATTAAAAAGACTGACCCTCTAGATGATACGCCAGTTGTAGAGATCGAATGGTACAACGAAGATGCACTTCCATTTCCCCTGTGTATCTCAGCACCCATTGAAAATAATAAAGGAACTCAAATTATCTCTGATATAGCCGTGGCACGGGGTAATGTAGTGCTGGCTGACCACGGACACACTGTAAAAAACAAAGATCTGAAGCCGGAACAGGTGCCTGATGAGGGTCCATACCGCCCCAGGCTTCCTGAAGGGCCTTTAACTTACAGGGAGAAGTTCGACCCCAAAACCGATCTTAAGAAACCTGCAGTTTCTGCGATGCTCCGGGAAGCGCGCGAAGCCCTTCCTGAGATTAAACTGGTAAGCAAGGACAGGGAAGGTGGAGAAATGGAATGGTCCCCTAAATACGATCTGCTTGCCAGTGGCAGATTCGCTGCCGAATTTGTAGTTGAGAACGAGCTGGATGGTATCTCCTGCCTCCGTTTTGGCGAGGATATAATGGGCAAAAAACCCCTTTCAGGTTCCACGTTTGAAGCAATTTACAGGATAGGAAACGGCAAGGCAGGGAATGTAGGCGCAGAAGCTATTTCGCGTATTGTTATGAAAGGCGAAGAAATCACAAATGTTCGCAATCCTCTACCCGCATCAGGAGGTGCCGACCCCGAGCCTGTAGAGCAAGTGCGCCTCTATGCCCCGCAAGCTTTTCGTACCCAGGAGCGGGCTGTAACAGAGGCTGATTACGCTGAGATCGCCCAAAGGCATCCCGGGATTCAAAAAGCCATAGCGACTATCCGCTGGACAGGAAGCTGGTATACAGCATTTGTCACAATCGACCGGAAGGGTGGTAGGGAAGTAGATGTGGATTTCAAGGATAAAATGCTGAATTTCCTTGAGCGCTACCGGATAGCAGGATACGATATTGAGATTAACGGACCTATTTACGTGCCACTTGAAATCGCTATGAATGTCTGCGTCAAGTCCGGATACTTCCGCAGCAACGTTGAACAATCCTTACTTCTGACTTTTAGTAGCTATGAACTGGCAAACAGCATGCGCGGGTTTTTCCACCCTGACAACTTCACTTTCAATCAGCCTCTATATTTAAGCCTCATCTATGAAGCTGCCATGGGGGTTGCAGGTGTAGCATCAGTTGAGGTAACGGTGTTCCGGCGCTGGGGCAAATTATCAGCTGGCGAGATAGATAAAGGGGTCCTGACGTCGGGCAGGCTTGAGATAATAAGGCTCGATAATGATCCGAATTTCCCTGAAAACGGCAAGATCAGTTTTAGCATGGAGGGGGGATTATGAAATCCAAAAACCAGGCTAATGATACATGCGGCTGCTGCAAAGGTATAAAAGCCCTAACTCCGACAGCACTTGATAATTTACCAGGGCTTCCTGAACTGGCTTACAGGGTCGGGACACACGGCAGCTTCAAAACAACAATGATAGCAGCACTATCCGGCCAGAGAACTCTGGACGAGCTGACAGTACGGGATGACGATGATCCGTCGATTGCTTTGATAGATGCATGGGCTTGTGTACTGGACGTGCTTAGCTTTTACCAGGAAAGAATTGCTAATGAAGGCTATCTCCTCACAGCCTCCGAAAGAAGCTCGGTGCTTGAGCTTGCCCGGGCAATAGGGTACGAACTCAAACCAGGGGTTGCTGCAGGTACATTCCTTGCCTTTACCCTGGAAGATGCCCCCGGTTCCCCAGGATATGCAACCATTGATACCGGGGTAAAAGTAATGAGCATACCGGGGCAGGATGAGAAACCTCAAACCTTTGAGACGACCGAAAAGATAGAGGCAAGGGCCGCATGGAACGAGCTGAAGCTAAGGCTGACCGAACCCAAAATCCCGGAATTTGGAAGCAAAGAGGTTTATCTTAAAGGCGCTGCAACAGGCTTGAAACCCGGAGACGGACTTCTCCTGATAGGTGAAGAACGCGAAAAGGATACCGGCAGTGAGCGCTGGGATTTTCGCAGAGTGAAGACCGTTACTGCCGACTTGGAGGCTGGATATACCCATGTGACCTGGAAAGAGGGGCTGGGATGGGAGCGGTTTAATAGAAAGATCTTGCCCGCAAAAGAGAATCTCCAGGTATATGCTTTTCGTTTGAAGGCATCACTTTTCGGGCATAATGCACCTGACTGGCGTTCAGTACCTAACAGTGTGAAAAGTGGGCATCTATTAAGATACCCTGCATCTACGGACAAAGAATGGCCTTATTTTAGCATTTCCTCAGACGATACCATTTTCCTTGATGCAACATATCCCGAGATTGTAAAGGGTAGCTGGGTAGTATTATCAATCCCATCCTACGAAGAAGTCTATAAAGTTATAGGAGTGGAGGAAGCATCACGTACCGATTACATGCTCAGCGCCAAAACTACTCGCCTTAAATTATCGGGAGAAAATCTTAAAGAAACATTCGATGAAAAACTGCGTGAGACAGTGGTTTTTGCCCAGAGTGAGCCGCTGGAAATCGCCGAAGCACCACGTACAGATATCCTGTACGGTAATGTTATCGAACTGGACAGTCTGGCACCCGGGCTTGAGAGGGGCAGACTCCTCATCATCAGCGGTAAGCGAAAGACTGCACTGGTAACCCTGAAAGCCTCAGGGCTTGAACTTATTTCGGCTGACGGTGAGAAAAGAAAGCCTCTCTGGCCTGAAAATGTCCTCCAGGTGCTGGAACCCCCGGTTAAAAGCGGGGATAAAGTGTTCTGGAATTTAATGGACAGAGATGGTTTTACAGGTTCTGTGACCGCTTCTGATGGGAGTATCCAGCTTGAACCGGCAGCACCGCAGAATCCAGTTATCAGTGAAGTGGCAATGCTTGACGGGATATCGCCGGATAGTACTCTTGGTACTAGGGAGAGAACTATTCTCGTCCTTGAAAAGGAGATGCAGAACAGTTATGACCCCTTCACTGTGATTATCTATGCCAATGTTGCCCGCGCTACGCATGGCGAAACAGTTCACGAAGTGCTGGGCAGTGGTAACGGTGCCCAGGCGAACCAGAGTTTTGCACTTAATAAACAACCTGTTACCTATCTCTCAGCTCCTACTCCAAGCGGCACGGAGAGCACTATTGAGGTTAGAGTAAACGATGTAAAGTGGCAGGAAGTGCCTTCACTTTACAGGCTGGATGAGCGGGTTAAGGGCTATATCACACGTATGGACAACGACGGTAGGAGCACGCTCATTTTCGGTGATGGTAAAAGCGGCGCAAGGCTGACTACAGGGCAGGAAAATGTTTCAGCTACTTACAGGACAGGTATCGGGCTTGAGGGAATGGTAAGGTCAGGACAGTTAAGCCTCCTGATGACGCGGCCCCTTGGGGTTAAAGGAGTGATTAATCCGCTTGCTCCCACAGGGGCAGAAGACCCTGAAGCCCGCGATAAGGCAAAACAGAACGCACCTCAGAAAGTGCTCACACTTGACCGCATCGTATCACTGCAGGATTTTGAGGATTTTTCCCGGGCATTCGCAGGTATTGGAAAAGCCCAGACTGCATGGTTATGGGATGGTGAGAGGCGTTTCGTACATGTCACAATAGCTTCAGCCGATGGAGGCACGGTCGATAAAACATCAGACCTTTATAAGAATCTCGTGCTTGGAATTGAGAGATCAAAGGACCCTGTGCAGCAATTCCTCATAGACTCTTTTAATCCTCTTTTCTTTAATCTGTCTGCAAACGTGCTGGTTGACAGCAGGTACGTTAAGGAAAAAGTTCTGGCTGCTGTAACAGATGCCTTGAAGAAGGCATTCTCATTCGAGCAGCGCAGTTTCGGGCAGGAAGTTACTGAAAGTGAGATGCTTGCTGCAATGCAGAGGGTTGAAGGGGTCGAAGCTGTTGATCTTGATGCCCTGTATATGAAAGGGGAACCTCCTGGCCTGAGCACCTATCTGACAGCCAGCCGTGCCCACCAGGATAAAGGATCTCCATTGCCTGCCGACCTCCTTACGCTGAACCCCGAAGGAATTGAACTCAAGGAGATGATACTTTGAGTTACGATGCGGACAAACTTTACCAGTTACTGCCAGCAATCTACCGGATACGGGATGCAGAAAGAGGCGAAGTGCTCAAGGAATTCCTTTCAGTCCTTGCAGAGCAGGCAGATGTGGTAGAAGATGATATTGCCCGGCTCTATGATAACTGGTTCATAGAGACCTGTGACGAGTGGGTTGTTCCCTACATCGGTAACCTGCTGGGAGTAAGAAACCTTCACCCGATTAGCGAAAAAGCCGCTTTCAGCCAGCGTGCCAGGGTTGCCAATACACTGAGTTACCGCCGCCGCAAGGGTACAGCAACAATGCTTGAGCAACTGGCACATGATACAACAGGATGGGATGCAAGGGTAGTGGAGTTTTTCAAACTGCTTGGCACCACGCAGCATATTAACCACATAAGGCTGGATAACCATCGTTCTCCTGATATACGCAATAGTGAAAAATTAGAGCTTCTTGACACTCCTTTTGATACGGTCGCCCATACAGCAGACGTTCGCCATATTGAGAACAGGCGGGGAAGGCACAACATTCCAAATATAGGCATATACCTGTGGCGTTTGCAGGCATATCCGGTAAGAGAGGCACCGGCATTTTCTCATGGTAATGGGAGGTTCAGCTTCAGCCAGCTCGGCAACGATATCCGGCTCTTTCATCATCCTCAGACCGAACAGAACATTACTCACCTTGCAGAGGAAGTAAATGTGCCGACCCCTATACGTCGCAGGGTCTTTTTTACCTCGAAGGAATTGTATTATGGCAGGGATAAGAGTCTGTATATCAGCGCAGAAGACACGGACATCACACCTGATAAAATCGTTCCCTGTGACCTCAGCGACTGGGAACATATGCCTCCGGATGGAAAAGTTGCAGTTGATCCCGTCCTCGGACGGATTGCTTTTTCAGCGGGGGTTTCACCATCGGATGTCCGGGTTTACTATAATTATGGCTTTATTAGCGAGGTCGGTGGGGGTTTTTACGACCGCCGTACCGACGCCTGGCAGACCGGGGAAAATTTCAAGCAATATGATATTGCTAAATCGCTCGAAATAAATACCATTGAGGATGCGATCGATTTATGGGAGGCTGATAAACGTCCGAATGCCGTATTTTGCATTAGAGACAGCCAGGTATATGGTGAGAAAGATGACGAAGAAATGAACATAAAACTTGAGTTCATCATACCAGCTGGCATAACGCTTGAAATAAAGGCTGCCAATGAGGAGCGGCCTGTCCTTCACCTGACTGAAACTCTTACAATTAAAGGGGAAACTGCTACAAAAGACCAGCCAGGCGGACAGATGATAATTGACGGGCTGCTAATTGCAGGCAAGAGTATAGAGGTCCTGGATGGAGATCTGGGGCATTTGCAGATTCGGCATTCCACACTGGTACCGGGGGTTGATTTAAAAGCCGAAGACAGTATGCCAGAATTCGAGGGACAGGAATCACTTATTGTCAAAGAAGGAAATTTACATCTTGATGTTACGATCAACCGGTCTATTGCGGGGAGTCTTTCTCTTAAAGGTACGAATCTTTTGTCTATCCGGGACAGTATTATAGACGGGTTGAACGGTTCTGCAATTCAGGGCCATTCGGTCATTATAGAAGAGAGCACTATTTTCGGAAGCGTTTCGGTACGGTCGATCAAGCTTGGTAGCAACAGCATTTTTAAGGGAAAAGTGGATGCAGAGCGGAAGCAGGAAGGATGTATGCGTTTCTGTTACTTCCCTAAAGACTCAAAAGTTCCCCGCCAGTACTACTGTCAGCCTGATACTGCAATACAGAAAGCCATAAAAAAAGAGTTCGATGCAGCGCTGGTAAAGAACCCGGGAATGACCCCTCTGGAACAGAAACAACTTGAGGAGAAATTAAGGAAAAAAATTGAAAAAGAAATACAGGTCTGGCTGAAACCCTTTTTTACAGACCTGCGTTATGGTCGTCCCGCTTATTCTCAGTTACATTTTCAATGCCCTGAAGAGATTCGTACAGGTGCTGATGATGAGGCGGAAATGGGTGTTTTCCATCATTTACAGCAGCCCCAGAGGGAAGCAAACCTTCGTGCTAGCCTGGAGGAATACCTGCGCGTCGGACTTGAAGCTGGTATATTTTATGTTACTTAATGGGAGGTAATAGTTTGAAAGGAGATTTCACAAGGTCCACATTTAAACCTGAAAAACATTACAGCAGCGTCAGAATGCAGCAGGGACGCGTCCAGCTTGACGCGGATTGGAATGAACAGATGGATATAAACTCACACCGGATCGAGAAAGAGGCGCTTGATACTATCGGACCCTGCGGCGTGCCCCGGGATGGGGGCGGATTTGAGATTAAAATCGATACTGAATCTGGCAACGAAAATCTAATTATTTCCCGGGGCAGCATCTATGTGGATGGAATCCTGTGTGAGAACTTCAGGGATATTGATGTTACCCTCCAGGAGGATCTGCCGGATTACACACTGCCTAATGGTGAGGGTGTATACCTTGCATATCTGGATGTGTGGCAGCGCCATATAACAGCAGTAGAAGATCCGCAGATCCGTGAAGTTGCTCTTGGAGGACCGGACACTGCTACAAGGATTAAAACGGTCTGGCAGGCGAAGCTTAAGAAACTTGATGGATATGTGACATCACCGGAAGAGGGCAGACAAATAGATTGTCAGGCACTGGACAGTGTATGGAATACGATTAAAAATAAAGTAATTGAAAAGAGATATGTAAAACTCGCTGCCTTTACAAAACAGGAAACTCCCACTAAGAAACCATGCACTATTTTCCCCAAAGCAGGCCATCGGCTGCTTGAGAACCAGCTCTACCGTGTAGAAATACATATCGGGGGAGATCTCAGCGAGGCGAAATTCAAATGGTCGCGTGATAACGGATCTGTGGTATTTCCCATTGAAGAATTTCTAAAAGATAATGGCAATCCTACTAACAAATTGAAAGTTAAACATCTCGGAAAAGACAAAACGCTCTCATTGAAGGCAGGTGATTGGGTTGAAGTGCTCGACGATGCCATGGAATTATCTGAGAATCCGGCAGGAACGCTCTTGCAGATTACCGAAAGTCCTGATGTGGCAGGGCGCATTATTAGCCTGAAACAGCCTATTTCGGGAGACGATTTCAAGCTACATCCCAGGGTTCGCCGCTGGGACCAGAAAAGTGACGCCATATCTGTCAAACCTCCCTCAGTATCTGATCCTATTGAACTGGAGGAAGGGATCCATGTTCGGTTTTCGGGCAATAATTTCAAAGCTGGCGATTACTGGATAATCCCAGCTCGCACGACTACAGAAAATACACAGGAAACCGGAAAGATCGAATGGCCTCAGGATGAGTCAAAGGACCCTCCAGAGCCAAAACTCATGCTGCCAGAAGGCATCGTACACCATTACTGCCGCCTGGCAGTGCTCCAGCAGGATAGTGATAAAAAATGGAAAATTATCGGTGACTGCCGCAAACTGTTCCCTGCTGTAACCGAGCTTACCAGTTTCTTCCATGTCTGTGGCGATGGACAGGAGGCCATGCCAGGCGAAGAGCTCCCTATGCCGCTTCAGGTAGCTGTTTCTAACGGGAAATGGCCGGTAAAAGATGCGCTGGTCGAGTTCAATATAATAGATGGAGGCGGAAGATTAATCGCGAAAAACTCGGCAGGTAATCATTCTCTTATCGTTAAAACTGACTCTGAAGGTATAGCTGAATGTACATGGAAATTGGGTATTTCAAGCCCGATTTCCCTGGTTCCATCTCGTCAACTGATGGAAGCAAGGCTCCTTGATGCCTGCCATACCCCTATCAATACACCTCCCATCCGCTTTAGTGCAAATCTCAGCGTGGCGGGCCAGGTAGCCTATACACCTCCTGATAATGTAACCTGTAATGTTGTCGGTACCAATTATCAATACTGGTCTAATGAACAGTATCCAGTAATCGATTCATTTGAGAAGGATGTTCCGTTGCTGGTAAATAACGACCCAATCTGGAAATCCCACGTTAATAAGCTTGCTAAGCTCATTCTTGACAGCAAAGACAAGTACACCCTGAGGACCGGCGAATTCCTCGACCTCGGTGAAAGCTATGTTATCAAAGCCAAGCAGGTCGATGTCAAAGGTGACAAGGTCTGGCTTGAATTCTACAAAGATGGAGAATTCGTAGATGACGAAATCATCTCAGTCGGTACAGGCACCAACACCTGGAAAGTCAAACTCGACGTTGAGGATGAAGAAGATATTGTTGTCCTCAGAGTCCATGTCGAAAAGGTCTTTCAGGGTGCAGTCGACAGCATTGCTCAGATCGATGGTCTCTGGCTTATTGACTACGCAAATCCCATGGTTCTCAAAGTTGATGACAAATTCGGAGAGTTCACACTAGATAATATCATCGACGGAATAGATGCATCTAATCTAGGAAGTCTCATTTTCGAGCGCACTATGAATCTAGCTAATGGATTCCCCACTGTTAAAGAGCTTTTTGAACAAAAGATACCAGGATGGCCCCTCGCAAACACGGCCGGAAATATAAGTGTTAAGGGGATGCTTGATACCTTCCTGTGCGATTTTAACGCGGCGCATCTCCCATTGGATAAATTGGATAATGACCTCTGTAATATATTGAGCAATGCAGACGTAATGACTGTTCAGGATGCACTTAAAGTATTATGCGGTGGATTCGGGGGAAGGGGATGCTGTGTATTTGTAAATAATAGCGAACAGTTTCAGGCGGCGCTTGATAATTTAAAGGATGGGGGTACTATCTGTCTGCTTTCCGGGGAATTTAAGCTCGA
This sequence comes from Methanobacteriota archaeon, assembly GCA_016841625.1. Lineage (GTDB taxonomy): Archaea > Halobacteriota > Methanosarcinia > Methanosarcinales > Methanosarcinaceae > MTP4. Next base: position 54,027 of record JAENYU010000027.1, read on the forward strand.
TTATGTTTCGATACAAGATCTCAATAACATAGTGATACGTGGTTGCACTCTTGCCAGCAAGCTCACCTGGAAGAGCATCGTTATAAAAAATTGTAACAATATAGTTATAGAAAACCTGGATATTTCAGGAGACATATATGTTCATAATGTGGAAAATTTCTCCCTGAAGAGAAATAATATCTCTCTGGCTAATGATCAGATTTTTAAAGTAAAAGACTGTTCGGGTGCTGTCATAGAATCAAACCAGTTCATTCTGGCAAACCAGTTAATTCCGGAAGAGATTGGAGGGTTGGAATTTTGTGACTCAAAAGACTTGAAGATTCAGAAGAATACAATAGATATACCTCCTGAAGTAACGAAAACATTTTCCGGTATAGATGTGAAAAACTCAAGTGATGTAGAAATTGTAGACAACCTGATCAAGATGTTCGATAATGGGGATATAATCAACAGACATCCCTTTACAGGAGTAAGGATAGAAGGAGAGAAAGGTTATGTATTTGTTGCCAGCAACAGGACAAGCGTGTACGGTCCTTCCCTTATACTAAAACATAATGGACCTGTCAGAGTCCATGGGAATTTTTTCAGCTCAGGAATAAAAACTCTGGGTACAAAAGACACAGTGGATAAGAGCAGCATAGTAAGAATCACATCCAAAAACCAAATTATTTTCTCAGATAACCATTGTGAAAGTCATGGATTTGGGAATCCAGTAAACGACAATCATATTTTATTGATAAGTATAGAGAGTGGGAGTACTATTTTCAGCAATAACAGTTGCGCTTTTACAGCAAGGTTTGCAAAAGATAAAATAAAAGGATTTATAAAACATGTATCAATTGATGGTTTTGCCAATGTGATCGGAAACAGGTGCGAGGAGAATATAACAGAAGAGAGAATTTATTCTATCTCGGCCACCGGCGAAAAATCAATAGTCTTAGGAAACATAACTACAAACAAGATCGTACCTGAGCCGAAACTGGATAAACTTAACCTACATACTTAAAAAATTATTCATCCCTGCGGACCATTCATTAACAATTTTTATTATTCATATTTTAATCTTGAACTGATGGGAGATGATCATCCAAATATATATCAGTTTGTAAATCTTATGTAGCAAACTTGCTTATTTATGCAGCAACTTGATATAGGAATGAATGCATAATTTTTATGTCAGTATCTGCGCTCATCTGTGCCTAAATGTATTCAAGAACCATAACAAGAGGCTTAGATCCAGACTTAAGCTAACATTTCGAGCGCGCGTTTATTATTTCTTGTCTGTATTCACCTGTGTTCATCTGCGGTTCCTTTTTTCGTTGTGCAAATACGCCCTCGGTTAGCAGCTATTAATATTTTATATGAGATGACAAATCTCAAAGTTTTTATTATAGAGCTCTGCAGATATAATTGAGATCTCTTTTTGATTTTACCATCAGGTTACTCATTTTCCATTGAATGTGATCCAGAATTTAAGTTCATCTTCAAGAGGTAACACCCTGAAGGAAGCTACGCACATAGCGACATTTAACCTGGAAAACTTCGATGGCAAAACAGGTCAAAAACCGACACTATATGAGTATATCGCAGTTATGCGCTTTCAACTGCGGCGACACTAAATCGGACTTTACTGTTAAGCAGAGGTGAAATACATGGAGCGACAGCTAGTAGCAAAGCCAGGCACACCAGAAGCAAAAACCAACGATTGCCAGCCTTTTAGCCTCAGCCATGAACCTCATTTTCCAACCCGAGGCATTTTACATTCCGAAAAACTCCTGAGTAATCGGCCCAGCCTCCATCCGGCAAAGTTGCAGGCAAAGCTCGCGATCAGTCAGCCCGGGGACCCTTACGAGCAGGAGGCCGACAGGGTAGCTGACATGGTTATGAGGATGCCTGAGCCATCGGCTTCGCCTATAGAGTTCTCCAAGATTCCCATTTTTCCTGGCAGAGTACAGCGGAAATGCCCGAATTCTTGCAAACAAAATCCCGGATTCAATTCATCAGGATCTTCTGCTGACAGGATACTGCGCCTCCAAAAAACTGCAGGGAACCAGGCAGTCCAGAGGCTGATCAAATCAGGAGCCTTACAGGCCAAACTCAAAATTGGCCAGCCCAACGATATCTATGAGCAGGAAGCTGACCGGGTGGCTGAGCAGGTTATGAGTATGCCTGAGCCGATGGTGCGGAGGCAGTCAGAAGAAGAGAAGGAAGAGGAAGTGCCGATTCAGGCAAAGCCAATTGCCGAGCAAATCACTCCATTAGTTCAGAGGCAGGTTGAAGAAGAGGGGAAAACGGTTAAGAAAAAGGAATCTACGGGTAAGAATGCTCCCATCCAATTTTTGGAGGTTGGTGGGTCCTTTTTGGCTCGATATCCACTTCTGCCCCACCCTTTTGAAACTAGTTTGAATCCCCGCGATCTTTCCAATGAAGAGCTTGAGCAGGAGATAACCTCGATAAGACATTGGTTACTGGATAACCCCGGTAGTAGTCCTGAACATGAACATTTTACAGCTTCCATGTCAATATTAGAAGATGAAGTGATGCGAAGACAAACACCAGAAAGACGTAGAATCAATGTTCCAGAGTTCCAAAACGTCGATGGTCAATTCTGGATTATGCCACCTCTTATGGGACCAAATGCAAGGCCCGTATATGACGATGAAGATACACGAGTTGTTGTCGGATTTCGTTACTACTCAGTAGGTTACTATAAAGTGTATGATCTTGAAGGCAGACTTGTAGAAACAGGAGAAAGGAGCCTTGAGGCACCCTTGATCAGTCCAATCGATATTTTAGCAGGTGGCATTACAGGTCTTGGAAGAGGTTTACTAAAAAGTGGTGGACGTATTGGGTTGCGAGGAATTTCGGGAGGTTTCGGACGCAGTGCTGTCGTTTCTTCAGCTGGTAGAGCCGGTTTTCTTCTTACTATCAGGTTGCTTAGTCGCCGTGCTATTGTTGCTGTCCGAGGAATATATCGTGCCATACGCTTCCGTGGAACTCTAAATTTCACTGCTACTACCGCTGCAAGAATGGCGAATCCTGCGCGCCGAGTTCCACAACATATTCTTAAATTAGCAATACGCTTTGGAAGACGTTCTCCTGATCCTCAGGGAGCTTCAGGAGCTTTTCAATATGTGACCCAAATTTTCAAGAATGGTAGACAATATACTTTAGAAGTAGTGATCCGTGAAGCTGATAAAACAATATTACACTTTATGTATTATCCCTGATCTTTTTGGTGATATTGGACTTCCTTTCTAATAAAATAAGGTAATTATTCAGGTATCGGCGGATCTCCCTGAAGCGCCGCATGAAGTGAATCAA
>JAENYU010000028.1:0-2922 GCA_016841625.1 Methanobacteriota archaeon
GAAGCAGGAAGCCCCTTCCTCGGCTCCGAAGGAGACAGGGAGGGGTAGTTCACTTATGTTCAGGTACTTCCTTGAATCAGGACTTTATTTTTATCATATGGGAGAAGAATTTGTTCTATACATCCTATACGAGTTCTATACAAACAAGGAGATGAAAAAATGCGCAGGGACTACGTAGACCAGGGCTACAGCCCGAAGGACACGGATCTTATCTGTGAATTCCACATCGAACCGGCAGCAGGAATCAGTTTCGAGGAAGCTTCCACCCATATGGCAGGGGAAAGTTCCATCGATTCCTGGACTGAAATTTCCACCCTGAGCCCCGAGCTTGCAGCCAGGCTGAAACCCCATGTCTTTTACCTGGATGCGGATACCCAAACAGTCCGGGTGGCTTATTCCGAGGAGCTCTTCGAACTCGGGTCAGTCCCTCAGGTCTTGAGTGCGGTGGCAGGAAACATTTTCAGCATGAAGATTGTGGACAACCTGAGGCTGCAGGACATCTCCTTCCCGAAATCCATGCTCCGGGAGTTCAAGGGACCGAACTTCGGGCTTTACGGGGTCCAGGATATCGTAGGGGTAAAAGACAGGCCCCTGATAGGGACAATCGTCAAACCGAAGGTGGGGCTAACCTCGGAAATGCATGCAGAAGTGGCCTACAATGCCTTTGCCGGAGGTTGCGACCTTGTGAAGGACGACGAGAACCTTACTGACCAGAAGTTCAACGGGTTTGAAAAAAGGGCCGAACTCACCCTGAAACTTGCGGAAAAAGCGGAAGTTGAGACCGGAGAGCGGAAGATGTACCTGTGCAACATCACGGCTCCTACCTGTGAGGAAATGATCCGGCGTTTGCACGTGCTAAAAGACCTCGGGGCAAGTTACGCCATGATTGACATCGTGCCCACGGGCTGGACAGCCCTCCAGACCCTCCGGGAAGCAGCCGCAGATGAAGGTCTGGCGCTCCACGCCCACCGCTGCATGCACTCGGCATTCACAAGGAACCCCCGGCATGGGGTCAGTATGCTGCTTGTAGCCAAATTCTGCCGGCTTATTGGGCTTGACCAGCTCCATATAGGTACTGTCGTCGGGAAGATGCACGGGGATAAGGATGAGGTCCTCTCGCTCCGGGATGAGTGCGTGCTCGATACCGTACCCGCAGATCCCGGGCAGCACGTCCTTGCCCAGGACTGGGGGGGAATCAAACCTATGTTCCCGGTAGCCTCCGGAGGGCTTGCCCCTACCATGATCCCGGACCTCTACTCCATCTTCGGAAAAGATGTTATCATGCAGTTCGGTGGCGGAATCCATGCCCATCCCATGGGCACGGCAGCCGGGGCAACTGCCTGCAGGCAGGCGCTTGAAGCAAGTATGGAAGGCTTCACCCTGGAAGAGTATGCGAAGGGCCGGAAGGAACTCGGGGCTGCCCTTGAAAAATGGGCCGGAAAATAAAAGTTAAAATCAAAATACATGAACGGGGTTTTACTGCTGTGCAGGCTGAAAACGGAATTGAGATAAAGACCCGGTTTTTCCGGGTCTCGGAAGAGAATTTCGATGCTGTGCTCGAAGAGGCGGCGGAGATTATCAGGAAAGGAGGGACCGTGGCCTTTCCCACGGAAACCGTCTACGGGCTTGGAGCGGACGGGCTCCGCCCGGAAGCTGTCCGGAAGATTTTTGAGGCAAAACAGAGGCCACCGGGAAACCCCCTTAGCCTGCTGATCCATTCCAGGGAAGACCTCCAAAAAATTGTGGTGAATGTCCCGGAAAATGCTTTCAAGCTTATGGATGCTTTCTGGCCAGGTCCCCTCACCCTCGTGCTGGAAAAAAGTGCCTCCGTTCCCGCAATTACCTCCGGGAACCTCCCGTCTGTCGGGGTCCGGATGCCTGACCACTGGATTCCCCTGGAACTTGTGAAAAGGGCCGGAAGACCCCTTGCGGCCCCAAGTGCCAACCTCTCGGGAAGGCCCAGCCCCAGTTCGGCGGCCCATGTGCTTGCCGACCTCGAGGGAAGGGTCGATGTTGTGCTCGATGGGGGCGTTGTGACGATCGGGGTCGAGTCCACGGTTGTGGATATGACTGTCGAACCTCCTGTTATCCTCCGGCCCGGGGCAATCGGGCTCGAAGCCCTCGAAGAAATTGTCGGAGAGGTCAGGCTTGGATATGGTAGTGCAAATGAAGAGGCAGGAGATACTCCCTCCGAAAAACTCGCCGGGCAGAAGTACGGACACTACACTCCGGATACTGCGGTCGTGCTTGTTGAAGGGGCAGGGGATTTGGTTGCTGAAAAGATCGGAGAACTTACAGGTATTTTCCAACAGGACAGGCTGAAGGTCGGGTTCCTGCTGAGTGAGGAAAGTACAAATTTCCTGGATTCAAAAGGGCTGCTTTCTGAAGATTCTGAAGAGTGGTTTTTGCTGGGAGCCCGGGATGAGCCTGATACGGCTGCCCGAAGACTTTTTGAAGGGCTAAGGGTTCTTGATATAAAAGGCCTGGATGTGATCCTGGCTGACGGTTCTTTCAGCACTCTGGGGCTTGGAATTGCACTCATGGACCGGTTGAAAGAGGCTGCTTCCACCAGGGTTGAGGTCTGAATTCCACCTGGCAGGAGATGATTTGAGGAGGAGAGGTCTTTGGAAGCGAAAAAGGAAAGTCTGGAAAAGGAAAGGGCATACAAACAGGTCATGGAAAAAAACAAAAAAATGAACAGGATAAATCTGGGTGTCCTGGCTCTCGGACTATTGCTTACTGCTTTAGGCATCGAGATCGGGAGGTACATCCTCTGGGCCGGGATTTTTGTCTTATTTGTTACTGCGATATCAAAAATCATTGCTTCCAGATCCATGCGCAGGCTTAAATGAAATAGAGTGTCTGAAGCTAGAGTTATCGAAGCTAGAGTTATCGAAGCTAGAGTTATCGAAGCTAGAGTTA
>JAENYU010000028.1:2932-53256 GCA_016841625.1 Methanobacteriota archaeon
GCTAGAGTTATCGAAGCTAGAGTTATCGAAGCTAGAGTTATCGAAGCTAGAGTTATCGAAGCTAGAGTTACTGAAGTTAAAGTGGTTAAACGATTGAAAATAAGATACATTTGCTGTTCTTCTGGAAAAGAGGCTGCTTCCCATGGGTGAAACAATCGCAAGCGAAGAAATGCATGAGTATTTCAATGAGCTTGAGGCCAGGCTCCAAGAGGCCATTGAGATTGCAAACAGAGCCCGGGCCAGGGGAGGAGACCCTAAACCCGAGGTTGAAATTCCCCTTGCCAAAGACCTGGCTGACAGGGTGGAAAACCTGATCGGAGTGCCCGGGGTTGCGGCAAAGCTCCGGGAACTTGAAACAGAGATGTCCAGGGAAGAAGTTGCCCTTGAGATCGGAAAACAGGTTGCTGAAGGGGTTGTAGGGGATTTTCCCAATAAAAAGGATGCTGTGGAAGCTGCAATCCGGGTCTCGATGGCAACCCTGACCGAAGGGGTGGTAGCAGCCCCCATTGAAGGTATCGATAAGGTAGAACTCGGGAAAAACGACGATGGTTCCGAGTATATCCAGATCTTTTACTCGGGTCCCATCCGGAGTGCGGGCGGGACAGCCCAGGCCCTTTCGGTGCTTGTGGGGGACTACGTGCGGCGCGGGATAGGGGTTGACAGGTATAAGCCCAGGCCCGAAGAGGTGGAACGCTATGTGGAAGAAATCCTGATCTACAAGCGGGTCGCAAGTCTCCAGTACACTCCGTCGGAAGAAGAGATCCGGATGATTGTCCAGAACTGTCCGGTCTGCATTGACGGAGACCCCACCGAAGAGGCCGAGGTGGAAGGGCACAGGAACCTTGAGAGGATAGGGACCAACCGCGTAAGGGGTGGGATGTGCCTGGTGCTGGCCGAAGGCCTTGCCCTGAAAGCCCCGAAGGTCAAGAAGCACGTAAACAAACTGAAGATGGACGGCTGGGACTGGCTGGATACGCTGATAGGGGGTGCAAAAAGCGGCGAGGACGAGCAGGCGGACGAAAAACCCGTTATCAAACCCAAGGACAAGTATATCCGGGATCTGATTGCAGGTAGGCCGGTCTTTTCTCACCCCTCCCGTCCCGGAGGTTTCAGGCTGCGTTATGGCAGGTCGAGGAACACTTCTTTTGCCGCAGCCGGAATCAACCCAGCTACCATGGTCCTGCTTGATGACTTTGTCAGCAACGGGACCCAGCTTAAGGTCGAACGCCCTGGAAAAGCCGCAGCAATGTCTGCCGTGGACTCCATCGAAGGCCCGACGGTCCGCCTTCGCTCGGGGGACCTGATCCGCATAGATAATATGGAGGAAGCTTATGCTCTGCGCCCCAAGGTCGAGACGCTTGTGGACATCGGGGAAATCCTGATCAATTACGGGGACTTCCTGGAGAATAACCACCTTCTCATGCCTTCACCTTATGTTTTCGAGTGGTGGCACTACGATTATGAAGCGAACTGCCCTGAAAAAATCCCTGAAAATGAACTGAAAAACCCCTCTGCAACCCTGGCGCTGCGGCTTGCGGAAGAATTCAACGTCCCCCTGCACCCGAAGTTCACCTATCTCTGGCATGACATCTCGCGGCGGGAATTCGAGGCTCTCCGGAACTTTGTTGTCCTAAAAGGGAATTATTCAGCTGATGAGGATATATTGAAGCTTCCCCTGGATGAGGCATGGGATGAAGGTATCAAACCCGTGCTTGAAAAACTCCTTGTGCTCCACAGGGTGGCAGCTGGAAATATCCTGGTAGGAGAAGCCCTTCCGTTTATTTTCTGCCTGGGGCTTGACCCTGCCCTGAATGAAAAAGCTTCCATGCCCGACACGGACGATATGGTGGAAGCCGTAAACAGCCTTAGCGGTTTTAAGGTTTATCCCAGGGCTCCTTCAAGGATCGGGGCGCGGATGGGGAGGCCCGAAAAGTCGAACCTGCGCAAAATGTCCCCGGCAGCCCAGGTCCTCTTCCCGCTGGGCAATACGGGAGGAAATACCCGGAACCTGGTTGCATCGGCTGATTACATGACCTCAATGAACGGGAAGATAGGAGAAATAGAGGTCGAAATGGGGATTCGGGAATGCCCTGTCTGCAGGAAGGAGGCGCATTTCTGGCGCTGTGACTGCGGGGAATATACCCTGCCCAGGCTTTTTTGCCCGCGCTGCAAGATTGATGTGCGGGGCGCGAAGACCTGTCCCAAGTGCGGAAGAAAGTCAAGTTCCGTTGCAAATGTGAAACTGGATTTTCGCAGCCTGTACAAACGGGCTTTTGAGAATCTCGGGGAACGGGAAAAGCAGGATATGATCAAAGGGGTAAAAAGGCTCATGAACGGGCAGATGACCCCGGAGCCTCTGGAAAAGGGAATCTTGCGGGCAAAACATGGGGTTTTTACTTTCAAGGACGGGACCATCCGCTACGATATGTCCGATATCCCCCTGACCCATATCCGGGCCGATGAACTCGGGATTACGGCGGCCAAACTCCGGGAACTCGGGTACAGGGAAGATATTTACGGGAAACCTCTTGAAAGGGAAGACCAGTTGGTTTGCCTGAAGGTCCAGGACCTGGTAATCTCCTACAACGGGGGTGAGTACCTTCTGCGCATAGCTCAGTATGTAGACGAACTCCTCGTGAAGTATTATAATATAGAGCCTTACTACAACGCAGAAACTATCTACGACCTGGTAGGGGCCCTTTTGATGGGGCTTGCCCCCCACACTTCGGCAGGGGTGCTCGGAAGGCTGATCGGGTTTACGAAGGCTTCGGTAGGGTATGCTCATCCGTTTTTTCATGCTTCGAAGCGGCGGAACTGCGACGGGGACGAGGACTGCGTGATGCTGCTTATGGATGGGATCCTGAACTTCTCCCGTTCCTATCTCCCTGATAAGAGGGGTGGGAAAATGGACGCTCCTCTTGTGCTCACCACGCGGATCGACCCCAAGGAAGTGGATAAGGAAGCCCATAACATCGATGTCCTTGCTCGCTATCCCCTGGAGTTTTACAGGGCCACGGAAGAGATCAAAAACCCGACGGAGCTCGAAAACCTGATGGACCTGGTAAGCGGCCGGCTGGGAACCCCGGAGCAGTATGAGCATTTCATGTTCACCCACGATACCACGGATATTGCAGCAGGGCCCCTAAACTCTTCTTACAAGACCCTGGGGAGCATGATTGAAAAAATGGAAGCCCAACTTTCCCTGGCTGAAAGGATAAGGGCGGTTGATGCTCCTGATGTTGCTGAAAGAGTGCTGAAGTCCCATTTCCTTCCGGACCTTATCGGAAACCTGCGTTCCTTTTCCCGCCAGAAGATGCGCTGCATCAAATGCGGGGAAAAGTTCAGGCGGCCTCCCCTCTCCGGGGCCTGTCCCAAGTGCGGAGGGAACGTTATCCTGACAGTGCATGAAGGGTCAGTCAGGAAGTATCTGGAAGTCTCGAAGGAAGTGGCGGAAAAGTACGGGGTTTCGGCCTATACCCGGCAGAGGATCGAACTCCTTGATCATGATATAGACTCCCTTTTCGAAAACCATAAAATAAAACAGATGGGACTTTCGGATTTCATGTCCGGACCCGAACGTTGAAGAAAAGAGCCCGGAACGTGAATTGACCAGGGAACATGAATTGAATAAAGAACCTGGAGTAATCCTTGATTGGATTGAACCTGTAGTGGGTTGAATAAGAAATGGGATGTCCGGGAAAAAATGTATTCAGTTCATTTCTGCCCTTTCATTTTGTGAAATAGGACAAAACAGTCTGAATGTTAGAATAAAAAATGTTTGCGGATAACTCTTTTTAATTATTTCATGTGATCCGATTCGCTTTTCCCAAAATAGCTCTTTCATTTATCCGGATTCTTCCTGAAAGCAGGAAATTTTTTCTATACAATAATGTATGCTTTCTTACACACTTAATTTGAAATTCTATCTGATTTGCATTATTTATATATGATCCGTTGGGGTTTTTGTATTTTCTACTTTATTTTTATTATTTTTGTGTTTTTGTTATAAGCCTGGTTTTTGAATCCTGTTCCGATTGAGCTTGAAAAAGCAAAGCTCCCGGGAAAAGAAAGGTCCGGAAATGAAATTTCAGGGGGGATGGTTTTATTCCACAGGCATCCCCAGGGAGTTGATTTGCTCGATCAGTTCCGTGAAATTCTCAATTTCCAGCTTCAGGACATCTTCCCGGTTCATTCCTATGGACATTTCCCCGTCTACGGAAAGGCAATCGGGACCTCTCCGAACAATCCTGTCTCCACCGTCCCGGTTCAGGGCTTCCTTTACTTCCCTGTCATGGACAAAAGCTCTTCCGGGTATGAAAGCGGTTTCCTTCACTTCCGAGAGGTCCAGGTTTTCGAAGTCTTCGATGGTAATAAGGCAGCCAACGTCTTTTTCCAGGGGTACGATGTTAACCGTTCCTCCCAGGGAGTCAAAGATTTCCCTGAGCCTGGGGGCTGCTACCCGGCTGGTAATAATAGTGGCACTTCTGGTAACCGGAGGCAGCTTTTCAAGGGCTTCCGGCACATTCCGGATGGCAAAGGGAGAGCCGATTAAGGGGTCTTCCAGGGGAGTCCCGGTGATCCGGATGGAAGGGTGCTTTGCCGCGGAACTGCGGACAAGTTCGGTAAATTCGGGAACGGTATGAGGAGTTATTCCCGGCAGGATCGGGGCGTTGTTCAGGATCAGCCCGTTTTCCCTGCTGTTTGCAAAACGCATCAGGATGGCTCCTTTTGCCCCCATGCTTTCCAGGTCCGAAAGAGTGTTTTCAAGGACTTCTCCGTCGTTTACTCCGGGGATCAGTACAATTGCCCCGTAGACCTCGCAATGGGTGCAGAAATCTTTGAGGACCTGAAGAGAGGCTTCAGGCTCCGGGTCTTTCATATATTCGCCTCTAAGAGCGGGGTCCGTTGCAAAAACTGTAAAGCTTACTTCTTTTACCCCGTGGTCGATGTAGAAGAGGGCGTCGTCAGGCTTGCTGAAACCTTTGCCGCTGGTATATCCGAGGTGGATCGGTGTTTTGAATTGGGAAAGGAAAGCTACCAGGTTTTTCAGCTCAGGATAACAGCTCACATCGCCTCCCCCGCTGATGGTGAACTTTTTTACCTCCTCATTTATGAAACAGAGTTTCTGGGAGGTATCTTCCAGCACCATCTGGAGGGGTTTGAAGCCCGAATATGCTTCTTTTACACTACGGGTGCAGTAATCACACCCTTTCTTAAAAGGCAGACAGTGTTTGCATCCCAGGGGCGGAACTTCTTTTACTTTTTTGAAATAACAGTATTTACAAAAGCCCCTGCAGCCAACTCCAGGGTTCCCGCCTACGTCGACAACAACTTCCATATTAAACTTTCGTATTCGAAGGGATATTACTAAATCTTTATGGTATTGTCCTGTTTGAGGGGAATAACTTACTAAAAAAAATAATTAAGAAATCTAATATTTTGACTATTAAAATTTATAAAGTATTTCTCCAGCTCTCGAAGAGTTTTTAAGAGTGTTGAAACGGTCGTTATCTATTGATGCTGTTTTTTTATATAATACAATAAAAATAGTATTTCTCTATATAATAAGCAATTTAAAAAAGTTAACGGATGACCTTTTTTGAGAACACAAAAGATTTAAGTACCTTCTAAGCGAATGAAAGTTCATTGGGAAAGTGGACACTTAAAAACGAAGCGGTACTTGATCTGTAAGAGTGAAATTAACACTCTCGTGGAATGTGACCAGTCCCAAAAATGATTTTTAATACATAAGGAGGAAATTAAACGTGTCTGACACAGTAGACATCTACGACGACAGAGGAAAACTGCTTGAGAGCAATGTCGACATTAAGTCTCTTGCTCCAACCAGAAATGCAGCAATTCAAAAAATCATCATGGACACCAAGAGGTCCGTTGCAGTAAACCTCGGAGGAATCCAGAACGCCCTTGCAACAGGCAAGATGGGTGGAAAGGGGCGCCAGATCCTTGGGCGCGGACTCAACTACGATCTCGTAGGCAACGCCGATGCAATTGCAGCAAAGGTTAAGGAATTAGTGCAGGTCGACGAAGGCGACGACACCAACGTAGGTGTCCTCAACGGCGGAAAGAACCTGCTTATCCAGGCCCCAACGGCAAGGATCCTTTCCGGTGCAGACTACATGTCCGCAACCACCGTTGGTGCAGCAGCAGTCACCCAGACCGTCATGGACATGTGCAATGTTGACATGTATGACGCTCCTATCGTCAAGTCCGCAATCTGGGGTAGCTACCCACAGACCATGGACCTCATGGGTGGAAACGTTGCAGGTATCCTCAACATCCCCCAGAACAACGAAGGTCTTGGATTCTCCCTGAGAAACATCATGGCAAACCACGTTGCAGCCATCACCAGCAGGTCAGCAATGAACTCTGCAGCCCTCTCCTCAATCTACGAGCAGGCGGGTATCTTTGAGATGGGTGGAGCAGTCGGTATGTTCGAGAGGCACCAGCTCCTCGGTCTTGCATGCCAGGGTCTTAACGCCAACAATGTAGTCTACGACACCGTAAAGGAAAACGGTAAGGACGGTACAATCGGTACTGTACTCCAGTCCATCGTCGGAAGAGCAATCGAAGACGGCGTAATCTCCGTTGACAAGACCGCACCTTCCGGATACAACTTCTACAAGGCAAACGACGTCCCAATGTGGAACGCATACGCAGCAGCCGGTACCCTTGCAGCCACTCTCGTGAACTGTGGTGCAGCTCGTGCAGCTCAGGGCGTATCCTCCACACTCCTGTACTTCAACGACATGATTGAGAAAGAGACAGGTCTCCCAGGCTGTGACTACGGTAAGGTACAGGGTGTCGCTGTCGGGTTCTCCTTCTTCAGTCACTCCATCTACGGCGGCGGTGGCCCCGGTGTCTTCAACGGTAACCACGTTGTAACCAGACACTCCAGAGGCTTTGCAATTCCGTGTGTATGTGCTGCAGTAGCCCTCGATGCAGGTACTCAGATGTTCACAATCGAAGCAACATCCGGCCTCATCGGAAACGTGTTCGGAACTATCGAGGAATTCAGCAGTCCGATCAAGGCAGTAGCAGGAGCGCTCTAAACAAACGATGTCAATAGGTCTAACGATGTCAGACTCTGCTTCAAACACGGAAAATACTGTTCAGATCGAAATCTTTCCCAGGAGAATCCTTTCCCCTGAAACAGCTCAGAAACTTATGGGTGAGTTGTACAAGGTTGAAGGGGTTATCCGCGTTATGGTCCAGGGCCAGAGGCTGCCTGAAAGGGTGACAGCCGGGCCAGGGACCGGGGAAAAGGTGGAACATCCTCTTAGAAAGCCTATCCAGATTGGAAATCAGGTTATTGACCTGAAGGTCAGTGTAGGCAGGATCCGGATGGAACTTTCAAATTCCGAAGCTAAGGAAAAGGTTCGGGAAGTATGTGAAAAGGTAATTCCGTTCCCCTTTGAATTCAGGGAAGGATTTTTCCTGAGGAGAAAGGCAACGGTAACTGACTACGTCAAACTTGGTCCTGATGCAGACCCCCTTATGCTTGGCATGGTGGATCCTAAAGCCAGGCCCGAAGACCGGATTGTCTTCATCGAAACGGAAGAAGAAGAAGAGTGAAATTGATATGATGATCGATCGGGAAACGCAGGTGGTGGACTGCCGGTGCGGCATGGGACTCGGTAAAGGTGGAGGACTCGCCCAGCGAGGAACTCTCTCTGAAGCCGGACGTGCCGACGTAGTTGCCATTGCGATGAGTCCCGGACAGAGGCATATCACAAAACCGGTCTGTGAGATTACATATGGAATGCGGAAGGAAAATATCCAGGTCAGTGTGCTTGTGCTCTATTCGGGTACGGGAATCCCGGAATCAGGCTTGAGGACGGGGTCCTTTGTAATGAACCCGGTAGAAGTGGCACAGGTTGAAATGCACAAACTCGCAGTCATCCACCTTGGAAACATCAGGGACCATGTGGTTAGGAAGGCCAGGGAAATCCTGAGTCAGGCAAATATCCCGGCAATAGTTGTTAGCCAGATCCCGGTAGATTTCGAAGATTTTGCAGAAGCAGGGGTAAAGACAAGATTGGTGATGCCAAGGGACGAAAATATCCAGACAAAAGGAATTGTGATGGATATGGTAAGTGGAGTAACACGTGGAGACTCCTGCCCCAGGGATAAGCTAAATTTGATCGTTAAATACGTGAAGACAACATTAGACCAATTAGAAGATCATAAAGGAGTTGCATGAGATGGCATACGAAGCACAGTTTTATCCAGGCGCGACCTCAGTTGGCGCTAACAGAAGAAAACATATGTCCGGAGACCTTGAGAAACTCAGGGAAATTTCCGACGAAGACTTAACCGCAGTTCTCGGACACCGTGCCCCAGGTAGTGACTACCCAAGCACCCACCCACCACTCGCAGAGATGGGCGAGCCCGCATGCTCGGTCCGCGAGGCTGTAGCAGCAACACCCGGTGCAGCAGCAGGAGACAGGGTCAGATACGTTCAGTTCGCTGACTCCATGTACAACGCTCCAGCTACCCCATACTTCAGATCATACTTCGCAGCAATCAACTTCAGAGGTGTGGACCCAGGTACCCTTTCCGGTCGTCAGATCGTCGAAGCTCGTGAGAGGGACATGGAAGCTTGCGCAAAGGTTCAGATGGAAACCGAAATGAGCTGCCCAGCACTTTCCGGTATGCGCGGTGCAACAGTGCACGGCCACTCCGTCCGTCTCCAGGAAGATGGCGTCATGTTCGACATGCTCGACAGGAGAAGACTCGAAAGCGGCACCGTCGTCATGGACAAGGACCAGGTTGCAATCCCACTCGACAGGAAGGTAGACCTCGGCAAGCCTATGTCCGAAGAGGAAGCCGCAAAGAGGACTACCATCTACCGTGTAGACAATGTGTCCTTCAGAGACGATGCCGAAGTCGTCGAATGGGTACAGAGAGTATTCGACCAGAGGACTTCATTCGGATTCCAACCCAAGTGAGGTGAACAAGATGGCAGCAGACATTTTCGCAAAATTCAAAAAATCAATGGAAGTCAAGTTCGCAACCGAATACGGTACAAACCAGCAGTCTGGCGGAGACATCACCGGCAAGACTGAGAAGTTCCTGAGACTCGGCCCTACACAGAACGCCAGAAAGATCGACATGATCAAGACAGGTCAGGAACTCGCCGAGAAGAGGGGTGTTGCATTCTACAACCCCGCAATGCACATGGGTGCACCGCTCGGACAGCGCGCAATCACTCCGTATGTCATATCCGGCACTGACATCGTTGCAGAGCCCGATGACCTCCACTACGTCAACAACGCTGCAATGCAGCAGATGTGGGACGACATCAGGAGAACCTGTATTGTCGGTCTGGACATGGCACACGAGACCCTCGAGAAGAGGCTGGGTAAGGAAGTCACTCCTGAAACCATCAACCACTATCTCGAAGTTCTGAACCACGCAATGCCTGGTGCAGCAGTGATTCAGGAAATGATGGTTGAGACTCACCCCGGTCTTGTCGACGATTGTTTCGTCAAGGTCTTCACCGGTGACGACGACCTCGCAGACGAAATCGACAAGCAGTTCCTTGTCAACATCAACGATCAGTTCTCTGAAGAACAGGCAGCACAGATCAAGGCCTCCATCGGCAAGACTACCTGGCAGGCAATCCACATCCCGACAATCGTCTCCAGGACGACTGACGGTGCCCAGACCTCCAGGTGGGCAGCCATGCAGATCGGTATGTCCTTCATCTCCGCATACTCAATGTGTGCCGGTGAAGCAGCCGTCGCTGACCTTTCCTTCTCCGCAAAGCACGCATCCCTTGTCTCCATGGGTGAAATGCTCCCCGCAAGGCGTGCACGTGGTCCTAACGAGCCCGGTGGACTTTCCTTCGGTCACCTCTCTGACATCGTCCAGACCAGCCGTGTAAGCCAGGACCCCGCAAAGGTTGCTCTTGAAGTAGTCGGTGCAGGATGCATGCTTTACGACCAGATCTGGCT
The DNA here is from genome assembly GCA_016841625.1 of Methanobacteriota archaeon. GTDB lineage: Archaea > Halobacteriota > Methanosarcinia > Methanosarcinales > Methanosarcinaceae > MTP4. The sequence goes on from JAENYU010000028.1 coordinate 12,910, forward strand.
CGGATCCTACATGTCCGGTGGTGTCGGTTTCACCCAGTATGCAACCGCTGCATACACTGATGACATCCTCGACAACAACGTGTACTACAACGTTGACTACATCAACGACAAGTACGACGGTGCTGCAAACATCGGTACTGACAACAAGGTCAAGGCAAGCCTCGACGTTGTCAAGGACATCGCAACAGAGTCCACAATCTACGGTATCGAGACCTACGAGAAGTTCCCGACTGCCCTTGAAGACCACTTCGGTGGATCCCAGAGAGCAACCGTGCTCGCAGCAGCAGCTGGTGTCTCAACTGCACTCGCAACCGCAAACGCCAACGCCGGTCTCTCCGGATGGTACCTCTCCATGTACCTGCACAAGGAAGCATGGGGCCGTCTCGGCTTCTTCGGATACGACCTGCAGGACCAGTGTGGTGCAACCAACGTTCTCTCCTATCAGAGTGACGAAGGTCTGGCAGACGAACTCCGTGGTCCCAACTACCCCAACTATGCAATGAACGTCGGTCACCAGGGTGGATACGCAGGTATCGCTCAGGCAGCTCACGCAGGTCGCGGAGACGCATTCACCGTCAACCCGCTGATCAAGGTTTGCTTCGCTGACGACCTCATGCCCTTCGACTTCACCGCACCCAGAAAGGAATTCGGACGCGGCGCAATCAGGGAATTCGTGCCTGCTGGTGAGAGAGCTCTCATCATCCCGGCAAAGTAAATTCATTAAAGGATTAAGTACCGTGAGTAGGCCTTTTTGGCCTACTTTGTCCTCTTTTTTTCCCGGGTTTTTTGGTTTTCCTGAGTTTTAGTCGTTTTTTTGCACTTTTTTCTGCATTTTAAGTGAAGCAGTTTCTTGCACCGGACCGGGTCCATTTAAGGTTCAGGTATTTTCCACTGCTTTTTGGCTGTGAATTTCTCTGAAACATATGAAAAAAAGTGATCCCAACTTAACTATTTTTCAAACTCAGTTTTGATGCCTGCTTTATTCTATTCGAAGGAGATTTCGTTATGCACAGTTTTTTAAAATATGTACAATGTCCTCTGTATATGCTTCTATTTCCCTTTTGATTCTTCAGATTATTTATTGTTGTCGGAGCTAATTCCAGGGATGACCGCATATTCTAAATAGAACATCTTACATAATTGTTGGTTAAGTTTCAAAAAATTTATCTGGTTGTGGGGGGGAATCCAACAATCGGAAAATGAATGCTGATAGCAGGCAAATATGATATTTGCTTCCAGTCTTACATGACTGATTTATTGGGATTGTTTGGAAAGTGGTGTTTTAAGTGGATGATTCGCGAAACATTTTTAAAAATTTTGCTGGTGTTTCAGAGGTGCTCTCTCAGGTGCTGATGATATGTATTATGATTACCGGGATCACGACGGTGGCTTTATTTGTTTTTTCTCAGGATAATCCTGATTATGGGCCGCATGTTGACGTGCAACAGCGGGTTGATGGGGCTTCGGACGTCCTCTACCTGAAGCACAGCGGGGGAGAGGCACTCTCTGCCGGGAGCCTGATGCTCATTGTCAGCGTCGATGGAGACAAAAATGTATTATCAGACGCTGAAATTTATGAATCTCTGGGGAAAAGTTGCTGGGAAGCCGGGGATGTAATTGCAATTGACATGTATGAGAAATGGGGGGTTCGCCTGGAAAGCGAAGACTGTGTTGACGTATTCCTGGTCGATCAAAAGTCGAAAAAATTAATCCAGAAGGCAGAGTTGCCTATGGAGGGTATGTGTAAACCATTGCTGAAACTGGGCATGTGGCATTTTTTTACCACTGTAGAAGGCAATGACAGCGCCGGGCTCAATCTCACGGACCTGCAGGACTGCGGGCTGGATGTTGAATTTTCTCCTGCTGCTCTCGGGGACAGCTTCGAAGACATAGCTCTGGAGAAGGATAATACGGATTACTTTGCCAACAATTCTTTCCATCATAATCTAAAAGATGATCCCCTTGACCTGACTTTTGGCTTTGAGGAGGCGGGTTATAAAGGACTTGAACCTCCCCTTTACAATGCGACCATTTTGATGATTTATTGCCTGCAGAGTGATCCGGGTGAAGCAGAGCTTGAAATTGCAGGTGAGGACATGCCGACATTTGTTAATGATAACAGCGGGACTAAAAACTGGTATATATACAATAAAACTGTCTCTGTAAATATAACCAGTATTTCCGAATTGAAGTTCAACTTTCATTTTGAAGGAGTCGGCGAAAAAACTATAGATATTGATTATCTGGCCGTATACCTGAGCTGAAGAAAAAGGGGTCACCTGTGCTCCGGGTGAAGAACTTGCATGAGGCTTAATTCTGCAATTGGTTCAAGAGGAGGCATTTGTTTGTATAAATTACGCAAATTCATCAAAAATTGCGATGGGGTTTCGGAAGTCATTGGGGAGGTCCTCCTGGTCGGAATAGTAGTTATTTTTTTCAGTGTGACAAGCATATTTGTGTTTTCCAGTGATAAGCCCGTTGATTCCCCGAATGCTGATCTGCAGATATGGGTTAACGAGACGTCAGATACCGTATACATCAAGCACAGGGGCGGAGAGCCCTTTCGTACAGGTGAAGTAAAAGTCGTGATACTAATCAATGGAACTGAAAATGTGTTTACTCCGGAAAATATTTCTGCAAAACTGGGAGCTGATGAAAGCTGGGAGATGGGGGATGTCGTTGAAATTGGCATACAGGATGAGCTGGGAATCCCCATTGAGAGTGGAAACCAGGTAGAGTTATTCCTGGTTCATATTCCTTCAAAGCAGATGCTCCAGAGAACGTCCTTCACCGTCTCCTGAAATGCCGGAAGCCGCTGAAGTCTTATACTGCTTCAAATACTCAATCAAAAATGTTATAATGTAGGGTAATAATTGTATTACTGTCATATTTCGGGGGCAGGGCAGAAAGGATTGAAATTGTTCACTCTGTCCACCGATTACCTCGCCTTTCGACTTCGCTATATAATCTCCGATGATGGCTAAAGTGTGAGAGAGAATGTTATGAGTCTGAAATTCTTTAAACCAAGGTCTTCATTTCTCAGGTCGGATTCCGCAGTCTCAGTAGCCGTTGCAACTGCGCTTCTGCTCGGTATCGTGGTTGTTTTCATCACAAACATTCAGGTCTACCACGTCCCCCAGTGGAAAGAGGATGCGGAGTATGCCCACATGTCCGAGGTCTTTGAGGATATGTGCAGGCTAAAGTGCAATATGGACCTCATCTCTACGTGCAAGGAAGTCAGCCCGGATAGCCAGATTATCCTTAGCTCTCCGCTCCGGATGGGTGGGGGGGACCTTCCTATAGTCAACCGTATGAAATCGGGGGGTACGCTTACTTTTAATAGTGAAAGTTGCAGGCTGTCTGCAACGATTACCTACAATAATTCCACAAGCGAGTGCGTCTCTACTCCGTGTGGGACGCTTTCCTACGGGGCGGTCAATTCCCGTTATATAGACCAGATTCACTGTTATGAAAACGGGGCCCTGCTCATTGCTCAGGGGGACAAGTCCCTTATGAAACTTTCCCCTTCGATAACTCTCGAAAGGGTGCCTAATGAATATGTAAGCCTTTATGTAAATGCTTTCACCCTGGAAGACGGCAACTGGGTTATGTCGAGCAACAGTGTTGAGGACATAAGGTTGGTTTCCGAGCCAGGATCCCGAACACACGTCTACGATATCACCGGGTTTCCTGAAAGTATTTACAATATCACTTCGGCATCCATGACAGTCTTTACGGAGTATCCGGACGCCTGGGAAAATTATTTTTTCGGTCTGGCTGAAGATTCACATCTCCAAAGTGCAGATTACAATTTAACCTCAAACAGTTCTGCGGTGGTGTTCACCCTTCATCCGGCAGATGAGGATGAGGACCTGCAGGTAAAGATCTACAAGTCCGTGGTAACTGTTGGGGTAATGACGAACTGAGAGGGGCTTGATGACCGGCTTCCTCCTTTCAAAATGTCTTGATTTCAGTGCCGGAATTTCCATTGTGGAGAGAGAGAACCGGCATGTCCGGAATGGGAGCTTGTCACTTTCAGGTATTTTTCTCCTTTGAATGTTTCCCCGGTATCTCTGTTCGGGTCATGTCCGTGAGTCATTGATCATGATTGAGAAAACAGACACATTCAGCTTATTTAGGCATATTTATAGAAAGTTCTTCTGCAACCGGTTTTCAATGACTGACCCCACGACCTCTGTTCGCAGCAGCCGGTAAATGCAAGTAGAGGTTATTCTTATTTCAGAATCTTTAAAAAAGTATATTTTATAGTTATATTCTTAAATCTAAAGCTTTTTGTATCTTCATTTTATTATATGTCTCTTTTAATACCCTTTACATACTTTTAAACCAATAATATACTTTTTCAACCGAATTAGCTAAATATGACTTCTTCCATAAATGATGGTTGACTCTCGTAAATAATTTGAATCAGGCTTTTCAGGAGATGGGGGTATGTCCTTGAAGCCCGGGTATTGGGAAGTTAGTACTGAGGCTCCGGGAGCTAAAGTCACGTAATTGCTACTATGTAATCGCTACTATGTGATCGCTACTGAAACTAACCCTTTTCCTTTTGCAGGAGACTGTAAAGGCTGAAATATGTGTATTTTTCAGGGGGTACTTCCCAAAAAGAATGGGTTGCATACTGAAATTTTCTTCAATGCGGGCTGTGAAACTTACGTTGCAAATATAATTGAAAATATCATTGCAAATATGGTTCATAAGGCTGGGAAACTCCTGAAATATCAAAGGAAACCGTACAGATACGAATTTGAGGACTCCAGGGACGAGTTCATAGTGCAGGACAGACCGTTAAAAAATCCGGAAACAAGGATAGCTACCTATCAGACTACGGGCTTTTATTGAGCCTTACTCTGAAGGGAAATGGTATTTGTCCTGAAGTGGGGGGTGTTTATTCTGCGAGATTTGCGGATGTTTATTAATAATTGTAATGGGGTTTCGGAGGTCATAGGGGAGGTGCTCATGTTGAGCATAGTTATTATCCTTTTCAGTTCGGTGGGTTCGTGCCTCTTTTCTCTGGAAGGGCCTGAAGAGTTCCCTCATGCTGAAATGCATGGGTGGATGGAGATGTCTTCAGATACTCTTTATCTAAAGCACAAAAGTGGAGAAACTCTCAATGTCAATGAACTGGAAATCGTGCTCAATGTCAACGATCAGAGATTCCCGTTTTCATCTGAAAATATTTCTTCAAAATTGGACGGTAAGAACTACTGGGAGATCGGAGACGTCATTACAATTGAAATAGGGAGCGAATGTGGGGTTACCATTCAACAGGGAGACCGTGTGAGTCTGTACCTGATTCATGTCCCTACCAGCAAAGTGGTCCAGAAAATGTATGTTACGGCTTTTGAATCTCCTTAAGGTAAGGATAAGGACGAAGGTGGAAGGTTAAACGAGTATGTTTTTGAACGTTATTCACTTCTGGCCAGACTCCGGAGCAGGGACATTAAGAAAAAGTGAAGTTTTTTCGAATCTGATTCTCCGGTCCTGTCAGAATTAATTTAGGAAAGGAAAAGGATCAATTATGTGCTGGAAGAATATTAAATCAGGTTCAACTTTTATCAGGTCGGATTCTGCAGTCTCAACAGTTGTTGCAGTTGCTCTTTTGCTGGGAATCCTGGCAATTGTTCTCACGAACTTCAGGGTCCATTTTGTTCCCCAATGGCAGGAAGATGCTGAGTCTGCCCACATGATGGAGGTATGTGAAGACATGTCCAGGTTGAAGGCTAATATGGACTTCCTCTCTACAGGCCTGGCCATTAACCCGGATTTAAGTGCTGCCCTGAACACCCCTATCCGAATGGGAGGAGGAGAAGTTTCCGTGTTCAACCGGATGAGGTCGGGAGGTACTCTTACCATGAATCCGGCAGGTTCCCGGATGTCCGCTGTTGTTACGTACAATAATTCCACAACTGCGCCCATACCGGGCAATGGTTCCCTCCCCTGTGGAGCGATTTCTTACCGTTCCAATAACTACCGCTATATAGATCAGCTGTACTCTTATGAAAACGGTGCTCTGATTATTGCCCAAAAAAACCGCTCTTTAATGAGGCTTCCTCCCGCCATTTTCCTTGAACCGGAACCGTATGATTTCCTTTGCCTCTCAGTGAGTGCTATTTGTCTGGAAGGGGACGGGGAGGCCCTTTCGAGTAGCGGGGTTGAGGATCTAAGGCTGAAATCCGAGTCCAAATCCAGCCTTTATGATAGCACCGGGCTTGAAAGTATCCTCAACATCACCTCTATATCCCTGACTATCTTCACGGACTATCCGGAAGCCTGGGAAAACTATCTGAATAACACGGCTGACGAGGAAATGCTTCATTGGGGTACGGATTATAACCTGTCTTCAAACAGCTCTGAGGTGACCTTCAACCTTCATCCTGTAGATAAGGACCTGAGAGTGAAGGTCTACAAATCCGACATAAAGGTTGATCTTATGAAGAGGTGAAAGGGACTTGAGGGACTTGCCAATCCCTCTCTTAATTTTTGATTTCAGCTCCTTTCGCAGATTCCCGGAAACGGTATGAGACCGAAACTGTGGTCCTGCCAGCAATGGGACTTTTTAATTTAAATGTACAAATATGCTTCAATGGAAAAAATTTTAAATACAACTTCTTTCATAAGTACATACTAACTTTACAATTATTTGGCAATCTACAGCTTTTGAGAGGCGGGGGTCTCATTTAAGCTACATTGTCGGTAAAACTTGCACTGGCTAACTTTACAAGTAGTTGGCAATTTCTGGCTTTTGAGAGGTAAAGGTCTCATTTAAGCTGCATTGTCGGTGAAACTTGCACTGGCTAGTGGATCTTTCTGGTTAACTACCCCTCCCTAAAGCCTTCGCCTAACGGCTCAGGGTTTTGAGGACGGGGTTTGTCTAACAAGCCCTGGTTGACCGGATAACCGATTCAGGAGCAAAAGAAAGTCAGTAAACGATATGAAGCTTTATCTCTTCAGTTTAATTTCAACATCCCGGTGGTGGGGATTCCTGCTCATGCAGGCCTGATAGATGTATATTTGGTGGGGGAATTTGTTGTACAAATTTGATAAAACTAAGCGGAGCTGTGCTGCGGTTTCGAGCGTCATGGGGGAAGTCCTCCTTACAGGCATAGCGGTCATAATGTTCAGTATGCTTGCAACTATGGTCTTTTCACTGGATGGGCCTGTTGATAGCCCCCATGTTGCGGTGGAGACATGGGCTCGTGCCCCAACCGATACTATATCCATAAGGCACTGCGGAGGAGATGTTATTGATACCGATGAGCTGAAAATTATAGTTTCCATTGAGGGGTCCAGCTACGTATATTCCCAGGCGGATTTATCGGAATGCCTTAATAATAGCTTCTGGGAACTGGGTGATGTCATTACAATCAATACGAATGATAAATGGAGTGTCTCTCTTACAAAAGGGAGTCCTGTGTACATGTACCTGGTTGACACGGATTCAAAGCAGGTGTTCAGGCGGGTGACAGTCATTCCGGGTGGAGGAGGTTCCGGGGGCTGGTTGACTCCGGCGTGGGTGATTGATGATGATCTCGATGGTGACAATTCAAATTTTACCGATATACTGGCAGAAGGGGATGAGTGTTACACCCAATATTCAGTGGCGAAAAGAAATAAAACCGATCCCTATTCATGTGATACCAATGAAGAGTTTCTTTTTGACATAAATATGGCAGACTATGACTACAGGCTTGATGAACAGGTTACCAATGTTAAGCTTAAGCTCGTGTACAAGCCCCATGACAACTCGTTTCTCGTTATCAGATTAAATGTCTTTGACTCGTATCCTTCTCCAGGGGTATGGTATTGTGAAAACGGGAATCTGACTGATAGTAATGATTGGAATACTTATGTGACTGACCTGTCCGACCGCATAAATACCGCTGAAGATGTGGAAGGACTCAGGGTCAGGCTTGAAGCTGTCGGAAACGCCGCAGATGCGGCCGTCAAAGAGATAAATGTAGATTATATAGCTGTAAGTTTTGAGTGAATCCCCAATTTTGAGGGGAGGGAAACGGCTGTTTGCAGGGGAGGTGCCCGGCCCGAATGGACGGAACTGGAGCCGGGTATGACTTTGCCTTTCTGCTTTGAACGGCGGTATGAAATGGATTTAAGATCGAGGTGTTTTCACCTTTTTTCGTGGGTAAGATCAGTTTTAACTTGCCTTTCAAAGCCATGTCTATTTTTGCGAGGGTTAACTTTACAAAAAAACGAACAGCCAAATTCAAAAATCAGTCCGGCACATACATGGCATTTTCACGCCTGCCGCAAAGGGCTTCTTATGGAAGATGCAGGACCTAAAAAGAGGAAAAACAAGATCATGCAGCCGCCTGGAAAAATCTCCACTTTTTGCCGGCAGCTCCCCGTTAGTAAGATCCTATAATATTAACCATTGATCTAAATGTTAGAACAACTCTCTAAGAAATTAGATATGAAATAACATTTCATTTTAAAAATAATATATACGTGGAGCCCCTAGTATAACTTGCGTTCTCATCTCTTTAACACCCTCCAGCAAACACCTACACCACGAAAATCATTCCAAAATAAAGAGATAAGAAAGAGGAACTCACACCCCCCCGTGAGCCAGATACCTCAATAACTCTTCCCAAACAAAGGAAAATATTTCCGTTCGGACCCCCCACAAAATCCGATTGGAATTTCCATCTTTTTTTAGATGGGAACGCAAACTTTTCCTCCAAAAACGAAACAATTCTCACTTAGTCTCAATCAATAAAACATCCTTACTTTTTATTTTTTTTCGGTTCAAGTTAAGGAATTTGGGCATTTCACCATTTCTCGTGGGTAAGATAAGTTTCAATTCAAAGCATGTCTGTTTTTGTGAAGCTTAAACACAAAACCATATGATGCGCCTGTTTTTTTAAGGGTTAAACACACAAAAACGAGGAGCCATTTATTTTTTTAAGCCTATTATAAATTTTCTACCGAAGTTATTAAATACCACTTCTTGCATAATTAAGTATTGTAATCTTAGATCAATCGTATAATCTTTGAGCAGTCATGTAATCTTAGCAAAATTAGTCATTGTTATCTTAGCAAATAATTTAACTCAGGCTTTGTGGGGGGACTTCAAAGCCTGAAAACTATGTATTTGGGGGGTATTTTACTTGCAAAAATTTGAACAAATCAAAAGAAATCAGGCAGCGGTTTTGTCTATTCAAGAGCTGATCTTTCTTTCAGGGCTTGCTGTTTTCGCTTTCATTTCGACGAGTGCAATTTTGGTTTTCCTCGTTTTTCCTGCCGTTGCTCCTCATGTCTCGGTTGAGGAAGAGGTAGACGTATTTTCCGACACAATTTACCTGCGGCACTGTGGGGGGGAACCCGTTGATGCCAAAGAGCTGGAAATCGATGTCAGCATAAATGGGAAAAGCTATGTGTATTCTTCAGCCGACGTTTCCGAAAACCTGGGGGGAAAAGATAAGTGGGAGCTTTCGGACGTCATTGAAATCAATACGAACGATAAATGGGGCTTTAGCATTGCAAACGATGAAGATGTGGTTGTGAAATTGATAGACCTTGATTCAAGGACGCTATTGCCTAAAATAAGGGTTTACGATGAGAGCACTGCTTCTTCAGAAACTGATGTTCGGGAATACTTCTTCAGCAATTATGCAGGCAACTGCTATGATGGGAGTTCCTGGAGTTCCGGGGTTGTTCTGGACCTCAATGCGCTGAAGGACTATGATGAAACTAACTGGGTTTTCCCTGAAGGGGATTGTTTTGAACGCCTGGACTCATACGGCGGGATGAATGAAATCATGGTACAGGGCAGTGATTTGAATTCCGATCACCAGGGTTTTAGTATAACCTTTGGTTCCGATGAATTTGAAAACTTTGTTTATGCTGCCAGGGTCCGGATGATCTTCTACGTTGAAGATTTCGACCCCGACCAGGGAAAAGGAATGAAAGTCCGCATGTCGGTGGCAGGAAGGACGCACGAGTCAACGCTAACTGAAGGAGGCTGGTATGCCTATCAGCACACCTTTTCTCCGATCTGTGTAAATGACCCTTCCGAAATTGAGTTCACTTTCTGCGATGAAAGCGTTGACAGTGAAGGTCACAAACTTACGCTTGATTACTTGTGCACATCCCTGACCGAAATTCCAGCCCCAAATACCCGGTGAACTCTCAAAGCTTCTATCTCAAAGCTTTTCTCAAAGCTTTTACTTCAAGCTTCTGAAAAGGGGTATTCGTTTGAATACCCTGCCCCTTTAAAACAAAGTTCCCCATACAGAATCGATAATTGCCTGAGCAAGTTTATGGTTTTTCTTCATGCCCTGAATGTTCAGAGATTCCACAGCAGCGGTTTGGTTTTCGCTCAAAAGAATCTTTGATTCTTTGTGCTGGAAATCGTTTCTCTGGGACGCGAATTTCGAACACCGAAACTAAAATCGATTCCCTGTTCCAACTTCAAATCAATATATGTTCTTAAGAAATGTTGCAGAAATAGGGCAATTTACCATGATTCATCTCTTAACCGAAGACGCATGGAGAGGCCGTATACCGCAATTTTTTATGGCTGTTGGCATCTATTGATATCGAAAAATCAAAAAAATTCCCGGTTAAAAATTCCATTCCGGTAAGGAATGTAAAAAAACGAATACTATTTGCGTTCTCATCCAGTCATCTGATAGCTCCGAACAGAATCTAATGGGTGGGGGGGTATTGGTATAGAAGAGTTTCGGAACCACTCGTGATTTGGATGAGACGCAAGTATATCTTAGCAATAATACCATGTCACTTCTTCTATTTAATATTTTTTAATCTATATGTAACATATAACGCTATTTAATCATTGTTGTTTTATGTCATTCATATAATCTTATTGAATTCAACTACCTCCATCTATCAGCCTTAGGCTGTCGAGGAAGGGGGTCTCTCCGCCTGCGGAGATAAAGAAAAAAGAGGGTTGCAGTTAAGGTCTGCAGATTGCTGGTTCGCTATTTATTCTTCCGAAAGTTTCTTAATTTCAGCTCCGAGTTCGCCCATGTCCTTGAAAAAGTCAGGGTATGAGACCGAAATTGATTCGGTGGTGTCGATGGTGGTGTTTCCTGCTACCATTCCTGCGACGGAGAGGGCCATGACGATCCTGTGGTCGTGCCAGCCGTGGAGGTCGGCACCTTTGAGTTTTCCGCCGGTGATGGTCAGGCTGTCTTTTTCTTCTTTTACTTCAACCCCGAGCTTGGGGAGTTCCATGGCAAGGGCGTGCAGCCTGTCCGTTTCCTTGTAACGGACGTGTTCGGCATTTTCGATTTTTGTCGTGCCTTCTGCAACGGCTGCCAGGACTGCGACCGTGGGTACAAGGTCCGGGGTCGCTCCGGCATCGAAAGTGATGGCTTGCAGGGGTTTTCCTCCCTTGACGGTTACCACGCCGGTTTCCATGTCCCAGTGGATGTCTGCACCCATCCTTTCCAGGGTTTTGATGATGACCAGATCTCCCTGTTTCGAGGGGAAGAGGTTTTTGACCGTGACTTCGGAATCCGTGGCTGCAGCTGCTGCCAGCAGGTAGGACGCCGAGGAGAAGTCTCCGGGGACGGTGTATTCCTTGAGGGCGTACTTCTGCTTTCCCGGGATGATGAACTTGGTCCTGTTGTTGTTATCCAGGTGGATTTCGGCTCCTGCAAGTTCGAGCATTTCCAGGGTTACGTCCACATAGGGTTTTGACTTCAGTCCCCCGACGATCGCAAGGGTGGTGCTGGTCTTTGCAAGCGGGCAGGCGATCAGGAGGGCGGAGATAAACTGGGAGCTGATGGAACCGTCGATTTGCACGATTGCCCCTTCAAGCTCGCCTTCTACTATGAGAGGTGCCCTTTCGTTTTTCCTTGTGGAGCAGGCTCTGACCCCTAGCTTGTTCAGGACTTCCAGCAGGGGGCCGTTTGGCCGGGTCCGTAGGGAGGCATCTCCCGTGAGCACGGTTATCCCGTCGGTCAGAGCTGCGACTGCGGTCATGAGGCGCAGGGTGGTGCCTGAGTTTGCAACATCGATTACGTTGTCCGGGACCTGGGGTTTTCCTTCCACTCCCCGGATCCGGAGGTCTTCTCCCTTCTTTTCGATGCTAGCTCCCAGCATCTCGCAGGCCCGGACAGTTGCCAGGGTGTCGGCGGAGAGCAGGGGGCGGTGGATGCAGGATTCTTTGGAGAGGGCTCCGAGGGTGATGGCCCTGTGGGTGTAGCTTTTAGAGGGCGGGGCAAAGACTTCCCCGTGAACTGATGATTCACCGATAGAAACGCGCATGTATAATCAGGACTCCTTTATAATTGTGAAATACTTGTGAAATACTTGTGAAATTTATTTTCTGGTTTTTCAGGAATTTTTCGAGCTTTCCGGCTCTAAGGATTCCGGTTTTCCATCCCTGTCTTTCATCCCGGGTTTTTCAGCAAACGCCTTTTACGATGTTTTCCACCATGTCCCAGTCGTGGTCGTAGACATGGGCCGAGATGCTGACCGTGGTGATCTTCCCGGGTTCGACACCGATCCTTTCTGCGACGTACTCGAGCAGCTTTGAGAGCCCGTAGAGGTTTGCGGGGTAGGCTCCCCCGAAGTCGTGGCTCCTGAAAAGCGTTGTCAGGTGCACTTTCCCATCCCTTATTTTGAAGTCGTCAAGCATCATGCAGGGGACCTCGTTCACTTTCGTGTCCACCGTGGGGATCCAGGTGACGGCGGTAGCCCTCCGCGAGGTCGGGCTTTCCTTTAGCTTTTCGATCACGTACTCGATCTGGTCTACTTCTTCGTTCCAGTTCCTGAGCCGCTGCCCGTATGTGTACTCGAAGTCCTGTACGTTTTCACCCGAGATCAGCTGTTTTGCGTACTCTTCAAGCCTCTCCTCGTTCCAGGCGGTATCCGCAGGGATCCGGTCGGTGTAGGGGTCCTCAATTACTACCATTAAGTCCATGAACTCCCTGATCTGGCTCCCCCGCTCGTCGGTAATTACCTGCCCGTGGTTCCAGATGATATTAAGCCCGCGGTACCATGCATCAGAGATGTTTTTTGCCCTGATGATCCTGCCAATCTCAAGTTTTTCTTCCATTGAAAATTCCCCAATTTCATTTCTGGGTAAAGTGTGAATGAATGGTATAATAATAGTTTATTTATAAAAATCCTTCTTTAAATTTGGTACCCTGAAATGTTTGCCGAACTATTGCATAATATGGCATAATAATGGATGAATCGCATATATTGCTTTGTCGAACCTTTTCGATTCTCAATCTTTTTTTTCAGTCTGTTGTTTTTCTGCTTTATTTATTATGTTTTTGTTTATCGTTTTGCCTTTTTATCTTTATCTGTCATTTTCTTTTATAAGTGTTTTTTCTCAGATTTGCATTTTCCCGCATGATCTGTGCTAGCATATAGCACGATCTGCTTATAATAATAACGGTACATGCCTTTCAGTCCCGGGAAGAACAGGGAACGAAAAAGTGGAAAAAAAAGAAGGAAAAAAGAAGGAAAGAAAAAAAGGAAAAAAAGGAAAAGAAGAAAAGAAGGGGAGAAAGAAGAAAAGAAGGGGAGAAAAAAGAAAAGTTTGTTTTATGTGCCAGGCAGGCTTTTTCAGAACCTCATAGCCCTGAGTCTTTTGACCCGTTCATCGGTTACGGGGTGGGTCCTGAAGAGGGACTGGAGTGCCCCGCCCTTGAGGGGGTTTACGATAAACATGTGGGCTGTGTTTTCTTTTGCCGGAATGTCCCTGATGCTCGGCTTGTAGTGGGTGTTTCCGTATTCGAGTTTTTCCAGGGCATCGGCAAGGGCCCAGGGTTTTTTACACATCCGTGCGCCTTCGTAATCCGCTGCAAACTCCCTTGACCTTGAGATTGCAAGCTGGATCACGGTTGCTGCAAGTGGGGCCACCACGGCCATCACGATAAAGCCGATAATGTTTCCCCCGCCGTCGTCGTCCCTGCCGCCAAAGCCGCCGAAGATTGCAGCCCAGCGGGCCCAGGTGGCGAGCATGGTAATAACACCTGCAAGCGTTGCAGCTATGGCGCTGATCAGGGTGTCCCTGTTCTTTACGTGGGCAAGCTCGTGGGCAAGCACCCCTTCGATCTCTTCAAATGAGAGCAAATTGAGAATCCCGGTCGTAACAGCCACAGCCGCATGCTTCGGGTCCCTGCCCGTTGCAAAAGCGTTTGGCATCCCGGACTCAACGATATAAACCTTGGGCTTCGGAAGTCTTCCCTTCATAACGAGCCCGTCCACAATCTTGTGCAGGTTCGGAGCCTCCGAAGGGGAAACTTCCTTTGCCTTGTACATCTTGAGCACGATCTTGTCACTATACCAGTAACTCCCAAAGTTCATGACAACCGCAAACATAAACGCGATTATCATTCCGCCCGTGCCTCCTAATTCGCCTCCGACAATGACCAGGAGCCCTGTAAGAGAAGCAAGCAGAATAGTGGTTTTAAACATGTTCTTCATGATTTATCACACGACGTCCTCCCAGGCTAAAGTCTGGGTTTTCAGTCTTTTGAATAAAGGGTTTTTATTGTATGCTTTTAGATTTTTATAGTTGATGTAGTTTTTGAATATGTTTTGGTTTGATTTCAAACTGTATTATAGGGGTTTAAGGTATATATTATTTATTGAAAGACATTTTTTAGAAAGGGTGTGCCCATGTATGTAATTTATCACTTTCTTTGGAATGGTAAAAAAATCAAAAAAGTGAAATACCATTAAGTTCAATGTTTATGAAAGACTTTCATCTGTGAGGCAAATGCATACTATAAATGATTTTCCAAAAAAGGATGAATTCCCAGCAGACTTACAAAAGTTCTATTTTGAAGAACCAAAGCCATTTAATGAATTCAATGAAGATTTTGGTCTAGTATGCTTATTAGTTGGGGAAGAAGAAATCAATAACCAAAGAGATGGCATATTTTCCAGGTATGAAGGAAAGAGACCTGATCAAGTACATTATTCTATTGGAATAGGTCTTGTTGAAGAGAAAAGTACTAACTATGGGAAAAGTCGAATAGAAAATCAGTTTTCAGAATTCAAAAAATATTTTGAGCAAAAGTATGGGGGCAATAAATTTTGTAAGGTTAAGTACTTCATATTATATGCTCCAGTATTATCTGAAAAACTGAAAAAAGAACTAAGTATTAACAAAAATAATCACAGATTGGTTCATGCTAATAAAAAAAGTAAACAGTTCAATATAAATAATGTGCCAGTTTATTTTATGAAGAAAAACAGGTAATAGGATGCTCTCGATAAAATTTAGAGATAGAAAGCGAGTAACTGTAAAAGAAAAAATAGGAGTTATTAACGCTATCTTTGATATTATTGATGTCGAGAAAAGAAATAAAATCTTTTATTCAGATTATACTTTTAGCGAAGTAGAGGAATCACATTATATAAATTGGTTAGACGATCTACTTGAAAATAATACTCTAGACAAGTTGGACAATGATTTTTTCATAACTGTAACTGCCGAAACACCTTATGGGCCGATTCGTGTAGAAATAAATCCTTCCATAGCAAGGAAAAACGTGTTTAATTGTTCCCACATAGACATCAGCTTAGAGAACGACTTTCTTTTATACGATGTTTTGAAGGAAGGTAAAAAAATAGAGTCATTAAGAAATTATTTTGATCGGGAAAAAAGGGAAATAGTTAGTGAGTTCTATTTCTTTGATCTAAGTAGAAGTCCCAATTGCTATTCTGACATCCGAAACAGACTTTTCTCAAAAGTATATGATGAATTTGAATTTTCAAACCTGTTATTAAAAGATTATGAGAGGCTTGATGATAAACTAAAAGAAAAAACTGTTAAAGCTATTGGTTTTAATTTTACGAGTCGGATTTTCCAAGAAGAACACCAACCTTTCATTCAGGGCTTGATATATGAGAATAATTTAAATGTAACCTGTGCTGCAGGTAGCCTCACATTTAATGGAAGTGATGTTTCGAAGTTCATTGATTTACTTACTGCAAAACTAAATGAGTACATCGATCGTATTATGGAAAAGAACATCTATAAAACCGAGTTTAACAACGTTTTTAAAAGTAAAAATAGAAGGTAGGTCAGTTTCTTTTTTATTATATCTTTAATTCTTCCTCCTTAATGGCCCTTGATAATCATTCGGAAATGGGGTGATATGTGAGGAATGATCTCATTCCCTCACTTCATACTTCACCCTCACCACCCCACCCTCATACCTTTCCGTCCCCACCAGCTTCAACCCAATCTCCTTCCCGATCCGGTCAAACAGTGGAATCCCGCCCCCCAGAATAACCGGAATCACAAAAATAATCAAATCCTGCACAAGGTCCTGCTCAAGAAAGACCCTGATAATCTGTGAGCCACCGACGAGCCAGATATCCTCCTCCGTATTTTCCTTGAGCTGGCGCACGAATTTCCCGATGTCCCCTGAGACGAACTCGACGTTCTTTTCGCGGGGGAGGGGCCCCCTCCTCTCTTTTCCGGGTTTGCGGGTGAAAACATAGGTCTTTTTGTCTCCGTAGGGCCAGGTGCCGAAGCCCAGGACCTGTTCGTAGGTCTTCCTGCCCATGAGGACTGTGCCGATCGAGGCGTAGAATTCGGAATAGCCGTAGTCGGTATCGGAGTTTTGCCCGGGGTCGGGGAGCCAGTCTATACTTCCGTCGGAGCGGGCTATGTAGCCGTCGAGGCTGCAGGCGATGTAGAGCTTTATTCGGGGCACTGTTTCTTGCATTGTTTCTTTTCCCTTTTTAGTGATTATTACCTGATTTTATGTGATTTGCTTCTTATTTATTGTTTCATTTCAGGTTTTGTATGGTTCAGGCCGCTAGTAAACGAGCGGGACAGGACAGACGGGATACGGTATTCACGCAGTTTGGGACTTATCCCCTCAAAAATCGAGCAATCCTTTTTTTGATTTTGAATGTTTCTAATATGCAATATCCTGGTTAAATTCCTCAATTTTGTGTCTAAAATGCTAAAAAATGTAAAATTTCTGCAAAATTATCAATTAAATTTATTAATCTGGACCTCCTATCTAATACTATGCTACTGGAATTCTCCGTTGAAAACTTTCTCTCCTTCAAAGACAGGGTTAGCCTCAGCCTTGACTCCAGTGCGAGCAAGAAGCTTCCCTGCAACCTCATAGAGGTCTCGGAAAAGGAGTGGTTGCTCAAGTCGGCTGTGGTTTACGGGGCAAATGCTTCCGGGAAGTCTAACCTTGTGAAGGCTCTCTTTTTCATGCGGAACATGGTTGCGCATTCGCATAACTTCAATATTGACACGAGGATTCCCGTTACGCCTTTCAGGCTGAGTGGGGAGTGCCGGGAAAAGCCTTCCCGCTTCGAACTCAAATTTGTTCATGAGGGGGTCAGGTACAGGTATGGTTTTTCCTGCGACAGAGAGCGGGTCATTGATGAGTACCTTTTCGAAAGGCCGGGGAAAAGGGAAAGGAGCGTCTTTACGCGGAAGAACAGCTCTGATAAAGACGGTTCTGAAAAAGGCAGCCTGGACTTTCACTTCCCCGTGGACAAAAAGCAGCAGGAGCTTATCAGTTCCCAGACCATAGAAAACACCCTCTACCTCTCACGGGCCACCCAGCTCGGGTATGAAAAAACCAGGCCTGTCTATGAGTTCTTTACCGGGAGCTTGCAGGTCAGCCTAATTCCTGGCTGGAAAAACTATACCCTTGAGCGGATGTACGCGGATGAAGCGTTCAAAGCAAGGATTGTTGAGGTGCTGAAAAAGGCTGACTTCGGAGGGATAGAGGAGATCACTGTCAAAAAGGAAAAAAGTCCTTCTCCAGGACCTGAATTCGTGTTCGAGCACTCCCCGACGGATTCTTTCAAAAGCTCCGGTCCTGCTGGCAGTCCTGTTGGCAGTTCTGCCGGTGGTTCTGTCGGTAGATCTGCTGTTGGCTCTGGGGAGACTTATGGTGGGGCTTATGGGGACTCTTACGAAGTAAGGACCATGCATAGGACAGAAAGCGGGGATACCGTATATTTTGACCTGAGCGAGGAATCCGAAGGTACCCAAAAAACTCTCATGCTCCTGGGGCCTCTTTTTGATGTCATGGACACGGGCGGGGTCCTCTTCATAGATGAACTTGAATCGAGCCTCCACCCGGAAATCACCCGGCTCCTGATCCGGCTCTTCAACAGCAAAAAGAACAGCAGGGCACAGCTGGTCTTCACCACCCATGACACGAACCTCCTTGACAACGAACTCTTCAGGCGGGACCAGATCTACTTCTGTACGAAGGAGCCAAACAGGTATACAAAGCTTGCTTCCCTGCTCGACTTCGACATCAGGCAGGAGATTGATTTTGAGCGGGCTTACCTGACCGGCAGGGTCGGGGGGGTGCCGATCGTGGATGAAACGCTGCTTTATTGATAGTGCTTTATTGACAATAATTTGCTGGATTTATTCACTGAAAATTATTTATTGATGGGGCAAGGGAAGGATAGATTATGGTCAGGAGGAAAGGGAAAAAGCCTATAACAACCGCCTGGATCTTCTGTGAAGGCGAAAAAACGGAGTCTTACTACTTTAGCAAATTGAGGGCAGAGGAAAGGCTTGAAAGGTTGAGGATCAAGGTGCATTCTTCTGAAAATAAGGATCCTGTTGGCCTTGTGAATTACTCCGTCGAATTCAAAAAACACAGAAGAGATTACCTGTCCGGTGATTTGATCTTCTGCGTTTTTGACAGGGATCAGAATTCAAACGCGGCACTTGCAAAAGCAAAGAAAATTGCAGAGGAAAACGGCCTCTCCCTGATTTTCTCGAACCCCTGTTTTGAATACTGGATACTTTCGCATTTCGAATACTATCCGCAGGCGATAGAGCCGGATCTGCTCAAAAGAAAACTGGATCGAAGCCTGGGGGAATACAGAAAAAACGACCCCCTGATCTACACAAAAACAAGGGGCATGATTGATGATGCAGTAAGCAATTCCAAACAAGTCCGTGAAAAGCACCTGGAATACGGTATGGAAATCCTGAGCAGGGAGAGCAATCCTTCTACCCTGGTTTTTGACTTGATAGAAAAAGTTAATGATTTCAGGTAGTGGCCTATTTTTTCTAGGAGGCAAATATTGCCCAAATTGTCCCTATACGGGGGGACAAATAACCACTAAATAGGTTTCTTGTACAAGACCAGAAATTGCCTAAATTGATCTCCTATGCAGGATCGAATTTTAATTAAATTGGTCCCCTATAAAAGACCAAATTTTAAGTAAAATGGTCTCCTATAGAGGACCATGCAAAAAAAGGAGCTTTTCAAATACCTTATAAAAGAGTTCCACGAAAAACAGCTCCCTGAACTCTACCTTCGCTCTCTTGAAATCCCGGAGACCCGGAAGATCGTAAGCCTCATTGGGGCCAGGCGGATTGGCAAGACCAGCTATTTTTACCAGGTCATAAAAAAGCTGGAAAAAAGTGTGGGCCGGGAGCGTATCCTTTACATAAACTTCGAGGATGAGAGGATTCTTCCCCTTGACGTTAAGGATCTGAACGATACTCTCGAAGCGTATTATGAACTGTATCCCGAAAATTTGGGCAATACGGTTTACCTCTTCTTTGATGAGATCCAGAACATTGAGGGCTGGGAGGTCTTTGTAAGAAGGATGTACGACAGGGGGGATCTCAGGCTTTTCCTTACGGGCTCGAGTTCGAAGATGCTCTCAAAAGAGCTTGCAACGAGTCTCCGGGGGCGAACCCTTGCGTTTTATCTTTATCCCCTGGACTTTCGGGAGTACCTTGCTTTCAGGGGGGTCGAACCTGTGAAAGACTTCGAGTATTCGAAACAGCGCTTCGAACTCAAGAAACTGTTTGAGGAGTACCTTTACGAAGGTGGTTTTCCCGAAGTTGTGCTCGAAGCCCCCGAAATCAGGCAAAAAATTTTGCAGGATTACTTTGAGATGATCATCTACAGAGACCTTGTGGAGCGCTTCTCCATACGAAACACGGGGCTTCTAAAAAACCTTACAAAATACCTGATCACAAATATAGGGAACCCTTTTAGCACAAACTCGTACTATAAAAGCATAAAACAGGAGCAAGCAGTCTCGAAAGCAACCCTTCTCGAATATGTTTCTCACCTGGAAGACATCAACCTTGTCTATTTCCTCCCCCTCTTTAGCTATTCGTTGAAAAAGCAGACCCTGAACCCTAAAAAGGTCTACTGCATAGACAATGGACTTCGGAATGCCGTATCCTTCACTTTCTCAAAAGACGAAGGCAGGCTTGCCGAAAACCTGGTCTTCCTCGAACTCATGCGCCGGGAAAAAGAAGTCTATTACTGGAAAACCCGGGGAGAAGTGGATTTCGTGGTTAAAGAAAAGGACAACTCCCTTTCAGCCATAAACGTCTCCTACACCGACAGTATCGAAGAAAGGGAAACCAGGGCGCTGGAAGAATTTTCCGAATCTGAAGAATTTGGGCCTCAAGTGAAAGACATGATCCTGCTAACAAGGGACACTGAAAAAAAGGAAAATGGGATAAGGTACATCCCGTTGTGGAAGTGGATGCTCGATAACTGAATCACAAGCTTTATACCTCTCCTCTCGCCAAAAATTCTCCCATGTCTCCCTCAAACCCCCGAATCCCCCTCAAGGTGGAGCACTCCACAAAAGACCGCCTTTACTGGAACTTCTTCAACATGATTCCTTTTCTCATCGGTTCCATAGCAATTGCAAGGGATTCGTTCAAATGGGTGGCAGTTTACATCGGTATAGCCCTCTTTTTCTTCCTGGTTATCGAATACCGTTTTGCCTGCACCCACTGCCTGTACTATATCCGGAGCAAAGGCTGCGTAAAATGCATGATGCTTCACGGGATGCCAAAACTCTTCAAAGCCAGGCCCGGGCCCCACAGCCCGTTTGAAAAGGCAGTTACTACAATTGGGGCTCTTCCCATGTTTCTTTTTCCGGTCTACTGGCTGGTAAGGGACCCTTTGCTGCTCGGTGCCTATGGCGTTTCCTGGACTCTTTTCTTTTTGACGGCAAGGAGGTACGAGTGCATCCGCTGCATCAATTTCGAGTGCCCTATGAACAGGGTTCCGGCTGAGGTCAGGAAGGAGTTTGAGGAAAAAGAGGGCTTTTAAGAAAGAAGGGCTTGTAGAAGAGAGGGCTTGTAGAAGAGAAGGCTTTTAAGAAAGAGAAGGCGTAAGGTTCCTTTTTTGCCGGAGAATGCTTTTATGTTAAACCCTGATTCAAATATCCCCCTAAAAACAGAACACGAATTTAAGGACTTCCTTTACTGGAACTTCATAACCCTGGTCCTGTTATTTCCGGCAGCACTTGCAATCGGTATGAGTTCAACAGGGTGGTTGCTTGTCTACATTTTCCTGGTTTTTTTCCACTTCTATATCCTTGAGCAGCGTTTCTTCTGCACTCACTGTCCTTACTATGCCAGAGGCGGGAAATGTGTGAAGTGCATGATGAACTGGGGCTGTCCGAAATATTTCAAGCCGAGGCCGTGTCCCCCGAGCAGATTTGATATTGCGATAACGGCTCTTGGTTTCATTGTTGTTATTTTCTTCCCGCTTCCCTGGCTTTTGAAAGAGCCGTTCCTGCTGGGCGCTTACTCAGTTGCAATTGCGTTTTTCCTGCTGACCGTGAGGCGGTATGAGTGTGTACGCTGTGTTTATTTCGGCTGCCCTTTTAACAGGGTTCCGGCTGAGGTCAGGAAGGAGTTTGAGGAAAAAGAGGGCTTTTAAGGCAGAGGGGGCTTTTAAGGTAGCTTTTTTTGATGGGGAATACTCCGATGTCAACCCCGGATTCTCCGTTCCTATTTAAGGCAGAACGTGAGTATATCTCATCTGTACGAAAGTTATTTATTGTATAAGAAGGTAATACTATTCCTTAATACCTCTATATAATACATCTGCAAAACCACAACAAGGAGACCTAAAATATGAAAAAAGAAATGAAAAATACTTCTCCTAAACCCGTTTTGCATGGGTTTTTGTTGAGTAATGGCAGTTTTGTAACTCCCGCAGAAATGGAATTTCTAAATAGTTTTGTGGGTGCTCAGACAGCAGAAAACTAGAACCCAAGAACATAAAACTCCCAAAAAAAACATATAAAATGGGAATTAAAAAACGAAAACGTAACAGACACTCCTTTGATCCTCCTAAAAAAACGACATATCCTCCAACCTCCAAAAAACTTCAAAAATTAGGGATTAAATTTGTCATCAGTTCCGGAATCCGAGCGAAAATTAAAAAGATGCCATCGAAGATTCGTCACCAAAACCATGGAAAACGGAAATGGATTGGATAATTCACAAAATAATTATCCAGTCCCCCAATCCACAATTTTTGTGCCCATTTTTCATTCAATTTCCTCCTTTTTTATTTTTTTCTCGAAACTGTACGTCTTTTTTCCTTTTTCTTTCAGCCGGAAAAGCCCGCCTTTTGTAATCCCTGCCACGATTTCTTCTTCTTCCAGGTGTTGGTCACTGAATGAAAGGGTGCCGTCCGGTTTCAGGACGCGGTGAAGTTCTTTCAGGATTTTGTCAGGCTCACTCAGGGAGTGGTAGGTGTCGTAGAAGAGAACAAGGTCCAGGCTTGAGGCCGGGAGGTCGGTATCGCAGTCTGAAAGGATGGTTTCAACGTTTTTCAGGTTCTTTTTAAATGCCAGGTCCTTGACCATCTCTATTGCGTGAAGATGGATGTCCAGGGCATAGACTTTCCCCGAACTTTCTGCAAGTTCGGCCGCTGCCGGGACATACCCGCCCGAACCGCAGCCGTAGTCCAGAATCCTGAAGCCCGGTTCTATCCTAACCTCTTCCAGGACCTTCCACCGGGGCTTGATAAGGTCCCGAAACCTGAACATGAGGGCCATAGCGTGGAAGTGAAGATCAGACATCGGTTCGTCCATAATATTCCCCCTGCCGATTTGTGTAAATCAATTTGTTATTTTTCAGTTTGTGTTTTCTCTATTACTATTATTTGAATTTTGTAAGCCTTATATTTTATCCGCAAAATCCGGTTTATTAGATGGTGAAAGCCAGAAAGGCCAAATGCTCCAGTGTTGGGATGAAAGGTTTTTCCCGGAAATGCAAGGGATCACAAAGCTTTAATCAAATTGAGATCTAAGCAGATGCTTAGAGTACATTAGTAAAATTTTATTTCTGACTCCGGTGGTCCCCAATGAAAATTGCCTGCATCCAGATGGACATCTCCCTTTGCTCCAAAGAGAAAAACCTTGAGCGCGCCCTCTCCCTGGCAGGAGAAGCAGTCTCGAAAGACGCCGAAATGATCGTCTTCCCGGAAGTTTTCTCAACCGGGTTTTGTTATGACCGCATAGGGGAGGTCGCTGAAACCGTTTCCGGTCCCACTCTAGAAGCTCTCCTTGCTTTTTCAAAAGAACACGACTGCATTCTTGCAGGCTCAATTATAGAGAAGATAGAAAGAGAGGAAAAAGAACCGGGGTTGATCGAAAGGGAAGAAGGCAGGAAAGAAAAGCAGGTTCCATCCCAGTACAACCTTGGTTTCTGCATCGAATCCGGAAAGCTGGCCGGAACCCATCGGAAAACCCAACTCTACGGTCCGGAAAAAGAACATTTTGCACCCGGAGACCGGATCGCTCCTATCCGGCTGGAAAAACACGGCCTTACCATCGGGCTCATCGTCTGCAACGAACTCCGCTACCCGGAAGTTGCCCGGAAACTTGCCCTTGAGGGGGCGGACATCCTGGTCTCGTCTGCTGAAATCCCTGATTTTTTCGGGTACCCCTGGCGGATAATCTCCCTTGCCAGGGCGCTCGAAAACCAGCTCCCGCACGTCGCCTGCACCCGGGTAGGAAAAGACCTTTATTCGACTTACCCTGGCGGCTCTTTTATCGCGGATGCCCGGGGGCGCATGCTGGCAGAAGCCGGAAAAGAGGAGTGTGTCCTCGTAGGGGAAATTGACCTGGAAAAGGCAAAAGAAACCAGGGAAACTACATCCATTTTCGGAGACCTGAGACCGGAATTGTACTGACATTTTAGTAAAAAGTTCAAAGATCGAGTCAAAAAGGCGGCTGGAAGCTTGAAGAAGATGTGTGCGGTGCAAAAAAAGGTTTATTCCGGGGTTGTTCTGGGATTTATTTCCTTCTTGCTCGTGACGGTGGCGGTTTTGAGGTATCTTTTCGATTGAACTTTTCTTCTGAAATCGGGTTTTGGAGCCCTATCTTGTTTTAATTTTTAATTTTTTATTTCGGGGTCAGGCCGCTTCGCTTCGCGAGCGGGGACAATAACGACGGGTATGAGGCTATTCACGCAGCTCTGGCTAGCTATCTTTCAGTGTAGACCTCTGACTGCCGAAAAAAGAGTCCTATAGAGAAAATCGAAAATTCGAAAAATGGGTTCTGGTAAAAAAGAAAAAGTGTAGAGAAGGTTAACCCTGTCCGAGGCTAACCTTTCAGTTTTCAGTATTCGGGACTAAGGCCGGTTTTTTATCCTTTCAGTTCCTTTACAAGCATCTCGCGGGCGGTCTTTGCGTCGGCGGTGCCCTTGGTCTTTTTCATGACCTGTCCGACCAGGAAGTTCAGGGACTTTTCTGCACCTCCGAGGTAGTCCTGGACTGCGGCTTCGTTTTCGGCGATTGCTTCTGAGACGGCTTTTGTGACAAGGTCGTCTTCGGCTTTGAAGAGGCCTTTTTCCTCGATGATCTGCAGAGGGGTCTTTTCTTCCTCGCCGTCCAGGATGCTGCGGACGACTTCCACTGCAGCTCTGTCGCTGATCTTGCCGTCCGCAAAGAGGGAGATAAGTTTTACCATGTCGGCGACCCTGACAGAGTTCGTGATGCTGTGGTCCTTGTCGTTGATGCAGCCGATGGTGCTACCGTCGTATGAGGAAATGACCAGGTCCCGGTAGTTAAATTCTCCCAGGAGGACGTCGGCGGTCCAGGTGGCTGCCTGTTTGGGGTCTGTGCCTTCTTTGCAGACACCTTCGTAGAAGTCGGCGAGCATGATTTTGGAGGTCAGGGACTTTGCGTGCATGTCCGTTATGCCGTACTGCTCAATGAAGCGGGAGCGTTTGGCGTCTGGCAGTTCGGGGAAAGTCTCTTTGATCCTCGGGATCCAGTCGGACACTTTCATCGGCATGAGGTCAGGTTCCCTGAAGTAACGGTAGTCCTCTGCTTCTTCCTTTGTCCTCATTCCTATGGTCACACCCCGGGCTTCGTCGAAGTGGCGGGTCTCCTGTGTGATCTTGCCTCCGCGGCGGATCACGTTCTTCTGGCGCATGATCTCGTAGAGGAGGGCCTTTTCCACACCTTTGTGGGAAGAGATGTTCTTGACCTCAACACGGGTGCCTCCGTAGACCGAGACGTTTGCGTCCACCCTCATGGCTCCTTCCAGGTTTCCGTCGAAGACGTCCAGGTACTCGAGGATGTTCCGGAACTTGTCCAGGAACCTCCGTCCTTCTTTGGGGGTCCTCATGTCCGGGGCTGTAACGGTTTCAATCAGGGGCATCCCGGACCTGTTGTAGTCGATCAGTACCCCTTTGGACTTTTCGATGCTCCCTATATGGACCAGCTTTCCGGGGTCTTCTTCCATGTGGGCTCTCCAGATGCCGACCGTGTGCTCTCCGTCTTCGCCTTCAATGACCACTTTCCCTTTGCTGACGATCGGGTAGTCGTACTGGGTAACCTGGAAACCCTTGGGAAGGTCAGGGTAGAAATAGTTCTTCCTGTGGAACTGGGTCTCTTCGGCAATTTCCCCTTCAAGGGCCAGCCCCACCTTGATTGCGGCTTCCACGGTTTTTTTGTTCAGGACCGGAAGGGCTCCGGGCAGGCCCAGGCAGATCGGGCAGGTATGGGTGTTCGGGGCTGAGTCATGGTATTTTGACGAACAGCCGCAAAACATCTTGGTATTGAGCTTGTTTAGCTGGACGTGGATTTCAAGTCCTATTTTCACGCCGTCAGGGTTCTCGTAGACCATTTATGCCACCTCCGGAGGTCTTCTGGTATGATGATCGGTATTCTGTTCAAAGGCGTAGGCAGCCCGAAGTACGGTAGCTTCGTCAAAGGGCTTTCCAATGACCTGGAGTCCGATTGGCAGCCCGTCGGTAAAGCCACAGGGCACGGATAAGGACGGGACGCCTGCAAGGTTGATGGGACAGGTGTTGACGTCCGAAAGGTAAAGGGTGAGTGGGTCTTCGATCTTCTCCCCAATCTTAAACGCGGGGTTCGGCATAGTCGGAGCCATCAGGACGTCAGCCTTTGAGAGTGCCCTGTCAAAGTCCTGCTTTACCAGGGTCCTAACCTTCAGGGCTTTAAGGTAGTACTTGTCGTGGTACCCTGCGGAAAGGGCATAGGTCCCAAGGAAAATCCTGCGCTTTGCCTCGACTCCGAAGCCTTCAGCCCTGGTTTTCGAAATCATGGAATGCCAGTTTTCTCCCTTATCCCGGTACCCGTAGCGGGTCCCGTCAAAGCGGGCAAGGTTGGAGGACGCTTCGCTCATAGCTATGATGTAGTAAGAGGCAAGGGCGTAGGGGATGTTCGGCATCGAGACTTCTTCCCAGGAGGCTCCAAGGTCTTCGCAGCGGTGGATCGAGTCCCAGACCGCTTTTTCAACGGCAGGGTCGATGCCTTCGCCGAAGAACTCTTTCGGGACCCCGATTTTCAGCCCTTTGATGTCATCTTTCAGGGCTTCCTGGTATGCGATCTTCCTGTCGATTGAAGTGGAGTCCCTCCTGTCGTATCCTCCGATCACGTCCATCAGGACTGCGATATCGCTTACGTTGTTGGCAAGGGGACCCACCTGTTCCAGGGAGTTTGCGTAGGCAACCACCCCGTACCTGGAAACTGACCCGTACGTGGGTTTCAGCCCCACTATCCCACAGAAAGCTGCAGGGCAGCGCACCGAGCCTCCTGTGTCCGACCCGAGGGCAAAAGGAGCTTCTCCGCCTGCAACGACTGCGGCGCTTCCTCCCGAAGATCCGCCGGGCACCCTTTCCGGGTCCCAGGGGTTCAGGCTGGGCCCGTAGCAGCTGGTTTCCGTGGAAGAGCCCATGGCAAACTCGTCCATGTTCGTCTTCCCAAGGATAACGGCTCCGGCTGCCTGGAGTTTCTCGATCACATGGGCGTTGAAGGGGGGAACGTACCCTTCAAGGATCTTCGAGGAGCAGGTGTTCGGGAGACCGGTCACGGAAATGTTGTCCTTGATCGCGATTGGCACGCCTGCCAGGGGACCGTCATGCCCTTTGGAATCGATTTCCTTTGCCTGTTCAACTGCCTTTTCCGAGACCGTGACGTAGCCGTTGAGTTTGCTCTTCCCGATGGTTTCGAGGTAGCGGGCGGTGACTTCTTCGGCTGAATTGTTCCGAATCTGCTCCCTGACCTGAGCAACACTCATCCATTTTGCTTCTGACATTTTTTTCCCTCACACGATCTTCGGACTCTTGAAAGCCCCGTCCTGTTTGTGTTCGGTGTTTGCAAGCACATCTTCCTGCGGGAGGGATTCCTCGACCACGTCTTCCCTGAACACGTTGAAGATCTCGGCCACGTGGTAGGTGGGGGCCACATCTTCGGTCGGCAGTTCGTCTAGCTGTCCGAAATAATCCAGTACTGAGTTAAGTTTTTCCATATATTCGACGGTTTCCTGCTCGCTAATCTCAATACGGGCAAGCCAGCCGATGTGTTCTACATCTTCTTTTGTGATCATGAAATTTCCTCAAAAAAGAATGATCTGAATAAAAGGATATTGACTCTGCTTACTAAAAACAGGTCATGAAATAAATATATATTCTTCTACCGAGTTGCGCCTTCCGAATTCCGCTTCGGCATCAGAAAAATCTTTGGTTTTTCTTTTAGTTGCGATGCGAGAGTGTCGGAAAAGTCGGAAGTTTACACCTAAATTCACACAGTACCGAGAAATCCAATCAAAAAATATGGGTCATGCGGCCTTTTGAAATTTATTGCCAATGCTTAAATGTGCCAAAATTTTGGCAATTATCGACTTTTCCTACGCTCTTGATGTAATCGCAACAGTACGGGATCTTTTTCGGTCGTTTCGCTCCCTCAAGAGGACTTAAAAAAAATCTGTCGAATTTTACTTCGCTTAGTTTTTCTCTTTGTCAAGCGGACTGATGTATGTTGTGTGCTTCATCTATGAATATGTCGGTTTGGGCTTATGTGTCCCCGGGAAACTGCAGGGCAGAAAAGCAGGCATGCGGCGTTAACAGTGTAAATGCGGCTGAAATTGAAAGAATGTAAGTAAAAGAATGTGGAGCGTCACGGAGGAAATTTTGGCTTTGTTCCTTTCAAGCCCGGCAATTCCGGCAATTCAGCCTCTCCCATATACAAAAACCGGATCGTAAGGCTTTAATGGGCATTTTTGGAAACATTATTATATACTCCGGTTAATACCCTCCTCCATACTTCGAATAAATTGTGTTCTTGTTCAATTTCCTTGCTTGCACCCCTTGCAGGTGTCCCAACAGGACATCTTACGTTTAAAGAATATTTTAAAGCATAGTTCGTAATTACGTTCTTAATAACGTTTCATAACAGTAATACGCTTGTAAGTGCGTTTGTAAGTACGTTTGTAAGCACGTTTGTAATTACGCTTGTAAGTACGCTTGTAAGTACGTTTCATAAATACAGTTCGTAAACTACATCTCATTAAATGCAGATTAATCAAGAAGGAATAAAAATGGCTCTGAAACCCAGAATTGCGGAATCTCCCCCGGTTCGTTTACTTGACCTGAAGTCAAAGCCTTTCTTCATCGTGGCTTCCCTGGAAGTCGGAAATACCACCACGAAATGTATCCTGACCGCCACCAATATGGACACCGGCAGGACCCATATTATCAACAAGGTCGTGAAAATGACCAGGGATGTCCGGGGACCTAAACCCGGGGAAGTGGTTTTCGGAAGGACGCTTACGGGTGTGGAACTTACCCGGGAATCAATTTCGGAAATAGTGCGCAATACCCTGGTCGAGTCCATGGAAATTGCCAACCTGGATATCAAGACCGACCTGAACTTCGTGGTCCGGTCTACGGGTGTGGTTGCGGGTTTTGACTCTCCCGATGAGGTGGGGGAGTTTATCAGGGCTCTTGCAGACGGCTGCCTCATAGCTGGCGTTCCGCCGAAAAACATGACTCCTCCCATGTCCATCTCCAATATCCCGAAAAAGTTCCAGAAATTCAGCAAGCTGGAAAAAGTGGTCTTTGATGGTGCCGTTGCCGGAGTCGTGCCCCCTATCGGCTCCACAGGGGTCGAAATAGTTGCTAATGAAATGGAAGGGGAACTTGCAATGGCAGGGATCAAGGAAGCTGCCAAGTTAACGGACGTGGATTTCAGGAATCCGGGCATCTCCATTGACTTCGGGACTACCCTGGACGGAAGGATCACGAGTCCTGAACTGCCCTACGCAAAGACCATCGGAAACTTCTGTGGGTTTGCAGGGGCAATCCCTGACGCCATAATCCGGGGCTCAAGAGTGGTGGACTATAAAATGGGAACTGCACTTGATGTCCTGAAAGACGAAAAGTCTCCCTCCTTCCTGACCCTGAAAATGAAAGCCAAAGTGATAGAGGAGTACGCAAAGAGGATTCACGAACTTATCATTATAGAAAAAGTCCCGGAACATAGAACACGTTACGGAAGTGTACCCGTGAGTTCCGAAGGGGCTAAAGAAGTGGGGGTCGTGCTCATTGGCTGCGATGTCGGAGAAAACGGGTCCGATATGGGGAAACTGAGCGCAATCGGTATGGAAATCTGCAAGAAATACGGGGTCTCGGTCATCTCGGCTGTCATTGACGAGGTTATGGCAGGTGTCGTTTGCAGGCTGGTTAAAGTTGCAAAAGATGAAGGTCTGGTCTTTGAGGACAGCACCATCGGGATCACAGGCAGGGCTGGAATCACCGGGAACAAGCCAAAAATAATCCTTAAGTGCCTGGACGAAATGGACATTGCTCCGAAAATCGATGAGCGCGTGGTCTTCGTAGACGACGGGCTTGCCCGGGGTGCGGCTGTCATGGCCCGCTGCATGAACTCCCTTGGCACGCCCCAGCACCCGCTCGGAGGCAGGCACGGCGGAAAGTGTATCCTCGCCCAGAGGATAAAACTGCAAAACAAGTAACTGCAAAACAAGTAACTGCAAAACAAGTAACTGCAAAACAAGTAACTGCAAAACAAATAACCACAAAACAAATAACCACAAAACAAATAACCACAAAACAAGTAACTGCAAAACAAATAACCACAAAACAAATAACCACTAATAATTTTCGAAATTTTTAAAAAAAGAATTGAAATGAAGAGGGCTGGAAAATTAACCTCCTGCCCCTCCTCCTCCGGCTTTTCCAACGTCGAAGGCCGCCATTGTTTCCATTTCCTTCTTAATCCTTTTTTCCATCTCTTCGGCGGTCAATTCCCTTTCTTCTTTCTTTTCTTTGAGTTTGGACGCGTCCGCAGGCTCCAGGGTTTCATCCCTGTACCAGAGCTTGGTCGCCTCGAGCAGTACCCAGACTCCCTGTTCATCCTTTTTGATCTCGCTTACGCGGCTTATAGTGTCAGCGTTGATGTATTTGACAACGTCCCCAACGTTGATGGGTTTATTGTTCCGACCAACAGCCGTCACGACTTCAGCTTCAGCCATGCTTTCACCTCGGGGGCTTCCAGAGAATGATTTGTTTTCCCGGCTCTGCAAGTCCTTTGTTTCTCAAGATTAGCTGCTTATTAGGTTATTCCAGCCCTCTAATAAACTTTGTGTGGCGGGCTTCCGGGAAGGATTTTCCCCGGACCGTTTCCTGCAAAAGCCTTTTTCAGGGAGTGGCGTTTGCCTCTCCCGGGCTTACCGGGCTTAGAAAAAAAGTTGAAAGAAAGAGTTTAATTGTTGTTGATCTCTGTCTTGAGTTCTCCCATCAGGGCAACCCTTTCGGCAAAGGCATTGTGCCTGTGGATACTTTCCTCATTGATCTGCTTGATGGTGATCACTGCGTCGTCGGGCAGATCCGAAAACTCTTTTACGATGTTGTCGGCCATGGTCCGTACACAGTCTTCCACGAATTTCGGGTTTTTGTGGGCGGTTTCCACAACGGCCTTTTCATCGGCGCGTTTCAGGACTTCATAGACGCTGGAACTCATGGAGCGCTCGATGATGTTGATGATGCTTTCCAGGGAAACGTCAAAATCATGCGCAACCTTGATCGAGATAATGCCCCTACCGCGCTGGTTGTGAGTGGCCATCGGAACCCTTTCCAGGAACTTGATGATAGTCTCTTCTTCAACGCCGAGGTCGGCAAGTTCGTTTGCGGCCTTGTCTCTCATGATTTCCTGGGCGCAGGGGCAGGCGGTCATTCCTACTACTTCGGCCCCTATGAGCTTCTTTACGTCAAAGTAAGCTTCCTCTCCGTTGCCTCTCACAGCCGAAGCTTCGGCAAAAATGTTCACGACTTCCTGGCATTTCATGCCTGTGGCTGGGGAAGAACGCCTGATCATGTATTCGCTTGTCATCCTGACTTCTGCCTGGTTGGCATATTCATGGCGGCCTAAAAGGTTGTGTGCGATATCGCTGCAGAGTTTCTCGATCTCGTACACAGGCATACTGAGTATATTTTCCAGTACCTCTTCTATGGCTTCGAAATTTCGTGAGAGGTTAGCTCCCTTCCGGTCAGAAGGCAGGTCAACAAAAACGTCAAAGGTTGAAATCAATACGATGGGACGTTTGTCTTTTCTTTTGATTTCAATGAGTTTTTTTACGTTTGTAACCCCGACCCTGGTGAGGTTGATTGGCACGCTCGGTTTGCTGGCCTGGACGTCGGGGAGGTTGAAAATACAGTTTTCCATGTTAACCATATCCATAAAAAGATGAATGTTTGATTTTATGCGGATAAATTTGATTGGTACGAATTTGCAATCTTAAAATTTTATATGCATTTGCAAAATATAGCGACCATTAGGAGTTATAGCATGTAAAGTTTATGCTTTCTATTTTTCAGCCCTTTTTCAAAAGTACAATAAAACATTTTTTTTCAAAATGCTAAAACGTTTTTTTCCAAAATGCTAATAGCCGCTTCCTGAAACCATATTTGGGTATATTTCCAACAAGCCATAAATATTTAAATATTTCCCATACAGAGCACAATATAGAAAAATTTAGTTTATATAGAGTTCATGGATTTGGGTAAATTTACCCCAAAACACTAACTATAGCCAACTTCTTGAAGAAAGATTTTATATACTTTAAAACTTAATCAGTGTCTAGCAATACAATTTGCGAGGTGACCTTTATGTCCAACACAAGAAATTTTGTTTTACGAGACGAAGCAGGCAATGAGCACGGAGTATTCACCGGAAAACAGCCTCGGCAGGCTGCTCTCAAGGCTGCGAACCGTGGCGCCGGCACAAAGAAGAAGCCGGAAATCATCCGCCTCAGGGAACGCGGGACAAAGAAGGTGCACGTTTTCAAGGCATGGAAGGATGACGTCGAAGCCCCCAAGAACAGGCCTGACTGGATGCCCGAGAAAATTAGCAAGCCCTTTGTCAAAAAAGAAAGAATTGAAAAGCTCGAGTAAATTTCATTTGTCACAGCCCCTGTAAATAGGGGTTATTTCTTTTTCTTTCCGCTAGTTAAATATAGATTTTCCTGGATGGGCCTTTATATTTCAAAACTTTCCGGGATCGTTTATTTCAGACACCTTTAAAGAGAATTTCCTTCTTTAAATGAAGTTCTGTTCTCTAAAGGAAATTCCGCTCTTTTAAAGAAGTTTCGTTTTCTAAAGGAAATTCTTCCTTTTCTCAGATTCCTTATTCTCTATCTTTTTTGAGCGCCCGGAGGATCTCTATGGTTTTTCGAGCCTCATGTTTTTCAATATTCCGGGGTTTTGCGGTCTCTTTCAACGATAAGTTTAATAGCAGAACTTCTGAATCCTAGGTCATGTCACTGAAGCGAGAGAACGTGCTTATCGAGGCCCTGCCTTACATGCAGGAGTTCTATGACTCGGTCATGGTTATCAAGGTTGGCGGAAATGCCATGGTCAATGTCCAGGTAATGGAAGACATCATCAAGAACATCGTGCTCCTGCGCTTTGTGGGGATCAAGCCGGTGATCGTGCACGGAGGTGGCCCTGAGATCACGGAAAAGATGACGCGCATGGGGAAGAAAGCCGAATTCGTTGAAGGGCTCCGCATAACGGATGACGAGACCCTGGAAATTGCCCGTATGGTCCTGGTGGGCAACATCAACACTAAAATGGTTTCCCTTATCGAGAAGTCAGGGGGCAAAGGTATCGGGTTAACGGGTCATGACGGGAGACTGATTCTCGCCCGCAAGAAAGCCGCTCAGAAGATAATGGTCGAAGGCGTGGAAACAGAGGTCGACATCGGCTGGGTGGGAGAAAGCGAGGTCATCAATCCCGAAATCCTCCAGATTGTCCTTGAAAAGGGCTATATCCCCGTAATCTCCCCGATTGCTGTGGACGTGGCAGGCAACGCCCTGAACATCAACGCCGATACTGTTGCAGGAGATATTGCCGCAGCCCTCAGTGCCAAAAAGCTCATCCTCATGACCGATGTCTCCGGGCTCCTCAGGGACATGAACGATCCCAAAAGCCGCATCTCCCGCATCACGCTGGATGATGTCGATCCCCTTATCAGGGAAGGGGTCATCCGGGGAGGAATGATTCCTAAAATCAAAGGCGCGGCTGTAGCCGTGAAAAGCGGAGTCGAGAGGGCTCATATCATAAACGGTAGCGTCTCCCATTCCATGCTTCTTGAACTCTTCACCGACGGTGGAGTCGGGACAATGATCTATGGGCCCGGCTTTGAGCCGTAAGAAAATAAAAAAAGGACTATTAGAGAGAATCAAGAAATCTTCTCTCAGCCGAGTTGCGGCTCGGCAGTGCGCGGTCCGTTTCGCTCGCTTTGCTCGCTCAAGCGGACTAATTATTCGTTTTGTTGAACTCCGAGTTTCATTCTAGAATAGGCGTCCCGTATGTGAAGTCCTCAATTTCTAGCACTTTTTTCCAGAGCTCTTTGCATTCGCACTCGATTTTTTCAAGGACTGCGGGGTTCTGGGTCAGGGAGAAGTCCTTGATGGTGTCTGCGACGTCCCTGCTGCATATTTTGCAGTTGTGGGGGCCGCGTTTTGAGCCTGCGCCGACGGGGTCGGACATGAGGGGGAGGTCAGGGTGGGCTGCTTTTGCCTGCTTCAGGATTTCAATGATGCTCCAGAGCCAGGGGGGGCGGTACTGGCCTTTTTCCCAGAGGGACTCTACCAGGGTTCCTTTCTGGACGTTACAGAGGTTGATGGAGATGGTGTTTGCATAGGGGGCAGCGTCGTCAATGGAGCGGATTATGTCTTCCATGGCCTGTTTTTCGGAGAGGAAGAGGGGTTTTAGCATGAGGTAGGCTTTTACGGTTACGCCGTTCTTTTTTGCTATTTCCGCGGCGCGGGTGAAGTCCTTGAAAGTGAAGCCTTTATTGATGGAATCCTTCCGGATTTTGTCGGAACTGGTCTCAAGGCCGAAGGCGAGTTCGAAGGGTTTTTTGCCCAGGATTTCCAGGCAGGCTTCGATGTTCTCTTCGCTAACATAGTTAGGGCGGGTCTCCACAAGCACCTTGCTTACGCGAGGGTCGGCTGCAAGGGTCTCCAGAATGGTATCTCTGGCCTCAACGAGGACTTCCTGCTCGTCCAGGAAACTGCCGGATGTGAAGATCTTGACCATAAACTCCGGGAACTCTTC
This sequence comes from Methanobacteriota archaeon, assembly GCA_016841625.1. GTDB lineage: Archaea > Halobacteriota > Methanosarcinia > Methanosarcinales > Methanosarcinaceae > MTP4. Next base: position 47,567 of record JAENYU010000028.1, read on the forward strand.
GGCTTTTCGCATCGCTTTTGCAAGCTGGGACTTGTAGTCATCCAGGGTCGGGGGCTCACTTGCGCAGTCGTAGACGTAGCCGCACATGGTGCACCCGCCGGCTTTTCCCCAGCGGCAGCCTGCACTTTTGAAGATGACCGTGAGGGTCTTTGTCTCTACCCCGTTTACGAGGTCGGTTCCGGTCCAGCTCGCTGCCGGCACGTTTGTGGGGGAGGGCCTGACCTTTATCCGCTGCCGGATATCGAGTACTGCTTTATTCAGGGACATGGTTGTGAAAACTCGCTTTAAAGTCGGTTTTGTTAAATGCTTTTCAAAAAAAAAGGAAAAATTGTTTGAAGCCTTTTTTCGGCTTCTCGCTCTACTTTGCTCTGTTTCGCTCTGCCCTTTCCCGCTTCACTCGAACTCTATGGTCGCGGGCGGCTTGGGTGTGATGTCGTAGACCACCCTGACAACGCTCGGGATCTCGGAGGTGATCCTGGACTGGATGTGCTTGAGGACGTCCCAGGGGAGTTCCAGCGCTTCTGCGGTCATCCCGTCCCGGGACCCGACAGCCCTGACAGCTACGATCCAGCCGTAGGCTCTGATGTCGCCCTTGACCCCGGTCCCTTTGCCGATCAATGCGGCATAGGTCTGCCAGGGACAGAACCGGTCCAGGAGTTCCTCTTCGACAATGGCGTTTGCCTCACGGGTTGCCTCTACCTTCTCTTCGGTAACTTCTCCGAGCACGCGCACAGCCAGCCCCGGGCCCGGGAAAGGCATCCTCTCGCAGATCTCCTCGGGCATCTCAAGCGCCCAGGCAACTTCCCTGACCTCGTCCTTGTAAAGGTCGTCAACAGGCTCCACGATCTTCTTGAAATCAACTGCCGAAGGCAGCCCTCCCACGTTGTGGTGGGACTTGATCCCGCCCTCGGACTCGATCCTGTCCGGGTAGATTGTACCCTGGATCAGGTACTCGGCCTGCAGCCCCTTTGCTTCTTCTTCGAAGACCCGGATGAAGGTCTCCCCGATGGCTTTCCTCTTCTCTTCAGGGTCGGTAATTCCTTTAAGGGCTCCCAGGAACCTGTCTTTTGCATATACTATGTGCAGGTTCATGTGGGAAAAGATGTGTGCGATCCTTTCGGTCTCCCCTTTCCTCATGAGCCCGGTATCAATATAGATCGGATGCAGCTTCTCCCCGATCGCCCTGTAAGCCAGCTCCGCACAGACCGAGCTGTCCACACCGCCGGAAAGGGCAATTATCGCCTTCCCGTCGATTTCGTTTTTGATCCTATCAATTGCCTTTGGAATGAATTTCTCGGGTTTTACCATCGAAATGCTCCTTTGAATGGTACTTTGATTCCTTTGAATTGGTTACTTTGAATTAGACTTCGAATTGAGTTCCGTTGAATAATAACTGAGATTGGTGAAAGATAATAGAATTATTAGGATTTGATTATATTTTAGTGGGATATATGTGTCAGTGCATGGGGTTTTTGATATTTAAAGGTATCATACACAGATTAATGGTTCTTAATTTTATATCCTTACTCTCCAGTAACTTACTGCGCGGTAAGATTTTTTTCCGGTAGCTTAGGGCATAATTAAGTTGAAGCCGTTCCTGTTTGAAATTCCCGGAATCTTTTCTATTTTAAGGCCTTCTTTTCGTGCTCAGAGAAAATTGCGGATAAAAATTGTTCTGGTGGAAAAGACCGTTATTGCGGAAAAAAACCGTTATGTATAGCTGGGACGTAATATACTGATACCGGTTCTTTGGAAGAAGCTGTGGATGTAAAAAGGATCGTTAAATGTTGGATTTTTAAAGAATCTCACAGCCCGTTCTTTGGAAGATGAGGTGGAGGTCAAAAAGAACGGTTAAATGCGGATTTTCTATTAAAATTACGGACCCTGTTTTACTGGAGTGGAGAAGGGATGAACCAGGAGATTTATGAAATAATGGAGAAACTTGATAAAATTTCGGACTCGATGGAAAGTATCGCCGAATCTCAGAAGAAAATTACCGATTTGCTGGAATCCCTGGTAAAGGAAAAATAAGTTCCGGAACCGAGTTAAAAGCCTGAATGGTTTTTCAGTGGTCCGGGTTAAAACCTTAGTGCTTGAAATGGGAGTAATTTGTTTTTGAGATAAAGCAAAAGAGGCTAAATATAAAAACAGGTTTCTCCCAAAAATTCAATATGAACCCCCTCATTTCCTCTGGAAAAGTTGTTTCAGTTTTCCCGTAAAGACCTCTTTTTCTTTCGGAAAAATTAGTTTTGAAAGTTTTGTTCTCTTTCTTGATACTTTTTCTTGTTTTCGCATATGAAGGCATTTAATACTCTCCTCTGCCTCTTCTGCTTCTTTCTGTCATAATCCGCTTTATTTCAAACTTGCAGTGGATGTAGGGGGGTTTTCAAAATTAACCCTGTTTCTGAAAATTAATTCTTATATTTTTAAATCTATACCCCCCGAACTAAGATAGGGGGGTTTTGGGGATGTTGGTAGATTCTTCGAAATGGTTGTATTTATGGATGGTTGTCGTGGCATTGTTACTCGGTAGTATGGGCCTGGTTTTCGTTTTCATTCTTTCCAATGGTTAAATCTGTGAAATGGGTTGAATGTTTCCGGAATTTTCGCCGGGCATTGGAGTTGAGAATCGAATCTCAGTTTTTCAGGGCTTTTTTCTTTTTCAGAGAAGGGAGCTTCCGAATCATTTCGGTTCTCGAAAACTTATTTTTACTCATGTTCCACGGGCTATTCCGTGGTTTATTCCGCGGGTTTGAAGTAGAAAAGGATGGTTTCGGACATTTCTGTTGAATTGAAGTTCTGGCTTGCAGTTGTTGGATTTTTGCTGCTGGATCTATTGTTTGTCTTTGTGCTCATTGTGAAATGACCAAATACTTACTACCTGAACCCCCCCCGCGCCTGAACAAGCCTTCAGGATACTGTTTTTTACTTTTTTATATGATATTGCTTTTTAGTATCCCCGCTATACTTTTATGTGGAGATGTGCGGGGCTCCGGGTAACAAGAAGCTTTCACAGACCTGTTTTGCAGGTCGATTTTACAGATCGGGATGAAGATAATGTAGATAGTAGAGGGTTTGTGGAGAAGGCTTTTGATAGCTTTTGACAGCTTTTGAAAGCTTTTAAAGGCTTTTAAAGGCTTTTAAATGCTTTTTGAAGGGTTGTAAAGGTCCTGTGGATTTTGAGAGGGGGTTGGACGTTTGGAGGATGAAATGCTGGAAGCCGGGGAGGGTGCAATGAGCCTCCAGGAACAGGCGGAGGAGCAAAAGACAGGGGTCAGGCGCTTTGGGACATTCGATGGCGTCTTTGTTCCCACCTTGCTTACCATCCTGGGGGTGATCATGTACCTGCGGGAAGGCTGGGTTGTGGGAAACGCAGGGCTTCTCGGGGCCTGGCTGATCATCCTGATTGCTTTTAGTATTACTGCTTTCACAGGGCTTTCTCTTGCTTCGGTTACCACCAACATCCGCATAGGAGCCGGAGGAGCTTTTTCTATCATCTCCCAGTCCCTGGGGCTTGAAGTTGGGGGAAGCATCGGAATTCCCCTCTATCTTTCCCAGGCCCTGGCCGTTGCCATGTACATCTTCGGGTTCCGAGCGGGCTGGCTTTGGATCTTTCCGGAGCACCCTGCTCTTTTAGTTGACCTGGCAGTCTTTGCCCTGCTTTTCGTTATTGCCTATATCAGTGCCAGCCTCGCTTTTCGGATCCAGTACTTTATCCTTGCCGTGATCGCAGGATCCCTTTTATCCGTTTTCTGGGGAGGGCTTGGCTCCCCGCAGGAACCCATACAGTGGTGGGGCAGCTTCCCGGGCTCCCCGGAAAACGGGTTTTCAGGAATCGGGTTTTGGGGAGTGTTTGCTGTATTTTTCCCTGCCGCCACCGGGATAATGGCAGGGGCTAATATGTCAGGGGAACTCAAAAATCCCAGGAAAAGCATTCCCATTGGCACCCTGGGGGCCATAGGCGTAAGCCTCTGCATCTACCTTCTCCTGGCTTACTGGTTTGCCCGTTCTGCCAGTCCCGATGAGCTTGTCAGCAACTATACCCTGATAATCGAAAAAGCGGTTTACGGTCCAATTGTGCTCGCAGGGCTCCTTGGAGCCACTTTCTCTTCTGCCCTCACCTCCATCGTGGGTGCGCCGAGAATCTTGCAGGCCCTCGGAGAGCATGGGATCCTGCCGAAAAGTGAATGGTTATCCAAAAAAACAGACCGGGGGGAACCCAGAAATGCCATGGTCTTTACAGGGGCCATAGTCCTCGGAGCCCTGATGCTCCGGACCCTGAACACAGTAGCTCCCCTGATAGCTATGTTTTTCCTAATCAGCTATGCCATGATCAACCTGGTGGTCTTTATCGAACAGAGCCTGGGACTTGTGAGTTTCCGGCCCCTTTTCAAAATTCCCAGGGCAGTATCCTTCATGGGGGTCGCAGGCTGTCTTTTTACCATGTTCATCGTAAACCCCGGCATCAGTTTCCTTGCAGTGGTCCTGGTGCTTTTGATCCACAGCTACCTTATCCGCAAGCACCTGAAAGCCCCCTTCGGAGACGTTCGAAGCGGGCTTTTCGTGGCTCTGGCCGAGTGGGCGGCAAAAAAGGCAAACTTCCTTGCTCCCTCCAATGAAAGGGCCTGGAAAGCCAACCTCCTGGTGCCTGTGGAAGATCCCCGGGAACTTCGAGGGACTTTTGATTTCCTCAGGAATATTGCGTATCCCAAGGGCTCGATCAAACTTCTGGGCCTGACAGGGAAAGTGGAAGAAGATGCCCTTCTCTCCCGGCTTCCTCAAATGAGCCAGAGCTTCCAGGAAGAAGGGATTTTCGCGTCCTGGACTCTTATAGAGAGCGTGGGATTCGGAAAAAACCTGATTGCAGGCATTGAAGCACTGACAGGTTCTTTTTTCCGTCCCGGAATTCTTTTTTTAAGGCTTCCCGAATCCCGGGACCGGGATGCTGAAATTCGGGAAATCATAAGGAATGCGTCCCTGCACAGGATGGGGGTGCTCCTCTTCTCAAAACACCCGAAATCAGGGTTTGGAAGGAGGAATTCCATCAACCTCTGGGTCGAAGACAGGGGACCTGCCTGGGAAATTGGCACGGATCTTGGAAACCTGGACCTTGCCCTGCTTGTCGCATATAAGCTTAAACGCAACTGGAAAGCTTCCCTTAGCTTTACGGCTCTGGTAGACTCCCCTTCCCGGACCCGTGCTGCCAGGGATTTCCTGTATTCCCTTGCCGACCTTGCCCGGATCCCGAACGTAGCTGTGCGGGTGCTGCACGAAAGCCTGGATGAAATCTCCGGAATCCCCTCCTCCCCTTCCCTGCACGTCTTCTGCATGTCCCTGGACCCTGACCTTGACCTTGCCCGGGCCTTAACGGAAAAAACCGGTTCTTCCTGCCTTTTTGCCCTGGATTCGGGAGAAGAAAATGCTCTAGCCTGAAACCTTTTGCCCTAAACCTTTTTTTTGTACTCTTACTTGCCAGTAACTTCCCCTTCAGTAACTTCCCCTTCAGTAACTTCCCCTTCAGTAACTTGTCGGGCAGGAGGTTCCTTTGAATCGATGTTTTCGGATTCATTTTTGATTTTTTTTCCTGGGAAAGGATGGTTTTCCACAAACCTCACACACCCCACAAACTTCACAAACTTCACAAACTTCACAAACTTCACAAACTTCACAAACTTCACAAACTTCACAAA
>JAENYU010000028.1:53266-56368 GCA_016841625.1 Methanobacteriota archaeon
ACTTCACAAACTTCACAAACTTCACAAACTTCACAAACTTCACAAACTTCACAAATACTTTCACCCTGCACACCCGCAAGTTAAATACAATAAGCCAGAAAACATCTCAGCAGTATGGATTTTGCAGAGGATATCGAAAGTACGGAGTATGCGGATTACGACGTGTTGAGGGAGAGCAAGGTCGAACTTGAGTCCGGGGTTCTCAGGACGGCTAATATGTATTCGACCCTCCGCCAGTATTTCGGCTACACTTCTTTTCGTCCCCTGCAGGAAGAAATCGTCAACGATGTCCTGGATGGAAAAGACGTTTTCGTGCTCATGCCAACCGGAGGGGGCAAGTCCCTTTGCTACCAGCTGCCTGCACTTCTGCAGGCCGGGGTAACGGTTGTGGTCTCGCCCCTGATTTCTCTTATGAAGGACCAGGTGGACGGGCTGGAAGCCAACGGGGTTGCTGCGGCCTGTATGAACAGTACCCAGAGTGCCAGGGAAATCCGGGACGTTAAAAATGCTTTTCTTGAGAACAGGCTAAAAGTCCTCTATGTTGCGCCCGAGAGGCTAATGATGCCCGGGACCCTTACTTTTTTGAAGAAAGGGAAGGTCAGCCTTTTTGCAATTGATGAGGCGCACTGCATTTCCGAGTGGGGGCACGATTTCCGGCCCGAGTACAGGAAACTGAAACTTTTGAGGGGGAAGGAAAAAGGCTTCTCCGACGTGCCGGTAATAGCGCTAACGGCAACAGCCACGGAAAGGGTCAAAAAAGACATAATCACCCAGCTGGGCCTGGAGCTTGACCCTGAAACCGGGCCTTACGTGGCAAGCTTCGACCGGAGGAACCTCTACTATGAGGTCCGGCCCAAGAAGGAGACCTTCTCGGAAATCACCGACCACCTGCGCAGGCACAGGGGGGATGCCGGGATCATCTACTGCCAGAGCCGGAATAACGTGGAAAACCTGGCAAATAAACTGACCCGGGCAGGGTTCAGGGCTCTTCCCTACCACGCAGGGCTTTCCGATACCGAGCGTTCAAGGAACCAGGAACTCTTCATAAAGGACGATGCGGACATCATCGTTGCAACCATTGCTTTCGGGATGGGAATTGACAAGTCCAACGTCCGTTTCGTTATCCACTACGACCTCCCCCGCAACCTCGAGAGCTACTACCAGGAAACCGGGCGTGGGGGAAGGGACGGGAGTCCCTGTGAGTGCATCCTCTTTTTCAGCAGGGGAGACCGTTTCAAGATTGAGTATTTCATAAACCAGAAGACGAACGAAAAGGAAAAAGACATTGCCCTGGTGCAGCTCAGGCAGATGGTGGCTTACTGCGAGAACAATAAGTGCAGGCGTCAGACGCTCCTTGAATATTTCGGGGAAATACTTCCCGAGGCCTGCGGGAACTGCGACGGGTGCCTCCAGCCAAAATCTACTTTTGACGGGACGGAAGCTGCAAAGAAACTGGTCGCCTGCGTAATGGAACTGAACCAGCGCTTCGGCACGAATTATGCCATTGACGTCCTAATGGGCTCCAAAAACAAGAAGATCAAGCAGAACCACCATGAGCGCCTTAAAGCCCACGGGAACGGCAGGGAGTTTACGAAGGAACAGTGGAGGGCGCTAGCTTCAGAAATGATCAACACCGGTCTTCTGGAAGTCAGCGGAGCCCGTTACCCTGTGCTGAAGCTGAACGCCATGAGCAGGAAAATCCTGCGAGGTTCCGAGAAAGTGGAGCTCGTCTGCCCTTCAGGGTTCGTGCCTGAAATTGAGGACGATGGTGTCCCCTCTCCTGCTCCTGAAATGGCTGCCCTGGAAATGCCCCCTTCCGGAATTCCTGTTCCCGGAATGGCTGCAAAAGCCGGAAAAAAGAAAAGGTACGAGCCCGAGGAAGGGACGGAAGACTATCCGGCAGTTGCCAATATCATGGAAACGGTTAAAGCCAGGAGCCCGGCAAAATCAGGAGAGGATATCGACCAAATCCTTTTCGAGCGCTTAAAAACCCTCCGGAAGCAGATCGCAGTAAAGAAAAACCTTCCCCCTTACATCATTTTTTCCGATACGAGCCTGAAGGAAATGGCTGCGAAATTCCCGAAAAACAATGAAGAGTTCCATGCAATCCCCGGGGTGGGCGATCACAAGCTCCGGAAATACGGGGACGTGTTCCTGAGGGAAATTGAAAATTACTGCCTGGATTACGGGCTGGAAGCTCCCGAAAATGTCGAAGATACCGAAGTTCCCGGAGACAAAGCCGAAGGAATAAGCCTGAAACCTGACCTCTGCCTGGAATCTGGACCGGCCTGGAACCCCGAACCTGACAGGGCACCCGAATCAGGCAGGGGATCCCATACCGTAACTGGAGTGGAAACAGAAGTTGGAACCTACGTGGACGGTGAAACGGGAGTTGAAGTTCAAAATAAAGTGTTAACCGATGTGCAAAATGAGGTGCAAAATGAAAGCAGCCCTGAAGCCTTCGGGTCCTTGCCTGATATCGGGAAAAAGGTGCCTTTAAGGAACCCGGTTTCTCCTGCAAGAAAAGGCCGGCTTCTGGCAACGAGCATCGAGGACTGGACTGAAAAAGCTCCTGCCCTTCAGGGGGATTCTGCCCCTTCCGGGAATTCCGACCCTATTGATTCCGAAAAACTTTCCGCCTCCCTTGAGGAGACCTTCTCACTTTGCGGGCAGGGCCTGGGAATAAGCGAGATTGCCGAAATCCAGGGACTTGGGACCGGGACCGTTTGCAAGCAGCTTGAACAGCTGATCCTTGCCGGAAAAATCAGGGATATCGAAGGTTTTCTGCCTCCTGAAAAGCGAAAGCAGTTTAAAACAGCAGTTGAAGACCTTGAAGCCGAGTTTTCTTCCCTTTTAAAGGACAGATTCGGTGAAAATTTTTCGGAAGGGGAACTGAAGCTGGTAAAGGCTCTTCTTTTTTCCAGGCTGCTGGAATGACCCTGTTTACCTTGTTTTTTCTTTAAAACTTCAGTAGAAGCTGATCTTTTTCCTGTAGATATCTTTCCTTTTCTTTTCTTTTCTTTTCTTTTCTTTTCTTTTCTTTTCTTTTCGTAATTATTCAGCTACCTTTGCTCCTAACTTATTTTTCTGCTACACTCAATG
>JAENYU010000029.1:0-1113 GCA_016841625.1 Methanobacteriota archaeon
GACGGCTCCCATCTCCCACCTGTCGGCCTGCTGCCTCCGAGGAAGGAGTCTTCCCCCTTCGGATATAATTCTGTGTATCCACTTTACACACGGAGTCCCGGAGTAAAATGGAAAACTCTCTGATAGATATGGTAAAAGTTGCACAAAAAAGAAAAAGGTCAAAACACAAATCCTTTTTACAAAGTCTTTTTCAGTACTGAGCCGCAGCCTGTCGGATTGCCCTGCAGAGTTCTTCGGGTTTTCTGGAACTGATCAGCATTTTTTTCCCGGAAATCAGCTTCAGAATTACGACCGGGCCGACCTTCTGCTGAGGCGTTTTTGATTTATCGGCTTCTTCTCCTTTGAAGGGGTCATAAACCTGGATTTTGCATTCCTCCACGATATAATAGGGGATTTTTTTAAAGGAAAAGTTAAGGGGGACAAAACGGATGTATATCCCATCCGTCCGGACCTCCGTAATGTGCTTTGTGATGTATAACATAAAGGGGAAAAACACTCCGAAGACAAACCAGAGAATGTTAAGGTAAAGGTCGGGGATGTTCTGGACGCCGAGAGGTTTTTCGAAGACAAAGCGCTGGACCTGAATATACCAGAGGAGGAAGGCAGGATAAAGGACAAAAGCCCAGAAGATATTGTTGTGCAGGTTCTGAACCTCGCGAAAGAGTACACCTGTTTTCTGCTGCTCCGTAGAAATCCCTTCTTAAAATTGTTTATTACTTCGGGAGCGCAGAGGGTCACGAATAACCCGGCTTAAGGTAGGGGATGAAGTGAACCCTCGCTGACTTTTCTTCGTGCTCCTTTAAATCGATAAATCTTCTCTTCTTTCTAAAATGAGTTTGTTTTTGACACCATAGCCACAGGCAGTGCCACCCACCTATGGCCTGGATGTAATAAGCGTTGGAATTGCACAGTTTTAGCCATGGCTATGGGCAGATCACCAACCACATCGTGTTGGTGTCTAAGTATTGATACAAAATATTCTACAATAAGCGAGTTAAAAAAGATTGCGAATTGATCCTCAACAATATTTGCATGGAGCAAGGCTACAAAATGCGTGCCATGTAAGTGGTAGAGGATCATTGAACCTGTTTCTGGAATTCCACGCAGGAACAT
>JAENYU010000029.1:1123-52027 GCA_016841625.1 Methanobacteriota archaeon
CATGTAAGTGGTAGAGGATCATTGAACCTGTTTCTGGAATTCCACGCAGGAACATACATGGAGCAAGGCTACAAAATGCGTGCCATGTAAGTGGTAGAGGATCATTGAACCTGTTTCTGGAATTCCACGCAGGAACATGAGGCATGCTTCCGGGCTCAGGCTCGGGAGCAGAAGCTACAGCACAGAAAGGATATAATATTTTATATAAGTTAGCCGGTGCTTATTTTTCAGCAATTTCCTTTTCGAGGAGCTTGCTTTCAACAAACTTACTTTTCAATACCCTGAATATATTCATTTGCAGCCGTAGCCGCCACCGCCCCATCGCTTACGGCAGTCACGAGCTGCCAGATGGTAGTGTCCCGGCAGTCCCCTATAGCGTAGATCCCCTTCTCCGAAGTTTCCATCCAGCGGCCTGTTTTGATGAAACCACTTGAATCTTTTTCTACATCCACGATTTCGGTGTTCGGGTGAATGCCTATGTAGATGAAAACCCCGTTTGTGAAAAGTTCCCCTGTCTCCCCGGTCTTCACGTTTTCCAGGATGACTTTTTCCACTTTCCGGACCTCGCTTCCGGTTCCCACGATTTCCCGGACAGTGGAGTCCCAGATAAACTCAATGTTTGGTGCCGCAAAGGCCCGGTCCTCAAGGACTTTTACGGCTCTCGTTTCGTCCCGGCGGTGGACGACATAAACCTTTTCTGCGATCTTTGAGAGGATCAGGGCATCCGTGAGGGCGGAATCCCCTCCTCCTACCACAACCACGGTCTTGTTCCGGAAAAAAGGCCCGTCACAGGTGGCGCAGTAGGAAACCCCTTTGGCAATAAGTTCCTCTTCCCCGGGCACGCCCAGATGTTTCGGGTTTGCCCCGGTGGCAATGATCACAGTTCTTGCCTCAAGGTCCCCGCTATCTGTCAAGACAAGCTTTTTCCCGGCTTCGGAGCGGACCGACAGGACATCCGTGATTTTAGTCTCCACACCGGCTGCAAGAGCATGTTCTTTGTACTTCTCCATCAGTTCAAGGCCCGTGATAGAAGGAAAACCGGGATAATTTTCCACGATATCCGTAAGGGCAATCTGTCCACTTATTTCACTTCTTTCCAGGACGAGAGTCTTTAGCCCGAAACGCACTCCATAAATTCCCGCAGTAAGCCCTGCGGGCCCCCCTCCGATAATGATAAGGTCGTACATGTTTACCCCAAAAATTAATGAAATGTTAGCCGGTAAAACGTCAGCCAGGGAAATTTTAAGGCGGCTAAAGCGCTTAAATCAGCAGATAAATGTTAAGGCGATCCAGGGATGCTCAGGTGATCCGGGCTATAGCCTCGGCTTTTTTTGGAAGTCCGGTAAAAGCGATTTCCCCATCGATGATGGTCGTGGGAATCCCTACTATGCCATGTTTCTCGGACATTTCCTCCCCCTCGGGCGTTTCCACATCTATTTCCTCGTACTCAAAACCGTATTCGGATTTCAGATCCTTCCAGAGCCTGCGCGCTGATGGGCAGACCGTACACCAGCTGGCATGGAGAAGCGTAACTTTGACCATTTAAATATCTCCCCGGAAAATTTCAGTCTTAACCTCATTCCTATTATTAATTTTCAGATATTTATAAGTTGAGCGTAGACCAGGAAGCCGCCGGCTCCAAAAAGCTTTAAGCAAATAAGCCCCCTAAAAACGGCTATGCTCACATTCATAGGGCTGGGCCTCTTTGATGAACATGACATTTCTTTAAAAGGACTTGAAGCTGTCAGGGCAGCCGATCTGGTCTATGCGGAGTTTTACACCTCCTGTCTAATGGGCACAACTCCTGAAAAAATGGAGAAACTCTACGGAAAGGAAGTCCACCTCCTCTCAAGGGAAGATGTGGAACAGCAGCCTGACTGGCTTGAGGAAGCAAAGACAAAAAATGTGGTCTTCCTGACAGGCGGGGACACCATGGTCTCCACAACTCACGTGGACCTGCGCCTGAGGGCAAAAAAGCTGGACATCGAAACCCGCCTGATCCATGGAGCCTCCATCACTTCCGCGGTCTCGGGGTTGACCGGACTCCAGAATTACCGTTTCGGGAAATCCGTAAGCATACCCCACCCGTATGAAAGCAAGCGGGGGGTCCTGGTCATTACCGAAACCCCCTACGATACCTTAAAGCAGAACTCCGAACTGGGGCTGCACACCCTTGTCTTCCTGGATATCGATAAGGACAAAGGCTATATGACCGTAAACAGAGCCCTGGAACTCCTGCTCGAGGTGGAAAAAAGGAGAGGCGAAGGCGTAATGACCCATGCAGTTGCCGTAGGAATCGCCAGGGCAGGTTCAAAACAGCCTGTGGTAAAGGCGGACTATGCGGAAGAGCTCCAAAATTTCGATTTCGGGGAAGCCCTCCACATCCTTGTCATCCCCGGCAAGCTGCACTTCCTTGAAGCCGAAGCCCTTGTGGAACTCGCTGGGGGTCCCGTGGCAATCCTGGAAGAAGCCGACTAAGGAACGATCGACTAAGGAAAAATCGGGCAAGGAAAGACAGAGCAAGGAAAGCCCTACTAAGGAATGACCGGGCAAGGAAAGGCTGAACGAAAAAGTGAACGAAAATAATTCCCAGAGGTGATCCTGACGCCAGCGGATTTGAACGAGAAGGTCAACAGATACGAAAACATGCTGAAAAGAGCGCTTCAGAAAGCAAAATATGCCCCTATCCCCGAATCCCACATGTACTCCGTTGCCGAGGACTATTACACCATGGCAGAAGCTTACTATAAAGACGGGGTCTATTTCCTGGAAAAAGGGGATCCTGTAAACGCCCTGGCCTCCTTCAGCTACGGGCATGCCTGGCTCGATGCGGGAGCGAAACTCGGGGTTTTTGCTGTAGATGATGAAACACTCTTCACCATATAAACAGGCAAAAACAGGTCACCAGAAAAACAGGTAAATTAAAGGCAGGGTATAAAACCGGATTAAAATGAAAAATTCCCCTACAGTAATAATTTTTGTGAAACAGAAATAATTATATCCTTTACCCTATTCTTTAGGTTCTGCAGGAATATTTCCCTGAATTCAGGGATCTTCTGGACAGAAATTTTTGAAAAAACACTTGAAAAGAAACTTTTTAAGAAAACGTTTAAACGGATAATTACGGTGACATTAATGAAGAACTTTCATGTGGTACTTGAAGCAGCTTGGTTGGTTAGAGATGTAAAAACGGCTGATGACGCGATCGGGGTTGCGATTTCGGAAGCTGGAAAACGCCTGAATCCCAAACTGGATTTTGTTGAGGTCGACGTTGGAACCACCTACTGCCCGGCATGTAACGAGCCTTTCGGCAGTGTATTCATAGCGGCAAACACCGCCCTCGTTGGACTTGTTTTTGAGATGAAGGTATTTGACGCCGAATCTGCGGAACATGCGGAGCGGATTGCAAAGTCCGTGATCGGAAAGTCTCTCAGGGACATTCCCCTGAACGTAGTCGAAGTTACGGAATTCGAAAGGTCCTCCGAAAAGGAAGAAAAACCAAAAAAGCAGGCTTGAAATAATTCATTCTCCGGAAACCCGTACACTGAGTGAAGAGAACCGACCGGTGTGCCGCAGGCACTGCACTTACTGCGGCGCAGGTTTCCGGGAAGGTTTGAAACTTAAGGCAGGGCCTTAATCAGCAGGGATCCGGAGTAGAATTATAGCAAGCACCTAAACTGAGGAATTTTTTAAACTAAGCAATTAAACTGAGGAACTTCTTATCCTTTAAAGAACTGTACTTTATTACCTGCAATTCACCTTTTGAGATTTAGCCAGGCCAAAAAAAGCAGGGGTGGCGCCCATAACCCGCTTAAAAAGAGGACAGCTACATGGATAGAGTGATTTCCGTGGTCGGGCACACTGCTCTGGACTACATCGTGGACGTTGAAAGGATAGCAGGAAAAAACGAGTCATCTCCGGTTATAGATTACGAGGAGCACCCCGGCGGGGGGGCTGCCAACATCGCGGTCGCCATTGCAAGACTCGGGGGAAAATGCCAGCTCATCTCCCCTGTGGGTGCGGATTTTGAAAGTTCGGGATACGAAAGGCACCTGAAACACGCCGGCGTTGACCTATCCCGCCTTTACCGGCTCGAAGACCAGAAGCTTTCCAAAGCCTTCATTTTCAACGACAGGGGAGACGACCAGGCCACCTACTTTTACTGGGGAGCCTCCTCGAAATTCAAGGAACTCGAACCCGAACCCGTGGATTTCGTGCACCTTGCAACAGCAGATTCCGTCTATAACGCGAAAATGGCAAAAATCGCAGGTTTCGTTTCCTTTGACCCCGGACAGGACCTGGTCACCTATTCGAAAGAGAACCTGGAGACTATCCTTGCCAATACCGATATCCTCTTCGCGAACCGGCACGAGATCAAAAGGGTCTCCGAGATGACCGGAAAAAGCTTCTCCGAACTCAAGGCCATGATCGACATCCTTGTGATCACCTATGACGCAGAGGGCAGCCGTCTCTACACCGAAGCAGGGGAATTCCCTGTCCCGGTCGTCCCCGTTACAGCCCTGGACCCCACAGGGGCGGGAGATGCCTACAGGGCAGGGTTCCTGCTCGCCTACACCAGGGGATATCCGCTTCCCACCTGCGGGAAAATCGGGGCAACCGTGGCATCCTTTGCCGTGGAGACCCGGGGCCCTCAGACCGAGCTCCCGACCTGGGAGAAAATGCAGGCCCGCTACGAAGCTCATTTCGGGAAACTGGAAAAAACCTGATGAAACCTGATAAAACCAGATCTGAAAAACAGGCTCCTTGAAGGATTCCGAAAGCTTGCTTAAGAAGGGAAATCTTATAAGAGCTCAAAGAATACAACCCCCATAAAAATAAAGCCCTGAATATAGAATTAATGAAAAAATAAAATGGAGATGCAGATGAAATTCGCAGCACTGGTTTCCGGTGGTAAGGACTCGATCTTCGCCATCCAGAAAGCCCTCGAAGCAGGGCACGAGGTAACCTGCCTCATAAACATCATCCCTGCCAGGGATGACTCCTATATGTACCACTCCATCAACCTGCACATGGTGGAACTTATCTCCGAAGCCTCCGAAATCCCGCTCATCCGGCAGGAGTCCAGTGGAATAAAAGAGCTTGAACTCGACGACCTGACCCTTGCCCTGAAGAAAGTTAACGTTGACGGGGTAATCGTCGGCGCCATCGAGTCCCAGTACCAGGCAAGCAGGGTGAAGAAGATCTGCGATTCCCTGGGCCTTGAGGTCTACTCCCCCCTCTGGCACCGGGACCCTGAAGAATTGCTCCAGGAGATGGTAAAAGTGCTCGAAGTCCGGATTGTCCAGGTCGCAGCCGACGGAATGGACGAGTCCTGGTTGGGCAGGCCGATCAACAGCACCTCCATCGAACAGCTGAAAGCCCTGAACCGCAGACGTATGGTCCACATGGCAGGGGAAGGCGGGGAATACGAAACCGTCGTCCTGGACGCTCCCTTCTACAAAAAGTGCATCGAAATCGTAAGAAGCGAAATCGAATGGCGGGGCGACCATGGAGTCCTGAATATCATTGAAGCAAAACTTGTAGACAAAACCTGATTTCAATCCCCTATTCCAAAAGCACCGGGAATCCCGGCCCGAAACCCAGCTCTGAACCCGGGTTTTCGGGAACGTTCGCTTCCGAGACACATACTCTGCACCCTAAGAAGCCGCAGGAATATGTTTTTTCACGGAATTCAAATGATCTCCATTTTTGATTTAAAGCCAGTTGCATCCTCTACACGCTTCAGACCTTCGCATAATTCAGGTCTTTTACATTCTTTCACATTCTTTCACCTATTTGTTTAATTTTTTATTTTTTTTCAATCAAGAAGCTTCGGTTTTGAAATACCTCCAATCTCCAGCTTTGATGATTTCCAATTTTCAGCTTGAAATCCTTTCAATCCGAGATTTCATCCTGCATCCAGTGGTCTACGTCGGCTTAATTTCAGGACTTGAATACTCACAGGGAGGAGTTCTTATTAAAAAAATAAAAGTACTGCTGAAATTTATAAAAAAATGGCAGTATAAAACTATTATTATATATAATCAGCGATAATTTCTGTTTAGGGCATCTGAGAAAAATCTTTTCTCGTTGTAAACCTCACCCAAATCTTTACCCCCTTATTTCCACCAAATATTCAGGTGCCCACCCTCCTCCTATTTCTGAAAAGCTCTATTTCTGACAGGCTTAAAAGCTCTTAGCTTAAAAGCTCTTATTTCTGACCAGCTCTATTTCGGACAAATTTTGCGTCCATCAAATCTGGCCCGGCAAAAGATATCAAGCACAAATATATGAACACGGTTTTCCCCGGCAGCATGAAGCATGTTCAGCCCTTTCCTGTAAAGCAAGGAGTCAGGAATCGAAAAAGAGATAGAAAAAGAGATAGAAAAGATTAGAGTGGAAATAAATGAATGGGAATAAATGGAAAATTTGCAGGTTCAGGAAACCCGTATCAAATTATTCCCTATTCATTAAATCCAGGATCCTTATGGCAAGGTGCGCACCGTTTGCCCCGTTGTCGACCCCCACGCTTGCGACAGGCACCCCGGGGGGCATCTGGGCTATGGAGAGAAGGGCATCAAGACCCCCCAGCTTTGCACTTACGGGAACACCTATGACCGGTTTTTTGGTTTTAGAGGCAACGACTCCGGGGAGGGCAGCCGATAAGCCTGCTATGGCGATAAAGACCTTTGCATCGGAGCCCGCAACGTAGATGTCAAGCTCATCCGGGTTACGGTGGGCGGAAATTACCCTTACTTCATATGTGTAATCGCTTTTTTCAAGAACCGAAATCGCACGGTTGGCGATTGCCCGGTCGGATTCAGAACCCATTATCAGTGAAATGTCTGCCATTTTTTTACTCCTTTAAGGCCCGCTTCAGGGAAGGTTCCCCCTTCCGCTTAACTCTTCCTGGCGTTCGATACTCATCTGGATCAGGATCTTGAAGATCTCTTTTACGAACCCCACGTCAAGGTTAAGTTCTGTGGCGGCGTTCACGCCCCGGTTGATTACAACCTCGTTTTGCGTACGGTCATTTATGGAGGCCCCATTTATTCTTTTTGATTCCAGGACCTTTTCGGCAAGGTTGACCCTTCTGCTGATAAGGGCCAGGATTTCCCTGTCGATTTCTTCAATTTCTTTACGGACAACTTCAAGTTCGCTCAAATGGATCCCTCGCTACTCAAATATATTGAGTCCCTGTTATTTATAGTGGTTTCTATGACCCGGCCTTCAAGCCCGCAGTTTTCCCAGGCGCTCCTGACTTCCTTCAGTTCCCCGTCGCTGACCAGGGCAGCATAGGAAGGCCCTGTCCCGGACAGGCTTACACCCTTTACCCCGCATTCCAGGGCCCGGAGCATATACTCGGTATCAAAGCCAAGCGCCCCGCAGTAGAGAAAACCGTTAAGGGTCATTGCCTGCTCATAGTCACCCCTGAGGGCAAGGTCATATGCCATTTCCACATAGGGGGCAATCAGGCGGGAACGCTTCACGTCAGTCTCCGCACTGAAGGCTTTCTTATCAGGGGCAAAGATCAGGACCTTTGACTCGTACTCTTCCCTTCGTACCAGTTCCATCTGCCTGTTGTCGGTCAACACGACTCCCCCGAAAAAGGAAGCACAGGCATCGTCAAAAGCCCCGGTCACCGTAACCCCGACTTCTTTTGCAGCCAGGACCCCCATTTTCACGATCTCAAGCGGGGGGAGGGTTTCGTCAATTGCCCTCAGCGTCGCAAGGACAGTCGCGTTTGCCGCTGCACTGCTGCTCTTGAGCCCTCCCGCTAGAGGTACCTCGCTCCGGGTCCTCACAGTGCCCCCAAGTTCAAGCCCGAAATGCCCGAGGACCAGCTCGACGCAGCGTTCGATAAGCCTGGTGTCCCCGTCAGGTAGCTCCTCGATGGAGCCGGAAATCCCGGATTTCCCTTCCGAAAGGTCCACTTCTGCAAAAGTCTTTAAGTCTATCCCGAATGCCGAACCTTTCCAGGTGGCAATCGCGTTTATGATGGTCCCTGCTCCGGAAGCACAGGCATACCCTTCAAACGTCATCATCCTTCTGATGCACTGTTAGTTAATATTTTTTGCCTCCGGCCGGAAACATTTCAAGATCGAAAATTTCCAGAGAGTGAACCATTAAAATAAGCAGTATTTCAAAAATATATCTACGGATACGACAGAATCGACTTCGTATCGAAGCGGTTTTTTTCCGAACAAAAGCAGTTCATCAGGAAACTGCGGCTCGGAGATACCCGATCTTTTGGAAACAGTTATCGAGGAATACCACGATTTCAGGATGGCAGTAAGCCCCCCGAAGTATTCGCAGACCATTCGCAGACCATTCCCGAAGGATAGAAAACTTTGCTTCAAAACTGGAAACCCACATTCAATCCAATGTAATGGAAGGGGTAGAGAAGCTCAGAAGCATGCTACAAGGTTGCGGCAGATCCGGAGAATCCTGTTCTGAGAATATTCTGCCTGAAAGCGGCAGAGGGGAAGGACCGAAGCATCAGGAAAGGGCAGGTTCCTGTTTCCTGTCCGGCTGATAAATCCCCGGATCAAAAGCTGCTTCCCGCCGGAATTCAGGATTCACCTCAAGCTTATTTTTATTTTTAATGATAGCAAATAAAAATAGGAACTTATATAAAGGAAAGTACTGAACATCATTACACACGGAAAAAATTTCGTGCGAACAGAAAAAATTTCACGGATTCAGAAATTTTCGGTATGAGTAAGGGTCTTCAGGGATCGCATTCAAGGGAACCGGAATCTGTACAGGAATATTTCTTAGGAATATTTATTTATACTCCGGGACGCATTTTTCGCGGATGCACTTCCCTCCTCGGGGAAGCAGGAGTTAAATAATACGGGTTCAGAGTAGAATAACACAGGTTCAGAGTAGAAAACCTTAGTAAAATCTACCCTTTTCAGCTTCTCCGGTACCCGGGGTTCAACAAATGAAAATTATTTATATACATGGGTCAATTAAAGAGAGAATAATTATTAAAAACACCAGTTACCCCATCAGGAAAGCAATCTGAAAATCTTTTGCTGTTTATGCTGTTCCCAAGGGAGGAAAGCGATGAGTATGATAAAACGATTTAGGTTAAGCTTTTCAAGAATGTTTGACAAATTGTTCAAGAAAAAGGGTGCATGCATAGGAATTTACGGCCCCCCCAATGCCGGCAAAACAACCCTTAGCAACCGAATTCTCCGGGACTGGGTAGGAAATGAAGAAACCATGGGTTCGGTATCCCACATCGCACACGAAACAAGGCACGCAAAACGCCGTAATGAGGTCGCCATTGAATCTAACGGGCACACTATCAGCCTCGATATCGTGGACACCCCCGGGCTTGCGACAAAAATAGATTTCCATGACTTCATGGAACAGGGGATGAGCGATTCCGAATCGAAGAAAAGGTCCAAGGAAGCAACGGAAGGTGTGATCGAAGCTGTAAAGTGGCTCGAAGACCTGGACGGCGTAATCCTTGTCATGGACTCCACGGAAAACCCGTACACACAGGTCAACGTCACGGTAATCGGAAATATGGAAGCCAGGAACCTTCCGCTCCTTATCGTTGCAAACAAGGTAGACCTTCCGGAAGCTGACCCCGGAGTCATAAAGGAAGCCTTCCCCCAGCACCCCATGGTACCGATTTCAGCACTTGACGGGGTCGGAATGGACTCGTTTTACGAAGCTCTGGCAAAACAGTTCGGGTGATAGATATGCAGGGAATTCAAATGGACCTTATATCCGAAGTCAAGATCTCACAAATGGCTTCGATGGAAAAAGTCCGCTACATCATCGACGAAGTAAGGAAAGGAAAAATCCTGGTACTCGAAAAAGGCTTAAATCCGATGGAGGAAGCAAAACTCATCGAAATGACAATGTCTGCTATCCAGCCGGATGAGTTTTCAGGCATCGAGATGCAGAGCTATCCTTCAAGCGGGGACTCCTCTATCTTTGGTAAGATCTTCAAAAAACAGGGAAATAAAAGGCTTACAGTGATAGGCCCTGCAAACCAGCTCAAGACCCTCAAAAAGGACCGGAATCTGATCAGTGCACTTGTCTCTGCAAGTAAATAAATGAAGTGGAAGCAATGTGTGCCCATAAGAGCCAAGATTTGGAACTAAGAATATCCCCTTCCCAATCCCTCGGATCCTTTGAAATGGGCAGGAATGATGTTGATGTGACATGTACCTACGGTAAAATCGCCGTATGGTTCGGGAGAACGATTCCCGATTACATCATCGCGCAGGTACTCATAGGAATCTCGAAAGTGGACCCGTCAACAGTTCACGAGTTTGAGCTTATCTGTGATTTTGAGGAGATCACGGAGTACGAAAGCAAAGGATACACCCTGGTCTCCTACGGGAAAACTGCAGGTGGGTATAGGGTAAATTACAGCATCCCTTTTTCCAACAAAAAAGCCCTTTTCCACCTATCCAAATTCATCCTTGAACAGCTCCGGAGGGGAGACGTGCATAAAGACTTCTACTGGAACGGAAACGACTCTGATATTCAGCGGCTGTACCAGGAACTGAGGTCCATTATCGATAAATGGGAACTGAAAGCTATCAATTATAAGGAAGGAAAAGAAGTTACGTCAAATTAACCGGTTCAATAAGCGGTTACCTGCAGTCAGGCCCGACCTGTCGCCGGATTTTAAAAGCACGTTGTTTTGAAAGTACATACATAGCTTACGAAACTTTTATAACTTACAACCCTTTTAGGTTTATAATTAACAACTCTTTCAGGGGTTTAACGGTAGATAAATTCCCTACCATAATAGTGCTTTATAGACTTTTGCAGAACGTTAATTATTTGAAGGAAACCGTGAAATCAAGCGCGAACTAATCAAAGAGATATTTACAATTTAGTCGGGACTTTACCCAACATTTTTTTGGAGAAATCATATGACAGACTGTCAGGTTACAGACTGCGAAGACGTAATATTATCGATGAGACTGATAGCGGATCAGCTAAATGACGTGATTAACAAGCTTGATAATGAAGACATTCAGGGAATGCTTCAGAAGATCCTTGATGCAGAGCGGATCTTTCTGATGGGCGCCGGCAGGTCAGGGCTTGTTGCCAAGGCATTTGCTATGCGCCTCATGCACCTCGGGTTTACCGTATATGTGGTTGGAGAAACCACAACCCCTGCTGTCCAGGAAAAAGATGTCGCAATTGCCATTTCAGGCTCCGGAGAGACCCGTTCCATCGCCAACCTTGGGAAGATCGTTAAGGACATAGGTTCCACCCTGATAACGGTCACCTCCAAAAAGGAGTCAACCCTTGGAAGGATCTCTGATATAGCTGTGGTCCTCCCTAGCAAAACCAAAAACGACCTTGATGCCGGAGGCTACCTTGAGAGTAACATGCGAGGAGACTACAAGAACCTCCCGCCTCTCGGAACGGCTTTTGAGATTACCTCGCTTGTATTCCTGGACTCGATAATCGCTCAGCTGATTACGCTTACCGGAGCATCCGAAGCCGATCTCAAGTCCAGGCACACGAACATCGAATGAAATCCTGAAATCGGGCAATCCCCGGAATACCCATATTCCGGGGAGCATTTCACCGAAATCGGCCCTGGAAGGGATTGGAGCAAGAGGGTTTTAACATGAAGGACATGAAGTTTTCAGAGAATGTATTCAGGATAGACACATCGGGAATCAGGAAGATCTTCGAAGCCGCCGGCTCGGATGCCATAAACCTCGGGCTCGGGCAGCCGGACTTCGACACCCCGGCGCATATCAAAGAAGCGGCAATTAAAGCCATAGACGAAGGTTTTACCGGTTACACCGTGGGCCCGGGAATTCCGGAACTCAGGGAAGCCCTGAGCAGGAAATTCGAAGAGGAAAACGGGTTTTCCGTCTCCCCCCAGGAAATTATTGTCACCTCAGGAGCGTCGGAAGGCCTTAGTATTGCCCTTGCCGCCCTCCTTAGCCCCGGGGACGAGGTACTGATCTCGAATCCCGGTTTTGTTTCCTACAACGCCCTGGTCGAAATCCTGAATGGCAAGGCAGTAAGCGTGCCCCTCTCGGAAGACCTCACCATGAAACCCGAAAGCGTGCTCGAGAAGATCACCCCGAAGACCAAGGCCCTTATGCTGAATTCCCCTTCGAACCCCACCGGAGCCGTGGCGAGCAAGGCCGACATCAAAGCCCTTGCCGAAATTGCCGACGACCACGACATCACCATCATCTCCGATGAGGTCTACGAGTACTTCATCTACGAAGGGGAGCATGTAAGCCCTGCCAGCTACTCGGACAACGTCATCACCGTAAACGCCACCTCCAAGAGCTATGCCATGACCGGCTGGAGGCTTGGCTACGTGGCAGCCAGAAAGGAGTACACGGACCAGATGCTCAAAGTGCACCAGTACATCCAGGCCTGTGCCAACTCGATAGCCCAGAAAGCCGCCTATGCCGCCGTTACCGGCCCGAAAGACTCGGTAAACACCATGCGTGAAGAGTTCAGGAAGCGCAGGAACGTGCTGGTAAAAGGCCTCAATGACCTTGGAATGGAATGCCCACTCCCAAAAGGGGCTTTCTACGCCTTCCCGAAGGTTTCCGATTCTGCGGAAGTTGCCTCCAGATTTATCTCGAACGGCGTGGTAGTCGTCCCGGGAACGGCTTTTGGCAGCGGAGGCGACGGACACATAAGGCTTTCTTATGCAGCTTCCATGGAGAATATAGAAAAGGCACTTGGAATCATGGAAAAAGTGCTTTAATGGAAAAAGCGCATTAAAAAATACCGAATAATCCCGGGACTAAGAAATCCGGAGACTGAATAACCCGGAGATTGAATAACCCGGAAAAAAGCGAGTGAATGATTTGAAGTTAAAAGAGGGCTGAAAAGTCCCTCCATCCGCTCCTTTCAACCTATTTTTTTAATTTATTACATTTATTACATTTTTTTCTTTTACAGATTAGTTTTAAAAAAAGTTAAATCCAGATAACCCAATAATACACCATGAAAAGCAGCGAACTCTTTGCTGTTTTTACGGCAGCTGTTCTCGTAGTTATCATTTTATGGAACGCCATTCATATCGACACTTTTTCGGGACTGGATGAAAACGAGGCAGCCCTGGACCTGAACGTCAGTGCTTCCCGGGCAATTCAAACAGTTGTCAACGACTCTAATGCTTCAGCGTACATCTCGGAGAACTTCAGGGTTCCTGAATGGAGGGTTGTCCGGACCACCCTCATCCGCCACAGCACATACGACCTGAACGGGACTGCTGTCCAGGAAGGAGAAGATGTCTGGAAAATAGAGCTCATGGAAAGGAACTGCGCCTGCGCAGGGGTGAACAGCCTCTACGTAATCGAAGGCTACGTGTCCGCCGAAACGGGGGAACTTCTGGATGTATCCACAAAAATCACCTCGGAAAGCGGCTATGAAAAAGCGACCTGCTCTTCAACGGCATGCCATTAACACGAAAACAGGGCTGAAAATATGCCTATTTTTACTGTTCAGCCTTCTGTTCTTTAGCCCTGCGCCTGTTTCTGCTGCCGGAAACTTGACCGTTTCAGTTGAGTATTTCTACGAAGACGGCTGCCTGAAATGCCGACAGGCCCTGCCCGTAGTAAGCCAGGTTGTTGAGAGCTACCCTAACGTCAATTTTTCCATTTATGAAATAATGAGTTCCTATCCCCACATGAAAGAATACGGGATTACTACCGTTCCCGCAATCGTCGTCAACCGCAGTACGGCCATCACTTACCGGGACTACGAAGGAAACGAGACAATTCTCAAAGCCCTGTTAGAAGAAGCTATCGAAACCCCAGCTCTTCCGCCCCTCCCTGCAAGCGAGCCTTATGCAGGAGAAAGTTCAGCCTATAACGATGAAAACCTGGGAGGGCTGAACGGAGAGAAAATGAATCCTTTCTTCGTCCTTGTCGCAGGTATCCTTGCGGGTTTCAACCCCTGTCTCCTCGCTGTAATGGCTTTTCTGGCCACGATCACCATTTCCCAGCAGGGAGGAAAATGGGAGATGCTCAAGATCACAGCCGGCTTTTCGGCCGGAATCTTTGTCATGTACATGGTTGCCGGGATGAGCATCCTCGGCGCGGTCAGTTTCATCCCGAGAATCAGGGAGAATGTCGCGACTTTCCTGGTACTGCTGACAGGGATTATCGGGCTCTGGCACATCTACGATGCATACAGGCTTAAAGTACATGCAAAATCAACCTTCAGAACCCCGAAGGCCCTGAATAATTTCATGGAAGGAATCGGGGAAAAGAACCTCCTGCTCCTTTCCTTCCTTGCCGGAGGGATGTTTTCCCTGGTCAAAGCCCCCTGTGTGGGAGCAATCTATCTCTCCATCCTGAACATGCTGGTCACGAAAACCGGAGTACTTGAAGGGGTTTTCTACCTTGCAATCTATAACCTTGGCCTGTTGCTCCCGGTAATTGGCCTGGGAGTACTGCTAACTGTCGGCATGAGTCCGGAAACCGTTACGGAATTCAGGGAAAAAAGGAGAGTAGAAATCAGGCTGATGACAGGTTTTATCCTTATTGCCCTGGCCCTGCTACTGCATTTCAAAATGATCTGAATGTCAATGGTTATTTTCAATCTTGCCGCAAGGCAAAATCAAGAAAAAGTATCAGGAAAGTATCGGGAAAGGATAGAGGAAAATTAGAGAAAAAGGATTGGAAATAAGAATAGAGGAAAAAATTGGGAAAAAAGATTGGGACTAAGAATAAGAAAAAAGGATCAGATATAAGATCCTTCTTCAGGCTCATCAGGCTCATCAGGCTCTGGAGATTGAAGGCGTTTTTCCTCAATCATTCCAACGAGTTTTTCGACTACCTCTTCAATCCCTTCCCCTGTCACGGAGGAGATGCTCATTTCGACTTCTTCAAGCTTCTGGAATTCCGGCCTGTCCATCTTATTCGAAACGATCAGCACGGGGAGATCGAAGTTTTCCTTAATCTCCTCGAGGAGATGCCTCTGGTCTTTGATCTCGTACCCGCAGCTTTCACTGGGGTCCATGATGAACATGACAACCGCATCCAGGTAACTGATTGCAGTAATTGCCTGGCGTTCAATGTCGTTTCGCTCGGACATGGGCCTGTCCAGGAGACCGGGGGTGTCCATGACCTGGTAGCGGACCATTTCCCGGGTGAAGTGCCCTATGCTGACCCCTTTTGTAGTGAAGGGGTAGGATGCGACTTCCGGGGTTGCTCCGGTAATTTTTGAAACGAAACTGGATTTTCCGACGTTCGGGTAGCCTGCAACCACGATTGTGGGCTCGTCCTGGACTTCAGGAAGTTTCCTCAGGAGGTTTCTTGCCTTGTTCAGGAAGAGGAGGTCCTTGTTAATGGAATTGATAATCGAAGCCAGCCTCCCGAAAGCTTCTTTCCTGACTAAGTCGGGGTGTTCGGCAGTCCTGATCTTCCCGACATAAGACCTGGCAAGCCCGTGGATCTTCTGGCTGGCCCATTCCACGGAACCCAGAGACATCCTGAGTTCGTCCACGCCTACCAGGACATCCGTAATTTCGTAATAGAAACGGGGAAGGTGTTCAAAACTCGGAAAGCGCCTGACAATATTTGCCAGGTTGTCGGAAAAAATGTTTGCTGCGGTTAGCAGCATGGACTCGTTTGCACTGATCCGACTATCTCTTCCGTCGATGGTTTTACCGGACATCGCCCGGGAAGCCCTTTTGAAGGCTTTATTGATTAATTCCTCGGAAGTGGGAACGGTGTGAATTTTCTCGAATATCATACTTTTCAGACTCTTTAATAGACGCTCATCTACTGGCTTCTCACAAAAAAACCCTTTTCAGGGCATTCAAAGGCTCAACGGCTTAAAAGTTCAACAACTTAAAAGCTCAATAGCTTAAAGGCTCTATGACTTAAAAGCTCAATAACTTAAAGGCACTAAGGCTTAAAGGCTCTATGGCTTAAAAGCTCAATAACTTAAAGGCTCTCCGACTGAATACTACTTAGCTGCCCTGACCCCGGTAAAATTTCCTCAGGACGGTTTTTTCCGGGCTTTTACGTGTGCCGGATAAAATTGCCCGAAAAACCATACATAAAGATTAGACTGTTATTTGCCGTAACATCAGAAAGCTCAGGCAGAAGACCCGGGCACAGGCTGCCAACATATTAACTATTTTCAATCCTCAATGACAAATCAATGAACATTTAACGACATTATCGCTAGTTTTTAAATATTTGTAATTGCAAATTAAAACAATAAACTGCAGATGTAGCCTGCAAATCTATTGAAAATTCAAGTAACCGGACTCTTTTTATATTTGTAATTGTAATTTGTAGTAGGAATTTATAATAATTAATTATGGCAAATATACATGTGGCAATTATTACCGGTGTATATAGCGCTATACATCAACAGAATACATGTATATGAAATTGATGGTGGTTGCATGGAACTCACTTCTATTCAAAAAGACATTATAATTTCATTAATCAATCTTCAGCGGCAGAAAAACCGTGCGATCAAAGGGGAAGAAATCGCCGAGGTCCTCCAGCGCAATCCTGGAACCATTCGCAACCAGATGCAGCTTTTAAAGGCCTTAGGTCTGGTAGAAGGTGTACCCGGACCGAAAGGAGGGTATAAGCCCACGGGGGCAGCATACGATGCCCTGAGGATCCAGCAGCTGAAACATGAATCCGTAGTCCCGATCTACAAGAACAACGTTATCGTTAACGGGGCGACAGCTTCCGAGATAAGCTTTACGACGGTCCGCAGCCCGGACATGTGCAATGGGGTAATCCGGGTACTCGGAAATACAAAGGACTTCGTACTCGAAGATAAGATCCAGGTAGGCCCGACCCCTGTAAACCGGCTGATCATCCGGGGGGAAGTTACGGGGAGAGACGACACGAACAATTCCATTCTTTTCAACATCAGCGAAATGATCTCCCTTCCGAAAAAGCAGGTCAAGCACTACATGAAATACCCGCCCATGCTCGTAAACGTGAACGCCAGCATCCAGGAAGCAACAAGGCTTTTCATCCGCAATAATGTGCACGGTACCCCGGTTGAGGACAAGGGGAAAATCGTCGGAATCGTAACATACACCGACATTGCTCATGCCATTGCCCAGGGCAAGCTCAACATAAAAATAAAAGACATTATGACAAAAGAGCTGATCACCGTGGACGGGGACATGCAGCTCTACGACGTCGTGAAACTCTTCCACAAATACAACGTAGGAAGATTGGTTGTTACCATAAATGGAGTGCCCAAGGGAACCCTTTCAAAAACCGACGTGATGAATGAACTCGCAGTTTATTGAATTCGTAATTTATTGGAAAGTACAGTAAAGAAAAAAACAGGTAAAGAAACCGGGTAAAGATTTGACCTGAAAAAAAGACTCTGTACCTGCTGCCTGAAATTTTGCCGGAGAAATCTCCGGCCCGAAGATACCCGAAATCAGTGTATCCGGCAACAGATTGGGGCCGTGAGCCCTTAACTAAAATCCTCTTTTCAATCTCTTTTCAATCTCTTTTCAATCTCTTTTCAATCTCTTTTCATGCTCTCATGGCGGGCACTAAGCTCGGCTGCAATTTCATCCAGGGTGATGTCATTTGCTGCAAATAGCACCAGAAGATGGAATATCAGGTCTGAGGATTCCGAAACGATCTCCGCATGGTCATTATTTCTAACTGCCAGGATTGTTTCAATGGACTCCTCCCCTACTTTTTCAAGGATTTTGTTCATACCCTTGCGGTGGTTCAAAAGTTTACAGACGTATGAACGTTCGTCATAGTTCATTTTTCGGTCAAGTATAATGTCATACACCCTGTTTAAAATGGATAAGTCGGCATCCGGCATTTTAACACCTGTTCTAGAATTGTAAAAACACAGATAATTGGAGTTTACTGAAATTCTGGAGTTTACTGAAATTCTGGAAATTAACTGGGAATTGATTGAAAACAAATGAAGAAGAAAGGTTTTTCAGACCTTTCTCGGGTCGGTAATTTCTCCGGTAAGGGCGGATGCACCCGCTGTTGCCGGGGAACAGAGATATACGAAGGATTCGGCACTGCCTTCTCTGCCTTTGAAGTTGCGGTTGGATGTTGCCAGGCCCACTTCTCCTGCCCCGAGGAGGCCGAAAGAGCCGCCCATGCAGGGCCCACAGCAGGGAGATTCGACGATTGCCCCGGCTTCCATGAGCTTTTCGATGTAGCCGGCTTTCATCAGTTTCATGTATTCGGTCCTTGAAGCCGGGACTACCAGGAGGCGCAGACCCTTTGCCACAGGTTCGTCGCCCATGATGTCAGCCAGGATCTTGATGTCCTCGAACCTGCCGTTCGTACAGGAGCCCATGAAAATCTGGTCGATTTTCGTGCCTTCGACTTCGGAAACGGGTTTAACGTTGTCCACGTTGTGCGGGCAGGCGACCTGGGGTTCCAGGTCCGAGATGTCGTAATGCCTTACATCGAAGTACGCGGCATCCTCGTCGGACTTCCAGTACGGGTCGAATTCGTAGTCGGGAATGCGCTCTTTCAGGTATGCGGTGGTCACCTCGTCCGCCTCGATGATGCCTGCCTTTCCGCCCATCTCGATTGCCATGTTGGACATGGTCATGCGCTCGGGAATGGAAAGGGAACGGACCGTGGAACCTGCGAATTCGGCAGCCCTGTACCTGGCCCCTTCTACCCCGACGTCTCCGATAAGGTGGAGGATAAGGTCCTTGGAACAAACACGTTCCTGCAGCTGACCTTCAATTTCAAAGCGGAGGGTTTCGGGCACCCTGAACCAGAGTTTACCCGTGGCAAAGACGGCTGCCATGTCGGTCGAGCCTATGCCGGTGGAAAACGCCCCTAAAGACCCGTAAGCACAGGTGTGAGAGTCCGAGCCCACGATAAGGTCGCCGGGCAGCACATGCCCTTTCTCGGGCAGGACCTGGTGGCAGACCCCTTCATAAATGTCATAGTTTAAAATGCCCTGCTCTTCCGCGAACTTCCTTAACATGATGTGGTTTTTCGCGGCATGGATGGAGTCCGCAGGGACCTGGTGGTCAAATACGATTACAATCTTGCTGGGGTCCCAGACTTTTGTCTCTTCCTGGTCGTTCATAATCTCGTAAAAGCCCTGGATCGCCAGAGGACCTGTAATGTCATGCGTCATTGCCAGGTCTATATTTGCCAGCACAAAATCCCCGGCCTTCACGGATTTCCCTGAGGCTTTCGAAAATATCTTCTCTGAAACAGTCATCGGACTTTCATCACTACCAGACATCCCGGTCATGGGGAATAACTACGCTTTATAATAAATAAATTTAATTGATGGTTCGGGTACTGGCAGTGAAAAGAAAAATTGTACAAAAGCACCATAAATGTCCGGAAAAGCACAAATCCGGGGCATAAATGGGAGATAAGAGGGAGATAAAAGGAGAAAAATAAACTGGAAAGCAATAGAGAGCTCAATCATACAGAGAACTCAATTACAAATAGAGCTCAATCATACAGAGAACTCAACGATATTCCTGAATTTTCCAGGGAATCTTTGAAACCCCGCTACTGTCATGGACAATAAAGGTAAATGCACCTTTTTCCGCATTTTTCCTTGCGAGCTCCGGGCCGTTATCCCCTTTTTCGAAATTCTCAAAGCTTTCATACACGGAAAGCATGTCTTCAAGTTCGGCAAGGTACCTGGAAAGCAGGTCTTCAGCCAGTTTCAGGCTCTCTTCCCGGGATATAGGGTATCCCAGCCCTTCACACTCGCAGGTATAAAGCTTCAGGTCTTCCATGTAAAAAGGGTAAGTCCTGCAGAGCATCGGGCGCACGGAGTAAGTCCTGCACCTGTCTGTCCCCTGCTCCAGGAAAACACAGTCCCCGTTTCTTTTTCTCCTGAGCATCCAGCCAAAGGCATGGATATTGCCCTCGGAGTCGATATCTTCTTTAAGGAGTTCAAGGAGCTGCAGGGAATTCCCGTCTTTATCGCCTGAGATGCCTTCGCATTTCTCACGTTCTGCGGGCTCTCCCGCTTCTTCACCCTCATGACCCCCATCTCCGGCGGCACTTTCTACCTCATCCATCTCAGACCCGGATTCAAAAATGTCCGGGATAAGGGGGCCTGCAAGCTCGAGCTTCGGAAGACCCGTATGTTCCCGGATTTTCTCTATTTCCCGGGGGATTACCAGGACGCGGTTGTCCCCAAAAGTCCGCCTGCAGCACTTCCCGCACTGCTGGCAGGAAAATCCCTCTTTTCCAATTTCGGCTGCAATTTTTTCAGGGTAGAGGCTGCGGGCCGCCTCGATTTCTTTTTTGAGGCCGGAGATCAAAAGGAGCTGGAACTTTGTTTTTCCGGATTCTGGCCCGTGTTTTTGGCCCGTGTCCGAACTGGAAATGTCCATACTTGTCCTGACAGTGCACTGCTGCTAGATCAAATTAACGCAGGGGCAGGATAACGCTGAAAACAACGCAAATTTTCATAGGCACATGCTCATATTCTGCTAGCAGTCAACACAGAAGGGTAGTATTCAGCAGGAAGTTTTATATCAATGACGAGGATTAAACATTTATTTATATGTGGCAGACATTACTCAAAAAATTTGAAAAATATCCGGCTCAGGCAAAAGTGCTAAAGCTGTTATTTGAACGCGGCTTCCAGGTAAACGAGGAAGGCAAAGTAACTTCCGGAAGCATCGAGATCGCGCACACCCAGCTTGCAAAGGAAGCCGGAGTTGACCGCAGGGTGGTTGACGCAACCACAAAAACAATCGTCTCGGACGAACTGCTCAGCACTATTTTCAAAAACGTCCATTCCATCCCCTTCTTAAGAGACGTTGCCCCTTCCCTGGACCTCGGAGTCATCATAATCATCCCCGAAGACGCCTCACACGTGGGTATACTCGCAGAAGTTGCAACCCTCATCTCAAAACACGAAGTGAGCATCCGCCAGGCAGTCTCCGACGACCCCTACCTGACCGACAAACCCAGGCTCACCATCATCACCGACCAGAAAGTCCCCGGCGACCTCGTGGACGCTATCCTGAAACTGTCCAGCGTGAAGGGTGTGAGCATTTACTAATTGAAATACCGGCTGAAAAATAGTTTTAAAAAAGAAAGCGGGACAGGAAAGCCCCGTGCTTCATACTGTTTTTACGTTAAAAGGGCTGCCTTTCCGTCATTATAGGCGTTATAGTAGCCATTGTAGAATACATTATCAAGCCAACAATACTCGTCCCCATTACCGAAAAAGCCTGCAACTTTATCTTCAGCATTTTCGTATCCATCTACCTGGTGCCCCGGAATAATGAAAATGTTATCATCATGGTGGGCATTTGCTACCACCGCGCCGTTCGGAAGGGCCCAGAGCCGCGCATGATAGCCCCCAAGCACCCGGTACTTGCTGTCGGCCATACCGTCCCCCCGCACCCAGCTTCCGTCAGGATATGAGATGTAGTGGGTGTATTCCGAGGGGTTGTCAACCCACCTTTTCTTCAGGATTACACTTTTAACTGTTTTCAGGTTACTCTGCTCCCAGATCAGGTTTATCGGGTCCTCCAGTTCGTAAAACCACAGGATTTTTGACCACGTCCACTGAGGATAAGAGGCAGAGGCTGAAGCTGAAACAGAAGCTTCCGACCATGAATAGGGATCATCGGCAGTTGTCAGGACCACGGATTTCTCGGACATGACTTCTTTTTGGTCCCCCTGCTGCATCGTAAAAGGACCTGTCTGTGTATTCACAGTTACCTGCTTTCCCGAAGGGACGGAAAAAGATTTTGTCTTTGTTAATTTATCGACTTTGAATTTCTGTTTAAGTTTTTCTCCGGAATAAGTCTCGATAATTTCGAACTTCCCGTCTTTTTTGTACTTGTAAACGGTTGTCACCTCTACTTCCACAGTGTGAGCCTGCTTCCATTCATCCCAGGAGGAAGCATCAATATGCTTTTCCTCACCACCTTCCTTCCCTGGAGATTTGTTTTCCGGAGCAGCCCCTGCCCCCGGAACCATCACGGTCCCGAAAAACAGCATCAGAATAACTAAGCTGATAAACATCGATTTTTTGCAGATATTCAACTATTCCCCTCCAATAATTTTCCAGAACACCAAAAAATTGTCGCATACAAAAACAAACGTGAACTCGTATATATTTTTTTGAGAATAACAATATCTGTATAGTTAATAAGTGATATTGAAAACAAAACCTTACAAATTTTGACTCTCAGGCGGGAAGTCCCCTTAAAACTGCCAGGAATTAAAGAAGTATAAAGATTTTAAAGAATTTAAAGAATTTTGTAATTAATAAGCAGGAACTCAAGAGTCAGGATAAGAAAATGTGCAATATATTCGCCAGCTTTTCCATATACCAGCTCAGGCTCTCCCTTTGTAACTTCGAATGAGTCCGCAGTTAAAGCCAGCTATAAATAATAACAGTGTATATTTTCTAATATGTCACTGGGTAAGCATTTTTCTCTGCTTATTCTAAATTTTGAATAAAAATCAAAAGAAGATTTCATTTCCAATCCATAGAACAAAGGAGGGTTTTGCATAAAGAAAATTCTTATCATTTTTTTAATTTTGCTGGCAGCCGTGCAGGTGGGAGCTGCCAGTTCCACTTCCGAATACCTTAAAATTACCACGGATGTGAACAACGGGTATGCAATTACCACAGTTGAGGAAAAGCTCAACAATCCGGCAGATACGGCGATAACGGACGAATTCAGGTTCATGATCCCGGAAGAGGCTTTCATATCAGGTTTTTCCCTCATCATTGACGGGAAAGAGTACAGGGCCAAAGTCCTCCCTGAAGAGGAAGCTTCCGCGAAATACGAAACTGCGGCATCGGAAGGGAGGACAGCCGGACTCCTGGAAACGAAAGAAGAAAACCTTTTTTCCTATGCCCTTAGCTTCGAACCCGGCCAGAGCATTACCGTGAAACTGAGCTATGAACAGGCGCTTAAGAAAACGCTTGGAGAGTATGAACTGGTACAGTTCCTGGAAAGCAAGCACCGGGTCAACAACCTCTCAGTAACCGTAAACATAAACGCTGCAAACCAGCTCACCCGCCTGGAAGCTCCTGACTTCCCCGGCGCCGAGGTAGAGTACCTTTCTTCAAACAGCGGACAGGTGAGATATGAGGCAAAATCCTTGCCTTCCTCGGAACTCAGGGTCCTGTTCGAGACGGCAAACCCCCCCCTGAACGGGAACATGCTCTTTTACGAAAATGGGGGTCAGGGCTACATGATGCACATCTTTTCCCCGAGCGAAGAGGACATGGGGACTTCAGCCCTGAGCAAGGAAATAATCTTTGTGCTTGACAAGTCGGGCTCGATGCAGGGCTACAAAATGGAGCAGGTAAAGGAAGTGTTCGGGGACATAATTGAGGACCTACCTCCCGGAGACCACTTTAACATAATCTTCTTCGACAACTACGTCAAGAGCTATTCCAAAACCCTCATGGAAGCAAGCCCCGAGGAAAAAGCCGGAGCCCTGGACTTTGTAAACGAACTCAATGCAAGAGGCGGCACAAACATCAATGAAGCCCTCCTCACCGCCCTGGGGATGTTCGACCCCACAAGCGAAAGGGTCCCAATCATCGTCTTCCTTACAGATGGGGAACCCACGGAAGGGGTTACCTCCCCTTACGCAATCCGCCAGAACATCCAGGATACCAACAGGGCGCAGGTCTCAATCTTCTCCATCGCCTTTGGGATTGATTCCGAAGGCAATTACCAGTTCCTGAGGGCCATGAGCCTTGAGAATTACGGAACAGCGGAGTGGTTTTCCTCTGAAGATAACGCAGCCGAGGAAATAGGCAGCTTCTACGAAACGATTTCAACACCCCTGATCACGGACATGGAATTTTCCTACGGAGAAGGAGTTTCGGAAATCGTAAACACCGGGGAAAAGAACCTCTTTGCAGGCTCTGATGCCATCATCCTCGGCAAATATCCCACCGAGACCGGCAGCATCCTTTCGGAGGTTATGGCAAATACCAGGTCCGGAGACCGGGATTTCTCAAATGATTTCGAGGTAGACCCCGTAGCTGCAAACTCCTTTATTCCACGGCTCTGGGCCTACACCACCATCGAAGCCCTGATGGACAGGATCGAGGTTGAAGGGGAAAGCGAAGAGCTGGTGTCCGAAGTCACGGCCCTTGCCCTGGAATTCGGGTTCGTGACCCCCTATACTTCCCTCTTCGTGGAACTGCCTGCACTGGGAAGTTCGGAAGAGGAAAAAACCGATATAGAAAGTGAAGAGGTGGCAGAAGAAGCAATGGAAATGCCTGCAAAAGAGGAAGTAGAGCAAGCCTGGGGGGGATGGGAAGAAGAGGAAGTTGTAGATGAAGATGAAATGGTTGAATCCTACCCGGCACAGCCAAAGCCTGCCGCAGGTTCGTCCTACGACAGGAACACGATGTATGAAGAAGCAGAGGGAGCGGAAGAAGAGTCTACCCCTGGATTCGGACTACTCTCAGCCGTCATCGGAGTGCTTGGAATCGGCTTTTTGCTGCAGAGAAAAAAGATCTAAGAAAAACAAATCCGGGCTGAAACCGGATTTTTCTGAAAACGGGAGGGGATACATATCCCTTCCCGATTCAAATTTTTTATGATTCGGGTTTATCCGGAAAAATGCAAAAACCGGAAACATCAAACGTCAAACCTTTCAAAACGTGTTATCAGTTCCAACTATTTTACTTAAATTCCGGATCGTCCGGTCCGTATTTTTGTGCAGTACCCCGATTCCCCCGGCGGCTTCCCATTCATTGATATTTACGAAGTTGTCATCGATAAGTACCCGGGTGGGGCCGGATTGGAGAGCTTTTTCCGTCCTCTGGCAGAGAATAGCTTCTTTCGCATAAGCCTCCCCGAGTTCTCTCCTGAGCCATTTTATTTTCCCTGCCCTGGCACTTGCCAGAGCTTCCCTTCTTTCCGGGAAGGGGAGAGCCGAGAGGATGGAAAGAGGTAAATTCGAAGTGCTCAGGTGAGCGTAAAGCTCCCTTCCCCCTGGCAGCCAGGGCATGTCCGACCAGAAACTGATCCCCGCATCAGTAACCCTTTTCCAGAAGCGGTCTTTGTCGCACCTGTACCAGGTCATCATATTCAGCTCAATTTGTTCGCAGGCACCGTTGAAGTCCGTGAGTACCCCGTCCATATCCAGGAAGATTTTGAGGCAGGGAGCTTCCGGAACCCGGAGCCTGACAGGGGATAAATCAGGAATCGTGCTCTGGAATCCTCCTTTACTGCGTTGGTCAAAGGAAATGGTATCACAACCGCCTGGTGATTGTCTTGATTAACATATTTCTTGTTGAATCATAAAAAACCCAGTATAAAAAATATACATTTAAATTAAAATAAAAAAGCGGGGGATGAAAAGAAAACACCGAAAAAAAATTTACCTCAGCAGTCATGTTTCGGATGGAAAAAGAAGATGGAAAAAGAAGGTGGAAAAAGGAAATGGAAAAAGGAAATGGAAAAAGGAAATGGAAAAAGGAAATGGAAAAAGAAGGTGGAAAAAGGAAATGGAAAAAGAAGGTGGAAAAAGAGATTCGGCTGTCTCTTAATTCAATCTTCTCTTACCAGTACAAGGGTCTTTGCGAGCATATCATGTATACCCTGTCTTTTTGCATTGAAGAGTATTGGAAGGAACCCTGCACCAAAGGGCAGGGCAGCCAGAATTTTTCCCACAAACCTCTTTGTGGCCCGGTCAAAGGGGATCCTGTTTCCCTCAAGGTCTGTTACTATGATGTTCATTGCCTGTTTGCCCACGGTCCCCTGCCGGACCGAACTTTCCAGGTAGGCAAAATAGTTCCAGGAGACAAGGATCACCAGGACGTAGAAGAAAGCTCCTCCCAGCACACCTCCTCCCTTCATCCCCGAGATGAACTGGATGAACGCCACGAAAATGATGATTAAGAAAGAATCGATTATCGAGGCTATGAACCTCCTTAGAAAACCGGAATAATTATGCATAGACTTTCCTCATGGATTTCCCTTTAAGATATTTTAAACATTAGACGGCGATAAATAATAAAATTACCCTATTATGGAAAAAGCGGCTACCTTAAATAGGGGTCACAAAAAGCTGTGAAATCGTCCTGCAACTTAAGTTCAAATCGATTCAAACCTTAAACAATTCTTAAATAATTCACGGTTCATAATAAACGGCAGACAAGAGAAAAAAAGAGAAAAAAAGAGTATTCCCATGAAAAAGTACCTGCTACTCCCTGCAATTCTTATGATAATCTGTAGCGTTACAGCCTTTTCCGGCTGCACGGAAACCGGTGAAAACGGCCCCGCCGAATTCAACGAAAGCTCCAAAGAAGAAAGCCGGCAGATCGCCGAAACCTATGTAAAAAACCTGGACTCTTACAGAGAGTACAACCTTACCGAACCGGATCTTCTCGAAACCCGAGCCCTGAACCCCCCATATTCCTGGCAGTTCGTCTATAAATTCGACCTGGTCTCGGAAAAGGACCCCGAAGTAATCGATACTGCCAGGGTAACAGTCACGGTTATCGAAGGAAAAGTCTCAGATTCAATCTATGCTCAGGGCAGCAGGTACAAACTTGGAATACCCACAGGTTCCATGGGTGTGGATTCCCTGCTGGAAAAACCGGTTTACGGTGCGGAAATCTTCGTATACGGCACGGTTTCGGAACTCGAAAAGGCGCCGAATGCCTCATTTAAGCTGAACTGGGAAGCAAATGTCCTTGACGTGGAAATGGTCGGGTCAGCTGCCGGCATCGAAGACATAGAAAACGGGGACTGGGTCATCGTTACCGGGAGCTTGAAAGCCGAAAAAGAAGATGAAAATAAAACTGAAATCGAAACGGAAGACGGCAAAACCCCGGTACTTCTCGCAAAAATGGTTCAGACTGAAGACATTTCCGAGGACGAAATATTCAGCAGTGAAATGGTTCAGGTGGACGAAGAAGCAATAGTCGTCCACGAAATTCCCGAAAATGTGACAGCTCAGACCTACCGCGTTCGGTACGAGATAAAAGAAGATGACCGAACGGTGGCTGCAGCCGAAGAACTTTTTGAAAACATCTCCCCTGCAAATCCCATAGAAATCAGGATCGATGACGTAAAAGTCGGGAGCACGTACACCATCCGGGTATTCATAAGGAATATGGAGGGCCGGATCCTCTCCGATGCAGAGCATGTGGGGGGCTTTGGAGAAGAAAAAGTTGGTCAGGATTGAGACTCCGGGTTTAAGATACGGAAAAATACACAACCCTGCACGCAACCTTAAAATTGCGTAAGCTTTTTTACTTTCTGCTGCAACTTCTTATTAAGGGAAGCATATTAAGAGAAACCGGAAAATGCCAGCATGAAAAACCTGAAACTCTACCGCAGCTTTGTTCTTGCATTGATACTGACTTCAGTACTCCTGTATGCCGTAGAGTACCTTTTGCTCGGAGATTCCGGGAGCATCTTTACAGCGTTCATAGGCAACCTGGCATTTCTCCCGATCAACGTCCTCCTGGTCTCGATAATCATCCACAGGCTAATCAATGACATGGAAAGGAAAAACCGGATTGAGAAGCTGAACATGGTCATAGGGACCTTTTTCAGCCAGACCGGGACCCGGCTTCTGGGGTACTTTTCCGAGGCAGACCCCGGGATTGAAGAGTTCAGGAAGTACCTGATCGTTAAAAAGGACTGGTCTGACAGGGAATTTGCCGATGTGAGCCGGAGGCTGAAGAACTACGAATACGCAATCAAGGTTGACCTTCTGGACCTGGAAGGTCTGCGGGACTTCCTTGACCACAGGAACGATTCCCTCCTGCGCCTGCTCGAAAACCCTGTAATGCTCGAGCACGAGACCTTCACCGAACTCCTGAGAGCCGTCTTCCACCTGACCGAGGAACTCATCAACCGGGAAGACCTGGAAGGGCTTCCTCCGAGCGACCTGGAGCACCTGGAGGGGGACGTAAAGAGGGTCTATGGTCTCCTGGTCTACGAGTGGGTCGCTTACATGGAGTACCTGAAGAACAATTATCCGTATCTTTTTTCGCTTTCCATGCGGACTAATCCATTCGATAGGGAAGCTTCGCCTGTGGTGAAATGACCTGCTCCGGCTATAAGGGAGGAGCCTGGCGTTAAGAGTTATTTTGACAAGAGTTCTTGTAACAGGAGTCCCGCATCCTGAATCAAAGGTATTATGTAAAAAAATGTGCTTTACTGCTATTCTTTTCTTAATGCCAGTCCAGGGTTCCCAACATAAGTAACTCTGATTTCACTTATATACGTTCAAGCCATAATTTAATTCATGCTCTTTAAAGTGAAACGTCTGCATGTGGCATTACGCCTAATGCTGGCATTTATTCTGGTCTTTTCGATAATCGGTATAAATGCCCAGGTCCCGATATGCAGTGCTGGTACTGAAAGTGAAATTTCCGGACCTGAGTCTCATGTTTCAAAAGTTGGACTGCAGCAAGGTTTTCCGATACTTTCCGAGCTCGGGATTGCTAAGCTGATAATTCACATTCCGGAGAGCTTTCAATCACAATCCCGAACCCCGGATAATTCGAATCCTCAGCCGCAAGCCATACCCACCAGTAAAAATCAAAAGGCACAAACCGGTTCAAGTTCAGAAAAACCCGCAACAACGGAAACAAAACCCATGCCAAAAGACCTTTTCAGCCAGATGGAACGGGCAGTGGGCTATTATAACAGTGGGATCGATGAAGTCCCAATACCCCTGAAAAAACTTGCAGGGAATGACATTATCTTCCTGAATATTGGCTTGAATGACGGCAGCAAGTTGCAAATCAAAGCCGTTACGGATAGCGGGGAAATTATCGAGTTCAGAAAACTTGCCCCTGGGGAAAAAGTGGATGCCTCTGTCTCTGTACATTGCTCCGAGGACACTTTCAGGGGAATAATGTACTCTAAAGATCCCCTCAATACCTTTGTCACAGCCCTGAACAGCGGGAAATTGAACATTGAATGCAAGGGAATACTTAAAAAAGGGGCTCTTTTAACTGTAAAAACGTTGGCTTGAAATGAAAATAATTGATTTTTAGCTTTCTATTCAGAGCCCAAATTTTGTTTAACCCCGGGAAAATAACTCGAAAATAGAACCCGAGAATATAACTCGGGAAAAAGAAGACAGGAGAAATTTCTGTCTTCACTTCTCTTTTTTCTTTGTCACTTTAGCCATTAACCCTTTGATGTCTCCCTTGACGTCAGAGGCAAGCTTTTTTGCAGAATCTCCTGTGCTATCGGCCAGTTTTTCAACCTTGCCTGTGATTCCTTTTACCTCGTTTTTCACATCGATGGATTTGATATCTCCGGCAAGGGACTTTATCTCCCCGTTTATGCTCTTTGCAAGCTTTGAGGCTTCATCACCAGTTTTCTTTGCAAGGTCATCTATGTCGCTCCCAAGTTCCCCGATTTTTTCCTGGATCCCGGAACCTTTCTTGACGGTTTCTTCTTTCTTTTCACTTTCCATTAGTTTAGCCACTGAAAAACCCCCGTAACTGTCTTTTAAGAATAGTTTATTTTTATGCAATTATTAATTGGCGATCCGAAATTATAAAATTATCTCTAAACTATCTAATAATTTCTCATATACAGAAAGCTTACATACCGGACATACAATGCCGTAAAAGACGTACAAATGTCCTACGGGACGCCAAAAGACCCCACAAATGGCATCCTTATAAGGATGAAAGTAGAAGGGTTTTAACTCCAAAGGCGGGAAGTCCCCTTCCTCGGAGGCCGTAGGCCGACAGGTGGGGGATGAAAGCCGTCAACTTCCTCTAAAAACAATGTCTGCTAATTTACATATAATTATAGTTCCTCATTATACCTTCAACTATGAAATATGATCTTGATAAAGATAGTCATTCGGTATGCTCATTACAGTACCACTTTGTTCAATGTGTGAAATACAGGAGAGGAGCACTGGTAAACCCTCTTGTAGTAGACTTGCTGAAAACAAAGATACACCAGATCAGTGAGACATTTGAGGTTGATGTTCTCAACATCGAATGCGATAAAGATCATTTTCATATGATATTTAGAACAAAACCAACTCTTGATATTCCGAAATACATTAACACTATCAAAACAATATCATCAAGAGAAATCAGAAGAAACTTTCCAGAAGTGAAACAACTATTGTTGAAAGATGCTTTTTGGTCACGTTCTTACTTCATTGCTTCAACTGGGCAGGTCACTCTACCGATTCTTATGAAATATGTGGAGAATCAGGGCAAAGATGCAACTAACTGAGAAGGTCAAAATCCATCCTACAGAAGAACAGGTTGATGTTCTCTGGACTATCTCAAACCTCTCCAGGTTGACCTACAATTTTGCTCTGGCAGAAAGACAGGAAACATGGAGAAATGAACAAAGAAGCGTCAGGTACGTAGAACAGCAAAACAAACTCCCTGAGATGAAAAAGAAATTTCCTCAGTACGCTATGGTCTATTCCAAAGTGTTGCAGGGAGTTCTCAAAAAACTTGATGGAAACTACAAATCGTTTTTTGCCCTTCGCAAAAACGGGGACACCAGTGCTAGACCGCCAAAACACAGGGGAAAAAACTATTTTTTCACAATAGTATACAACCAGAGTGGTTTCGAGTTCAGGGACGGAAAAGCCTCTTTTTCCCATAAGGTCAACGAAGTTCCTCTGTCTTTTGGGATTGATAGAGAGTTCGAAAACAAGAAGATCAAACAGGTTGAGATATTCAACAGTGACCCCTATAAGGCAAGGGGGGAATGGTACATCTCAGTAACCTATGACTATGAGCCAGAAGTTCCGTATCATGATAACGGTCTGTATCAGGCGATTGATGCAGGAATTACGAAAATAGTAACTGCTGTCAATTCTCAAGGAAAGTTTTTCGAAGCCAAAACTGCAAGACCTGACAAGTACTGGAACAAAAAAATAGATACTCTGAAATCCCGGAGAGATCACTGCAAGAAGAATAGCAAAAGATGGCAAAGGTTCAACACCAACATCAAAAAAATGGAGAAGAAAAAGGCTGACCAGAATAAGGATTACCAGCACAAACTCTCTAAAAAGATGATCGAGAACACTAAAGCCAACACTATCATAGTCGGTGATCTGAAAGTCAAGAAAATGGCTAAGTCAAAAAAGCTGAAAGGGAAACGAAAAAAGGGACTTAACAGGTCTACTCAAAATCAGGGTTTCCTTTCTCGCTTCATCGGATTTTTGACCTACAAAGCAGAAAAAGTAGGTAAGAAAGTAATAAAAATCGATGAAAGTTATACGTCCAAAGAATGTTATGTTTGTAAAAAACGGCATAAGATGCCGCTATATCAACGTACTATGTCTTGCGATTGTGGAAACACCATAGACAGGGATAGAAACTCTGCTATCAATATCATGGAACGTTTCCTATTACAGAATGCCTTGTGGACAGGCTATCGGTACTTTGCCGATAATCTTCGACAAACAGGCTTGAAGATGGGTAT
This sequence comes from Methanobacteriota archaeon, assembly GCA_016841625.1. GTDB lineage: Archaea > Halobacteriota > Methanosarcinia > Methanosarcinales > Methanosarcinaceae > MTP4. The sequence continues at coordinate 32,514 of JAENYU010000029.1, forward strand.
TGAGTTCTTAGATCCAATACCTAAATGATTCGAGTACTCGAAGGAAGCCCCTTCCTCGACTCCGAAGGAGGCAGGGAGGGGCAGTTCACTCCTACGATCCATAAGGTAGAAAACAGAAACCGCTCAAATAAAGAAACCACTTCAATAAGGAAAGCTCCCCATATCTATAAAAGTATAAATTGAAATAGTATGTTATCAAAGAATAATACAACAGTTATGGAATTAAAAGAAGGCATTAAAAAAAGGTGGGATTTTTCCGACAACCTGAATTCCCCGGACCCCGGTAAAGTTCCCCAAGCATTATATATCGACAATGGCTTTAGATGATAGCATCGGATAAAGAATATTCTTCAAATCTAGCTCTGGAACCCGCAAAACACGTAATCAGAAGAAATAGAGGAGCCATGCGAACTTTAGTTATCTGCATAGATCGGGACAATGACCTTGGAGAAAAGGCAAAACTCTCAACCCCTATCGTTGGAAGGGAAGCAAATGTTGAAGCTGCCACGACACTCGGAATCGCCGATCCCGAGGATTCGGACACAAACACCATTTTCGGGGGAGTCAGGGTCCTTGACGAACTGCGGGCAAAGGGTATCGACGCGGAGATTGTTTCATTTGCAGGCGACAGGAACGTAGGTGTTATCTCCGACCAGAAGATTGCCGAACAGCTGGAGACCTTCCTTGACATGTACGAGGTGAAAGGAGCTGTATTTGTATCGGATGGGGCAGAAGACGAGACCCTTGTCCCGATAGTGCAGTCTCGCATAAAAATCGATTCCGTAAAACGTATCGTGGTTATGCAGAGTGAAAACCTGGAAAGCACCTACTATATCCTCAAACACGCTTTTAGTGACCCGAAAATATCCCAGACCTTTTTCGTTCCGCTCGGACTCGCTTTCCTTATCTATGCCATATTCCTGCTTGCCCAGTACCCCGAAGGCGCAGTCGTGGGGATCCTCGCTGCCGTCGGGATGTACATGCTCTACCGGGGCTTCGGGCTTGACGACACCCTCGCCCTCCAAAAAGAACGCCTGGGAGAGGCCTTCAAGGAGCAGAGGCTTATTTTTGTCAGCTATACCGCCGCCCTGCTTACAGGGGTAGTTGCCACTGCCCACGGGGCAGCGCAAGTATGGGGACTCTACTCCGAAAGCGGGGTCTGGTACCATGGGACCCTCACCCTGATCTCGGTTTTCATCAATGCCTCAGTCTGGTTGTATGCAAGTGCATTCCTGCTGGCAAACCTGGGTAAAATATTTGACCTGAGGATGGCTGGAAAACCGACCCAAAAAAACATCTCGATCTCCCTCTTTATAATCGCAACCGGCCTGCTCTTCTGGGGAGCCAGCACCTACCTTCTGACAGAAGCTTCCCTTACAACCAGGTTTGCGGAGGATGCTTCCCTGGCTCTTCAGTACTTCGTATATTCAGTAATCGTCGCAATACTCATAGCCCTGGCAGGAATCAAAGTTTCCCTTGGAATCCCTGACTCCGGAGAGGATAAGAAAGCAAAGGGGAGAGGGAAAAAAAGGAAAGAAACTGCTTGAAAACGGAAAGCCAATTTGCTCTAAAAAGGAAATTAATACAGGCAGAAAAAGAGAGGAGAAAGGAAATGGAAAAAACAGCCGAAAACGTTGAGATTGCAGTTCTGGGGGGCGTTGGTTTCGATTCGTACAGGGACTTTGAAAAACGTGCTGTAGAAACCCCTTATGGGGAAGTAAGCGCCTATCTGACCGATATAAAAGGCAAAAACATCGCAGTAATTCCCCGGCACGCCGGCAAGAACCATATCCCTCCTCACAGGATCAACTACAGGGCCAACGTCTGGGCTGTGCAGGTTCTGGGAGCTGAACGCATCATTTCCACAAACTCCGTGGGGTCCATGCGAGGGCACCCTGTGGGCAGCTTTGTCGTACTCGATGACTTCGTTGACTTTACCAGGAACAGGGTCTCAACCTTTTACGACGAGAATACTGTCCATGTCGACGTTTCGGAACCCTACTGCCCGGAAATCAAGGAAAGCCTCATAAAAGCCCTTGAAAAGCAGGGGATAGCCCACACTGAAGGCATCTACGCCTGCACAGAAGGTCCCCGCTTCGAGACCAGGGCAGAAATCCGCATGATGAGCCAGTTTGCCGACGTCGTGGGCATGACCGGGGTCCCGGAAGTCACCCTTGCAAAAGAACTCAGCCTCTGCTACTCTTCCCTTGCCATTGTCACAAACCAGGCCTGCGGAATGACCACGGAAAAACTGACAGCCGACGAGGTCACGGAAGTTGTGGGAAAAGCCCAGGACGCAATCTTCGAGATCCTTTCCGATACAATCGAAAACATCCCCCAAACCCGGAACTGCAGGTGCAGGTTTGCAAAGGTGGGGGCCTGCCTTTAAGCCTCTCCTTCTTTTAGAGTTGCTTCACCTTTAAACCGATCCTTCTTTTTTTGAGACCTGGCTTTTTATGCTGGGAAGTGCGGGAGGGAGTTTTTATATATAATAGATAAGTGATAATATGTATATGCAATAAGATTCTACTTGTAACGGTAAACTGATTCCTTTTTGAAGAGACACTGCAAAAAGGCACTGCAAAAAGGCATCACGCTCAATTTCTGTAAAACATATTCCGAAAAATAAAAATCCTGAAGCAAGCTTCCTGAAACAGGCCTGGTGAAGGAAGCTTACTTATATCATTCACATATCTGGGTATGCAATGACGCTCTGGGTCCTCATCTCCGCTGAAAAATCGAAACTAATCCTGATGACGATAAAGGACCGGATGAAACAGCCTCTCCTGGTGGCTGAACTCGTTATGAAAAACGGGTATAAGGGACCGCGTCCCCACAAGATCAGGGTTCTTACGGATAAGAAGAAAAAAGAAGAGTTTCTTCCGCCCCAGAAATTCATAGAACTGCTCCGCAGTGCGAACAGGATCATGCTGGCAGAGGGAGGGGACCCTGCAAATTCGGCTGCTTTCCTGGAAATGCTGGAAGGTTTTCAGCTGAAGGCAGACAGGGTTGATATTTGCAGGCACTGCCTGCTCAATAAACGCTTTAACTTTGTCAACAAAAAATCAATCAAATTCCACAACGAACTTATCTGCAGGGAGTGTGCAAAAGAAGAACTCCTGAGGGGGGTGCAGACCGCGGAAGGAAATTACGGAGAAAAGTCCGTGGACTTCCTGGAACAGGTCCTGCTCAAAACCAGGGACCTGGACCGGACTCTCCGGATGCTTACCCCAGAACGGCTGGACCCGGAGTTCACCCGTTACGATACCATCGAAACAAGCCCCTCGGTTACCCTGATGCGTATAAAGGAGCTGCCTCTTGCAAAAAAGTTCAAGCAGATGCTCCTGGAAAAGTCCGAGACCCTGCTTCCCGTACAGGCGCTTTCCGTGGAAGCTGGACTGCTGGAAGGGAAGAACCAGTTCGTTGTCTCGGCAACGGCAACAGGAAAGACCCTCATTGGGGAGATGGCAGGGATCCAGAACCTCCTGAACAGGAAAGGAAAAATGCTCTACCTGGTCCCCCTGGTCGCCCTGGCAAACCAGAAATACGACCAGTTCACGGCACGTTACACGAAACTGGGGCTTACCACGTCCATCAAAATCGGGGCAATCCTCATCAAGACCCCCCAGCGGGTGAAGATGCACACCACCCTGCACTCGGACATCATAGTCGGGACTTACGAAGGGCTGGACCACATCCTCCGTTCCGGGAATGCGGACTTCCTCGGGAAAATAGGGACAGTAGTCATTGACGAAGTCCATATGCTGGAAAACCAGGACCGAGGACACAGGTTGGACGGGACCATAGCAAGGCTGCGCTATATCGCTCCGGAAGCCCAGTTCATCTACCTTTCAGCAACCGTCGTAGACCCCGGGTCCTATGCAAAAAAGCTCGGTTCAGAGCTGATCCTATACGAACACCGCCCGGTTCCCCTTGACCGGCACCTGCTCTTCTGCCAGGAAAGTGAAAAGACCCAGCTGATTACCCGGCTTGCAAAGGAAGAATACTCTCGCTTATCTTCAAAGAAACACCGTGGACAGACCATTGTTTTTACGAACTCCAGGCGAAACTGTCACAAGCTGGCTTCCGCGATTTCGATCCAGGCGTCTCCCTATCATGCAGGGCTTTCCCAGTACGAGCGCAAAAAAGTGGAGACCCTTTTCGGGGAAGGAAAACTCCCGGTCATAGTGACCACCGCAGCCCTGGCTGCAGGCGTGGATTTTCCGTCGTCTCAGGTTATTTTCGACACCCTTGCAATGGGAATCGATTGGCTCTCGGTCCAGGATTTCCTCCAGATGAGCGGGAGGGCGGGGAGACCCGATTACCATGACAGGGGTGTGGTGGTGCTCATGCCAGTCCCCGGAAAATCCTACGCCAGTTCCCAGTCGGAAACGGAAGAAGAGGTTGCGATCAAGCTCCTGCAGGGAGAGATGCTCTCCTCAGGAGTCGAATACGGGGAAGCCGAACAGCTGGAAGAAATACTTGCATCAGTTGCCGTGACCGCCTCGGTCCGGGACCTGAAAAGCATCCATTCCCTCATGTTCGGGAGTTTTGAGCTGGAAAAACTGGTTGCCCGGCTCCAGAAATACCGTTTCATAGAAAGAAAAGGGGACAGGGTAACGCTTACCCGCTTCGGGAAGATTGTTTCCGCCCACTTCCTTTCGCTCTCTAAAGCCTTCCTGATCAGGGACGCCGTACTTGCGAAAAACGGCCCCCTGAAGATCGTGACGAATCTGGAATTTTTCGACGCCGTATACTTCAAGTACGCCAACCAGATAGGAAGCGCCCTTCACGTGAACATGCCTTCAAGGGTTTTCCAGGGAGCTGCCATTGATATCGTTTTTGATGGTGAATCCCTTGCTCTCCTTGATCTGAAACTCCAGAACCTTTTACTGAGTTTTGCCGATGATTTCCTTACCTGCGGCTGCAAGGATTCACCTCATTGCGGCTGTGCTGAGCAGAAGTTTTCCGAAACAATAGTCAGGCTGCGGACAGAAGGCCTGGACCCTCCCCGGATAGTAAAAAGGCTTGAAGATAAGTACGGGATTTCCGCGTACCAGGGAGATATTTTCGGGTATCTGGATAATGTAGTACGCAACCTTGATGCAGTGGAACTGATAGCAAACGTCCATTCGAAAAAAGAGATCGCTGCAGAAGCCCGCAAGTTGAAAAAACAGGTCCAGGGTTAAAATAAGGCTGGGAAATCGTAACGTTTTTGCAGATCGGAATTCAATATAAGTACTGAAGACGCAAAACAGGAACTTAATCTTATAAAGAATATTTCTATTATAGCAAATATTAATATTATAATGAAGACGTGATCATTGGTCAATATTGAGAGGGAATACCGGTCAATATTGGAACAATGTCCCATAATCCTAAATTTCAGGAGCATTAACCAAAGAGGTAGTTTTTATGGCCGAGGATGTCGAACCCAGTAAAAATAAAGAGAATGCGGTTTCCAAAAAAGCAAAAAAAGGTATCACTATTGATTTCGTAAAGCCCGAAAACTTCCAGCAGATATACGCCATCGGAGCTGCCGGCGGGCATAGCCCTTACGATTTCAGGATCGGCTTTTACAATGACACGCCCAAGATGTTTGGAGACTCTTCCGAGTCCAGGGTCATCGAAAGGCGCGTAGAAGCCGAAGTCATACTTTCTCCAGTAGCCGCTCTTGAACTAAGCCGCTGGCTTACCCAGCACATCAGTGAATATGAGTCAGTTTTCGGCCCTATTGCAAGAGCAATCCCAAGACCCAAAAAAGAAGTGCCGAAAGTTGTTGAAGACAGTACCGAGCTCCAGGGATATATCTGAACCCCTGTCCAAAAAATCAGAACGGAAATCGGGTTGGAAATATCCTGGGTGGGAGCTCTTGCACAAAATGGGGTAGTGTATACCCTGTACTTTCGGAGCCATCCGGTTCCAGAAGGTTTACTTCTCTTCCAAACGCAAGAAAACAAGCAAAACGACCCTCTCTGGAGTAAACCTGGCTGGCCGGAACCCGGACAGCAGACAGTGGTGCTTAAAGGAGGGGAGTTCCGTTGAGTGCAGCAGGTAATGTAACGGGTAATAAAAAAATCCTGTTCTCCATAATAATAACATTTACGCCTAAAATGCGACATAATTTTCATCCTGATGCCCTGACTCCTCCCTGCCTGCCGTAACCCACCAAAAAAACCGTTTTACAGCATAAAATTGTTAAACTTCCCGGATATTCGAAAAGTTGGCAGACCTTTGAAGACTTAAACACAGATTAGAACCAGTTGTGCACTTGCGAGAGGTAAAAACACAAACTGAAACACCAGAAACGGAATAAAGAACCGAACACCGGGATAAAAACCGGAAACTCGAATTTCCAGACCAAAACCCCAGGACCGGACAAAGCTTACAGGAAGCCCGGACATCGATGGTTATATAACTCTGGAGGGGATATGTATTTCTCAGTTTTCTTGAAAGCCGGTGGAGTGAGAACGCTTTATAAATTTTGGCCGCTTATTGAAGCGGTTGAGTAAAGGAAGCATGCGACTGAAAATGCACATCTATTTTGCAGCTTGCGCGGCCCCGGCTTCTGGATTGAAGAGCGAGCACCCGGGAGTACGGGAAATCAATATTCAAGAATAATTATAAAGCAGCGAGGGATTAATTTTGTTCCCAAATAAAAAAGTCCAGAAAATCGTTGGATCCAAGATCCAGGTAGAGATGAAAGGCGACCTGAACTTGCTTGAAGGCACTCTCAAGAGTGTGGATGACTACATGAACCTCCATCTTGTGGACACAATGGAGATCGTGAAAGGAGAAAAAGTCCGCTCCCTTGGTTCCGTGGTTCTGCGGGGAAATAACATCATACTGATAACTCCTGTTGAAGAGTGAAGCATCCGAACAGGATTGTCGAAAGAGTGGAAACATGCATGGATCTCGAAGAAGAAGCATTTAAAATTATAAGTAAACATAAGGACGGCATCTTCCAGAACACGATCTGGAAAGAGCTGGACATCGACAGCAGGAAATGCTCGCGGATAATAAAGAAGCTCCAGGACAAGGACCTTATCATCCGTGAAGTTGCCGTTTCCAACGGGGCAAGAACCTATCTCCTGAGGGCAAAGGAAGAAGCCAAGGAGAAATACGACCTCCTGCTTTCTGGAGAGATGTTTTCTGCCTGCACCAGCTGTACCGGCGACTGTCAGCCCGAGTACTGCGGAAGGCTTTCCGAGTGGATCTCAAACCTCCCGATAGAAGAGGAAGGAGCCGGAGAAGCAGAAGAAACGGAAGATGTCGGAGAGCCTCAAGAAGTAGAAGATGTCGGAGAGCCTCAAGAAGTAGAAGATGTCGGAGAGCCTCAAGAAGTAGAAGATGTCGGAGAGCCTCAAGAAGCCGAAGATGTCGAAGAGTCTCAAGAAGCCGAAGATGTCGAAGAGCCTCAAGAAGCCGAAGATGTCGAAGAGCCTCAAGAAGCTTAAGCTTTCGAAGGAACGGATAAATCTTTATAAGGAAAAACGAAAAACCAGATCAACAAGCGATAATTATATATACATAAAGTCCTTATTGGAGATTCCTTCAATAAGGGCTAAAAGATCCCTACCTTAAACATCTACAAACGTGCTCCGGTAGTGTAGTCCGGCCAATCATTCCGGCCTTTCGAGCCGAAGACTCGGGTTCGAATCCCGGCCGGAGCACCAAACTTTTTTACAAAAGCTTTTTTCCATAGTCAGAGGTAATATTCCGGATTTTATTCATTCAATCTGAATTTTCCTAACCTGCTCTGATACCCTTTTCAGCCTGATCCGATAATGGGCAGTATAAAATAATTATAGTTACAGAGTCATATACACATCTGCCTCAAAAAAGGGACAGATTTATATATTACAAGGTATATTGTTGGTCTCGCAGTAAGACAACAAACGTGCTCCGGTAGTGTAGTCCGGCCAATCATTCCGGCCTTTCGAGCCGAAGACTCGGGTTCGAATCCCGGCCGGAGCACCAAACCCAATTCTTTTCTCAAATGTTTTTATTTCGAAACGTTTTGATTTTTGATTTACGAGTTTTCAAGCTGTGGCTTTTTTAAGATTTTGCGGCTCTCTTGGAGAGGAACATAAGAAAGTAAAACGGGGAATGGCATCGTTTTCGAAACTGTTCCCGGGATCAGCTTTTTTCCATGATCTTCCGGTGGAATTTCTTGATTTCCTGAATTTTTTCCAGAGTCTGCTCTTCGTCCAGTTCGCCGGCCGCTTTTACGGATTCCAGGGTAAGTTTTGCGGTCCGGGCTATGGCATTCATGCCCATGTCCACGGCAAGGACGCGGATTGTTTCTACGGACCAGGCTGCCTGGAAAAGCAAGCTTTTCATGCCGTGCATTGAGGAGGCTTTACTCAGTTTCTCAAAGGCGTTTATCACGGTCTTTGCTTCAGGCTCATGTTTTTCCCTGACAGCGGCAATCCCGATTTCCTCCAGAAGGATTGAAGCCCCTATGGCACTTTCCTCGAATTTGTACTCTACCGAAGCCTCCCCTACCACTCCAAGGGAAGCCACGGCTATTATTCCTGTTTCAGATAAACTTTCCTCCATGGCTTTCCTGACCAGTTGCATGAGGTAGATTTCGGAAAGGGTTATCTGGTTTTCGACCCCCATCCGGGCCGATATCGCCCCAAACTTCCCGAGGGATTCGGCTGCATCCTTTGCTGCCATGTCCATCCCCCTGGCAGCAAGTTCCCTGGAAAGGCTCCCCAGAACGGATGCAGCCTTTATAGCGAGAGTATCCCGCCTCTGGCTCACGGCTTCCACGGCGATGTCCCCGAGAGCACGGCTCGCCGCCACTGATGCGATTTCCATACTCTGTGCGGCAGTTATCTTTCCTATATCCCCTATGGACACTATAAGCGCTTTTGCATCAAGTTCGTGTTCTGCGGTGACGTTCAGGTAGATCAACCCGATGGCAAAGTCCCTGAGCCTGTCAAAAGCTTCGACTGCTTCTTTCGTATCTCTTGCATAAGCCGCTTTAAACCCGCCCTCAATGCCCCTTACTTCATCAAGCTCCCTTCCATTCCCCGAAGACATGCCAAGACCCCTGAATAGCTCCATTCCCTAATTATTTTATTTTCCGAATATACTCAGTTCCCTAATTATTTTATTTTCCGAATATTCTCAATTCCCGAATAATCTCATTGCTACTTTATGGCAAGTCCTACAAATCAGTGTTCCTTTTAAAATATATTTTTAATTTTATACAAAGTTCTGTACCGAGATTTTTATCACCCACTGAAGGTATGGGGAAGACGGACCCGGTCATCGGGACCTGAGATCCGCAAATGACAATAAATCAGGATCTTAAAAACACAAGTTATATATACTAATGTACATTAGTATGCTCTAATGTATTATAGTGTCTAATTCATTCTTACTGTTCACCAGTTACAGGTCAATCACTTGACAATCACGATCACGATCACAATCACAATAATTGGACATCTCAATAACAAACTCAAGTTACATCGAAATTACAGGACAAGCTCAATAACAAGCTCAAGTTCAATCGCAATCTCAGGACAATTACACGGTAACAATCAACAATAATGGAAAGTGGATCTTAATGAAATCTCAGGATATTGCTGTCGTTGGAATTTTATTAGCAGTCGGTGCAATTGTGCGCTACTTATCCCTGGTAATCCCGGGACCCATTGTCTCGAACCTTGTAATCGCTTTTTACTGTCTTGCCGTTATCCTCGTGGTCCCCACCTTCAAGGAAGTGATAGGGATCGGGGCAGTAGCGGGAATAGTGTGTGCACTTCTCAGCCACTCCATCTTCCCCCCTGCAAACCTCATCAGTGAACCTGTGGGAGCTGTGGTCTGCCTGTTTACATTCAAGGCTCTCCAAAACAGGCTTTCCATCTCTCCTGCCCTGGCAACCCTTTTAGGGACTCTTGCCAGCGGGACCACCTTTGTAATTGTGGCGATGGTGATGGTCGCTCCGGCAATCCTCTCGAAGTTTACAACCATGGGAACTTTTGTCGCAGCCATAATCCCGATCGTGGTCGGGACCGCAATCGCCAACGCAATTATCGCCCAGATCCTTTACATGCCAGCCTCAAAGGTCCTTGCGAGGGGAAGAGCATGATAAAGGTCAGGGACTTCTCCTACACCTACGGCACGGCGGAAAAGCCGACTCTGGAAAACATTAACCTTGAAGTCCCTGCCGGAGAACTGCTCCTGGTCACCGGCCACAGCGCAGCCGGGAAAACCACCCTTGCCCTCGCCCTGGCAGGCATCCTCCACCAGGAAATAGGGGGAAGCTTCGAAGGGAGCATCATATTCAAAGGAAAAGCCATCGGGGAATTCGACGGTATGAAAGAACTGAGCCGGCATGTGGGAATGGTTTTTGACGATGCCGAGTCCCAGCTCATCTTCACCAGCGTCGAAGAAGAAATCCTTTCAGGCCTTGAAAACCGCGGTTTTTCCGAAACCGAAATCAAACGCAGGCTGGAAGAGGTAATGCGGCTCTGTGAGATCAGCCACCTGAAACAGCGGGCACCTCATGCCCTTTCCGGGGGCCAGAAGCAGAAAGTCGCTCTGGCAGCCACCCTTGCCCTGGACACCGAAGTCCTCATCCTGGACGAAGCCACCTCGGAAATGGACACGAATGCAGTAAAAAGAGTCTTTTCCATTCTGAAAAGGTTAAAAGAAGAGGAAGGAAAGACGATCATAATCGTGGACCACAATGTGGAAGCCTTCCTGGAAATCGGGGACAGGGTAGTGCTCCTTGAGAAAGGCAGGATAAAAGAAGTAAAAAGCCCGAAAGATCTCCCGGCTGCAGGACACCCTGAAGAACCCGTAATGTCCGAAACTCACGATAAAATACCACATCACTCCCCGGAGGAAGGAACAGCAGACCTTCCTCCTTCGGGGACAAAACCCAATAATATTCCAATTATCTCCGTAAAGCAGCTCTCGCAGCGCTACGACGAAGTCCGGGCCCTTGAAGCCGTAGACCTGGAAATCTATCCCGGGGAGTTCATTGCCATCCTCGGGGAAAACGGGTCAGGGAAGACAACCCTGGTAAAGCATTTCAACGGTCTTCTTAAACCCCATTCAGGAAGCGTAAGCGTAAAAGGGCTCGATACCGGGCAGGCCCCGATAAACGAGCTGGTAAGGCACACGGGCCTGGTCTTCCAGAACCCGGACAATATGCTCTTTGAAGACACCGTTGAAGCCGAAATCGCCTTCGGATTAAACAATATCGGTGCAGGAGGGGACAGGGGAGCGATCACCCGTGCCCTGGAACTCGTAGGGCTCGGAGACAAGGAAAAAGTCTTCCCCCGCCAGTTGAGCAGGGGGGAACGGCAGCGTCTGGCTGTTGCCTGTGTGATTGCCATGCGCCCCGAACTGATCGTGCTCGACGAGCCGACCACCGGTCTGGACGCCGAAGAGTCCGACCGGATGATGCAGCTCATGTGCCGGCTCCAGCAGGAAGGGCACACCATCGTGATGGTGACCCATAACATGCAGATCGTGGAAAACTACGCCGAAAGGGTCATCCGCATGGAATCCGGTAAAATAATTGAAGATACAAAGGGAGCGGCTCTAACTGAAACCGCCGCAGCAGATATCGCAGAAGGTACCAGAGGGGGTATGTGTGCATGAAAGAAATTATGCAGTACATCAACAAGGACAGCTTCTTACACCGAATGAACCCGCTTTCGAAAATTGCAGCAGTAACAGGAATCATAGCACTCAGCGTGCTCTCAACGGATCCCGCCTTAATGGCCATAATGGTACTGGGAATTTTCCTGGCTTCCCTTAAAGCCGGGCTCCAGCAAGAACTCCTTCGCCAGCTCAAGCTCCTGGTCTTCCTGAGCGTCACCCTGATCCTGCTTACCGTTTTCACGCTTAAGAGCGGACCCACCATCGGCTACCTCATCCCCCCGGGAAGCTTTGCAGCCGCCGGAATGGTCCCGGTGACCAAAGGAGCCCTTGATTTCGGCATGGTCCTTTCCCTCCGCTTCTTCGCCATGCTTTTTGCCTTCCAGCTCCTGGTTATCACCACGAAGCCAAGCGACCTCATGAAAGCCCTCCTCACCATCCACGTCCCCGTGGACTACGTCCTGATGTTCGTAATCGCCCTTCGCTTCATCCCGAGCCTCCAGGTAGAAGGCCAGAAGATCCACGAAGCCCAGCTCGCAAGGGGCTACAACCCCGGAACCGGCCTCCGCGGAAAAATCCTGAGTGTAAAGCCGATTCTTATTCCTCTGGTCGCAAACTCCCTGGGCCGGACCCAGGTCCTTGGCCTGACCATGGACATGCGGGGCTACCGGAACAGGCAGAGCGTGGAAAAACACAGGCTCGAATGGAATAAGATGGATATTGCAGCCGTCGGGTGTGTGGCGCTTATGGGTGTCGGGGTCGTACTGACAGGGTTGATGTAAGTTCACCCGACCATTTCGTCCGAAGCAAACGGGAAACTCCCGGATCAAAAAAAGAAAGGAAAAAAGGAGCAAAGAGTTCAACTTTGCTTCCTTGAAACCACAAATCCGATCAGGATCATAACCGAAAGCAGCCCAAAAGACAGCAATATTTTTGTCATGCTTCCGGATGTCCCTGCACCTTCCTCCTCAACTGCCGAAGCTTCCAGTACACTGGAATTGTTTTCACTCGATACCTCGCTCGATATCCCCCTAACAATATCTTCACCTTCATCTGCCGATTCAGCAGAACCTGCAATCTCCCCCTCCGGAGAAGGGATAGTTATTGAGAAAGGCGAAAAGCCGGGCGTCTCGGCTTCAAAGTAAATATAATTGTTATCTTCCCCGACTTTACGGGTAGAAAGCTCCCCCCATTTTTCTTCACTGTACCTGCAAAGTTTTATTTCGGATTCATCTACCCCGTTTGAGGCAATCCAGGCTTTTTCCACCCTGAACCCCACGACCGCGTTTTCAATGTTCTCCGGGCTTGCAGTCCCTGCATTCCCCACCCAGATGTTAGCGTTCCTGTAGACCATCCCTGAAGGAGGCGTTGAGACTACCTTAGAGACACCATTCAGCATCTCCACAATGGTAGTCACCTTCCCTAAACTCCGCTTAGGGTCGAAATCAACATAGGTGATGCAGGTCACATTCCGCGGGAATCCGAATTTAACGTGGTTTCCGTTGGTTACGAACTGCTGGGAGAGTTCTTTTACTTCAACGTTGCTGGCAGGTTCGGGAGAACCGGCTCCACCGCCTCCGCCGCCACCGCCGCCGGATGATGAGGAGGATTTGGAGGAGGAGGAAGAGCCGGAAGAAGAACCGTTGCTATTCTCCGAGGAACTATCATTTTCAGGAGTATCTGAACCAGAATTTGGATCTGGAGACCCGATATTGAAGTTTACTGTCATTTCATTAGCCGGCTCCTCCCGTTCTGCAACTTCAAAATCGGCATGTGACACGAAAGATACCTGAACATCTCCGACCCTGTCTGCCACCCAGCTAAAAGTTTGTATGAATCCTGAGTAGGCTTCAAGTTCAGGGATATACTCAGATTTAATTTCGACTCCGTCAACATAAAATCCAAGAGTAGAACTTCCAGCGGGTACAGGAGCCTCATTGTATACATGTACCTCAAAAGTTATCGTATCTCCTATCTTTGGGGACGAAATATCTCGAGAGACAGATTGAACCATCAAATCCGGAAGTTCAGTGGACGGGGATTCTGGATTTTCATCGTTTTCCGGCGGAAGCAGCACGGAATCAATGGCGTAGATAACTCCATCGCTTTGCTCGACCACCAGGATGACTTCTGCGTCTTCAACAAACAACCTACCATCGTCGGTTACATTGAAAGTGATGTCTCCACCCTGTAAAGTAGAAATACTAACCAAGTTGACAACATCCGCAGCCATTAGTTTCCCATCAACCAGATGATGCAGTAAAATCTCCTTCAGCTTTTTGGTGTCACCCATCAGTGCATCTAGGGTTCCCTCAGGAAGGGCTACAAAGGCATCATTTGTCGGTGCAAAGATGGTGATGGGCCCTTCACTGCTGAGGGTTGAGGAGAGATTAGCGGCTTCAAAAGCTGAAACGAAAGTAGTAAAGCTTCCATCAGCTTCCAATGCTTCTATGACGTTTTTGATCCCTTCTTCATTATCTACATCATATACCTCGATGTAGTCGCTCTTGACCACAGAGCTACTGCCTTTTTCATTGCTTACGGTGAGGGAGACAGAATAATTCCCTGCCTGTTCATATGTATAAACAGGATTCTGGTCTTCGGAATCTGCAGTTCCATCCGAATAAAAGTCCCAAGCCCAAGACGTTGGATTACCGGTGGATGAATCTGTAAATTGAACTGTCAGTGGAGCGTAACCCCAGGTGAGGTCTGCTGTGAGATCCGCAACCGGAAGTGGGACGTCACCAGAACCGTCAGAAACGCTTCCTGTGAGCCACCTGACAATATTTAATGCAAGGACATCATTTTCATACTCATTAAAGTTCGGAATCCCGTCATTGTCAAGATCCATATTGTCAAAAGCATTGGAATCCGGCACAATTACAACTTTTTCCTGTGACGAATAAGCAATCACAGGCTGCGAGCCCATGGTTTCCCCGGAATCGTACACCTTATCATTGTCAGCCTCCAGCCAGCTATCCTCATCCGAGTACCCAACCCCTATTACTTTCCCGGCAACATTTGCAGCGGGGACATACCCTCCGTCATACATTACTATCCGGTTTACATTTTCAGTTATGGGATGGGGAGAGAAACTTTTGATTATAACCCATTCCGCATCTCCCTCATTATCTGTCGCATCGCATAAGATGTATTGGCCATACCACTCAACAGAACTTCCTCCGGATGAGAGGTCATCAAAAAGATGTGTTATTTCATTAACTAAACCTATTGTCCCTCCAGCCAAAAACAATCCCCTGTCTAGGTTCACAACAAAGTTTTGAATGGCCGACTTTTCCTCATCCAAAAGAGATTCCTCAAGTGCAACTATTATCAGTGCATCGTACCCATTCAATTTTTCCGGGGTAATGGGACGGGAAATCTGATCAACTGTGTAACCTTCGGCTTTCAATGCATCCGAATAATAAGAAAGCCCGGTTTTTGTCATGCTCGCGTCGGAGATGTATTTGGAAGTGCTGTAAATAGCAATTTTCGTATCCTGTGGCAACGGATCTCCTTGTACACTAAGATCAAGGACTTTCTGCCGCACAACATCACCTTTAATAGCCTCCGTGACTAAGCGATAATTACCTCCCTGCGTCAACTGGGAGGATTTGCCTGTATAAAGACCGCCCCCCCCGTTATTCAAAACGATGTTTTCAATAGTACTTCCATTCAATTTGAGTTCGGCATTAACACTGGCGTTTTCTATGCCGCCAATATCGTCAAACAGTTCAACTGTGACATTAACTATGTCACCAGTTGAATAATCTGTTTTATCAGTGCTTGCTGACAACTTAGTAGAAGTACTTGCAGATATTGTAAGGGTATAATCTTCCTCCCCGATTACATCCGCAGCATACACATCATATGACCAGTTCCCAGAAATTGCATTATATACTTTATAAATTTCATATGTGTCCGACGGAATATAAGTGATATTCGGATCTACTGTGCCACTGGTGCTACTAGGGTCAGTCTGGACCTTTGTGCCGTCCGGATAGTACAGTACGAGATCAAGGTCACTTCCAGGCCATGTAAGCAGGAAATCCATGAAATCCACTGAATCATCAACTTTTGCAGCACCCTGAAGAGTTTCCCCCTGAGAGATCTTGCCGGAATCTTCCTTCAACTGAACCTTCCCTGTTATAGACTGACCAATTCGGTTATAGATATCCTGAAGGACAGCATTTGTGGGTGCATCGTAGAATTCTCCCCCGGTTTCATCGGCTATTTTTTTAAGAGTGTCTCTATCCGCCTCACCAGAAAGAGCAATCGTATAGATAGGCCATCCTTTAGACTTATATTCAGGGACTATTGAATATATGGGGTTAAGTCCTCTATTGGAATAACCATCAGAAAGCAAAATTGCAGCCTTTTGATTAGTAGGAACTGCATTGGGTCCATTCAATTGTTCATATCCGACCTGCAATCCGTCATTTATATTAGTGTAACCATCTGAATCTATCCCATTCACAGCAGATTTAAGATCAAAGATGTTATCCCCCACTGGGCATAATTCTTTCAGCAAAGTGACTGAGTCATCAAAATCCACTACTGTCACTTGATCATTTTTATGTGCCAGATCGATGAACATTTTTGCAGCGCTTTTTCTCATATCTTCGGGATCATTTTCATTCATACTCCCGGAACTGTCGATTACGAGGGCAATATCAGCATTTTGAAAATTATCAGAATCTTCATTATCTTTTGCCTCCACTGCTTTTATGGTAATCCATTTTGCATAATAGCCCTCGGGGTCTACAGAACCTTTATCTGGGCTTATTACAGGGTTATAGCCTACATCAGGAGTGTCTAAAGCAGCCCTCCAACCTAAATTATAAGTTCCAGGTTTCGTCGCCCTGACATAAAGTTGTGAAAAACCAACATAACCATTTGAGTTTACAGGAGACTTCAAAGCCTCAACTCGATAACCGTAAGAACGTTTAGTGCCTTTGTTCCGGTAGATTATCTTAGAGCCGGATAACCCCTCTGGGTCGAAAAGTTCCAAATTAGGAGAGTCTGTAATAATCGTAACATTTCCTATACCCGCCTCCCCACCTTCATTATAGATTTGTATATTCATTCCCTGAATAATCTCATTTACCTTTACTGTGGATGTGCTTGCGTGAACTGGTTCCAAACTCCAATGTATAGAAGGTGGAGGAGTTATTTCGATTTTTTTATTTTCGGATCTCACCCAATCGTCACTAGGTTTAATAAAAAAACCCGGAGATGGAGTTGTTTTTACTTTAATGTAATAATCACCACTAGTAGGTATAGAACATACTTCAGCATATTTTAACTCAATGAAATAATTGGCTGCTTCTTCATAATCCGTATATTTTTTTGAGCCTTCTTCAGTTGTAACTGTATAAGAACTAAAATCTGGAGAATGATAAAAACTGTGTGTAAACTTCTTTGAACCAATGAATTCGTTGGATCCAAATACATCTTTATAAACTTCCACTTCAAACTCGATTGAACCACTAGTACCTTTAGGTGGTTTCGTGTCGAAAATAGCATCAGCTTTAATGAGATCGATTGTAGAAATGGTAGGTCTACTTGATATTGATACATCTTTTGCTACTGCTGCACCTGCCAAATCAACAACTGAAATTGACAAAAATATAATAGTTACAAAGCATAGATTTGTAGATACAAAAAATTTAAAAAATTTCTTTGAACGAATGAAATAATTTATATCATTTACGATCAAGTTTCGGATAATACCACCCCAAAATAATTAAAATGTACTCGATTTCCCAATTGAATTCAGTAACAGAGTATTCCACTACTGAAAAGGAAAGCCCTCGTATCAAATGTCGGAAATAAAATAATATACAAAGGTTTATATAATGAATGGAACTATAGGTTCATATTAATATTACTTACTATAAAACAGAATTGAAATATGAATATGTATAAAATAAGTTTAGTATATAAAATGAAGTTTTTGCTGTCTCCCCATAAACAGGAATTCCTAAAATCATAGTGGAAAATTAGAATTTCCTGCTTGAATATATAATAATATAAATTTTCATTGGTAATCGTTTAAACAATTCGATACTTCACACATTACTGTTTTTATCCACACATCGTGATTTCTATTTAGAGCCTATCCAAAAAGTAGAAAAACTACGATGTATGGTAATGTTTAGTAGTGACAACACGAAAAAACGGACCTGACTACGAGATACCTTTTACATTTCGACCCCCCTTTCAAAAATGAGGTGATTTTTGCAGCAACTAATCATATTTATTAAATCTGTTGTAGACACAAGCCCAAAAAAATCGATGATTTTGGCTGAATTCCACAATTCTCCAAAAACTCCTGGCGAAATTCATAAAAAATATCATGAAGTTGACATATTTTTCAGTGATATCTCATGGAAGGTTGAATAATTAATTAAGAAGATAGGGCAAAATGAACACCGAACTGTGTGAATAAAAAAATTAAGTAGCTTTTTTTGGTGGGGGGTCGAAATGTATGATACCTGACAAATTCTGGAATCAAATAGAACCATTACTGCCACTACCTAAGCCAAAAAGGAAACTTGTAAGACCTAGAAAAGATGATAGGAAAATAATGAGTGGTATTTTTATCTCCTTCGTACAGGCTGACAATGGAAAGCATTGCCAAGATGTTATGGAGTTCCAAACACTGTACATGACAGATTTCAGGAATGGCAATAAGTAATCAAACTTGCCGCCAATACTCATTGAAAGAAACAGCATTAATAATTCGATTGATGCAACCGGAATTATCGGTTCTTATGCAAACAACTATTGTTCAAAAAAAATCAAAAAAGGAAGCAAGCCTTAAACCCGCTTCCTTGAAACCAGATACCCGCCCAACATCACAACCGAAAGCAAAACGATCCAGGTGAATATTTTCGATTTGCCCCCTGAAACCGGAGACTTACCAGCATCCTCTTCTGGCTCAGAAGACTCAACTCCCGAAGCTTCGGTACCTTCAGCTATCACTTTTGTCTGATCCGAATCCACAGTAGAGACAGGAGACTTCTCGTCCTCCCCTCCATCGGCTCCGGAAACAGAAGCTTCAGGCACTGTTATCGCAAATAGCGAAAATCCGGGCGTTTCGGCTTCAAAATAAACGTACCTGTCATCTTCCCTGACTTTCCGGGTAGAAAGCTCACCCCACTTTTCTTCACTGTACCTGCAAAGTTTTATTTCGGATTCATCTACCCCGTTTGAGGCAATCCAGGCTTTTTCCACCCTGAACCCCACAACTGCGTTTTCAATGTTCTCCGGGCTTGCAGTCCCTGCATTCCCCACCCAGATGTTTGCATGGCTGTAAACCATGCCCGACGGAAGTTCGGGGACAATCTTAGACTGTCCTTTCAGCATTTCAACAACCGTGGTCACCTTTCCCATACTCCGCTTAGGGTCAAATTCAACGTAGGCGATACAGGTCACGTTCCTCGAGAATTCAAACTTGACATGATTGCCATTGGCTATAAATTCCTGGGAGAGTTCTTTTACTTCAACGTTGCTGGCAGGTTCGGGAGAACCGGCTCCTTTGCCGATGGAAGAGGAACTGGAAGAGGAAGAAGAGGTACTGGGACTTTTCACGGAAAATGACTCTACTTTTTCATTATTTTCTTCCTCATATTCAAGAACCTGACTATCCGCATCTGCAACAGCCCTTATATTCAGGTTTCCTGAAGCCGGTGGAACCCAGTCAAATATAAAGGAAGTATTTGAGCCTGCTTCAAGTCCGGAAATTGAATCTGAAGATACTTCATTCCCATCAATATAGCATTTTACACCGAAACTTCCGGAAGGTCTGGAACCCTCATTTAGTAACCTTAACTCCATAATTTTGTAGGGAATATACTCACTTTTGTTGAGGATTCTAT
>JAENYU010000061.1 GCA_016841625.1 Methanobacteriota archaeon
TTGAGTAAGAGTTTTCAACTCTAAGATTTCAGGCGGCAGCGAACTCAATTGATTAACAGATATGTTAAGTTGAGTAAGATTTTTCAACTCTGAAATTTCAGGCGGTAACGATGTTAGTCTCTTGAATGAAAGGTCTAATGTAGTTACATTGTTTCTTTGAGCCTCTCTAATCAGATCCTTACTCTCTTTTGATTCCATCTATAATCCCTGCCTCACTGTCCTCGCGAGTTTGCTATCATAATCAACGAAAAATTCAACATAGTATTTAGCAACCGCCGCGTGGAGATAACCTCTACATAAAAAAATAATTAAATCTGAAAAATAGAGGATGTTGCTGACTAAATAACTTTCGATTTTAGAAAATTTGAAGGGGAAAGCCGCGCGACGCGCGGGACAAGACAGAGTGAGTAATAAATTTGAGTTACCAGCTCTGGATCAACTTATCAGAGAAAGAAGTACCTCGAGTTGAAACTGAGGGTTTTCCTCTCAATGTAGAGAGGATACAAATAAGCCTTATTTTTTGATGGTCCATCTTTATACGATTGATGTTTTGAAACACCTAAATTTCAGTAGCTCCCTTAAAGTCCACTTTGACTCAGTAATCCCTGCTTCCCTTGCAGGTGTATTTTTGCATTCAACTCCTCTTTCATCTTTGTACCTTAATCCTCCATGAC
This sequence comes from Methanobacteriota archaeon, assembly GCA_016841625.1. GTDB lineage: Archaea > Halobacteriota > Methanosarcinia > Methanosarcinales > Methanosarcinaceae > MTP4. The sequence continues at coordinate 675 of JAENYU010000061.1, forward strand.
CTCTACAGAAGTTAAAATGCGTGCAATAGAGCCTCATTTGATGTTCCAACCATTCTTTCACTTTTGAAAACCCTATCGTTTTCCTTGAAACACGGTTGTTATCCTGTCTAAAAGTCAGGTTTTGTCTTTCAAGTAAAGTAGTTGAGATTTCGCTTTGTTCAATATCTTCTCCAAAGATAACCTTCTTCTCTACTTTTTCAATTATCCCGCCTTTTCTTGTTTTGATTACCTGTGCATATATCAAATCATTGGAAGGAACAAGTTTTGGTTTCTTTGGTCTTCCCCTTTTTCCTGTTCTTGGGAACTCTTCAACTACTCCATATACATTCAAAAGAGCTCCTTTATAAAATGCCAATCCATCTGTGATAAATACAGGGATTTTTTCAGAAAGACACTTATTAACTAACTCAACCAACTTGTCTGCTACATACTGTTTTCTTGGACCTATAACAAAATCAATTATTAGCCTACAACTTGGTACAAAAGCTACCCACATCCACATCCCATCATCTTCATAATCCTTCATTCGTGGAACTATTTTTTTTGACTATCACCCATAGTTCATCCATTTCAACCTTCGGTACATCCAGATTCTTCATCAAATTGTCATTTACTTTCTCACACTGTTCAGCTGCACGGGCTAACCATCGCTTTACGCTAGCTGGTTCTACCTCTAAAACCTCTGCAATGGCTTCAATACTCATCCCTTTCATAGACATTTTTAGAGCTAAATCGATGATTTTCTCATCTTTGCGAAGATCATGATAGAAAGTGCCTGTATGGTCACAAAATGCTTTGCCACAGTGACGGCAAATGTATCTTCTTGTTTTTTCTCCACGGCTTATATAAGTACCATTTCCAACAACATTGCCTTCACCAGTTTGACCATAGAGATCACAGTCTTCATTAGGACATGCAACGTCAGTAAACTGTGGTTTTGGACCTCGTTTTCCCATGATTACATGATAATTACTACTAATATATAATATCAATCAAATACAAATTGACCATCTATTTTTTTGTGAAAAATAAATATTAAATGCTTAACCGCATAGGGTATTGTACCAAAAAGGGTAAGAAACACATAGACTTTTAATTTCAAAAAAAAAGTTTCACTTTTATGTTAAAACTGAAACTTTTTTACCAAATCCACCAGGCCCTCCGGATCCACCAGGTCAGGATCCACCAGGTCAGGATCCACCAGGTCAGGATCCACCAGGTCAGGATCCACCAGGTCAGGATCTACCAGGTCAGGATCCACCAGGTCAGGATCTACCAGGTCAGGATCTACCAGGTTCTGGGGTAAAAGATATAAGTACCGTTTCAATTCCCACCCTCGAGTCCCTCCAATAGAGTAATAAACACCGGAAAACCAGCCCGTTTTAAGCTTTTGTGCTTTCGTTTTTCATGACACGAAAATGAAGAGTAAAAACAGTATCTAGCGGTGCTTTTCCGCGAGTATAAACAGATCAAAAAAACGAGAATTAGGGGTTAAAAAACACCCCATGTTATCGTTTTTATGCTTTTTCATTTTTTTAGGTCGCTGGGTTGATAAGGTCCTCGATGGCAGAAGCGAAAGCACTGCCCCGCCTGAATACGTTTTCGTCCCCTACTGCGTCACATAAAAGCCTTTCATTAGAATAATTACCTATAAAAAGCACCTTCTGATATTGTTTTTCATATCTCGATTTTTTCCCTACCAGCTCAGTTTTGGAGTGTGTGCCTGGGTTTTCGTATTCAATAGCGATTGATATGTTCCGGATTTTGGCGGTTATGTCTGCATCGTCGTGGTGGTTTACCTGGACCTCTGAGAAGCCCTTTAGAATCAAATACCCGGCAATCTGCATTGTCTTAAACCTGTTTTTCACCGAGCGCAAGCTCGGGCTTTTCCCTGTCTCTGACAGAAAAGGTTTCTATTTTTTGAATTGAAAGAATTTAGGTAGTGTAATATAAGGCAAGTTCATAACATATTTACAGACTGGAAAGTTTAATCTAACCTGCATTTCTGGCGGTGGAAAAGATTGGCAGTTTGTCCCCATGTATCTGGCAAAGAAGATCGACCATTTGTTGACAGAGAAAAATTCATCGAAGCATTTGAAACCGCCTTCCAAAATATTGGCAAAAAAGATTACAGCGTTCTGGTTTACTATGGGATAGGTGGAATCGGCAAGACCAGCTTGCGAAAAGAACTGCCAAAAGTGCTCAAAAAATACAATGAATCCGATCAAAATACAGACGTTATTTGGGCTTCAGTCGATTTCAGCATAGAGTCCCACAGACAAATGGATAAATTTCTTGGAATCCTGAAATATGAATTGCAGGAAAAATACGGCGTAAAATTCCACTTATTTGATATCGCACATGCCGCCTACTGGCGAAAAGTCAACCCTCATACCCCCCTTTCAAGAGACGGATACTCCGAAGACAGCATTGTAACAGATCTACTTGATTCATTTGGCGGTCTTGTCTCAATAAGTTACAGCAGCATCAAAAGGGTTGTGGAAGGGGCTCCTGACCGTTTTAAGGAATGGTCTTTAAAGAGAGAAAAGGAAATCGCAAGACTGCCAGAAATGGAAGCTCTGGATATTGAAAAAATGCTTCCTGTATTCTTTGCACAAGACCTCTCAGACTACTTGCAAAATACTTCAAAATCGGCAGTTATCTTCATAGACAGCTATGAAGCTCTCTGGGAAAAGGAAAGAGGGCAGGGTAATTTCAATTCGAGAGATAAATGGATAAGGCAACTTATAGCAAACCTGCCAAAATCATCCCTCTGGGTAATCTGCGGAAGGGATGAACTCCGCTGGGAAGAAGCCGATAAAGACTGGAATGACTATCTTAAACAATGCAAGCTCGAAAAACTTCCAGAAAAAGATGCCCTTGATTTTCTTAACCGCTGCGGAATTAAAGAAGAGGAGATTCAAAAGGTAATAATAGAGGGTAGTGAAGGTGTTCCTTATTACCTTGAACTTGCGGTTGAAACATACACCGAAATCGCAAAGACCAGTTCTCCAAAACCTGATGATTTTGCCACAACTCGTAGTGAAATATTTGACAAATTTATGAAATACCTGGCTGTCCCGGAAAAAGAAACCCTGAAAGTTCTTTCAACTCCCCGTTTCTGGAATAAAGAAATCTTCACAGCATTAATCAATATTTTCAATACTGGTTATTCCCTCACAGCTTTTTCGGAATTGAACAGATTCTCCTTTGTCCAGGAAACGGAAGGGAAACTCCAATTGCATCCACTCATGAGAGAAAGCTTGCAGGTTTACCAGGCTCAAGATTTGAAAAAAGAAGTCCACAGTTTCATGTATGCCTATTATAGCAACCAGCTAAAAGACCTCGACATCAAAGCAATTACCCCAGAGCATGAAACCGCCCTTACCGAAGCCTTCTACCACGCAAAAGAAGCCCTCGAAACCGAAGAATTATTCAAGTGGTTTACTTCAGCTTCAGATCCGTTTTACAGAGCAGCATTCTGGCAACTGCTTTCACCCCTATACGAGAAAGACCTTATACCCACCCTGAAAAAAGATCTGAACCCTGAGCATCCAACTGTTGCAACAGCAATGAACAACCTTGCAGCGCTCTATTATCAAATGGGAGATTACGAAAAAGCACTCCCACTTTATCAGCGGGCACTTGACATTCGTGAAAAGGTGCTCGGGCCGCAACACCCAGATGTTGCAACAACACTAAACAATCTC
>JAENYU010000030.1:0-3451 GCA_016841625.1 Methanobacteriota archaeon
AGCATTGAGTGTAGCAGAAAAATAAGTTAGGAGCAAAGGTAGCTGAATAATTACACAAACTTTTGTGTAAAAGGTTTTTCCGAATCCAGAACATGCCGAAAACCATTGCCCCTAATTCGGCAAATACGGTGGCAACTGCAGCCCCGATGTAGCTGATCGAGGGGATTAAAGCCAGGTTTAAAACCACATTCAAGAATGTAGCCAGGATCGCTGTTTTTGAGATTATTTGCTGGTTTCCGCTCGAAACACAGGTGGAACTGACAAGGACATTCACAAACATGAGAGCAGTTGCCCAGATCAGGATTTGCAGTGCAGCTACTGAACTCTGGTATTCCGGTCCGTAAATCGCAAGAATAATTTTCTCCGAACTAAAGGTTACCAGGACAGCGACCAGCAGGCCTGCGGAAAAAAGGTACTTGAAGGCTTTAACATATGTAAATCCGAAGGAGTTGGAAGAGTCTTTGAAATATTTTGACATCAGGGGAAAAGTGGAAGTTGTAAATGCTGCGGGTAAAAAAACAAAGGCCTCTGTTAACCGATAGGCTGCGGAATAAAAACCTACATCGATATCCCCCTTCAAAAAGGAAAGCATAAGGACGTCTACCCTGAAATATATTACAGAAAAAACCGCGGCTATTGCAACCGGAATTGCCTCTCGCATTATTTTCTTCATTAAATCCGGATCGACATTGAAAGATACGTTTACCAATTTCCTTGAAAATACGACCATCAGGAAATTATGCACAAAAGTGGCTGAAACCGAAGCAAAAACAAAAAAAGGCAGCGTTAAATTCCTTGAAATGGCCAGGAGGACAAGGGCAAGGAAGAAGAGTTTACTGGCCAGACTGAAAAATAAGGAATATTCCATTCTCAATTTAGTCTCGTATATAATTCCGTAGGCGCTGGCTCCGCTCAAAAGCAGCCCGAAAGAAGCTATATACAACACATTTTTCGTGGAAGGAGGAAAATCCAGGAAAGCTATGGCAAAAAAAGCTAAAACCAGTGCCACCAGCGAAAGGGATACCTTCATAATTGTCCCGTTGCCAATCAGTTTCCCCGCTTCCCGGGGTTCCTTTGAGGCTTCCCTGACGAGTATTTTATGAATCCCCAGGTCCGGGATAAAACTGAAAAAATAGATGAAAGCAAAGGCAAAAGAAAATTTTCCGAAGTCTTCCGGCCCCAGATAGCGAGCGATATATAACAAAGCAACGAAACCAAGTATTTTCGTTGCTATGCCGCTAAAGAACAAATACCCACTATTTTTGGCAAGCCGTTTTATCGTGCTCATAAAAATATCTAAAAAGGTTACACAATCCAGAAATATAACTCTATTGCTATTAAAAACCCGAAAAAACCTTCTAAACCTGTTGATGGTCCACCTTTATATGATTGATATTTTAAAACACCTGAATGTCAGCAGTTCCTTTAAGGTACACTTTGACTTGGTAATCCCTGCCTCTTTTGCAGGTGTATTTTTGCATTCAACACCTCTTTCATCTTTGTACCTTAATCCTCCATGACCCCTACAGAAGTTAAAATGAGTGCTATAGAGTTTCATTTGACGTTCGAACCATTTTTTCACTTTTGAAAACCCTATCTTTTCCTTGAAACTCTGTTGTTATCTTGTCTAAAAGTCAGGTAAAGGTGGACCATCAATTTTGTCCTTCCCCCTCAAAAGGAAATAAGTTATTTTTAACGCAAAATGTCCCGTTCAGGACCCTCACTCTTTATAAAATATGAAGATTTTGGTATATATACTTTTATGAAGTACAATTTTAAAAATGATGTGAATATTAAAGAGGTGGATGTAGCAATTGCCGCTCCTGTTATCCCGTATTTCGGTATCATAAGGATGTTCAGTATTGTGTTCATCACAGCACATATTAAAGATAATTTTGACATCAGAGCCACTTTTCCAATACCAGCCAGAGCTCCACCGATTGAAAGAATTGGAGCGTATACGGAATAACCAACCAGTAGAATCAATAAAGGATAGTATGCTTGTAGGAACTCCTCATTAAACAACGTCTCTATCAAAAATTGGCCCAGTAATATGAGTGTGGAAGAAATCAATACGGTAATTGCGAAAACTTTTAACATGCTATTTTTCATCAGCCCATGTATTTTTTCATATTCTTGTTTCCCATAGTAATTTGCTATGGCGGGGGTTGTTATTCTTTGAACTGATTCGGGAATTAATCTTAACCCCTCTAGAAAAATTATTGCAACAGCATAGTACCCTACATCAGTCTCACTCATGTAATAACCTAACATCAGGCTGTCAACCTGCACATTGATCATCCCGATTGAATTTGCAATGACGATGTAGAACCCGAATCGGAACACTTCTTTAAGGACTGCATTTATGTCTACCGATTTGGCAGAAAAATACTCTCTGATAATTATCAATGATAATATTCCCACTAAAATTGTCGGGGCTACAAAACCTATTACTGCACCTCTTACGCCCAAATCCAGCAGTAACACCAGAACTATTGACACGGCCATCACAGATACACTCTGAGCGATGTTCACAACGGCATACCATTTCATCTTCCGCAGACCGTTCAGAGCCCCAATAACGGCTTTCTGCATGGCTATAAACGGAAAACAGAGTGCTGTGATCTTCAGAAGGTCGACCATTACGGGGCTGTGGAAAAACTGGATGGCTATAATTCCTGAGAGCAGGTACATCAGCACTCCCATCATAGATCCGCTTATCATGGATCCGAAAAGTCCAGATGAAACAAATCCCTTTATCCTGGGCAGGTCGCCATCGTATTCGGCAAGGTATTTGGTCAGGGCTACACCAATACCGAATGCTGCAAAGTGCATGCCAAAAATGTAGATGGTAAAGACCAGGGTATAGAGGCCGAGTCCCGAAGGCCCCAGTTCCTTTCCGAGCACGATTCTAAGCAGCAGATGTGATAGGGAGGCTGTCGCCAGGCTGATAAACGACCACTGGACATCTTCCATCATTTTGCTCAATTTTAGATTGAACATGTCTTGACCTTCGAGGTGTAAGACTTAATTACTGATTGGCTTCCAATTCTATTATGTGAATGCTTAGCATATCTGTGAACTAAATGTTCCGGACCTGTGGATTTTACAGTTCCCGGTGACTGGTCTTATTGTTCATTTTCATTCTAGAACCCCCCCATTGAAATGAAATAAACCAACTACACATCCTATACGGGAACAAAACGATCAATCCATTGTATACCTAAAAGTAAGTCGAGCAGCCTTTTTTAATATCGTTTTTAGCGATGAATCCCATTGTCCTCTATTTTGAGATCCATTGTCCCCATTTTTAGATCAAATGTCCCCATTTTTAGATCAAATGTCCCCATTTTTAGATCCAATGTCCCCATTTTTAGATCCAATGTCCCCATTTTGAAATCCCATTGTCCCCAAATCCCATTGTCCCCAAATCCCATTGTCCCCAAATCCC
>JAENYU010000030.1:3551-44205 GCA_016841625.1 Methanobacteriota archaeon
AAATCCCATTGTCCCCAAATCCCATTGTCCCCAAATCCCATTGTCCCCAAATCCCATTGTCCTCCATTTATTATCCCAGTTGTTTTGTTCTCCCCCAAATTCTTTATCTGCTCTCCCGCCAACTTTTGAACAAATTTCAATATGGCTGGGGGAGCTTTTTACCTCAAATTTTAGTGCAGGCACGTAGGTTGTTATGGAATATTCTTAAACCTTCTCCATTTATTGAGTGTCAATAATAGAAACAATCTTTTCACTTGCATTTCCATTTCCAAATCTATCTTCGTGGGTCTTCAATGAAGGATGAAAGCCATTTACCATTTCAATTATCTTGTCTTTATTTGCTCCAACCAGAACATTCCACCCATCCTCAACCGTTTCACCCCATTCGGTATTTTCTCTCAACGTGATGCATGGAATTTTCAGGATATATGCCTCTTTTTGAATGCCACCAGAATCCGTGAGTATCATTTTTGCATGGTTCATCAGTTTTATGAAATCAAGAAAACCAAGTGGTTTTACCAGTTCAACCGATGACTTCAGCTTATCATACATCCCATATTCTTTTAAGAATTTTTCAGTTCTCGGATGTATCGGGAATACAACAGTTTCTTTTAATTCGGAAAAAGCGTCAACAATGTTTTTGAGATTCTCTTTGTTGTCTGTGTTACTTGCCCTGTGAATTGTGGTTAAGAAATAGCCTTTGCTTTTTAAACCAAGGTCATCCAGAATATTTGATTTAGTTTCTGCAATCTTTTTATTGTGCAACAGGGAATCTGCCATCACATCTCCTGTTAGATGCACATTATCAGTAATTCCTTCATTTCTTAAATTGCTAACAGCGTTCTTAGTCGGGCAGAAAAGGAGGTCTGAGCAGTGGTCTGTCAGAATCCTGTTTATTTCTTCAGGCATTGATTTGTCAAAACTTCTTAACCCTGATTCGACATGGGCATTTTTTATGTGGAGTTTGGAGGCTGCAAGCGCTCCAGCAAGCGTTGAATTCGTATCCCCATAAGTCAATACAAGATCGGGTTCTTCTTTGATAAGGACCTCTTCTATCTTCTTCAACATCTCTCCGGTTTGAAAGCCGTGTGAACCCGAACCGACCCCCAGAAAATAATCCGGTTCAGGGATGTTTAGTTCACTGAAAAAAACATTGTTCATCTGATAGTCATAGTGCTGGCCCGTATGAATCAATATCTCATCATGTTTTTTTCTCAACTCTTTTGATACCACAGATGCCTTTACGAATTGAGGTCTCACACCTACTATGCTAGCGATCTTCATGATAATTCCTTATCTAAAGTTATATTGGAAATCCGGATTTTCTTTCATTTCCTTAAAGCTATCAGGATAACTTTCAATGAACCATGTCATGAATGCTGTGACATCTATTTTGTCTTTCAATAACCTTTCTCTTTTCAGATTCCATTCTTCTTTACACTCTGGTTTATTTATAAGTTCAACTGCTTTTTTTAAAGCTTCTCCCGAGTCACTATAATTGAAAATTAGATTATACTTTTGCTCAAGTTCTATAAAATTTGACATATCGTTGTTTCCTACAAAAGAATTGCAGCGTATTGCGGGGACCCCTAACACTGCAGCTTCAGTCGTCATGGTCTGACTATCCCCCACCAGCATTTGTGCATAGTATAGTAAATCATGAAGTTTCTCGGGAGAGACCGAAACCCTGTATTTTTCCAGTTCCGGGTCCAGTTTTTCCTCCGAAGTGATTAACACATGCCCGTATTTTTCAAGTTCTTTTACAAACTCTATTTTGTTTTGTATGCCCTGATGGCCGATATCATGGTCCGCACTCCATGAAACAAATCTGAAAATTATAAAAGCATCATCCCTGGTTAAACCCATCTCATCTAGTACTGCCTGCTTTGGGTGAAAGTAATTGGGATGGAGGTAAGCTAATTCCTTGTAGCCATCAAATAAGACCTGTTTTGTCCCGAGTTCTTTTTTGAATGAAGATGTAGTGCAAATAACGGTCGCAAAGGGATTTGTAAGAAGATGTTCAATTTTCCCTTTTTCAGAATCCTCAAAAATAATAGAGGGTTTTCCAATCAATTTCCCAATATGGGTACTATAGGCATTGCCTGAGCCACCGACCAGGATATCCGGTTTAAAAGATTTTGCTATTTTATATACCCGGTTTTCAATTTCGATCAGTTCAACTCCTTTAGAAAATAATCCTGATTTTGCAGACCCAACAACTTCATAGTCAAAACCATAAGCATCCAGCAAATTCAAAGAAACATCCTTATCAATTGCTGTAATCTTGCATTCATGCCCTTTTTTCTCTAAATCCCTGATTACATTCTTAAATAAATGAACTTGAGCAGGGTGACCTGTATTGAAAAGTATCCTCATTTCCTCACCACCAGCAAAACCTTCTTCCCCGAATTAAATACAAGATCCTCTAACCAGAAAATGCCCCAATGAATAGTATTTGAAGTCCATCGGCTCGGATGCAGTGAAATATAAAAGTTACTGATTTCATTTCTCTCGATCAACCTTATAAGCTCATCAGTCGTATTGGCAGAGACCTGCTCATTTTTATAGGGTATAAAATCTCGCAGGTTGTTCTTTGAGTTCCACCCCCTTCCCGTGTCAGTAAAATAATTGAGGTTTTTCCCTGCAGATAAATAGGCCTCTCCAAGAAGTCCAAAGTCCCTGAAATCATAGTATCTCCAGAGATCACGGTTATCGTATTTTGATAACACGGAACCATGCATACAGATTGTTTTTAGGCTGCAAATGCTCCTGAATTTATCCAAATCATCTTCAAATAATTTGATGGCTTTTTCACGGTTGCCCTTTGCAGTGCTTAAAACCTCATAATGATATCCCACCTCATGCCCCATTTTTTCGATTTCCTGTATGATCTCAGGGACAAAAACATTATTGCGGGTTCTGAAGTAATAAGTTGCCTGTATCCCCAGTTCCTTTTCTATACGTGCGGTGTCTAACGCTGTCTCGGCCCGTCCGTCGACATCATGACGCATCAGGACGAAACGCTCTGGACGCTTATTGCCTGAAATCACGTATTCTCTCATGGTGAGGGTTGTATAGTTTTCCGTGATTGTAGAACAGAGTTGATGGAATTTATCAAGTGTAAAATCAAGATTGTGAAAATTTAACATTACAGATTCCCCCAATTTACCCCAATTTACCTATTAACGTTACATAGTGCCTCAATCAAGACTTCAACCACCCATTAACAAGACTGCAACCACCCATTAACGTTACATAGTGCCCCAATTAATCTTAGAGATTAACTTGATTAACGTTACATAGTGCCCCTATTGATCTTAGAGGTTAACTCGATTAACGTTACAGATTAGTCCAATGATTTAGTATTTCAACGATCTTATCCAGATCTTTTTTATTCATGTTTGGATGAGTAGGAGCGGTTAAGGTTTTATTTGTCATCTGCTCAGCTATCGGGAAATCTGAAGATTTTTCATTGAACAGGTGTGGAAGTGAGTCTGGCAGATATGGAGTTACTTCTATCCCTGAATTTATAAATGAATTTATGAGTTTATTTCGATTTTCCCTGCTTATATTTTCAAAGTAGATTGGAAAACGAGAATATGTCGGTTTCATCTGTTTGGATACTTCTGGAAAAAACAAACCTTCCCGATCTAAATTTTTCATCAGGTAGCTGGCATTGTTAATCCTGGCATTGTTATAGGCATCTAACTTTGCCAGTTGCTTCACCCCCAGACCAGCCTGGAACTCTGTATACTTATACATCAAATCCTCGACCCCAGAATATGAGATTGAGTTTGTCTCTCCCAGATTTTTATTCCCCATTAGACTATACATTAATGAATAAAAAACATTAACATTGCAAAGTGAATATCCAAACATATATGCAAAGGTTTTAATTTGATGCATTGAACCATATTGTTTAAAAGTATCATTGATTGCAGATATCTTTTTTGAGAGCTTCCTGTCATCGGTACAAACAATGCCACCATGAATCGTAGTGATTGGTTTTCCCATATTCAAACTGAATAACCCTGCATCTCCGTAAGTACCGACTTTCTTTCGTTTATATTCAGCCCCCATTGACTGGCAGGCATCTTCAATTACCATGGCCCCGTGGTCATGGGAGATTTCCGTGATCTTATCTATAGAACAGGGATAACCGAACATGTGGGTTGCAATGACAACCCTGGTTTTACTTGATATTTCTTTATTAAGGTTGTCAGGATCCATGTTATATGTGTAAGGCTCGATGTCAACTAATTTGAGTTTAAGCCCCATCGTAATAACAAGGCGTAGAACGTCCATACAGGTGTAGGCAGGAACAATAACTTCATCACCTTTTTTTAAACCATACGCCTTCATTATGGTATACAAACCGGAAAAACCGGAACATGTAAGGTTCACTTGCTTGCAGTTCAGATAATTAGAGATTTCATCTCGAAATTTTGCGTAAGCAGTTGAATTATTCCTGGAGTATGCAGATGTCTTTAAATACGCAGACGTAGCCTTCAATATTTCTTGTGGATAAATGGGCGCCTGGGAAATTGGAATCATTAGATAACTCCTAAACTGTCCTGTCCAATATCAATTACAATAACTTACTAATTTGTCCAAAGTCTGCTTTTTAAACCATTCACAGCTTTCATCATCTGCAGACAGACGATTTTTGTAATTTTTCAGGGTATGTCTCTCCTGATGTTGGGACCTATTTTTGCTGTCAATGATAAGGGCAATCTACTCCAGACCTTTGCATATTTTCTATATTCTTCCTGGGGTGGTCTCAGGATCATAGACTGTGGATAATAAGAATAATCCAGTGGAAATTCAGTGCAACCCCAGCGAGCTTTAAATACCTGGTTGCCGGAATTAACCAAACTTCTACCAAAATCAACCCATGACAGATCATTTTCAGATGCGTATTCCACACAATTCCAGTACATAAAATCATTAGGCGCATATTGGAAAAACTCCGACAGAGCTGCACCCCATGCGGTGGTCAAAACATCTTTGAATGTTAGGAGATAGAAAGAAGCTATTGTAAGGCCGTCTAAACTTGCTCTGGAGGTATAAACATTGTTCGGAAATTGCTTAAGTATGTTCCTGAAAAATTCAAGATCATGAACCGGAGTACCCAGCCGTTTCATGCTCCAGGAATATATTTCATAGAATTTGGAGACTCCTTCCAAACTTGCCTCCATTTCATATTTCAAATCACTTTTTATTCCTTTTCTTATTCTGTTTCTAACATTTCTGTTCATCTTGTTCCAGACATTCTCATGTCCTTCCGAAACATCTAATAGGAAAGTAGAGAAGTTTTTCGTACAACTGATACTTCCATGACTATTAGTTTTGAAACTCCGAAACTCGCAATAATCCACTCCCAGATTATCTCCGATATCAATTGCTTCATCAATTAATGCTTTCTCAACAGAATCATCAACAGCACAAACTCCACCGTAAGGGGCAAACGGAACGGATACAAGACGTCTTCTAAAAAACAGATTATTCATATAAAAAATAGGAAAAATACCAGCTACATTTCCTACCTCATCTTCAGCAAACAAATAATAAGGTTTATGGTGGTAGGTTTCCTGGACGACATTTTTCCACCCTATTTGATGATAAAAGGTAGTAAGATCGTTTTCCATTACAAATTCTCCCCACCTTTTTTCGTCTTTCGGTTTCAATTGCTTAATCTCAATTTCCATAATAATTCCCTTGCAGATCTCTTAAAGGAATTTTCTCGAAATCTTCTAAATTTTTTAATACGTGGCGAATTCTTTTTTCAACTATTTTTCCTTTCAGAATCCAGTATAAAGGTCTCCCATTTCCAACAGATGGAAATTTTTCGTTCGAAATATCAATGGGATGAAAATAAAAAATCGTGTGGCCTCTGTATAAACTCTGCTTCAGCCCTTTGAATATAAAATGAGAACCGAGGAATCTCAGCATTGGTCCTCCTGAAGTAGGGATCTTAATTCCCATATTATAATAAGCCCAGGGAAATTCAATAAAATTCCTGCTTTCGGTAGGTTCCAGGCACCCTTCGGCTGGATAATAGGGAACAGAGGATACACCTTTCAGAGAAGAATCTGATTTATTATACAGCGAATTTACGGACACTGATGAATCGTACTTGAATCCGATTTTTTCAAGTGAGTCAAGCATCCACCCAGTTACCATTGCATTTGGTGCCCGGTACCCAATTACTTCCTGGCCGGAGATCCTTTCAAGCGTTTTCTTTGCCTCTAAGGTGCTTGCCTCAAATTCTTCAACGCTCATAAGAGTTTTTTTTGTTTTTGGGTCGACACTGCATGTATGATGCGCTCCATGACATGCAATTTCATGCCCTTTATCTGAAATTAATTCAATAAGTCCGGGATAATGTTCTGCAATATCGGCAACAACAAAAAATGTAGCAGTTATGTTAAATTCATCCAGAATATCCAGTATTTTTCTTGTAGGTTCGCTCAAATAGTCATATCTATCATTCCATTTTTCAAAAAATTCATTTACATCTTTGTAAACCGAAAAGGCAGAACCAGAAACCGAGGGGATATGATACCAGTCTTCAATGTCGACTGTAATCGACAAAGTATTATTTCTTATCCCCCGCATACGATGGCTCTCACTGTTACGTTTCATCAAAATCTTCTTCCCGATATTGACTGTCAGATCCGCTGAATAATATAAGCCCCATCCAGCAATACTTGAAGACCATCTTTCCGGATGCGTTAAAACATAAAAATTATTATATTCACTTTTATTTATCAACTCTATAAGATCCTCAGTCGTATTCGCAAAGACCTGTTCATTTTTTCCGGGAATATAATCCCTTAAATTGCTCCCAATGCTCCACGTTCTTCCGGTATCGGATAAGTAGTTTAGATCGTCTCCTGCGGAGAGGTAAGCTTCCCCGATTATTCCGAAGTCCCTGAAATCGTATTTATTCCAGAGGTCGAGGTTATTGTATTTTGACAGGGGTCTCCCGTGCATTGAGATTGTTCTTACCTCGCAAATCTTTCTGAAATTGTCCAGATGAGATCGGAACAGTTCAATGGCTTTTTCGGGGTCTCCGTTGGCCTCACTCAGGGTCTCGTAATGATAGCCGATTTCATGACCCATGTCCTTGATCTGGCATATGATATGAGGCTTGAACACGTTTTTGGTCGCCCTGAAATAGTATGTTGCCCTTATGCCGAATTCATGTTCAATTTTTGCGGCTGTAAGGGAGTTCTCTGGCATCCTGTCTACATCATGGCGCATTAATATGAAACGTTCTGGATGCTTGTGATTCAGGTATTCGTTCATCGTTACTGTGGGGTAGGCACTGGATATTGCCTCACAGAGTTGGCGAAATTTATGGGTTGTGAAATCGCGATCTTCAATGGTCAGCATTAGAGATCACCACCGTGAGTTGTTGTGGTGGTTCGAAGCTATTTGACTCCGCCCAGTACATGATGTTTACAATATTTATTTTCGGGAATATCTGTTCACGCTCCCTATTTTTTTTGAAGCTCTTACAGTTCCATCTATCGGGCATCCATTCATCAGACGTTGTCTTGATTGTCGGTCCCTTCTTATCGGTGCACCACTGCTGCCTGCCCTGGCCTACAAGCCAACTGGAAGTTACACTGCTTGGAGACTCTGTAGCTGCAACCGGCTGTCGCACATGTACTTGAGTTCTTCTAATCATTTCTCTCGTGGGTCAATTTACAACGATCATGCGGCTACATGCTGTTTTGCGAGTAGTGCAACTGTCCCGTGGCAATCTTCCATTAAAAGAAAGTGTCACCATAATCCCCTGTGAAGCTTTTTCGGTTAATTCCTGTCCCCCACCCCAATGCCAGGGACTTCGCCTATAACAGTATTAGCAGTATTGAGCAGTATTAGAAGTATTAAGCACTGGAAAATTTTCATTTTCAGGAAGATAAGTCCGGAGATAATTTCCAATTTGCAGATAATAAATTCTAATATTTATTCCGCAAGTTCTAGCTGAAAATATATCTGGTCACTCATCTTGTTATCAAAGTTATATGGCTATTTTCAAAATACTATTCATAAAAATAAATAATTTTGGAAACAATGTTCCTTAAAAATGTTGTCAAAAACTATAAATATCAAAAAGCGAAGGCAACTATTCAGCCGATCCAAAAAAAGGTCTATTGCCGTCTTTTAAAAAAATCGAAGAATGGTATAAGTTTAAGTCCGTTATCTTAAATGGAGGCTATGGCGTGCTTTTTTGCTTTCACTTGAATGATTATGTATGTACATATGATTCTCATAATCAATATCATTCAGCGGATTTTGTTCGTGCTGAATAGCACATGTGATAAAGACAAAACTCCTGATAATTATGATAGATCCCTAAAAAATAAAGGAACAAGAGGCTTTGTAAAAATCCTTTATTGCAAACAATTTAAAAAAATAAAGCTCAAATTAAGCACTTTTTACGCTTTTGTCACATAAATATGAGGGCATTTATATTATTCAGATCTTATACAAACACCGCAAACACATATATTAAGTTTATGGGGGAAAGTCTGAAATCGCTTCTATCTTTGAACTTACTGCTTTAATGATGGAAGTAAAGGAGTATCCCGGGCCTCCCCTGGCAAACACACTGATGTATAATTACATAAGTTGCAAAGTTTTAAAGACGACAGTCGCAAATAAAGAATATAATAGCGGATAAATTCCTATATTTACTGAAGTTTCCAGGGTTTTTCCCCATATTTTCGATACAGATAGAATTTGCCTGAAAGAAAGGAGAAAGATCAAACCTATCATCGGCATTAATCCGTATTCTGGCAACCCCGAAGAAGTTGTCATTGAAATTGTATCGTATGGAATAACCGCATTTGACACTATACTTGCAAACATTATAATTCCCCCCTGGCAGTTGCCAAACTCATGTGATTTCTATCAGATCCGACCTGGAATCTGGTGTAAATCCGGATGTTTATAGGAATAAGTAATAAGATTTGCAAAACAATCCTATAAATAACTTCCCGCACTTTCCTGTCTGGATAAGGGAACGTTTTTGGCAAACAAATGCCACTAAAGTGGCTGTGGAATTTGTTTACCTTCCCATTCGGATATGAAGGAACAGCTGAGGAGATTGGGATTTTTAGTACTAATTCCGGAGTCAGGCTTAATCATATTTTGCTCTACGTAACACTGTGAACATCAAGACTGTAGTCCTTTATTTTGATGCAGTTTGATACGACTCTATAAAAAAGCCAGCCCCAATAAATAATTCATTCGACTTCCCCACATCCAAATGATTTACAAAATATATTGGACATGTAATCTATAAAATTTTTTCTCTTTTTGAACTGTTATGAATCAAAGGGTAAAAGTTTCAAGTTTTCCTAAAAAGTTTCTGAAAATAACCTGCGTAAATTATGCCGGAAAAAAGTTGCCTGCAATAAGTGCAGGCTCTTGATTCAGGGAAAGGGACGTTTTTAGCTAATCTTTTTCGGACTGCTTTTTACTTCCTGCCACGTGGGCAGGAAGCGCCTCTTTTGCATTCTTTCACTCCTTCCGGAGTTTGGAATACCTGGAGAATATGGACCCGCAAAGTGCCAGAAGAAGGGCGAACATTGAAGCCAGGAAATACAGAATCAACCTGTCAAACTCGCTGTCATCTCCCTCGTTTTTCCGCTCTTCATTAGCCAGGGCTTTTATAGATAAGCCCGGATTCGAAGCCATCCGGGTTTCCGGCGGGAGTGAAAAAGATTCTGTTGTCTCTTTCTTCCTTATTGGCAGAGTACCACGGTCAGCGCTACTCCTTCTCTTTAAGGGTTTATCACCGTCATCTGCGTTGTATTCTCCATCATCAATGGATTCGCTCCCCTCGTCTACGGTGCTATCATCACTGGTACCTTCGTTTCCCTCATCGTCCCCGGTTTCATCGTTTCCCTCATCATCCCCTGAGTTGTCATCTCCTCCATCGTCCCCTGAGTTGTCATCTCCTCCATCGTTCCCTGAGTTGTCATCTCCTCCATCGTCCCCTGAGTTGTCATCTCCTCCATCGTCCCCGGTTTCATCGTCTCCCTCATCATCCCCTGAGTTGTCATCTCCTCCATCGTCTCCATTATCAGATCCGCCGTTTTCGGAACCTTCTTTCTCTATATAAAAACTGTTTTTGGATTCCGTGCAGTTGCATCCACAGCACCATGAGTCGCTACAGTTGTTGAAGATGATATCTTCGCCACAGATAAGGGAAGTCATGCAACTGCTCTCATTGCAGCATGAGATCGAGTTCTCATTGGACTTGCACATGAATGGAAGGATGTATTCACCGAAGGAGGGAGACTCACTGTTTGTGTCATTCTGGTATACAAATACGTAGTAGTATCCTTCTGGGATGTTTGAAGGCAGATATGCCGTTCCGCGTGCTATAGGAGAAAGGGAATTGTCAGGATTTCCGTTAAGCTTGAGGACGATATCTTCTCCAAACTGTTCCTGGCTGGAATTATACACTCTTGCCGTGTATTCGTATTGTCTTACGTCTTCTTTTCCGTCTCTATCTCCGAGTTTCACGTTAATTTGAATTATCGGGTATTCAACTGATTCTAGGGAAATATAAGGGGGAGTAAAAACCATATGGTCTACATACGTTGATGAAAACACGGGAACTTCCTTTAATGCCATTCCCATAAGGGGGGGTTCTTCAGCTCCCTTATCCATGTCGTTCTTACCATCATCTCCGACTGATTTCCAGTTATTTGCGACCACACAATTAGCTGAAGACAGTATCACCAGTAGCACAATGAGTCCAGAAATTATTCTTTTCATGTAACCCTCTCTCATTCCTGATATGTTTTCAGAGCCATCCGTTCCGTATGGATTTTCGGATCTCTCCTGTAGACTCTTAATTTTTAGACTGCCCCAGCTATCCCCCCATATACTTCAAAATTTGTTTTACGGTGTTTTCGGCTATCTCCCCTGCGATCTCTCGTAACTTTTTGGGACTTTAGCCACTTACCTTTTAAACACTTACTTTTTCCACATACTTTTCCAAATAGTTGGCCCACCTTAGAATATAGCTCCACGTCGGGAATGTCTCTTCAGTAAGAGTTAAAAATCTTTGACTATATATTTTTTCCTATATTGTTAGATGTTCGTGTGTTTTTTTATAATGTAAATCAATAAATTTTAGTTTTTTCCCTTTTTATAATATTTTTCTTAAAATTTTCAGCTTTTATTGGAGAAATTTACTTATATATTTTAAGAGAGTTTGATTTGATTTTGAAAAATGATGCGCCGGATGATGTCGTTTTTTGATGTGTACTATTTCCTTCCGGGAATTTGTGAAATTATACATAAATTATAAATTAAATTTTAAAAATAGATGTTAATTTTCTTTAAATGTTACCCCACATTTCCGGGATTTCATTTAATTTTTTGAAGCAACTGAGAGAATTTGCCCTGACTATCAGGGTCATTTCAAAGAGGAATCAATTCGACAACCATCCCATCTTCAAGAGGGTACCTTTCGATGACAGAAAGCCTGGCTCTGGCTTTGAATGCCTGCAACTTCTCCTTCATTTCTTCTTTGAGTTCCTCCAGAACCCACCAGGCAATCTCGATGCTATCTTCTTTTGTTTCAAAAAGTTCTCCGGGGACTTCGAGTTCTTGCAGGACCTTTTCCGCAATTTCCCGGTCCATCCGGGCTTCTCCTTCAATGACCCCGTACATGAGAGTCCCGTCTTCAGTAACCTCATCGAATTCCCTTGCAGTGTTCTTTGCAATCCTCTGGAGCCTTTTGCGGAGCTGGACGGCATCCTTGTAGGTTGAAGAGCAGAAATGTGCATTTTTGCAGGTGGAAAGGGCGGTTTTTGCATGATCCAGGGAACCTGCTACGGCGTTGGATGTGTCCGATTCCAGGGAAAAACCGCGACCCAGGAGGGCTTCGGAGTTATTTTCAGAAAATTCAAGTTCGTTCAGGTTCAGGAAAATCCCTTTTTTCTCCGCAAAAACAGCAACATTTTCAGCCCCTTCGAGGGCAGGAATCTCAATTCCCGCTAAAATCTCCAGGTCCTTTGCGTTTTGCACAGCTTCGGAGTAGGGGCTTTTCTCCAATTTATCCCAGATTGCCTGTGGCGGATGGAAGCGGATCTCGTCCAGGCCCACTTTTGCGAGTTTTTCAAGGGTTTCCCGGTCAGGAGCCTGGGAGGTATAAAGGTGGATATGGTGCTCTTTTCCAAAGCTGAATTTAAGAAGGCTGATATAGTGCAGGACCCGATCGATTTTCAGGAGAGGTTCTCCTCCGGTGATTCCTGTCCCTAAAGCGTCCATGAGCTTTGCTTCTTCCAGTAAGTTGGCATCGCTTTTTACGAGCCTTTCATTTGCGAAGACAACGTCCTTTCCCCGCCTCTCGTCCGAAAGAGGACAGTAAAAGCAGCTTTTCGGGCAAAGGCCGGTAACGAAGAGCACCATCTTCGCGCCCTGCTGGCAGAGCTTGCAGCCTTCGGAGAGGTAATTGTAAAAGGAGCCTGTTTCGTCTTCAGTGAACTTTTCCATGCCTGAGCCTGCATATTCTTATGTTGTATATAAGGCTTGTTTATGCAACACTGTTTTTTCTGTAGCACTGTTTTATCATTCCTCAAAAAAGGGACTGTGGGATATGAGGATTTTGCGGACGGAATCAGAAACTAATATATGCATCAGGCTACAATGCTTCCCTGATGTCCGAAAAAAATGGTTATGTAGTTGTCTTCGGCTGTAAAAGGTGTGGAAAATGTAAGGACGTCTGCCCTGTGGGTGCCATATACGAGGAAAACGAACTGGCGAAAATCGACCAGGTAAAATGCACTCGGTGCATGATATGCATTGATGAGTGCACGAACAAATCAATTATTTATATGGAATGATGTCAACAATCTGCATTAAATGAGGTGATTCTCCTGATAAACATCCCGACTCCGGGCAAAGTAATCGACATCACGGTTCCTATCTCTCCTTCTACCAGGGTCTTTCCCGGGGATCCGGAGCCTTCAATAGAAAGCGTCTGCACTCTCGAAGCAGATGCTTGTGCAGTTTCAAAGCTCTCTTTCGGGAGTCATACAGGCACCCATGTTGATGCCCCTTCTCACATTCTTAAAGACGGAAAACCGGTTGACAACCTGAAACTCGAAAGTCTGATGGGCAGGGCAGTTATTCTGGACTTTTCTTCAAAAACAGGGGCTCTTTCTGAAGATATCCTTGAATCCGCTTTTAGGAATGCAAGCAGTCCTGAAGGGATTACGGTCCTCCTCCTGAAGACAAAAAGCCCGGGATTCCAGACAGGACCCGGGTCGGACCTGAATAATGCCAATTTCCGGAAGGCTGCAGGTTCGGGAAACAGAAATGAAGGGGAAAACGGAGAGTTCGAAGAGTTCGAAGAGTCAGTTTATCTAGAAGAAAGTGCCGCAGCCTGGATAGTCGATAAGGGGTTTACAACTGTCGGAATAGACAGCTTCTCCGTGGACAGCCTCGCTTCCGAAAAGCTTCCGGCTCATCACATACTGCTTTCAAACCGCGTAAATATCGTGGAATGCCTGGACCTGAGTCCCGTGAAAGCCGGGAACTACTTTTTCGTCTGCCTGCCCCTGAAAATTGTGGGGTGTGACGGGGCTCCCGCACGGGCAGTGCTTATTTCCGATTCCGGGCTTTAATTTTCGGCTGTATTTGTTCTTATATGCCAGAAGTCCGGAAACTTTGAAAACTTCAAGGCGAGCGGCCTGTTCAGAAGTGAGACAGTGTGTACTTCACATTGTTCCTGGAAACCAGCTCAAAAACAAAATCTCCTGAAACCGGGTATTCGATTACCGCTCCCGTTTCTTCGGGGGACGGGACTGTTTCATTATCTCCCTGGCCCACAACGAACTGCCACTTCCCCTCTTCATCCAGTGTCCCTCTCAAAAAACGGATTATTTCCCCTTCCAGCAGTACTCTTTGCTTTACCCCGTTTTTGTACTGGTATATGAGGGTATTATTCTCAACGACCCATTCCGAATCGCTCAGGTTCCCGGAGCAGTCAGGGTCAGGGTCAACCCCAAAACTCAGGTACCTGACCTGGTCCGGGAGGGAAAGAGTAAGAACGCACATGCTCCCTTCGGGGCCGTATCTGTCTTCAAGGGCCCGGGCATGCCCATTCTGGATCGAGCGGAGGGAAAGGGTTGCGTCTCCTATCTGGGCTTCGATTTCCGCTTCATCAAGCACCTGGGAGGCATTTTCCCAGGCCTGGGCAATGAGTAGCAGGACTGCGGCAAGGAGTCCCAGATATACTACCAGTTTCAGGGGGATGGTGTCTGCGGCCCTGGTGTCGGAGAGAAGAGACTTCATATCCAGAAGAATATCCCGGATTTCATAAAAAATTTTAGTTTTCTGGAAACATAAATACGATTTAACGGTCAAAAAGTAAAAGGGGTTTAAAGGATAAAGGAAATCTTAAGAGATGTAAGAAAGCTTAAGAGATGTAAGAAATAAATGAAGGCTTAAAATAACCTGAATACGGAGGGCTTGGAATAGGCGAGGAATGCGACGAAAACCTGCTTTGTATCCCTTTTTCGGATGAGCAGCTCAAGGACCTCAAGAGTTATGCGTCCCTGAACGATATGGAAGTTGAAGAATTCTTAAAAAATGTTTGTCTGACATTTTGTCTCCAGCAGATGGAATATTTGCATGGTCAGCGGCCTGAAGCCGGAGGCGCGTCCGAGTCGGAAGAAAAACCGAAGGCTGAGCCCAGGGAAGCTAAGCTCAAGGATAAGAAGCCAACTTCAAAGGAACTGCTGGACGGACCGCTGGCTCTTGACCAGCAGTGTATTATGGACCTCTATGAAATCAAGAGGGAGGTCCAGCATGCCTCGAACAACCAGATCATCATGATCGCCCTGAAACTGGGCCTGAACCAGCTCAGTGTGGCTCTTGGAATGAGGCAAAAACTCCAGAAATGAAAATAAGTCCCGGGAGGTCCGGGTCCCATTCCGGGTCCATAGAAAGAATTTTGGGGCTGGTGCAGCGGGTTTTTCAGGCCTGGCTGTCCAGCCATTCCAGGAACTTATCAATTGCCCGGCGACGGTGGGATACCTTGTTTTTCTCAGCGTCCCCGAGTTCCCCGAAAGTCTTGCCCTGGTACTCGAAAATCGGGTCGTAGCCGAAACCACCGGTCCCACGTTCTTCGTAAGCGATCTTTCCTTCCACCACTCCGGGGAATACCAGAGGTTCTTTTCCGGGTTCAGAGTATCCGATTACGGTTTTGAAGTAGGCTGTCCGGTCTACTTCCCCTTCCATTAGCCTGAGAACTTTAGGGTTCCCGAGATTATCCTCCACATAGCGGGAGTAGGGTCCCGGAAAGCCGTTTAAGGCTTTTATGAAAATTCCCGAGTCGTCTACCATTGCCGGTATGTTCAGTTTATTTGCGACATGCTGCGCTCCGTAGGCGGCGATAGGTTCCAGTTCATCTTCCTGGAACTCAGGATAGCCGTTTTTATTCTGGATAACTTCGATTCCCCGGGAAGCGAGGATGTCCCGGACCTCGACAAACTTGCCTTTATTTCCCGTAACAAAGACGATTTTACGCATAGCGAGCCCTCTTTTTGATCTCTTCAACTCGCTTCAGTACATCCGCCGCTTCTATAAAAGTACTTCCATATCCTTTTTTGAAAGCTTCTTTCAGGGCTTCAGAGTCCCGGTGCGTACTCTCAAAAGTCTGGAAGAGCACATGGACGTCCACGCCCCTGGCTTCCAGGGATTTTTCAAAGTAGGCTAGCCCGAAGTCCAGGAGGTAGAGCCGGCTGACGGCGAGCAGGAGGTTCGAGGTTGTCAGGTCCCCATGTACTATCCCCGCGCTGTGCAGCTTCCCTACGAGTTCTCCCACCTTTTCGGAGACCTCGGGAGTGATCAGGTACTTTATGGGAGCTCCCTCGATATACTGCATTTTGAGCTTGAAATCCTCAACATCATAGATGATGGGCGTGGGAACCCCTGCACGCCGGGCTTCTGACATAAGGCGGGCTTCGGTCCGGTTCCTTTCTTTCCGGATCCTTCCATCTATTTCCTTCAACCGATAAGCTTTCGGAACCCGTTCCTTGACAAGCACCTTCTCTCCTCCCGGCCCCTCTTCGAGATAAACAACAGCTTCGGCCCCGCTTTCCAGCAGTTCTCCGGGAGGGAAACTGAGGAGAAACTCAGGAGAAATTTCAAGGGCTTTTTTCATTTCTTCTTCCCGGACCCAGTTCACTTCCATATCGTCGGTCCTGAAACCGGGGTCAACGCGAGACTCTTCCAGAGAAAGTAAGTTCCCGGAATTATACATAAGGAGTCCGGTATAGGCTATCATGGTCCCGTTGTCTCCCATGAAGCGCTTTTCAGGAACGTAGAAATTTGCACCCCTGGCTTCGCACATGCCGTTCAACATCTCCCTGAGCCTCCCGTTAGCTCCTACCCCTCCAGCCAGCAGCACCTCATTTTTCCCGGTGTGGGCAAGGGCGCGTTCGGCGACTTCCACTACCATGGCAAAGGCTGTTTCCTGGTAGGAATAGCAGACATCCTCAAGACTTGCCTTTTTCAGGGCCTCGCTGGAAGCCGTGGACAGACCTGAAAATGAGAGGTCCATTCCCTTGACCACGTAAGGGAGAGGGATGTAGTTTTTTGCATCCTTTGCATACATTTCGATCTTCGGCCCCCCTGGATGAGGGAGGCCTGCTCCCCGGGCAAACTTGTCCAGGGCGTTTCCAAGCCCGATGTCCAGGGTTTCCCCGAAGACCCGGTACCTCCCTGCCATGTGGGAGAGCACCTGGGAATTTGCCCCGCTCACGTAGACGACCACAGGGTCCTTTGCAGGAGTCCTCCAGATCCCGATCTCAATGTGGGCGATGCAGTGGTTGACCCCTATCAGGGGGACCCCAAGGGAAAGGGATAGCATCCTGGCTGCCGTCGCTACGGTCCGGAGGCAGGGTCCGAGCCCCGGGCCCCGGGAAAAGGCTATCCCGTCAATATCGGAAGGATCGACTTCTTTTTCCCTAGCTTCCGCAAGAAGTCTTTTGATCACGCTTGCTGCGTACTTTGCATGGTGCTGGGCGGCTTCCCGGGGATGGATCCCGCCGGTTTCGGGTTTGTAAGTCTCCGTGACTTCGGCAATGATCTCGGTCTCGGTCACGATTGCGGCGCTGAGGTTCCAGGCAGTGCCTTCGATTCCAAGAATGAATGTTTTTGTCAAGGCGTTCCGCTCTCCTTAATATGTTCTTCTCTGCTGGCTGTCACTTTTTTCGATAATGAAGGGGCAGGGATTATATAGTTTTGCCTTTCGGGATAATTGCCTCTCTGAATAAAATAGAGCAGGACAATGAGTAAAACCGGAATGATGAGCGTATATTCCCTGCCGTATTGTTTCCAGGAGACGGAGGGGAATGCGCCGAATTAAAGATCGAGACTCATTCTTCAGGATACGACACAGGCAAAACGCCTGAGTCCCAAAAAATCCATTTTTGAGAATCGAGTGAAAAAATTAAACTGAAAAATAGTAAAAAAAGAAACCACAGAAAATCTGTGGTTCGGGTTAGGAAATAAGTTTGATGGAATTCGTGAAACGAATTATTTCTTGAATTCGGTGTAGCCGCACTTTCCGCAGGCAAGGCGGTTCTTGTGTTCGGCAAGGAATACACCGGGTCCGCACCTGGGACAGAACTGTTTGACTCTCTTTACGGAATCCCCTTCTACCTTGTAGTAATCTTGGACTGCCATTTGCTCACACCTCACTCTTCGGCTGCGGCCTCTTCTTCACCTTCGGCTTTTTCTTCTGCCGGGGCCGGGTTCCTTTTCAGGATGTATTCGTGTTCGATCTCTTTCATGCGCGCTTCGTCTGCGTAGAGCTTGGCGTAGCCTCTGGCTTCCTGCATTCCGTATTCAGTGTCGACTTTCTGGATGATCAGAAGTTCGAGAGGAGCGTTGAGCATTGCTGCGAGCTTATTCCTGATGTCGCTTCTGGAAGGAGTAGGACCTTCATATTTCACGGTGAAATCCAGTTCCCTTCTGTTTAAAAGTACGTTGTTTTTATCTTCAAGAATCTTTATGTCCATCCAATATTCTCCGTATATTGTGTAATTCACTGTCCTGCTCCTGGCTGATGAGCTTCTCGAACAGGATCCTTATTTCTTCCTTTTTCTTTTCCGTGACCTCTACGAAAACGACCCCTTCGTCGGGCTGACCGTAGAGAACCACAGAGCCCATGGGGGCCATAAGGATCACGGGAAGAGTTGCCAGGTCTTCTTCTCCCCGGACAAATATCCGGAGAGGTTTTTCGGATGTGAGTGCCTCTGAAATGGAGTTGATCAACTCGTCGGTGATGATACCGGCCGGGTTGTCCACCGCAACTTCGATGTAATCCCCGTCCTTGTTCCGGGACGAGACGTCTTCCGAGACAGGCTTTCTTTTTGTCCGGTTATCCACTATGCAGATGTCCGGAACAATCCCGGCTTCGAGCAGGTGGAAGGTAGTAACATCTCCTACGGATATAAGTTTTGTGGGATTCTCAAGCTTCCCTGCAAACTTTTCGATGGTATCCCTGCCCGAACCCCTGTAAAGTTTACCTAGAGGTTTTTTCATGAGTGGGCGAAGTTCCTTTGGAAGTTCGATGTGAACACTCAAATCAGCGCACCTTCAATGCAAATTTATCCGGGATATCGACCCCGAGCTTTTTAGCGATTTCCGAGCGTTCAGGATCCAGGATAATCACAAGTCCGTTCCATTCTTCTGCGAGATCAGATGTCCCACAAATGGGGCAGGAATTTCCTTCCAGAATCCTCAAGCAGTGCCGACATGCTTTTTCTGCCATGGCAATCAAATCCTCTTATTTTTCTGCCTGAGTTATTTCCTCTTCAGGCAGTTTCTTCTGCTGGTGCAGCTTCCGTTTGCTGCTTCTTTCTGCGAGCTTCTTCAAGCCACTGCAGTTTCCCAAGCGCGGTCTGGCGCATGGTTAGCCCGATCTTGCTTTCCTTTGGTTCTCTTTCGTTGATACTTACTGCAACGATCCGGCTCCTTACATGGTCGCCCTCGGCAATGGACTTGCCTCCACCTTTGGTGACAAGCCTTGCGTTTTTGGCATCATATGAAATAAAATCATCAGTGATCTGGCTGACGTGGAGCAGGCCGTCCATGGGCCCGATACCTACGAAGACCCCGAAACCGACAGCTTCCACAACTTCTCCTTCAATGATTTCCTGAAGTTCGGGGACAAACATGATTGCTTCAAACGTCACGTCGTAGTAGACCGCCCCGTCTCCAACAAGGATATGCCCTTCACCTATCTCGTCGATCTTGCATACTGCGACAAGGGCGCCAAGTTTCTTATCAACCTGCCCCTCAAGTTTTTCCCTTAACGCGTTTTTTACGGTAGGAACCACATCTTCCCCGAGCAGAGTGGGAGGTATGCGGACCGTATCAACGAGTCTCATCATTTTATACATCTATATATCACCCGTAAACACAATCTTTGAAACGCAGACACCGAAAACCCCGGTGGATTTTCAGGCCAGTTCCAGCCTGTTTTTCTGGCGCAGGGTCGCCACTGTGATCCCTTTTGCAGTCAGCCTACGCTTCAATCCGATATCATTGGTCAGGACAGCAGCTCCCATTTCTCCGGCGAGCTCGAGGATCACGTCATCCGCAGGTCCTCTGGCATCTATCCGCTTGCACCTGTCTGCCATGGACTTTGCGATCTTTGCAGCCGTCCTGTCCGATCCTTTTTCCCGCCTTATGAGCTTTTCAATTTCAAATATAACTGCTTCCGGAACGAGGTATTCGTCAAACCCCAGCCTTCCCAGTTCTTCAAAGATATCAACTCCGAACTGGACAGGGATCATCAGCCCATTAGTATCGATTATGACTTTCAACTATTGATAACACCTACTCCGATAAGCCGCCAGCGGGAATCGACTCTCCTGCTGATTGCGACCCTTGCCCCAAGCGCGGCACAGATCGGGCGCTTGAGCAGCACCTCGGCTTCGTTTTTCCGGGCGCTGGTGACGACTCCTACGGTCGTGGCAGTCCCGATATTGAGCATAAGGGGTTCACTGGTCTTGATTTCGTTGATTTTTTCTTCCCTTGAAACTCCCACGACCCTCTCCAGCAGGTGCAGTTCCATGGTGAACTTGTGCCGGGTCTCAGGAAGGGTGCCGGGCACACCTGCGATCTGTCCTGTAAGAGAGTCCCCTTTGGTAAGGGTCGGGTCCAGCAAGGTTCCCACTGCAAGCAGCCCACCCGGAGTTGCTTCTTCAACCCTTGTAGGCCCTGCATGGATGGAGGAGACTTTTGTCATAATGGGAACCCATTTCGTGCTGCCTTCGGTGGTGATTTTGAGCCCGGGCCTGATTTCAAGCTCGTCTCCGGCTTTCAGTACCCCTTCAGTCAGGGTGCCTCCAATGACCCCACCGCGGATCTCTTCTACGGTGATCCCGGGCTTGTTGATGTCAAATGACCTGGCAATCAGCATGTGGGCAGGCAGGCCCATCTTGTGGACAGGAGTCGGGATCCCGGTTTCCAGGGCCTCGATCAGGACATCGACGTTGGTGTTCTGCTGGGCTGAGATTGGGACGACGGGGGCATTTTCGGCGACCGTGCCCTTGACAAATTCCTTAATCTGGTGGTAATGTTCGATCAACCGTTCCCTTGAGACCAGGTCGATCTTGTTTTGCACGATCACTATGTTTCCCATCCCCATGATGTCCAGGGCCATGAGGTGTTCCTTTGTCTGGGGTTGGGGGCAGTCTTCGTTTGCGGCAATTACCAGTACCGCTCCGTCCATGATCGCAGCCCCTGAAAGCATGGTTGCCATCAGGGTCTCGTGCCCGGGAGCATCCACAAAGGACACGGTCCTGTGATCCTCCGTTTGTTCTCCACAGTTCGGGCAGGTCTTCTCCACCGTATAACCCTGCGGAGTCGGGCAGTTCGGGCATTTCATGAACACGGAATCCGCATACCCGAGCCTGATGGAAATACCTCTCTTTACTTCTTCACTATGCGTATCCGTCCACACGCCTGATAAGGCTTTGACAAGTGTGGTTTTTCCGTGATCGACATGACCTACCATGCCGATATTTACACAGGGCTGACTCAAGTTATAATTTCCTCCAGTTGAATGACGATAATCCGATATAGGGCAGATATAATAGTTCGAAATCTTTTTTCAGAAATTCGTTTTTGGAAATTTCCTGTCTGAAATCCTTTCTCTGAAATTTCCTTCACTGAGATTTCTTTTCCGAAACCTCTTTCGTAAGCGGGATTTGAAGTTGTTTTCCCGGATTTTTTTTATTCTCCGATCCGATGATTCCATCTTAAAGTAGACCCTCTCTTCAGGTCCGGTCCCCCGGAAAGGTTTCGGACCTTTGCGATCGGAATTCCGGGCAAACTTTGAGAGTAAATTTTTGATTGTGATATGAATCTTGCAGATTCAGGGGATCTTTTTAAAGTTTACGGTGTCCCTGCACAATTCATATCTACTAATGCCGGAAAGCCTTAATAAACTTATGTGACGATCATGTCTAGTTTCTCGAGCTCTAGAGCGCGCCTGATCTCAAAGGCAAGCCGTCTTCCCGTGCTCATGGGCTTTCTCCAGAGGGAGTTGCCGTAGGAATGCCCGACTGACATATGCACGTTGGTCCCGCCGCCGACCCTGGGCGCGACATCATAGATATAGAAGTTCAGGTCCTTGTCCACGCAGGTCTGGAGGCAGAAGGGGCCTATAATTCCCGGTTTATAGTGTTCCTGGGTAGCTTTTACGAATTTTTCCCCCATCTCGAAGACCTGCTCCAGGAGGGATTCCCTGAGAGTAGCGGAGTTGTGCCCGCAGACCGTGTATTCCGGGGTTAGCTGGTGCTCGGCCAGGCCCATCTGCTGGGGAGCAGGGAGACGGACGTGCCCGTCAAGGCTGGTTTCAAAGCGCCAGTCAATCCCAAGGAGTTCCAGTTTGCTCATTTTTGGCTCGATCGGGGAGTAAAACATATCCAGATTGAAGACAGGGCCAATGATATAGCGTTCTATCCTGGCGCTTTCAAGGGCTTCCCTGGTAATTACCCCCTGTTTTATGAGAGCTTCAGCCTTTTCCTGATATTCTTTGAAGCTTGAAGCCGTAAAAAAGCCCCTTTCCAGTTTCTTTACTGCGTGGGGAAGCTTGACCATGACCAGCTCATCGATATCTTCCGGGTTTTCGATTTTTTCCGGGAAAGGAAGCCCTGCCTTTTCCAGGATCCAGTAGTAGCTCTGCTGCTCGCTGCGCTCCTCACTGCGAAGCAGATTCCGGCTTCCTACAAGAG
This sequence comes from Methanobacteriota archaeon, assembly GCA_016841625.1. GTDB lineage: Archaea > Halobacteriota > Methanosarcinia > Methanosarcinales > Methanosarcinaceae > MTP4. The sequence goes on from JAENYU010000030.1 coordinate 25,850, forward strand.
GGACCCTGAAATTCTCTTCGATCTCGTCGATGCTGCAGTAGGAGGTGAAAGAACGGTTCGGGACAAAGAGCACACGGTTGTCAACCAGTTTCTGCTGGTTTTCAGGCAGGAGGATTTCATTGAACTTATTGAAAATAACGGCTTCGTCCACAATGCCCCTGGTGATTTTCCCGTAGGGGTCTCTCTGGGCTTTGAAGTACTCAGTGTAGGTCTTCTCCCTGCCTGCCTGGCAGACGGCGAAGGTCTTGAAGTCCTCTTCGGCGGCTCCGTCACAGATGTCAAGGCCTGAGTGGGAGGCAATGGTTCCTACCTTGACCTGATCGGCGTATGCATAATAGTCTTCAACAATTTCCTTAATTTCTTTCCTGTCAATCATATATAGTGTCCCTCGGTTTTTCCGGAATAGGGGAGATGATTCGTGTTATGAAACTCTCGTATGAACGGTTATCTAATCCTGGATTATTCGGTAATCAAATCACGGATGATCGGTAATCAAATCATGGACGATTCGGGGATCAAACCACGGGTGGTCAGGCGACCGGTGATCATGTGGTTGTGGCCGAACGGCCGGTAATAGGGAATTTCATTCTGGAATTTGCCGGCAACTCTCAAAGTTTGCCGAATTGTTCGTATCCACGAATATCCTGCATCATTCAGGGCATGAATTTTTCATTAACGGTTTTACCCATTAAAACCCTTTCTAATAACAGTAATCATTTATAACTTGGGGGCCAGGTGAATTTTGCGTTTCTTCGTCCTTTTTACTTTTTTTGCCTGCCGCCTACGGCTTTTCAAAAAAGGGTTTTCAGAGGGCTTTTTCAAATAATTCCCAGAAACAGGGGTGTTATAAACGTTTCAATTACCGCGGCAACGAAAAGGAGGGGCACGATCCAGCGGAAGTAAAACCTTATCCCGTCCTTGAATTCCTTTTTTATTTCCGTGGGTCTGCCCAGGAGAGCTGCCAGGACCTGGTGGCCCAGGCGAAGCCCGATTCCCGCTGCCAGAAAGACCATGGGCAGTTCAATGATCCCGTGGGGGACGAGAGCCAGGAGGATAAAAAGCATGCCCTGTTCTTCAGCCACCATTTGGGAGAGTACGCCTACCACATAACCGTTGAAGGCTACGAAAAGGACAGGAAGTATTCCCAGGAGGAGCCCCATGACAAGGAAGAGCAGGCTTACGAAGGCATTGTTCAGAAAGATGATCAGCATGATCAGGAGGGGTTGTAAGCCCAGAATTCCTCCGAACTGGGCTGCGAATTCCTCCATGACCCTCTCGGATATTTCAGGGAAGCTTGCAGAATAGGCATACCCTGCAAAAGCGGATGCAAAAAACACGAAGGTAATGATCAGGACGTAAGGTCCGATAAAATTGACGTAGTTGAAAAAGCCTTTCCTGCCGGAGAGATCCCTTTCGGGCGTACCGGTTCCGGAACCAGGGCTGGAACTGAAGTCGGAACTGAATCCGGAACCAGTGGTGGAACCTGCGGTAGAGCCGGTGTAGAAACCTGCTTCCTCTTCGGAAGCGGAGGATACAGTCTTTTCCAATTCTACGTTCCCTTCCTCTGCCCCCCGGTCTACCCTTATCTCTCTTTCCGACTCCTCTGCGGGAACTTCTGGTTTTTCTTCCTTTTCCGTATTATCCTGCGGACCAGCATCCGCATCTGGATTGTACTCTTCCCCTCTCCCCATATTCATACCCAAAAAAACCCTCCCTCTGGTATAATTTGCTTGCATTTCCATGATCTGCTTGCATTTCCATGCACTGCAAAACTCTATTTTTCTACTTTTCTTCAACTTTTCTTCAACTTTTCTTCAACTTTTCTTTCTACTCTATTATATTCCTTTCAGATACCCAGCATCATCCGGAGCGTGTTCCGGGTGGCCGGGGAAAGGCCCAGTATCAGGATCACCATTTTGATGAGCATCTTCAGGTTCAGAGACTCTTCGTCGTTTTCAAACTGGGTATCAAGCACATAGAGTACCCCTATAAAGATAATAAGTTTCAATGGATACATAACCAATGCGGTGCCCGTAAGTTCGATGAGATAGTAAGGCAGTACATGTTTCTCAAAGTACCCCAGTTTATCCACCCCTATGTAAGTGGAAGAAGCGTCCATCAGGTGGACCTGGAGGATGGAAAGGTTCAGGGGATTGGTGAAGATTTCGGATTTGAAATAGCTGGCAAACCTGTAAAAGATGTAAGTCAGTCCCGTTCCAGCCACGAGCACGAAGATGGGCACGTAAGCAGCCACCACATCTTCTAGATACAGGAGAATGGCCAGGTTTATGAAAAACCAGATGAGCCCTAAACCTGCAAAAGCGGAGTAGAAGTCCCGCACAAGCCCTGCCTTCTGCAGCCTGATGGTCAGCCAGAGGCAGAATACGGTTACTGCAAAGACCAGGAAGTAGATGTTAGGAGTTATGAGCAGGTAGCTGAAAGGCGGGTTTATGATTCCTGCAGGGGAATCTTCCAGCACGCGAAGGGATGAGCCTGCAAGCACGAAGGGGATGACCGAAAGGATAAATCGGGAGTTTACCTTCACATTCAGTTTTTCCAGAAGCCTGAAGACCCCAAATATACAGATCCCCAGCACTATCGCCCAGGTGAAGGTGTTGACCGGGTTATATCCCGCGTCAGTCCGGATGGGGTTGAGGTAATAGGTGTTTATAAACTGCGAAATTGTATCAAAAAGGGAGCTCATTATATCACTCTTTCAAAGCGGCAATATCCGATACTATTCAATGTGGGAATATCCAATATTTAGTCTCATTTGAAGCGTCTTATATATGATACCGTTCAAAATGGCAATATCCTAATATAACTGAATACTTACTGTTGTACAAACTCAGAACTTATATATTGAATTGAGGATTTGGGGTGACACAGGACTGCCTGTAGCCGTCCATTAAAATTCAGTCGTTCTTGTGTCCTTCAAGTATGTTTGATCCTTGAATGCACATACGAAATACATAATTATACTTTTATATTTTATATGTATAAATTATACAGCTATTTAATGTTTTATTTAACACTTATATGTAATCTCCAGTAAATGGATAATCTGTCAACTAAATTGCTATGGCACTTAAGTTAATGAATCAAATTCACACATGTTATGATATACCGGACATTATGAATACGTTGAAAAACTTATGGATTGTCGGCCCGGATTTGAACTGAAAATATCCCTTGAAAGGTTTCAGCATCAGGGTTGCACATTATATCTCATCACATATACCTTTATCACGATTAAAAATTAGCACGGGTGTGAAATTGACCGAAAGCAAAAACAGCGTGAAATGGATGCAGCTTCCCAGGGATGTGTTGGTAGGGCATGGTGTCCTGGACCAGGTTGGAGACGTTTGCAGGGACCTGAAGCTGAAAGGAAATGCGCTGATCGTAACCGGCAGTACCACCCGGGAAGTGGCGGGCAAGAGGGTCCGGGACTGCCTGGAAGCGGCGGGCAGCAGTGTGGAAATGGTCCTGACAAGCAAAGCCACCATTGAGGAAGTCGAGCAGGTAATGGAAAGAGCCCTCGAGACCGATTCTAGCTACCTTCTTGGAGTCGGGAGCGGGAGGGCGATTGACATTGCAAAACTTGCCTCTACACGGCTGGAACTCCCTTTCTTCAGCGTGCCGACTTCTGCTTCCCATGACGGAATCGTTTCGTCCAGGGCGTCTATCATCGATAACGGGAAAAAGGCATCGGTGCAGGCGCAAGCCCCTATGGCCGTCGTTGCGGACACCGAGATCATCTCGGCTGCCCCCTTCCGTTTCCTTGCGGCTGGCTGCGGGGATATAATCTCCAACTATACGGCTGTGCTGGACTGGGAACTTGCCAGCAGGCTCAGGAACGAATACTTCGGGGAATATGCGGCAGCCCTTTCCCGCATGGCGGCGCGGGTAATCATAGAATCCGCCGACTCCATCAAGCCTGATCATGAAAATTCAGCCCGGCTCGTGGTCAAGGCCCTGGTCTCGAACGGGGTTGCCATGAGCATCTCAGGCTCTTCCAGACCGGCTTCGGGTTCCGAACATATGTTCAGCCACGCCCTTGACCAGCTTGCCCCAAAACCGGCTCTTCATGGGGAACAGTGTGGGGTAGGGACAATCATGATGATGTACCTGCACGGCGGGGACTGGCAGCAGATCAGGGGGGCCCTGAAGAAAATCGGGGCTCCTACCACCGCAAAAGAGCTGGGCATAGAAGATAAATATATAATTGAAGCCCTGTTACATGCACACAGCATCCGCCCTGAACGCTACACCATCCTGGGGGGTGGGTTAACCCCCTCTGCAGCCAGGAAAGTTGCGAAGATAACAGGGGTTATAGATTGAAAGAAGTTAAGGCCCAAAATACCATAAATTTAAAGAAGTTAAGGGTACAAAGGTTATAAATTGTAAGAAGTCAAGACCTTAAGAAGTTGAACCCCTGAACTTTAAATTGGGGAAGCCTGAAATAAATAATAAGAGATAAGTTGCCATTTCCAGATAAATTCAGGTCCCGCAATCAGAAATGATTTAAAAGATTTAATTAAGATTTATCTGAGTGTATTTCAAGGCCAATTGAATTCATAGCAGCTTTACAGGGCAATTAGCTGTTCGGATAACCATGATCAGGGTAATAAATAATCTGATCAATTAATAAGCAATCCTGATAATAATCTGGGTAACACTTAATTCCGATAATTACGGGTAACACCCAATTCCAATAATTAATCACCAGAAGAAAACGGGATACAGGCCCGAAAATAATCGAGAGGAGATAAATAATGACTGAAAGCGATATCAAAATAACACTCATCGGATCACGGCTTGCAAGGGATGGGCTGGAATTCATATTCAAAGGTGAGATGCCGGAGTGCAATAGATGCCGGGTGAAAAATACCTGCCTGAACCTTGAGCGCGGGCGCAGGTACAGGGTTGAAAAAATCAGGAACAACGAAATCCACGAATGTTTCCTGCATGACAGCGGTGTGCTGGCGGTAGATGTTATCCGAGCTCCGATTGAAGCTACCGTAGAGTCCAGAAAAGCAGTTGACGGGGCAAAGATTATGTATGAGTCCCCAAAGTGCGGCAAGAAGGACTGCAGCGAGTACGAAACCTGCCATCCGGAAGGGCTCATGAGAGGGGACAAGTGCAAGATTGTCGAGGTAATGGAAAGCCTTGATTCGGCTTGCGATGCCGGTTATTCCCTGAAAAAGGTAAAGCTGGCCTGGTAATATTAACAACATCTTTTAGTAATAGTAACGTTGATTATTAATTAGTAAAAAAGGTTAGAAGCGGTGTTACATGTGTCTGAAAAGGAAATGAACCAGACCCCCTACGAATTTTATACCCAAAAGCGCTGGGAAAACTGGCTCGCCCGGGCAAAAGAGAGCGGATTTGAGATAAAGGAATCGGAAGACGAGTCCGGGAAGGAAAGCGCTGTATTCGTGAATATGGTTGATGATGTCATCCTTGCTTGTCTCAAGGTAACCGCACGTTTCGAGCACGGAATGCTCTCAGCAGAAAACTCCCTGAACATTCTAGTGGAGATCAGGGACCTCGTGCTTAATGAGGTTGAGCCTATTTCCGATGATATTGACCTTATGATCGATTCGGTTCAGACATCTCTCATGGGGGCGCTAGCAGCCTTCGAATGCTATGTCGTGGGCGACTATGAAGAAGGTACTGGCGTTGAGGATCTTATAAAAGCAGCCATCGTTGCCGAAGAAGATGATGATCTTGAGATGGCCCTTGATTATACAGCCCAGTGCGGAGCTTTCGTGCTCAAAGGAGAAAACCTGCCCGATGAAATGATGGCCGAGCTTCCCTACGGCATAGTAGCAGAATGGCTCGACGGGATCGACTCCATAGCTGCCGCAATGGTTGGAAGTGACAGTTACAAAGAATTCGACGAAGATGATGAGGACACGGCCCTCTGAAGCTTTTTTTATAATTCCCTTTTTACGGAAAGCGGGGCTTTAAGGATGCATAAGCTCTGCATATATTTTTTGCCGGCTTGATCCTACAGCTACAGCTTTCCTTGCCTGTTTTTCAGGACACTTTCCTAATTTCCAGGGGTACTTCTCCCAATTTTCAGGATATTACCGGGCACTTTTACTTACCCTCAGTAACTTTCTCATACGCCCGGATGGTTTCCTCTGCAATATTTTTCCAGTTATACCTTTTCTTGAGAAGGGAGTATCCTTTCTCGCCCATTTTATTGCTTTCGAGCCCCTCAAGCACGTAATTGAGACACCAGGCAATGGATTTCGGGTTTTTGTAGGCAACGACCCCTGTACTGAAGTTATCCACAAGTGCTACTGCCTCACTCGCAACGACGGGTTTCTTCGCATCCCAGGCTTCGAGCACAACGATTCCGAAGGGTTCGTTCCTGCTCGGGACACAGACAAGGTCACAGGCATTATACCAGTCCCTCACCGTGCTATCCGGAGCATATCCAAGGAAGTGACAGGAGTCATTGATCCCGAGTTCGTGTGCCCTGTTTTCACACTTGGAGCGCATATCCCCTTCTCCTATGAGCACGAAACCGGCGTCCCTCTTTTTCAGGACCCTGGCTGCAGCTTCCACGAGTATGTCCGGTCCTTTCTGGTAGCTCATCCTGCCCGTGAACAGCACCACAGGGAGGAAGGGGTGGATTCCGTAATTCTGTTTAACCTTTCCCCTGTCAACATCTTTCCCGATCTTTCCTACGTAGATGCCGTTCGGGATTTCCGAGATTTTGTAATCGGGAATTTTGTAGATATGCTGGATTTCTTTTCTCAGTATTGTCGAGGTCGCGATTACTTCAGCGCATTCATATCCCCCGAGCCATTCCCTGTGTGAGATTTCTTTTGCCTCCCACCAGCCCCCATGACGATTTCCGTTGCGTCCCCATTCCGTGCTGTGGAAAGTGAGCACGAAGGGAATCTCGAACTGGGCCTTGATCCTGCAAAGAACATTGACCGGGTGCCAATCGTGACCGTGCAGGATGTCAAAATCCCCTGCCCCTTCCCGCACTTCCAGGAACCTGCAGTACATAGCGTCGCACATCCGGTCCATCTGTTCTATGATACTTCCGCACTGGTCGCAGGCTACCCTGTGATAATGAACCCCCTTGATATCTTCATCATTGTTTTCATGGCCACGGGTGAATAAATGAACCTCGTGCCCCGCTCCTGCGATCGCTTCTGAAAGTTCGGAGACATGGGGTGCAATTCCCCCGACTCTTATTGAATATAAACTTTCCCACGTAAACATTCCGATTTGAAGCTTTTTCATCTCATACTCTTCCGATTGTCAAATCCGGTTAGTAGTTTTTTTGTTTAATATTGAATTTGCTTAGCTTTGAATTTACTCAGCTTTGAATTCCATTCGAGAGAGTCTTTCTCTGCAGCATCCGATTTTATCTGGTAGTGTGAGCCGAAATGGATGCCAGTTAGGGTAGTCCTATTCGAAAAACGCTGATAATGTGCACGCTGGCTTCACAGCAAATGTGCAAGCCATAAACCCCTAATAAACCCTCAACTTCATTTCCTTTTGATTGTAGATAAATATATCTACAAAATTTTTTAATATGTTTATTGAAGGGGAATAACTTACAGACTTTTTTCATTTGTCCCCTCTTTTCGATCTCCACTTTTCCTCTACCCTTTTTTCTTTCCTATTGTCCTGCCTTTTCCGGATCTTTCCTACCATATTCTCCTGGAATCTGACTAATCTTTTTTTGTCCTGTTTTATTCTCTATTAATTCTCTATCTACCAGGAGTTCACTCTTCTGGAGACCTGTCTCCTCTCAGGTAGGAGGCTGCCCTCTCCGGGGATACGGTGTTGATATAAATCCCGGTGTTCAGCTCGAAACCGGCAACAAGGGAGATTCTTGGGAGAAGCCGCAGGTTCAGGTGATATTCCGGGGCATCGAAGAGCTGGTAAAACATATAATTGTAGGCCGGGTTCCTGAGAACCTTTCCATAGGAGTCGAGGACGTATCCGACCATTTCCCCGAGCCCCGAGAGAATTTCCTTGCTGCAGTCTCCCAGATAGCTTACATGCTTTTTCGGGAGGATCCAGACTTCAAAAGGACTTTTTGAACAGTAGGGAGCAAAAGCCATGCACTCGCTGTTTTCGCGGATAAGGCGTGAAGATTCCTTTTCTTTTTCGAGGAGGGCGCAGTAGGGACATTTATCTTCTTTTCCTATTGTCTGCAATTCCGTTTCCAGGAGAGGCGGGAGTAGAGGCAGGGCCAGCAGCTGGCTGTGAGGATGGTCAAGGGATGCCCCTGCAGCTTCGCCTGAATTTTTGAAAAGGGAGACATAGCGGATGTTCTCATGGGCACGGTAGTGACAGATCCGGTCCCTGTAGACCTGCATGAGCTCTGAAAGCTCGGGGGCTGAAAAATCGCCCAGTTTCTTCCCGTGCACAGGGGACTCCACAATCACCTCGTGAAAACCAAAACCCGGTTTTGCATTCTCTCCTGCTCCTGAAAGTTCTGAAAAGGCGGGGATTGGAGAAAGGGCAGGGTAGAGATTTTGGAAACATCGAAAGTCCCAGTTGATGACTCTTTTTTCTTTAGTGTCCGCAAAAATTCTCCCCTCTTTATAGACCGCTCCTGCAGGGGGGGTTTTTTCCTCGGAACCCGCGCAAAAAACACAGTTTTCAGGTTTGGATCTTTGTCCCATTTTCTCCATATCTCCGGCTTCATCTGTAAAGTCAGAAGGTCTTTTACCCCTCTCCTCGGCGATAATGCAGTATTCGGGTAGGAAGTAATGTTTTCTGATTTCTGACATTTCTGGAAATTCCTCGCGGTAGTTTTTTTAGTTTTTTTCGGTTTTATTCGGCCTTTTGAAGCTTTTTTTCATCTATTTTTAGCCTTTTTCCGAGCATAACTTCTAACGAGCATAACTTCTAACGAACATTACTTTTTCCTGGTCCCGCTTCATTTTTCCCTGCAGAACTGCGCCCCACTTATCAGTTCGTAGTAGTGTTCAGTTGGCTTTTCCCAGCCCATATCCTTTGCAAGGAGGAAGGCTTCCCTGCAGAGCAGTTTATATTTCACCCTGTCATCCACGAAGTTGCGGATAAAATAACTCGCTGCAAGGGCGTAGTCCAGGACCGCCTCATAGTAGGAAAGGTCTATGTTATCGACCACTATTACCCCACCCAGGCCCTCTATCAGAGACTCATTGGTCTTCACGGCGTCGCTGAAGCCGCAGACCCGGCTGACCACGCTTGGGGTCGCCTCTCTCCCGGCTTCCAGGCCCGTGAGGAGGAAGGGGTCGTAGCGGGAGGGAAAGATTCCTGCACAGCAGCCTGCCATGAAATCCTCAACTTCCATGCAGAGCCCTCCGTCATCGGCTGAGATAATCTGGGGGTATAGGACCGCTGCCACCGAGCGCTTTCCCTGCACCAGCCCGGAGCAAGAAAGTTCCCTTTCCTCAATCATTTGCTGGATCTTGAGCTCGTTTCCCATGAGGATTTCTTTTGAAATGTGAATCGGGAAACCCTCAGGAAGGTTTGTTTTCGGGCCTTCGGCCGTGACAAGGAAACAGATAACCTTTATTCCTTCCTCCATATGCCCTTCCAGGATACTGTTTTTTATGATGTGTTCCAGGGCCAGAAGGGAATCAAGCAGGTCAGGGTAACCCTTATTCTCGATCTCGACGCGGGATATGGTGAAAATAGGGATGAACTTTTCCGGTTCTATCCGTTCGCCTACGTAGTGCCTGTACAGCTTTTCGGAGAGGAAGTTCTGGATTTCCCCAAGGCAGCGCTCTTTCCTGTCCCAGTCGATTTTATCGGTATCGATACTGATCCCGTTCCGGACAACGATCCCTTCTATCCCGTAAAAGAGCTTTGCTTCCTGCCGTGTGGACTCCCCAACCGAAGTAACCGTATCGGCATATGCCGCAAGGACTTCCAGGGCAGCGAGGTTTTCGGGGACTCCCGGGGACCAGGTACTGTCGTTCCCCCTGATCTTTTGAATCGAGTTGTGCCCGGCGGTCCTTCCGGGAAGGGTTGCATGCAGGGTGGCTATGGTACTGACCGGAATTCCCAGCTTCTTCAGCCGGGCGGGTGCGTAAAAGGTCCCGAACTCGTGGCAGTGCAGGGACACCCGGGGGCAGGGAAGGGCATGTTCAATGGAGACAGCTTTCCAGGCTTCCAATCTTTTTTCTTCTTCTCCTTCTTCCTCTTCTGCCCCTTCCTTTCCTGTTTTAGTCCCCGGGATTACCAGGGTTCGGACAAGCTCGGAAATCGCATAAGAGAGGTTAAGGTAATGGGTATATTCGGCTCCGTTTCCCATACTTTCATACTTCATGGAATCCAGGCCGATAAGTTCAAATGCCTCGGCTTTGACCTTATTTTCGAGTGTCATCTCCTGCTTTTTGTGTATCTTTCGGATTCTTCCGAAGTTGTCGGTTTGAAACTGCAGGTAAGCAAGCTTTGTTTTTCCTACCTGTTTTTCCCCCGTAAAAACTTTGATTCCTGCATTTTCAAGGGTCTTGAGGCTTTCCAGGAGCTTTCCGTCAATGCTGAGGCTTTTAAGCCCCCCCATATCCGTGATCCTGTTAAGCCCCCTGTTCCAGTCCGCACCCCGATGTCCGTAATAGGGACCTGCAATCAGGATCTGAGATTTTTCCTCTTCTTTCAATGCCCCGGAATCAAAAAGGGATGCAAGAGTATGCGCTTCTGCGTTTATGACATTCCAGATCCCGCCCATTTTATTTGATTTCGGGCCTGCTTCTTCCCCGGCAATTATTACGAAATTGTTCCCCAAACCTGAATCCCCCAGGTTTTTCAATTTTAAGATTTTAATTTCCCTCTTTTAATTTATCTTCGGATATAAAAATGTATCCTCAAAATAGAAAGTATCAGCAAAAAAGCTGTTAATCACATGTAAAAAGGTTGGTAAACACATGTATACAACCCAACCCCCCCATATTTTTTATTTTGTCCTGATCTTTTTCAATGTCCTTAGCCCGGGCAAAAGGCTCTGGAATCTTTCCACGTTTTTCATTTCAGGCCTTCGCAAGTTTCGATTTTTGCTTTTTTATAACAGTTCTCAACAAGGTTTAATGTGGCTTCAAGTTCTGTCACTTCAAACTCAAAAAGCCGCGCAAATTCCCGGACACAGGCTTCGAAGTTCTTCTCGTAGGGAAGGCCGGTGTTTACCTTTGCAAGCCTTTTGTATCCGGCATAATCAAAGACGAATTTTGACATCTCTATGTCGTCAGGGTTCTGGCTCAGGCCTGCGGACCTTATCATCTCCCTCCAGTTTGCGGCCCACATGGGGGTAAGGAAGAAAGTGCCGACTCCCTTGCAGCTTTTCAGGACTTCAAGGTACTGCTTCCTGCCTCCAAGCACGGCTCCGATGCAGTCATCCACTATCTCCCCGTCCTCTTCTTTCAGGATACTGACAGGACAGTCGAGCGCCTCGAAGTCTGTCTCGATTTTTCCGAGCACGTTCCCGCAGAGCCCGTAAAAAAGGAGGATGCCGTCCGAGCAGGAGACCACACTCTCAACCTTCGAATAAACGGTGTTCTTCAGGTTTTCGGGAATTGCATGCAGGGCAAGCTCGAGCATGTACACGATCAGGGTGAACCTGTCAGGACTGGAATCGTTTTTCCCTTCACGGGAAGATTTTTCAGGGATTTCTTCAAAGGGGAGCAGCCTATGAGGAATCCCCATATCCGCCAACTTTGCCCTGAGCCCTTCACAGTCCTCGTTTTCAACAACTATCACTTCTTCGAGTTCAGGGTCGTTTTCTATGAGGTGCACTATTTCATCTTCGAACATCCTGCACCCTATAATGGTCATAACCGACATGAAGAATCACTTCCATTTTTTCCGGGAAACCTGCCTGGAAAGGCAAATAAGTCCAGAATCCGCAGCAAATACGCCTCAAATAAATAGCAAATCCATAGAGAATTTGTCGCAAATCCATGGAATTTTTCATACGAATATCGGCAATATTTTCCCGGGGTAATCTGGAACTTTTGATAATTATAGGACCTATGCAGATGTATGGGGTTTATTGAATAAATAATATATTATCGGATTTTTATTCAAAAAAGAAAATTACTTGGCAAAAAAGAGAAGGTCTTTTAGGGAGGGGCAATTCACAGATGATTATCATATATGAAAAGTATTAAGTACCATAACATACTAAAATATTAACAAGTGTCTGGTTCAGGTAGGAGACTTTCCTGAGTCAGTTTAATTGAGAAGAGTCAGTTTATTGGAGAATAATCTGGCTGAGTGGGGAAAATTTGAAGGTATGAATTTTGTCTGTCAGTACGTACTGTGTAGCTGGCTGCATCAAAATAGGCAAGATAAACTGAATATAACGAAGTTTCTGAAGATCGTTATCTCAGTACAGGCTGTCCGGCACTGGGGAGTGCTTTTCCGGGAGCGTCTGTTGAATTAAAGGAGTGGGGTATGGTGTATGTTAGATTATCTGCGGAAGGAAGAGCTCGCGTCATTTTTGTATGATGTACGCTACGTTATTTTATTTTATGTCCTTGGGGACTGGCTGACTACGTTGTACGCCCTTGAATACGGCTTTGAAGGAAACATCCTGCCTGCCATTGTAATAGAAAAATACGGGATTTTCTATATCCTGCTTCTCAAATTCCTGTTCATGGTTTTGTTGTTCAGGTCTTACCTGGTAATCAGGAATTTTCCCTGGCTCTGGAATTTTACCCGGAAAACGGTTGCAGGGATAGGTTTAGTTGTTTCGGTGGAAAACTTTATGGTTATTCTCCTGGGCACCCGATTCTTCCATAACCTATTCAGTTTTTTCCAACTTTGAAATCAGCTCCAGGCCTGATAGTACCCCTCTTTTTCCAGGACCTTTACGGGAAGGGAGAAAAGTTCCGAGAGGTTGGAGTCGGTCAGGATTTCTTCTTTTTTGCCGTCCCTGAAGACCTGTCCGTCCCTGATAAGGATCACACGGCTGATTTCGGGAATGACGTCCTGGAGGTCATGGGTAACGAGGACAATGCTCTTTCCCGAGTGGGCAATTTTCCGGACAGTCTCGCGGAAGGTGTGGAGGGCTTTTAAATCCAGGCTGTTTGCGGGTTCGTCCAGGATAAGGACCTGCGGGTCGTGGACAAGCGCCCTTGCGATCAGCACCCTCCTGGCTTCACCCGTGGATATTTCGCTCATCAGCCTGTCTGCCAGCCGGGCAACCCCAAGGAAGTCGAGAACTTCCCTTGCCCTGGCTTCCATCTCCGGAGTGACCCTGTGGTTGTAATAGATCCCTATGCTACTGAAAAATCCCGAAAGCACGACTTCCAGCACCCTGATAGGGCGGCAGCAGGTCTGCTGGAGGTCTCCCGAGACGATTCCAAGCATCTTCCTGAGCTCAAAAACGTGCCAGGTATTCCTGCCCATAATTTTCAGGGCAGTGTCCTCTACCCCAGCCAGGGGGTGGTATTCCTTTGTGAAAGTCTTGATAAGGGAGGATTTGCCAGAGCCGTTTGGCCCTATGATCGCCACATGCTCACCCAACTCCACCGAGAGGGATACCGAGTCCAGGATCTTTTTCCCTCCCCGGACAACCGTGACATTCCTGAGTTCCAGAAGGAGCTCGGCGTTCAGACAAGGTTCGGCGCTCAGACGAGGTTCGGCGCTCAGACGAGGTTCGGCGCTCAGACGAGGTTCGGCATTCAGACGAGGTTCGGGGTTTTCCCCTGGGTTTCTGAAGCTTACCGCCGGGTTTTTAGAAGTTTTCCGGGGATTTTCGGATCCGTTTTCAGTCATTGATACCAACCTTTTTGAAAAATTGGGACATTTTTTGTCTTCCTTTTCTCATTCCTGCTAATTTTGCGCTTTTTTTGTTTCTTCCCATTTTGCGCTTTTTCGTCTCGTTCCTATTTTGCCCTTTTCAAGTTGCTTTTTACCATTTTTTGATTGCTACTTACCCACTTTCTCCCGTTGGAACTTTTCCTCTTATACTTTTCTAAAAGGGCCTGAAATATTTCAGGAAAACTTGCAAATTCATGGAAATGTTTCAATTAAGGAAAATTTTTATTCAATATTTTTGTTTCCGGCAAGTATATAATCTGCTAAAATAAAATCATATTAAGCTTAAAACGGAGAATTTATCCGGGGGGAGTCCGTTGAAATTTAACTATTCGAGAGTTTCATTCTATTCTTTCGTACACGAGATCAGATTTATCATTGTTTTCTACATAATAGGGGATTGGGCTTCCACCTGGTATGCCCTGCCCTACGGTGAAGAATTCAACCCGCTTCCTGCGCTAATGCTGGAACACTACGGGATTTTTTCACTCCTGCTCCTGAAAATAGTCTTGATCCTTGGCCTTTTCCTTATCTTTCCCTTAATCAAGTTATTTCCCGCCAAATGGGTCTTCACCAAGCACGCTATCGAATTTTTAGGGATCATGGCCACCTTAAACAATATTATGGTCGTCTGGTATGGGAACAGTCTCATCCAGGCCATGGGCTGGGTTTGAAATAGCTACCAGAAACAACGTAAAAAAGGCTCTTTGAAGAAAGGGGCCGTGTCCTCCGGGAAGCTTCACCTCAAGCGCCCTGGGCCCGGATAAGGGCAGAGAGTTCCGGAGTACTTCCTCTTGAAAACAAAAAAGAAGGGGGACTTTTTCAAATCCCCAGAGCTGCCCTGAACAGCACGATCAGCCCGAAGAAGAGGTTAAGCACCACAAGCCCTCCCAGCACGAGCGCACCAGTCTTTATCATGCCTGAGTTTTTCTCGAAGAAGGAGAGGCTGCCCTGCAGGGAATCCAGGGAGGCGTTCACCTTTGAGATGGCTTCTTTGGATTCCTCCAGGTTTTCTTTCAGGGTTGAAATGACCTCTTTTGACCCCTCCAGGTTTTCTTTCAGAGTTGAGATGGCTACTTTTGACCCTTCAAGGTTTGCGTTCAGGGTGTCAAGTACCGCATCGATCCTGGGCTGTTCTTCGGTGTGCAGGTGTTCAAGCACGCCGTTAACTTCCTCAAGGGTCTGCGGGATTATCCCAGGTTCATCTTCCCACCTGTAGTTCAGGAGCTCGAAACTGCGGTCAATTTTGGAGAGTTGACGTTCGTAAAAAGTGGTCTGGGCTTTAAGGAACTCGTAATTTTTCTGGAACCCGTCAAATTTCGTGTTCATACTTGCCGAGATCCTTGCAGCCTGGGGCTGCCTGATCCCCACCGAAGCATTCACGTTCCCGGCAAGCGAGAATTTCAGGCTCTCCAGGATTTCCGGTTTAATTCCTGCAAAAGTGGGTTCTACAACTGCATTTCTCAGTTCCGGCTCTCCTTCTAAAGCCGGTATTTCCACATCTTTTGCAATTACTTTTCCAGCGATTCCTTTTCCTGCCTCGCTGCTCGCAAGTTTCATTGACGCGGTTTCTTTCAGGAGCTTTGCAGCATTTACGATTTCATCCGGGCTTTTTCCTGAAAGTTCCGAAACCTTTGAACTGCCTATGATGTCCGGAAACTTTTCAGTGTCTTTAACGATTCCCGGGATTTCCACGGTTCCCGGTTTTTCCGTGATTTCAGGAATTGTCTCGATTTCAGGAATTGTCTCGATTTCAGGGATTCCCTCGATTTCAGGGATTCCCTCAATTCCCGGAATTTGCAGACCTGCCCCCATCAGTTTTATCCCGCTGCTACTGATATCAAATTTATTTTCAGGGATTTTTTCCATTGCCCCGGCGAACTGGAGGGCAAGTTTTTCTTTCCTGCCCAGCAGGCCTTCGTAGTACTTTTTGTCAAGTTCCAGCTTCCCGAGTTTGTCTTTTATGCTGGGGGAGAGCTCGATATCCAGGAGTGGCACTTTCTTTTTCGTGACAAAGAGCTTTTTTACCTCCTGCAGGACTTCTTCGCTGACCTCCAGGTTGTCGTCCATGGAGTCCAGGATGTCCTCGATCTTGGGCTGCTCCAGGGTATTGAAGCGTTCGAGCACCTCTTTTGCGCAGTAGATGCCTTCGGTCAGCACCCCCGGTTCCTGGTAGAGAATCCCCGTAATTTCGCTGTTGACTGCCGTAAGCCTTGCCAGCAGCTGGAAGGTCTCAAACGTGTTCGACCAATCCGTTAGCATGTCCCAGAAGTCGAAGTCGACCTTTTCCGGGTTGTCCACCCCAAACTCTTTGAGTTTGGCTTCGATCTTTTCCTTTTCTTCCCTGAGGTCGGCCAGCCTCTCCTTTTCCTCATCCCAGAGCTCGTCCTCGTCCCGCGGGCTCATCCTCTTGATCGTTATCAGTTCCTCGGTCTCTTCCAGAAGCAAGGAAAGCTGCTCGCCAAGCGCCTCGATAGTCGAGCCGATAACCGCAATAGCCGTTCCCGCCTGTTCCGCGGCTTTTCCCATATCTTCTGCAGCATTCCCTCCCTGGTAGGCTGCCTTTCCTATATTATAAAGGCCGCAGGTCGCGACCCCTAATGCAACGTCTTTCCATCCCATTTTTACCTTCTCCTCTCTATTTTTCCTCTTAACTTTTCCTCGTCGTTTATTCCCTGGCTTTCCTTTTTGGCGAGTTTAACTCTGTCATGCTCACAAATTCAATTTTTTTAATTATGAACTATTGTACTCTGACTCAATTATAAATTATTTTGTATTTTTTTAAAAGAGACGAGCAGGGAAGGCAGAAAGAGAAGATTAGAAAAGATTAGAGAAAATTGATGCCTGTGGCTTCTGTCAGTGGGTTGTGTCTGTGGATTCTGCAGTGGATTCTGTTGTGGGTTCTGTCAGTGGGTTCTGTCTGTGGATTCTGCTGTGGGTTGTGAAGGGGGCGTGCAGGTATTTAGGTCCGATGATTGTGATTCTGCAAGTGGTGCCGTTAAATAAAACGTTGAATAAAGTATATTTAACATCTTAAATAATTACTAAAACGTGACCGGCAATATTATCAGCAGTATCAAAGGGGATTTAGTGCAAAACGTGGACGAAAAAACGAAAAACAATTATCAGCGTTTTTTTAAGGAAGAGGTGAAATGCTACGGAGTGAAGAGTTCCATTGTGGGAAAGCTTGCAAAGAACTATTTTGCAGAAATCGAACAGAAAGAAAAAAGAGAGATCTTTTCTCTGTGTGAAGAGCTTCTGAAGTCGGACTACTGCGAAGAGGCTTTTATCGCATTTCAGTGGGCGTACCGGGTAAGAAAGGATTATGATGAGGGGGATTTGCAGGTTTTTGAAAGCTGGATTGAAAACTACGTCAACAACTGGGCGAAATGCGATACCCTCTGCAACCATGCCGTAGGCTCTCTTATCGATCAGTTCCCCGGCTGTATCGAGCGGCTCAAAACCTGGACAAAGTCGGAGAACAGGTGGCTCAGGCGCGCTGCTGCCGTGACCCTGGTTCTGCCTGCCCGGAGAGGCAGGTTCCTGGAAGACATTTTTGAGATCTCCGACAGCCTGCTACAGGACGAGGACGACCTGGTCCGGAAGGGCTACGGCTGGATGCTCAAAGAGGCGAGCAAAGCCCACAGGCAGGAAGTCTTTGAATACGTGATGAAAAACAAGAAAGAGATGCCCCGGACATCACTCAGGTACGCGATTGAGAAACTTCCCGGGGACATGAGGGCTAAGGCGATGGAAAAATAAGAGAAACGAGTTTGAATGCAGGAACTTCACTGGAGCTTTCTGAGCTTTTTAAGCTTTTTAAGCTTTCCCTGCCGGTTCTGAAGCTTGCTCTAAAATGACGAAGAAAAAGAAAAGAAAAGAAAAGAAAAGAAAAGAAAAACGAAAGCGATACCATCAAGAAAAAGGGGGCCACGACAACAGAAGGATGGCAGATGAAGGGAGGTTGGAATTGCCCAATGCAATACCCCCATACCACTTTGGACTCCTTAATCTCCCCCCATATTCTTATTTCACCGGTACATCCGGTTTGCTTGCGCTATTCTCTCTCCCAATTAAAAGAATGTTTTCACAAGTATTTTTCCTTATTTATTAAACATTGTTACGGGATTGATACTCAGGAGGTTTTGATGATAATTTTGTGGCATTTTATATTCTTTGCGTTTGTGGGGAAGTGTATGATGTCAGATGTTGGCTTTTTGTTTCTTTGGAAGCGTGTGATATTTTGAGATAGTGGGAATGGAGAAATGAGTGAGTGTGAAAGGCACCTGAAAATGGCTTCAGGCTTCCTGCGAGCAGAGAGTTTCAAGTTATAATTATTGCTACTGCGTACCGGTTGAAATTTTAGGACACGAAAATTCATCTGAATGTTGAATTTTGTTTAAATGTGAACGCTGAGGCAAAGAGGTGTCTGAAGTTAATGCGATTTTGAGATTAACGAGATAGTTGAAGTGAACTACCCCCACCTGCTTTCTGATGAAAGCGAGGAAGAGGCTTCCTGCTTCACATTCCGGAGCAACCTCCACGAATCCACAGGCTCTTCCCCG
>JAENYU010000062.1 GCA_016841625.1 Methanobacteriota archaeon
CATTCAGTGCGTTGATTAGCGGTTGCACGGCTGTTTCCGAATTGATATTTCCGAGAGCCTCTGCCGCCGCCCACCGCACATCTCCATTTTCATCATTCAGTGCGTTGATTAGCGGTTGCACGGCTGTTTCCGAATTGATATTTCCGAGGGCCTGTGCCACCGCCCACCGCACATATTCATTTTCATCATTCAGGACTTCAGCAACTATACTGATCCCGGTGGTTCCAACCCTTCCCAAACTTACAATAGAATTTATTTTTTCCAGTTTATACTTGGAATCTATTTTATCGGCAAGCAAAGCACACAGTTTTTCCTTTGTTTCATCACTTGCCTTTTTTGCACACATTGAGGCCAGGTAAAGTTCATCTTTTGAAATCATTGAATTGATGAATTCATCCACAGACTCCAGCATTTCCGAGGTGAATAGTATGACTTCTTCCCATTTGGGATGACCAAATGCTTCTGATACGTCAAATCCATCATCAAAAAGCTTTTTTAGCTTTATGGCTGCAAAATATTCCTGAAAAGATTGGTGAATCCCATAACTAATAATTTCAGAGTCCGTTTCCACAAGCAAGCCGAGCCTGATGCAGTCTTTAAGGATTCCCTGAGAAGTTGTTCTTCTGAATGAGGGATCTTCAGAATGTTTTTTGAAGATCTCCAGAGCTTCCCTGCGTTTGCATTCCACATCTTTCTTGCACTGAAGTTTGAAATACAGGTCTTTGAGGGCGTTTTCGATTTGTATGCTGTCAGCATGAAGGGTTTTTCCAGTCTCTTTATGACGTTTAAACAGGTGAGAAACGAAGGTCTCATACAGCTTTGAGCGGTTTTGGGGAAGCAAATTCCCAACGTGAGGTAAATTTTCGGGATTGTTGTCTCTCCCTTCCATTGAGACATCTATGGCAAGATACAGCATCAGGGGGTTTGTCAGAATCGATTTTAACTTAGGGTTGTTAAGAATTTCATTTTTCAAAGCTTCAGCCTGTCCTTCATTCTGGACATACTTATCTATGAACATCCGGATTTTTTCATTCGTGAGTTTTTCCAGTTCCGATACTTTGAAATCACTTCTTATGCTTTCAAAGAAACCGGGCCTTGAGGAAACAACAAACTTGCAGGCACTGTATTCGGAAAGGAAATTGGAAATTTGGGCGTATGCCTTAAAATCGTCAGTTGGTGAAAGCAGGTCAAAGCCGTCAAGGAGGAGGAGAAGTTTTCCTTCAAGGAGATTTTTAAAAACAGCTTCAGACAAATCTTTTTTCTTTGCTTTCGACTTCAGGTAAGAGTAAAATGAGCCCTCTATGTACGAATTAAGCTCCACGTACAGAGGAATAATGCCTTCTTTTTGTTCCAGGTATCTTGTAGCAAAGATGAAATTTAGCCATCTAAGAGTAGTTGATTTTCCGGACCCTGATTCCCCTGAAATAATCAGGTTTTTCTCTTTCTCTACGAGTTCGAGAACCTCGAAATCTTTATTCTGGTCGGTGTTTTCATCGTGAAATTTTAGGGTGATAGGCAGGATTTCTTTGGCGGAAAGTTCTGTATAAACTTCACTGATTCCGTTTATGGAGTCATAATCAATTATATTTTCAAGGTATTCTTCTATGGTTTCATTAAAACCGCTTTCATCTGAAATTCCCAGTTCTTGAGTTACGCCGGAACCATCGATTATGAGCTTTTTAATTTCTTTTAATTCGTTTTTTGTATCCAAATGGCGGCGGTTGGAGAGGGCTTTAAGAGCACCTGGTGATCCTTCATCTGCTGCTCGGTTTAGTGCAAGCTGTATCCCTTCATCCAGAACCTCAAATACTTTTAGTAAAAAAGAGAGTCTTTCCTCAGTTCCCAGATTTCGGCCTCTGTCTTCCAGCTTTATCTTCATGGGGAACAATGATACAAAATCTTCCTTGATTTCGGAAAGGCTTCTATTTTTCCCACTTCTAAATACATACAATTCCTTGATTATTAGTTCAATGTTCTCGGACTTGCGCAAAATTTCACAAATAGCCTTTATGTCTTTGTGAGAAATCGCAGGAAACTCTTCTACTTCGACCTTTTCTTCAATGATTTCTTCAAAATCAGTTTTTCTGATGATTATTTTTTCAATTGGCTCTTTTTCAAAAATAGAATTTTTTACTTTATTAAATAGATGAATGCCTACACTACTTATTTCCCCTCCCATAAAATCGTCAGACATAGTGTACTCATCCTTTGAATTTTTGTTCCATGTTTTCATTGAATTGTTTCCCAATTAAATCTTTCTCTTTTCTTTTGTCAAGTGAAATTACTGACTTCTTTTGGGGAATAAATCCAGAGAAACCGAAAGAAAAAGGGTTGACTGAATATCGGCTTTCTGAGAGCTTCTCTGCCGAATTTTCTTTGGAAGTTGCGTTGTTCCATCCACCAAGCCCTGAAACTCGATTGTAGAGCATCTCAGAGAGCCATTTGAAAATGGAATAAAGAACATAGGTTTGACTTGGTTTAACGGGTGTTTTCTCCCATTTATAGACCCCCTAGACTGGGGGGATGGAACTGACAGGCCACTAGGACGGTAAACCCTTCAGGGACGCAAACTTAGTTCTTAAGCCCTTGGAGGTGTGACCCTCCACACATTGTCATGACTCAACACGGAAACCGAACTCTACTGGGGGAGAGGCCAATCCGTCTGGAATAATGATGGTGATACAGCTTTCCTGTATAACGAGAGCGGGGTACTGGTCTACACGCTGGAGAGATAATTTTGTCCAGGAGAACTTTCAAGGCTACATTAGATCGAGTTGAAAATGGAATTGCTGTGCTGCTCGTGAGGGATGAGGAAGTAATAAAATTCTATATCCCCCTTTCTCTACTCCCGGCAGAGTGCAAGGAAGGGGATGTGCTGGGTATCAGTGTTGTAAAGGATGTACAGGAAACAGAGGATGCAAAAGAGAGAGTCTCAGGATTGCTTGAGAAACTTAAAAACAAGAATAAAGGATAACCGTCAGGATTTTTCTGTATGTAGTTTTCAGCTGACAATAGGAAAGGCAGGTTATGACAGAAGTGAAAGAAATAACTGAAAATAGAGGGCAATAAAAGGTTGGGTAAGCGAGAGTAAAAAAGTTTCCATTCGATACGTTAAGGTTTCCCGGTTCTACCAAAATCCAAACGCAAAAAATGCATTTTACCTAAAGCATCACCTGCAACAATAGTTTCTCCATCTGGTGAAATGCCGCAAGTTTGAAATGAACTATCCCCGGTAAATCCAGAGACATTTTCTCCTTTTTCCAGATCCCAGACCTTGAGTGTCCGGTCATAAGAACCTGAAACCACATACTTTCCATTGGGTGTGACTGCAACTGAACTCACCGTAT
>JAENYU010000031.1:0-33967 GCA_016841625.1 Methanobacteriota archaeon
TCATAATATCCCCTCGAAAATTCTTTTTCTCTACGTAAAAATGAACATTCATTGTACTTCTTATTGGTGCTACTGACACTATTGATTTTTTTTAATATTGGCCTTTAAGGGTAAGTCCAGATGAACAATTGGTCTCCGTATCCCGCAGTTTTTCGAGATGTTGCAGCGCCGGTTAAGTTCTGAGCCGTCCACCCACTCGTAATAAATAAAAATTGAGTTTTGAATTTGCCCCGCCCCTCTTCTCTTCCCCATTCGACCTTTAATTCCTCGAATTTCCTCTCTAATCCGTGCGTGAGCCCTTCCATTACACGCTTGAAATCAAAAACCAGGTCGCAGAGCAAAAACCAAATGAGTTCTCAAAGGTATGCCGGGGATTTGAGCGGAAGTGTGGGGTGGGAACCGGGAGCCGGATGTTATTAGGGGGATTTGGGTTCAGGTTTTGTTTCGGCGTTGTTCTCTTCGGTGCATGGACTCCGGCAGCGCCGGTTAAGTTCTAAGTGTCCCGGCACTGCCAAAAAATAAAAATTGAGTTTTGAATTTGCCCCGCCCCTCTTCTCTTCCCCATTCGACCTTTAATTCCTCGAATTTCCTCTCTAATCCGTGCGTGAGCCCTTCCATTACACGCTTGAAATCAAAAACCAGGTCGCAGAGCAAAAACCAAATGAGTTTTCAAAGGTATGCCGGAGATTTGAGCGGAAGTATGGGATGGGAATCGGGAGCCGGATGTTATTATGGGGATTTTGGTTCAGGGGTTGTTCTGGCGCTGTTCTCTTCGGTGCATGAAATCCGGCAGCGCCGGTTAAGTTCCAAGTGTCCCGGCACTGGCAAAAAATAAAAATTGAGTCTTGGAAATCCCCGGCGTTTATTTCTTCCCGGAAGTTCCGGTTCTTCGAATCTTCGGAAGTTTTATATATTTTACGTGCTAATAATAAATTGTAATGAAGTCTCTATATCGGAGCGTGTTTTTTCCATAATGCTGCACAAAAGGATCACATATTGCGAGCCTGCAGATTTACCCAGGGGGAATTTTCAGCTTTTAGTCTGATTTTCAGGGCTTTGTAGATCTCATTTCTACGCTCTGGAATCCAGGACATTGTATTTTTTACCTTAGTTGGAAACAGCCTGGCGTAACAACAAATCAAAGTCAGGAAAAAGCACAGATCATAGAGAAAAACAGAAATTAAAAACTAACTAAAATAAAAACATTCTTAAAAATCTTTCTTAGGAGAGGTTTGAAACAATATGACCGAAGAATCCGATGATTCAGACAGTAGTGATAGTAGCGATAGTAGATGGCCTAAAACGATTACCACCTTAACCAGAATCGTGCTTTGCGGTGTACAGGTATTATTCTTCGTGTACATGATCGCAAAGTTCATGGAACTGGATTTCACAGAGGGGTTCAAATTCATGACACTTGCGTATTCGTCAGCGTTTGCATATTATGTGTTTGAGAATTCCAGTTTAAACCCTTCGATTATCAAAAGCTAATCCGATAGGAGTGTGGATTCCCCCTATAATCCACATTTTTCCATTCTCTTTTTTCCTGTGTTTTCGAATGTGTTGAATTCTTTTCGTATCCTGATAGTGAATATTAGTCCGCTTGAGCGGAGCGAAACGGACACCGTGCTGCCGAAGCGGAACTCGGCTATTACGTGTTTGAGAATTCCAGTTTAAACCCTTCGATTATCAAAAGCTAATCCGATAGGAGTGTGGATTCCCCCTATAATCCACATTTTTCCATTCTCTTTTTTCCTGTGTTTTCGAATGTGTTGAATTCTTTTCGTATCCTGATAGTGAATATTAGTCCGCTTGAGCGGAGCGAAACGGACACCGTGCTGTTGCACTTGCAGTGCAACTAAAAGAAAAATCATAGATTTTTCTGATCCCGAAGCGGAACTCGGCTATTACGTGTTTGAGAATTCCGGTTTAAACCCTTCGATTATCAAAAGCTAATCCGATAGGATTGTGGATTCCCCCTTGTATCCACTTTCCATTCTTTTTTCCTGTGTTTCCTTGTTTTCAAATGTTTTTAATTCTCCCTGAATAAGAAGAATTCTTTCCTTATCCTGATAGTGAATTATTTTTTATCTGCACCTTTGATTCCAGGTTGACCAATTTCTTGGAGTCACTTTTTATAAAATGAAATCAATTTTTCTTTGTGGCAGTTATGACCCCAGCTATTGAGATTAAGACCGATTCTCCGGATGACGAGGCCAGGGAGGTTTTAACTTCAGCTCTCAGGCAGTACAAATTCATTGCGGAATACAAAGCAAAGAGGTACGTGGAGAAATGTGCTATTTTTGAGGCGAAGTACGAAATGGACTCTTCCGTTTTCCTTACAAAATTCGAAGGCGGGGGAATTGGGGACGAAGACGACTTTTTTGACTGGTACGCTGCTAAAAGGGGGCTTGATATCATGAACAGGAAATTAAAGGTCATTAAAGGAATTCAGGTCCGGGCCTGACATTCGGTTTTTTTCTTCTCTTTCTCCTTTTCAGTTCCCGGGGCCGGTTTTTAAGGGCCATGTCTATTTACCGGTGCAGCCGGCTTGTACGAATCATGTCTATTTCCCGGAGTGGCCGGAATATTTTATTATGGGGAGCTTGTCTGCACGAAGTGCGGCTTACCCGGGTTCACACTGAGGATGCTGCTCTGTTTCGGCTCTTAGCTGCCCGGAGCGGTTAATATATAATATTAAAGTATTGATCTGCTGATCTTTGAGCGGGCGAGGAAGATTTAGAATAACACAAATTCCGATGCTTAATTTTGGCTCCGTTCATTTTCAATTTCAGGGTTTTCATGCTCAGGCCCCACTTCGTTCGGGAGCAAAAACGCTTCGGGAAGGTATTCCGGCTGCTTTGTTTTTTCGTATCCTCTCTGATTCCGGTTTTAACCCGGTCCCGGGAAGTGCTCTTTTTCGAATCGTTTCGTCGGGAGCCGGGGTTTTGGATCTGGCGAGCCGGCACAGTACAAAAATAAAAAATAGTTGTTGGAAACCCCGCCTTCACAGCATCTCGAAGTAATCCCCGAGCGTCAGCAGTAAAACTCCTTCCTCCTCCGCCGCTTTCCGCATCTCCTCCGTAAACCCTTCCTTGCTGATTAGGGCGAAATAGTCCTTCCTGTCGGGCAGCCACTGCACGTACCCTGCCTTTTCTTTCAGGGCGCGGTAGACATCGGTGTCCACGGGGCGGTCCTGCCATTTGCACTCGCAAAGGAGCATCTCGCGGGTATCGGGGTTGAGGGCGCAGAGGTCTATTTCGTAGTCGTTTTTGCCTTTCGGGGCTTTCGGGACCTTGCCCCACTGGCGGGCTATTTTCTTGAAGCGGAAGGGAAGTTTCCCGGCGGCGTTGAGGGCAAGGAGGAATTCCCTGGAGATCTGCTCAAAGGTCTCCCCCAGGAAACGGGGATAGTTTCCGCTGATGTCCTCAAGGACCGGGGTCATGTCGTTTATTTCGAGTTCGTCCCTGTGGGCGAGGACGAAGCGAAACCAGAAGCGCAGGAAGGGGTCGTCTATCCGGTAGATGCTCTTCTTTGTTGTGGCTTTGTCGGCTGCAGGGTGTTCTTTTCGGACGAAGCCCAGTTTCATCAGGACGTCCAGGTAGTAGGGGAGGTCTTTTGCTTCCAGGAAGGAGTGGTCCGCTATATCGCTTGGGCGGGTTGCACCACCGGCTATTGCGGAGAGGATGTTCATGAAGGTCGAGGGGTCCCTGAGCTCTTCTTTGAGCAGGAACTCCCCCTCGGCGTAGAGGACGGTTTCTTTTGAAAAGAAGGCTTTTTCCAGGTTCTCCCTGAACGAAAGGGCCGGGTCGAAGAAGCCGAGGTAAAAGGGAATTCCTCCCGCTGCCCCGTAGACCTGCACAAGCTCTTCTACAGACATTTCCGGGAAAAAGCCCGGGAGGTGGCGGAAGCGGACAGGCTCTATTTTTAGCTGGGCAGTCCTCCTGCCGTAAAGGGGACTCGAATAGGCAAGCACGCTTTTTTCCATCATCGAAACCGAAGAGCCGCAGAGGACCAGGTGGAAGGGGCCATCTTTCAGGACCTCGTCAACAATGAGCTGGAAGACGGATGGAATGGACTCGTCTTCCTGGGCAAGGTAGGAAAACTCGTCAATGGCGATTACTAGCTTTTCCCGGTTTTCCTCTTTCTCATGCTTTTTCCCTCTCTCATTTTTTACCCGGTTTTCCATGGTTTTCCCATGCTCCTGTTTTTCCCGGCTATTCCCGGCTTTTTCCCTGACCATTTTCCAGTCGGATCCCTGTTCCCATTTTGTCTTTATGTAGCTGAAAACTTCGTCGAAGGTCTCAAGTTTCGGCTCGTAGTCCCCGAAAACCTCTGCCGCCCTTTTCCGGAACCTGGCGAGGTTCGCCTCCGTCCCCCGCCTATCGGCCAGGAAGTAGATGTGGGGCATGTCCTTTAGAAAATGGCTGATGAGTTCGGTTTTTCCCACCCTGCGCCTGCCGTAGACCACCGTAAATGAAAAGGCATCGGAAGCATACTCGCGGTTCAGAGCGGCAAGTTCTTCCGTGCGGTTGACAAATTTTCTAGGCATAATCATTATGATGTATTTCCGAATATTTATCCCTTTTCCTTTTTACTAAATACAATCATTATGATTTAAATCCGTATTTTTTACTTCCCTATCCATTGCTTCTCCATTGCTTCTCCAGTCCTCTACAATGCTCTCCACTGCTCTCCAGTGCTCTCCAGTGCTCTCCAGTGCTCTCCAGTGCTCTCCAGTGCTCTCCAATTATCCCGGGTATCGACCCAGGCTTTCAGGCTCTGACCCTTTCTCCCATAACGGATCAGGCTGTCAAACCCTGGTTCTTTTGGCTTCTCTTTAATTGAATCATCTTAAATAAAATGAGTAGCTATCCTAATCCGGGAATATTTATGAGTTTCAATATGGAGATAGAAACTGATTTCTCGCCTCAGGAAGTCAGCGAGACTATCCGTTCTGCTGTAGAGCATGAAAAACACGTGGCAAAATACAAGATCAAGAGATACTCAATGATCTGTGAAGATTTCGAAACAAAGTTTGGGTACGCTTCCGGCGAGCTCAGGGAAAGGTTCGAAGCCGGAGACCTTGGGGATGACACGGACTTTTTTGAATGGTATGCAGCGAAAAGAGGACTTGACCACTGGAGCAAGAAGCTGGAGATACTTTCGGGAATTTCTTTTTAAATATATTTTTATATGGGCCATTTGAGTATCTTTAAGTGTTATCCGAGTGCTTTAATTGCTATTTGATTGCTTTCCAAAAGCTTTAATTGCTTTCAAACGCTTTTAAAGCGCCCTTGACTGCTCTTTGTATATCTTCCCAGGCTCATTCGGGAACTATCGAGGATCATATCATGAAACTTACTCTGGACCTGGAAATTGAAAAGGACATCTCCCGGCAGGAGGCCATTGACGTCATCCATTCGGCCCTGGAACATGAAAGGCACCTTGCCAAATACAAGGTATACCGCTATGCCATGATCTGCGATGAATTTGAAGAAAAGTTCGATCTAATCTCAACGGACTTCAGGACAAAATTCGAAGCCGGAGAACTTACCGATGATGAAGGATATTTTGACTGGTACGCTGCAAAAAGAGGGTTTGACCACTGGAAAAAAAGGGTGGAGCTCCTGGAAGCGGTAAAGATTTGAGCCGGGTGGTCAGGACCTGAGCCTTCAGACTCCTCTTTTTTTCTAAATCCTGAATTTCATATCTTCTTTTCAAAGCTCCTCTTTAAGGGTGCCTGCTGCCGGGACCCCGGATTTCATCTTCATTATCATCATAATCATTTTTTTTCAAACTTCTCAAAGCCTCTGTACATCCTGAAAAGCACTCCTACTGAGGACAGAAGGATAAGCTTTCCTACCCAGGCTTCCAGCTCAGGCACATATCCTATCAGGAGATGAATCAGCAGGAGGAGCAGCCCCAGAAGTATAATGTTCGAACCGCCCCATTTTGCAAACCCGGCTTTGTCCCTGATCTTTTTCGGGTCGTAAGCCGTGAGCAGCCCCGCAAGCTTGAAGTGCCAGACCAGGAAGCCGAGTGCAATGAAGAATATGCCGAGATAAATAAGAGGTTCTGCCGTTGTTTTCACCTTCTTGAGATTTTTCCCAGGGAAAGTTTACAACTGCAGGATAAATAAGTCTACTCATTTGTTTTCGTGCCCTTGCAGGCTTTCTTCTCACCAGTGAAATAATTTGAAAAACTATTTATTCATGTTTGCTGTACACAGGCTGAATTATTTTGGCTATCTGCGGAAATAATTACACCTGCTTATCGATTCTTAAAATTTGTTCATTCTCAAAATCTGTTTATTCTTAGTATTTGATTGACTCTTGAAATTTGTCCTTACGGCTTCCCCTTCAATGGGGAGGTTCAGGTGTAATGCTTTCGTTGTGGCCCAGAGTTGAGGTGATATATTTGGTAAAAGTTATTCTAAAAAGTCTGGTTGGAGAAGCTCTCGTAGGTTCCGGTCCGGAAGTTGCCCATATCGACCTGGTCATCGGGCCGCGGGGCGGACCTGTGGAAACGGCTTTTATGAACTCCCTTGCAATGCCCAGGCAGGGACACACCCCGCTCCTTGCTGTCCTTGAACCGAATGTCCAGCCAAAGCCGGTGACCCTGCTCGTAAACAAGGTCACGATCAAGAACGTGGGCCAGGCTGCCCTGATGTACGGGCCTGCCCAGGCTGCGATTGCAAAGGCTGTCATGGACTCGGTGGAGGCTGGCATGATCCCGATAGAGCTGGCTGATGACCTCTTCATCATCGTTTCAGTCTTCATAGAATGGGACGCAAAAGACAAGGATAAGGTCTATGAGTATAACTACGAAGCTACGAAGCTTGCAATAGCCTGCGCCATGGATGAAAAACCGACCGTAGAAGAGGCCCTGGCTAAAAAAGACTCCGCAAAACATCCTTTCGCATAAAACTCCTGGTCGCAGGCCGGTCAGGTTTTTCCCGGCAATTTGTAAGAGCCCGGAACCGGGTTAAGTAAAGTTTAAACCGTGAGCAAGTCGACCTGGGAGTGTTCGTTTCCCGGGCCGGCAGCTCTCTATTAGTAAGGTCCTATAATGTTAACCCCGTGGTCTAAATGTTAGATCAATTAACTAAGGAATTAGATCTGAAATAACATTTTGTGTTAAAAATAATATATAGCCGGGGGTCATAGTATAACTTGCGTTCTCATCTCTTTAACACTCTCTAGCAAACACCTACACCACGAAAACCATTACAAAATAAAGAGGTATGAAAGAGAAACTCACACCCCCCCGTGAGCCAAATACCTCAATAACTCTTCCCAAAGAAAAAATCTTTCCGTTTGGACCCCCCACAAAATCCGATCGGAATTTCCATTTTTTTTTTCAGATGGGAACGCAAACTTTTCCTCCAAAAACGAAACAATTCCCACTAACCCCCAATCAATAAAACACCCTTAATTTTTATTTCTTTTCGGTTCAAGTTAAGGGATGTGGCCTTTTCACCACCTATCGTGGGTAAGATAAGTTTCAATTCAAGGCCATGTCTGTTTTTGCTCATACTTGCCGGTTCCGAGTGCCGTCAGGACAGCCAGTGCAAAAATGATCAGGAAGTCAAGAAGGACCGATTTTTCAACGAGGCTTAATCCTGCAATGTCTAAGCTGACGTTGAGAATGATGAGAACTCCCGTCAAAATAAGGTTTCAGCTTATCCATTTTGCAAGACCTTCCTTATCCATAACTTTCTTCTCATCATATCCGGCGAGGATATTTACCGGCTTCATGCGCCAGAATAAAAGCCCCCGCAAAATTAAGAATGTCCCGTAAATCAGGCGGATAAGGCTCAGAGGTTCCATTTTTTATTCCTCCTGCATTCATTCTTTCTGCATTCACGGTTTCCTTATTCAGTATGTCCTGAAAAATCCGCGGAACGGGGCTTGAAGCTTACATTTTCTGCAGTTTTTCGTAAATCCTTTTTATGTGTTCCGAGCGCGTGATTATTATCAGCTCGTCTCCCTCTTCGAGTTTCGGGCCTTCCCGGGCAAGGAAAAAGTCGTTTTTCCGGTAGATTCCGATACATTCGGTTTTATCCGGGAGCGGGAGTTCGGAGATTCTTTTCCCTTTATGCTGTTCTCCTGCCAGGAAGCTGATGAAGCGGACGTCGGTCCGGACCAGGTTGCTGAGCTGGATGGTGTCAACCCCTCGGAGGACGTCGGTGATGATGGTGGAAGAGACCTGCGGGGGGTTGATAAGGTAGGTGAAGCCGAGTTTCTTTGCGACCTGCATGAACTTCTCGTCATCAGTCTTGATGATGGCTTTTTCTATCCCGGCTTCCCGGGCGATAAGCCCTATGAGGATATTGTCCTGGTCGTGGTTCGTGCAGGCCACAACCGCATCCGCAGCCTCTATCCCCGCCTTTTCCAGGATGTCCGGGCGGGTGCCTTCGGCATTGATCACCGTGCAGTCCAGTTCTTCCGCAAGGTCTCTTGCAATCTCTTCGTCTCTTTCGATCAGAACCACTTCATTTCCCTGCCGGATCTGGATACGGGTCAGTTGCGTCCCCAGGGCACTCGCCCCCACAATAATCAGTCTCATTTCTGTGTTCCCCTTTTATGCTTCCTATTTTTGGGCTCCCCTTTTTTATGCTTCCTTTTTTCCTATGCTCTTCTTTTCTCTCGTTTTTATTTATCTCTGCCGCCCTTCAAACTGCTCCTTTTCGGGTTTAACGCCTGCTCTCCAGCCAGGTACGGGGTAAAAGCAGGATGCAGAGCGGGATTACTTCTACCCTCCCGAGCAGCATATCCGCACAGAGCACGAGCTTTAGCAGGGCAGGCATGGCGGGGTTCGTAACCCCTACGGATAAGCCTGCAGTTGCCAGGGCGCTTGAGGTCTCAAAGACGGCATCTCCCGAGTTGACCCCGTAAAGCATGAAAATAAAGGCCGAAAGGATCAGGGTCCCCGAATAGAGCAGCACGTAGGTCATGATGCGGTATATCTCCTCGGAATCGACTACCTGCACCCCCACCTTCAGGGGGGTAACTGCTTCCCTCGGGAGGAAAAAACGGTAGAAGACCAGCCTGACCAGCTGCACGATCACGATCAGCCGGAAAAGTTTGATCCCGCCCGTGGTGGAGCCGATGCTGCCCCCTATGCACATGAAAGCGCTGAGGAAGCCTTTTGAGGCATCGGAAACGGGGGCAAGGTCTATTGTAGAAAAGCCCGTGCCTGTGAGGGCCGAAGCCATCTGGAAAGCGGCGTCCGGCAGTACCCTGAGGAGTTCGAGTCCGGGGTCTCCCCCCGAAAGGGTGAAAGCGAAGATAGGGGTGCCCAGCAGGGCAAGCCAGAACATGTACCTGACCTGGGGGTCTCGCGTGAGAGTCTTCCGGTCCCTGAGGATTTCGGGGTACAGGGAGAAGCTGATTGCCCCCATGACGCAGGAGACAGTTATCAGGAAGGGGATTAGAAAGCCCCCGTACGCCGCAATGCTCTCGGGCTGGGTGGAAAAGCCGCCCGTGGAAATGGCGCTCAGGGTGTGGCAGAGAGCGTCGTAAAAGGGCATCCCGGAAAAGAGCAGGAGCAGGAGGGAGAACAGGGTCAGGCCCAGGTAGACTGCCCCGAGTGCCCTGGCTGTTGCGATGACGCTAGGCCGGATTCGGCTTTCCCCGAAATTCACCCTGTAGAGCCGGAAAGCCGTGGTCCCCGGCCGGATAAGGATTCCGAGTACGAGCACGATGATGCCTATCCCACCCACCCACTGCAGCCAGGCGCGGGTGAAGAAAAAAAGCCTTGTCGGGGAAGCCGGGGCCAGGCTCAGGCCGGTCGTGGTCAGCCCGGAGACGCATTCGAAGTAGGCGTCCAGGAAAGGCATCCCGGCAGACAAAGCCATGGGAATCGCGCTTACGAAGGAACAGAGGGGAAAGGTGATGGCTGCAAGGATGACCGCCTCTTTGACTTCCAGTTCGTAGTCCGGGAGCGTTTTGTAGAGTAAGCCGCCTATAACCGCGCTTATGAGGACAGTTACCCCGTAAATGGAGACCGCGTCCATCTCCCCGAGTAGCAAAGCGGCGAACATGGGTACAAGCAGGACCCCTGCAAAAACCAGCAGGAGGTGCCCCGTGTACCTGAGGACTGCGACCGGATTTACAGGGGAGACGAGTTCGTACATAAGAGCTAATAGCAGTTTTTTCTTTAAGTCTGTTTCACTGAAATAATTTTATGGTAATGCCCTGATTTTTTTATGATGGGATCTAATTTTTATTATAGAATTCAATTTTTAACGGGTATAGGGTTTGGGGGATAAGATCACACATGAGTTCCGGCATGACACCTGAAATCCTGCTGGTGCTGCTGGTCCTTGCCGGCACAGTCGTTCTCTTTGTGGGGGAGTTTTTCAGGGTGGACGTAACCGCAGGTCTGGTTATGCTGACCCTTGCCTGGACAGGCCTGGTGAGCCCCAAAGAGGCTTTTTCCGGCTTCGGGAGTAATGCCGTGGTGTCCATTATCGGGGTGATGATCCTGGGCAGGGGCATTGACAGGACCGGGCTCATGAACCGGGTGAGCCGGAAGATTCTTTCCCTTGCAGGTGCCAGTGAAACAAGGCTTATGGGGGTTATCTGCACGGTTGTGGGCCTTATTTCGGCTTTCATGCAAAACATCGGTTCTGTTGCCCTTTTTTTGCCTGCGGTCCTCCGGATTTCCAGGGCTGCAAAAATCCCGGCTTCCCGGCTGCTAATGCCCATGGGCTTTGCGGGGATCCTGGGGGGCACCCTTACCATGGTGGGTTCCGGGCCCCTGATCATCTTAAATGACCTCCTCCGGCAGGGTGGGCAGGAACCTTTCGGGCTCTTCAGCGTAACTCCCGTGGGGCTTGCCCTGCTCTTTTCCGGGATCGCATATTTCCTGCTCTTCGGAAAATATGTGCTC
Organism: Methanobacteriota archaeon; assembly: GCA_016841625.1. Taxonomy (GTDB): domain Archaea; phylum Halobacteriota; class Methanosarcinia; order Methanosarcinales; family Methanosarcinaceae; genus MTP4. The sequence goes on from JAENYU010000031.1 coordinate 10,900, forward strand.
CCCTCAAAAACTCCGGAAGAGGAAAAAGCGGAGAGGGGAGGTCCCCAGCAGCGCCTGATAGAGACCTGGCAGCTCCCTTCCGCAATTTCCTGTTTCAGGGTCCCTGAAGAATCTCTCCTTTCCGGAATGACCAGGGAAGAGTCAGGGGTCTGGCGGGACTACGGGGTGCACCTGCTTGCCCTTCTTGAAGGGGATGAACTTTCCTATGCCCCCTGGCGCTACACCCGCTTTGCTGAAGGGCAGGTCCTGGCCCTGCTTGGGGAAATGGAGGATATCGGACGCTTTGCTTCGGTTTACGGGCTTGAGCCTGTGGAAAAGTCCCTGCTCTGCACCGAACTATCGGGGGAAGGAGCTGCCGGGTTTGCTGAAATTATAATCCGTCCCAGGGCCTCAGTTTCCGGAAAGACCCTCCGGCAGATTGCTATGCGCAAGCACTTCGGGGTGGACCCGATCCTGCTCCTGAGCGGGGCAGAGGAAGTCCGGGGGGATTTTTCCGACCAGGTCCTGCAGGCAGGGGCTACGGTAATCGTCTATGGGCCCTGGAACGCGGTGCGGTCCCTGGGGGAAAATCCCGATTTCGTACTCCTGACCCCGGTAGAAGAAGAAAAAGCAAGGGAGGGAAAAGTCGGGATTGCTTCTCTCTGCTTCCTCGGGGCAATAGCTCTTGCCATCTCGGGCTTTACCCTTTCCCTTAGCCTGCTTTCGGGAGCTCTGGCAATGGTTCTCTTCCGGGTGCTTTCCATCGAAGAAGCTTACAGGGCGGTGGACTGGAGGACGGTCCTCCTGCTGGCAGGGCTGATACCTCTCGGCATCGCCATGGATACGAGCGGGGCTGCTGCCTTTGTTGCGGGGGAAATGATGAAGGTGCTTACAGGAAGCCACCCCCTGCTCATCCTCTTTTCCATTGCGATCCTTACCACCCTTTTTTCCCTCTTCATGTCCAACGTGGCCGCAACGGTGCTCCTGGTCCCCCTGGTCCTTATCATAGGGGAATCAACAGGTATATCCCCGGGAGCCCTTGCTCTGCTTGTGGGGGTCTCGGCTTCCAATTCCTTTGTGCTTCCCACGCATCAGGTCAATGCCCTCCTTATCGGGCAGGGAGGGTATCATAATGCGGACTACATAAAGGCAGGCGGGATAATGACGCTCATTTTTCTCCTGATCGAGGTGGGAATGATTTATTTTTACCTGTAAGTCAGGGTTCACAGGAAGCGAAAATGACGGGCAAATATAATCCCGTAGCTGGGAACGCAGGTAAAACACTGTAATCAGGGGGCGGAGATGAGTATAAATAAATGGGAGTAAACAAATCAATATAATATAAGTCACAAAATGCTTAGTTGTCAGAAGGGACTTCAAAGACAATCTCACTAATGAACAGGTCGGCAGTTGAGCCGGCAGGTTTCACCTTTCATAAATTGGGGGATCTTGTATGTTAGTACAGCAATTTTTCGTAAGAGGCATAGCGCACAGTTCTTACATCCTTGCCGGGAAAGAAAACTGCGCAGTCATTGACCCGCGCAGGGATACCGACATTTATATCGAAGCGGCAAAGGCTTTTGGGGTGAAAATTACCCACATCCTGGAGACACACCTGCATGCCGATTTCATCTCCGGGCATATGGACCTGGCTGAAGCTACCGGGGCAAAGATTTACGCCCCGAAGTCCGGGAACTGCGAGTTCGAGCATGTGGGGCTGGCTGAAGGGGACAGTTTTGAGATCGAGGACATGACCTTACGGGTGCTGGAAACCCCGGGGCATACGCCGGAGCATATTTCCTACGTTGTCTCGGACACTTCCAGGGGGCCTGACCCGGTTGCGATTTTTTGTGGGGATACGCTTTTCGTGGGGGACGTGGGCAGGCCCGACCTTTTCCCGGGGAGGGCGAAGGAGCTTGCATCCCGGCTTTACGACAGCCTCCATTCAAAACTGCTCTATCTTCCTGATTCCTGTGAGGTCTATCCGGCCCACGGGGCAGGGTCGCTTTGCGGGAGGTCCATGGGGGCTAAGCGTTCGAGTACCATCGGGTACGAACGCAAGTACAACTACGCTCTGCAGATTCCTGACAGGGAACAGTTCGTAGAGGCGCTCACGACCGCCATGCCTCCTGCCCCGGACCATTTTACCCGCTGTTCCGAAATCAACCGGAAGGGGCCGGAAAAGCTAAAAGCCCTCGCCCCTGTCAGGGAAATTCCTCCCTCTGAATTTTTCGGGCTTGCGGTAAGGGAGGACACAATAGTCCTTGACAGCCGCTGTTATGAAGGTTTTGGGGGGGGAAATGTGTCCGGCTCCTACAGCATCGACCTGGGCGGCAACTTCGGGACATTTGCAGGCTGGCTTCTGCCCCCTGAGCGGCAGGTCCTGCTGGTTTCGGACAGTGAAACCAATGCCCGGGAAGCTGCGGTCTGGCTGCACAGAGTAGGGCTTGACAATATCACAGGCTTCCTGAAAGGTGGGATGTTTGCCTGGGTGACATTGGGCCTCCGGGCTTCACATGTGCCCCAGCTCTCGGTTCCGGAGCTCTATGGAAGGCTTGGGAAAGGGGAGGAGCCCCTGCTAATTGTCGATGTTCGGGCTCCTACAGAGTATGAGTCCTTCCATATCGAAAATTCCCTTAACATCCCCGTACAGGACCTCCGGGTAAGGTATACCGAGCTTGACCCCGGGGACGAGATCGTACTCATCTGCAGCACAGGGCACAGGTCGAGTATGGGCTGCAGCATCCTGAAACAGCACGGTTTCACCCGGGTCTACAATGCCGCGGGAGGGATGACCGGGTACAATGCCGCGGGCTTCGGGCCCGAATGCCCCATGTGCTCCCTCTCCTGGGCGGGGAAATCCGGCAGGAAGGATACCTGAGCCTGTAGCAAGCCGGGGGGAAGGACAGTGGACATATTTTCCATGGAGCAGTGGTCTCCTTATGCGGTTGGCATCGGGATAGGGGTTCTGAGCTGGTTTACCTTCCTGCTCTCGGACAAACCTATAGGGGCCTCAACGGCGTACGTCCGGACTGCCGGGATGCTCGAGAAGCTTTTCAGGGGGAAAAAAGTTGGGGAGATGGCTTATTTCAAAAAGTTCCCGCCGGTTGTTGACTGGGAATGTATGCTCGTTGTGGGCATAGTGCTCGGCTCATTCCTTTCAGCCTGGCTCTCCGGGACTTTCCGGTTTGAGTGGGTCCCTTCAATCTGGGCTGCCAATTTCGGCTCCTCTCCCCTTACCCGGGTGCTTGCTGCCCTTGTCGGAGGCTTTTTTATCGGGTTCGGGTCCCGATGGGCCGGGGGCTGTACCAGCGGGCACGGGATTTCCGGGACGCTTCAGCTTACCCTGAGCAGCTGGGTCTCGGTGATCTGCTTTTTCATAGGCGGTGTCATAACGGCTTTTTTTCTCTTTATTTTCGGGGCATGAAGGGGTAGATGAGATGCGGAACCGAATTCAGAACGGGGAGCCAGGTAGAATTGAGTGCCGGAAGCCGAGCCGAATTGAGTGCCGGGAGCCGAGCCGGATGAAGAGTCGTATGAAGAGTCAGATGCAGTTTCATGTACGGGGAGAGATGAAAATTAAGGTCCTGATACAGGTTTTTACGGAGGGCAGGATATGAGTGCGCAGCCCCGGAAGCAGGTTAATGTGGGGTGGATAAAGGACCTCCATGCAAGGAAAGGGCTTCAGCTTGGGCTGGGCTTCTTTTTCGGGATTATCTTCGGTTTTTTGCTCCAGAAGGGGGGGGTTACCCAGTACGACGTGATCATCGGGCAGCTCCTTCTTTCCGATTTTACGGTGGTAAAGGTCATGCTTTCGGCAGTCATTACGGGCATGCTCGGAGTCCGTTTACTGAACAGCCTGGGTCTTGCCAGCCTGCACCCGAAGCCGGGTTCCCTGGGGATGAATGTGATCGGGGGACTTATTTTCGGCATAGGTTTTGGGATTCTGGGCTACTGCCCGGGCACGATTGCAGGGGCTGTGGGAAACGGTTACCTGGACGCACTTTTCGGCGGACTTGTCGGGATCCTGCTTGGGGTTGCGGCATTTGCCGAACTGTACCCGAAGTTGGAGGGGGACATCCTGAAAAAAATGGATTACAGGGATGTAACTCTTCCAGAACTTTTACATGTCGACCCATGGGCTGCGGTTTTTCTTGTTGCGCTTCTCCTGGGAGGGGTGCTGTGGGGGCTTGAAAGGCTCGGGTTGTGAGTTCCGGTTTTCCCCTGGATTTTTCCATTCGGATATTTCGGGCTTATTTTCCTTAGTTCCCAAATATTATGCGTACATGAGTGATACTGAAAATATGCGAGGTCAATGGATTACGATTTTGAAATCTTGCTAATTAGATTGTGTGCTTGAGTTTATGGGCATAATTCAATATCAAGAGACATAATCCGACTAAAAATGCGGAACTTAGACATTTCCGTCTTCCCGGAAATGAAATATCGCCCAACTTCCTAAAAAAAACCATCTCTAGCAGATAAATATTTATAACAAGTAAAAAGATCTAATACTAAGCAAAAACGTAATGAATATTTTAGTGGGGGAAATTCATATGAAGATACGTGTAGTTAGTTCTAGAGAAGAAATTTTTACGCTCAATCCCAATGAACGGGTTGTTCACCTGGCTTTCCGTCCTTCGAACAAGGACATCTTTGCGCTGGTCGAGACCTGCCCGAAAATTGAAGTTATCCAGCTTCCGAAATCTTACAGGCGGACGGTTTCAAAGTCAATCGAAATGTTCCTGGAAATGCAGAGAATCCAGCTTATAGAAGGGGATGTATGGGGTCACAGGAAGGACATTAACGAGTACTACAGCATCCCGTCCTCTGTGATTGAGAAGATCAGGGAATTAAAGATGGAAGGCACACCTGCAGAGCGGATCGAAGAAAAGGTTTCAAGGGAAAGCAAGCTCAATCCCGAAATGGTTGCCTACATCCTTACCAAGGAAGTCACAGTTTGATTTTCGGTTCCTTATGCAAAATGGCTGTCATGTGGGGTCCTAAATCTACCTTACTTCAGGTAAATAGTTCGTGCAGATAAATTTTATCAACTTAAAATTTTGAATTACCACTCCCCAGCCCCTTTTTTAAATAAGGAGGTTTGCAAAAACTTCATGTGTTAGTAGCCGAAGCTCTATCGATAGCTAAATTCTGGCTAATAGCCGAAGCTTTTCCGAAGCCTTTCTGAAGCTTCGTGTCTGTGAGGGTATGAACGGTAGATGACTCACGATTAACAGTGGGAACTGTTGATAAAAGTTTTCGTTTTATTTAATAAATCTTTTCCGACCTTCCGATGTTTGTTAAGTTTTTGTGGAGATGTGGGGCGTGCAGGTTCTTATGAGGTGGGGAAAATTGTGACTTTTTTTATATCATCATCATTATAATAACATCTTCATTTTCCTTGCCCCTTCTGTGAACTTTTATATATCATCAGACATAAAGGCGAAAATGTGGGAGGAATGGTGAAATCATTTCCATATAAGCAGGTTGCTGGGGAGTAGCAACAACTTATATAAACTTCCTTTTCTATAAATGCATTTGAAAAATTATTGAATTGACCTGGAGACCGACGGATGAAGTCTGAACTGATGGATATGGTTTTTCTTTCGGAAAAGAGAAAAAATCTGCTCCTCTTCCTGAAAAGCGGACCGAAAAAGATGGATGAAATCAAGGAAACTCTTCAGGTTAGTTCCACTTCCATCCTGCCTCAGATTAAGAAGTTGAAAGAACAGGAACTGGTGCTGCAGGAGGACAAAACCTACGAACTTGCCCCTATAGGAAAAGTTCTGGCTGAAAAAATGGAGCCCATTGTAAGCACCCTGGGACTTTTTGAGGGGAACCTCGAATACTGGGCTGAAAGGGACCTGCAGGGAATCCCTCCAGGGCTCCGGAAGCGGCTTTGGGAACTTGGGAAATGCAAAATGGTAAGGCCTGACCTTGACCGGATGTTCGAATTTGACCCGGAATTCATGGATAACCTCAACAAAGCGGAGCACGTCTTTGAAAGCATAGCCTACTTCCACCCTACTCTCATATCCCTCTGCCGGGATATTGCAAATAAAGGTGTGGAAATCTCTCTCCTTGTGGCAGAACCGGTGCTTCAGCGGTGCATAGACGATTACAGGGAAGATCTCCTGCATTTCTTGAGTCTGGAAAACGTAAAGCTTTTCCTATATTCCGGAGAACTGAGAATTGCAAGCCTGACGGTAACTGATGACTCAATGGCTTTCTCTCTTTTTCCAAGAGAAAGACACTTTGACAGGGAAAGCCTGATTAGTTATGACCCCTCCTCCCTGAAGTGGGGAATGGAACTTTTCAACCATTTGCTCAAAAACGCGGAGCAGATCACGGAAATTCCTGAGGGAACCCCTGATAAAACCCCTGAGGAAAACCCCCGATTAGATTCCTGATAAAACCTGATTTCAGGCAAGGTTAACAAACCAGTTTACCCTGTGGCGCTGTCCGCAGTCCGGGCAGATGAGTAAGACTTCAAAAAAGTCAGCTTTTTTTTGGAAGGAAACGTGAAAACCCATCCTGTAGCCGCAATTCTCACATATGTGAAACTCTTCTTCAATTTTCTTTTCTATGATATTCTCCGAGATGTCTTTCATTTACATACCCCTCCTAAATAGTACAATATTAACAAAGTTTATCTATTCCCTGCTTAATTTTCTTATACTCTTAAAGCTGAAGCAGGAGGATATCCCATAACAGCCTTTTACGAACAGCGAGCTTCTTACGACACAACGGTAAAAACTCTGATGATCGCTGGTTTTCTGCTCATCCTGGCTTTTTACGTATTTTCCGTTTACGGGCTTTTCGGCTTCGGTAACGATCCTGAAGGGAAACGTGTCCTGCCCATTGTCCTGCTCCTCTTCCTTTTTGCAATGTGGAGTTTTTTCGGGATGAAATTCCGGATCAGCTCTGACAGTGTGCTTGTAGTCTATCCCCCTTTCAATTACCGCATTCCCTTTTCCGGGATCCGCTCAGTGGAGCTCATGGAAGAATTCCCCTGGTATACGGGCTGGGGCCTCAGGATCCGGGGCCGTAAATTGCTTTTTGTGGGTAAACACGGAAGGTCTGTGGTCATCACAAAAGAAACGGGGTTTTTCAGGACGGTTGTCCTGGTCCCCGAAAATCCCGAAGAATTCAGGAGGAGAATTAGGATTGCCATGGGGCAGGCTCCGTAACCGTTGAATGACTGTATAGCCGTGGAACAAATTGTTTCCATGGAATTGACTGCACAGCCCCTGAACAAATTGTTTCCATGGAATCAACTGCACAGCCCCGGAACTAACTCACAGCAATCGACTGAATCGAACAGTCCCGGAACTAACTCACAGCAATCGACTGAATCGAACAGCTGCGGAATAATAGTTTATTTTACTTTTTTGCGATCATGCCGGTTTGACCTGCAGTTTCAGCTTTTCGGCTATATCAACCCCCAGCCTCTTGCATTCCTGCAGGTCTTTTTCCGTGGGCTTGTGCAGAATGCGGAGCACCGGGTCGATAACGTACATTCCCATTTCCCGCATCTGGCCCGCAATCACGATGGGCGCTTCTCCGCTCCAGCCGTAGGACCCGAAAGCAGCTCCGAGTTTCCCTGAAGGGTTTATGCCTGCAAGGGTTTCGTTCATGAATTTCTCCATGGGAGGCAGCATTTTGTAGTAGAATGTCGAAGAGCCGACTGCTATTGCATCCGCTTCTTTCAGTTCCTCGGGTTTTGCATCGTAGAAACTTACGACTTTTACATCGACATTTATCGCTTCAATCCCTTTTGCGATGGCTTCTGCCATAGCTTTTGTATTTCCTGAAGTACTGAGATAGACAACTATTGCTTTCAACTGGTATCCCCCACTTTAACTTACATCACTTTAACTTGCATCACTTTAACTTACATCACTTAGCTTACATCACTTTAACTTACATCACTTAGCTTACATCACTTTAACTTGCATCACTTTAACCGGACAAACAGGGTGCCCGTGGTAAACAGGAAGTAAAAATTTACATTCAGGTTTGTTTTCCTGTTTTCAGGTGTATTCCTGAAGTTAAGTGAATTTCCCGATGAAGACCCCGTGCATAACAGCTCACAAAAAAGGGGCTTTTACGCTTTTCACTCCCCTACCTGGCATTATTTATAAAAATAATTTTTAATAAAGGTTTCGTCTGCTTTTAGATGTCTCCGGTCCGGTCCGGTCCGGTCCGGTCCTCTCCTCTCCCGGCCCGGAGCTTATGCAAGGTCCGCTTCGATGCGGATCGGCGCGATATAGTTTACCACCTGGAGGGCGATGCTCTCAAGGAAATTCCGGACATTCCGGGGAATCTTATCCGTGGTATGGGAGGCAAGGTTCAGGCTGCCTATGATTTCTACCCTGTATTTCAGGGGGACTATTGCAACCGCCTTGATTCCTTCCTTCCTGATCGCATCAGCCATTTTTTCGGAGTAGAAATCCATTGTATAGATTGGCATTTCAATCCAGATCTGCCTTGCTTCCCTGGAATCGGCCTTATAACTGGCAACTTTTTCTTTGAACTCGGGGGAAATTCCCCTGTATGCTACCAGGTTTATCTGGTCCAGGAGTTCGTCCTTGAGGTATATGCCTCCCGCATCAATCCCGTTTATCCGGAGGCAGGCTTCCAGGACCTCATTTAGCATGGCCTGGAGGCTCCAGGTCGAACTCAGGGACATCCCGAGTTCCCGCTGGATATCGAGCATTTTTTCAACTTCCTTGCGTCCGGTTGAGTCCAGGACTATGCCCTGGAAATGGGTTGCTTTGCCGTCCTCGTCCCGCTGGATAAAAGTCCTCTCTTCAACCCAGCGCAGATTTCCGTCTTTGGTGGAGATCCTGTATCCCATCTCAAAAGAGTCATGCCCCTCTCTTATGCATTTTTCAAGGGCTTCGGTGACCGCGCCTATATCGTCCTTGTGGATAATGTTTCCGTAGGACACTTCTCCCGAAGTGAAGTCCTCAACAGTGTACCCGAACTGCAGCACGTTCTGGGTGACGAATTCCACAGGCCAGTTCTCTTCGTTTTTCCATAGGAAGACAACTGCAGGGCTGTTGTTTATCACGGTCTTGAGGGCTTCCTGTGTTTCAAGGGCTTCCTTGAGAGCGGTTTCGCTTTTTTTCCGGTCGCTTATATCCATGACTATGCCCTGGAAATGGGTTACTTCCCCTTCTTCTTTCCTCTGGATAAAGGTCCTTTCGTTTACCCAGAGCAGGTCCCCGGCTTTCGTGAGGACCCTGTATTCCATTTTTAAGCCCACAGCCCCTTCCCGGATCCTTTTTTCAAGTTCTTCCTCTACCTTATTCAGGTCATCAGGGTGGATGATATCCCTGTACAGGATCTTTCCCGAGATGAAGTCATCAACCGTGTACCCGAACTGGATCACGTTTTCTGAAACGAACTCCACAGGCCATTTTTCTTCGTTCCTCCAGAGGAAAACCACTGCCGGGCTGTTGCTTATCACGGTCTTTAGTATTTCCTGCATCGCAAGGGCTTTTTTGAGGGCCTCCTCGCTCTTCTTCCGCTCGCTCACGTCCAGGACGATCCCCTGGAAATAGTTTACTTCCCCTTCTTCATTCCGCTGGATGAAAGTCCTTTCGTTTACCCAGTTCAGGTCTCCGGTTTTTGTCCGGATCCTGTACTCCATATTGAAGTCCTTACCCCCCTCTCTGATCCTCTTTTCGGTCTCTTCCTCCACTTTTTTCAGGTCGTCGGGGTGGATTATGTCTCCGTACAGGACCTCGTTTGAAATGAAGTCATCAACCGTGTACCCGAATTGGATCACGTTTTCCGAAACGAACTCCGCGGGCCATTTATTTTCGTTCCTCCAGAGGAAGACCACCACAGGGCTGTTGTTGATAATGGTTCTCAGGGCCTCTTCCCTTTCCATGGCTTCCTGAAGGGCTTTTCCCCTTTCGTTAGGTACGTCCTCTCCTTCAGAATGGTTTTCATCCGGAATTTCCGGGTTATCCTTTGAATTCTCGCTATCCATTTCCTCCCCACCGCCTGCGCATAATTTCCGTAATATCTCGTCGGTCCCTTTTGCGGCTTTACCCTTCTTTATATAATTGGGTTTTTATCGAATATCAGTTTTTTTTCCAGACATGCTTCGATTTCCAGCCTTAGCATCCTGACCTGGACAGCTCCTTTGGCATCCGGGGGATGGCTTTTAACATAACGCTCTACCAGTTCGGCTATAAATTCCTGTTTCAGGCTTTCGGGAATTTTTTGCGTGAAGGGGTGCCAGGTCGAGGCTATCCAGGCCGAAAGGCCGTCTTCTCCCCCGAGCAGCATGTTTTTTGGGACAAGTTCCATGCGGCGGGGGAAAAAGCCTGCGGCTTCCAGCCATTCCCCGTATTCTTCCGGGCCGTAGAAACCGTAAGGAAACCCGAAATCCCTGAAATAGGGGCTCCATTTTTCGGTACTGAGCATCGAATCCAGGACTTCAAGGATTTCTGCGGCGTTTCCCCTACCGGCCAGCTGGACCAGCAGCCTGCCTCCGGGCTTCAGGCTTTTCCTGAAAGCTGCCAGGGCCGGGCGAGGGTCTTTTATCCAGTGAAGGGCGGCGTTGGAAAATATAACGTCGAATTCGGAGGCAAAGGGTAGGTCCCTTGCGTCTGCCTGCATGAAACTGAGGTTCGGGAACTCTTCGGGAGGAAAGTGTTTCCTGGCAAAGGCGACCATTTCTTCGGAAAGGTCGATCCCTAGCACCGAGCCTTCAGGGAAGTTTTTTGCGATTTCGGCGCTGAGTCTCCCGTCTCCGCAGCCCACGTCAAGCAGTCTTTCGTTTCCCCTGAGGGAGAGTTTCGAAATTAGTTCATGCCCCCAGTTTTGCTGGGCAGAAGAACTTGCAGCGTAAAGTTCGGGGTCCCACCGGTACATGAGAAATAAGCTGTCCTGTTTCCCGATAAATGTTTCCCGAAGGCCGGGGTGAAAATAAGTTAGTGAACGGGTACGAACCTGTTGGGGTTGTAAAAGCTGGTTGTAGTCTGTTCGTAAAACGGAGTGATCTTGTAGATGCAGGTCGGATTGGCCCGTTTACTATGTCTGTTCAACCCCGAGAAGGTCGGCTGGGCTATATAAGTATTCATGCATTATTATATTTCATTTCCTTTTTTTGTGTCCGTATCTTCCCTTTTGGCGGACAAGTAAAGGAATTTTTACCGGTTTTTTCCTCATTTTCAGGAAACGTCAGCTTTCCTTTTCCCCTGAAATGCTCTTCACCAACCTGTTTTATAGTATGAAGTTTTTTCCTATTCTATAACATTTTCAGATCATAAGGAGATTCACAATGAGAAGTTCCATTATCAAAGAGGGCCCTGAAAGAGCCCCCAACCGCTCACTTTTGAAAGCAACCGGGGTTACGGATTCCGAAATGAAGAAGCCGTTCATCGCCGTTGTCAATTCCTGGAACGATATCATTCCGGGGCACATCCACCTGAATAAACTGGCTGAGGCCGTGAAAGCCGGGATCAGGAATGCAGGCGGGGTGCCTTTCGAGTTCCACACCATAGGGGTCTGCGACGGGATCGCCATGGGGCATGAAGGCATGAAATATTCCCTCCCGAGCAGGGAAGTCATCGAGGACACAATTGAGCTGATGGTAAAGGCTCACCAGTTTGACGGGATGGTCCTGATGCCCACCTGTGATAAGATCGTACCTGGACACCTTATGGCAGCCGGCAGGCTTGACATTCCTTCCATTGTGGTTACAGGAGGGCCCATGCTTCCTGGCTATGTGGACGACCAGTACACGGACCTGATCTCCGTCTTCGAAGGGGTCGGAGCCTACAAGGCAGGCAAGCTTTCCGAAGAGGAACTCACGAGACTTGAAAACCTTTCCTGCGCAGGTGCAGGGTCCTGTGCCGGGATGTTTACGGCCAACACCATGGCCTGCATGACCGAAGCCCTCGGCATGAGCCTTCCCGGCTGTGCCACAGCCCATGCCGTGGACGCTAAAAAGACACGCCTTGCAAAAGAGTCCGGGGAACGCATCGTGCAGCTCGTAAAAGAAAACATCACCCCACGGGAACTTGTTACTCTCAAGTCCTTTGAAAACGCGATCATGGTGGACATGGCAGTCGGGGGCAGTACCAACACGACCCTGCACCTCCCGGCCCTTGCTCATGAGTTCGGGCTCAAGCTCCCCCTCGAAGCCTTTGACAAACTCAGCAGGACAACCCCTCACCTGATTTCCCTCCGCCCCGGTGGCCCGAATTTTATGCTCCACTTCGAAAGGGCAGGTGGGGTCCAGGCAATTCTCCAGCGGCTGGCTCCGAAACTCAACAGGGACCAGCTGACCGTTAACGGGAAGACTATCGGGGAAAACCTGGAAGAGTACGAGATCGTAAACCCGAAGCTCAACAGGGAAATTGTCACGACCCTCGAAAACCCGAAACATGCCGAAGGTGGGATCGCAGTCCTCAAGGGCAGCCTTGCCCCGGACGGGTCGGTTGTGAAACAGGCTGCTGTGGACCCGAAGATGCACGTTCACACCGGCCCTGCCCGGGTCTACGACTGTGAAGAGGACGCAATGCAGAGCATCCTGGCAGGCGAGATCAAGCCCGGAGACATCGTCGTAATCCGCTACGAAGGCCCGAAAGGAGGGCCCGGGATGCGGGAAATGCTTGCTTCCACAGCCGCAATCGGAGGCATGGGGCTGCTGGACTCCGTGGCCCTTATTACGGACGGCCGTTTCTCGGGCGGGACCCGTGGGCCCTGCATCGGGCACGTCTCCCCCGAAGCCAGCGAAGGAGGTCCAATTGCCCTCGTGAAAAACGGGGACCTGATCGAAATCGACATCTCGAACCGGACCCTGGACCTGAAGGTTCCCGAAGAGGAACTGGAGAAAAGAAGGGCTGCGTTCGTGCCCCCGAAAAAGGAAGTCACCGGCTACCTGGCAAGGTACCAGCGTGCTGTGCATTCCGCAAACACTGGCGGAATCGTTGACTGATTGGAACAATCGGCTTATTTGATATTCGTTGTTCTGACCTGAAAACCGTTCCGGAGGGGATTTCCCTCCTCTTCCACATTCTCTTTTTCTTAACCACTCCCTGTTCTGTGAAGGTTTCTGTTTTTTTGGGCCTCTGGAAACGTTTATACCGCCTCGCATCCATTTTTTAACCGGAAACATGAGGAGGTCGAGATTCTGGAAGTAATGGGTTTATGCGCAATTTGCGGAAAATCGGCAAAACTTTATACCTGTCCCATCTGCGGAAAACTTGTCTGCGGAGAGTGCATGGACCACAGGAAAGGCATGTGCATCCTCTGTACCCGTGGGAGAGGGGGGCCTGAGGGAGAGTACGGCGGTCCCGGAACTTATAGATAAGCGGTTTTGATCACGCCGGTTATCCGGTTTAAGCAAGCTGGTCATCGAGTTTAAGTGCGCTGTTTGCTGGTCGGGGAGATCGTAATAAGGGGCTATAGAGCTGGTTCGTTCATAAAGAGAGTTACGTGGAAGTAGGGCCGAAGCAGGAAAAAGGACTCCTAAGAGCTCGGCTTAAAAAGAGAAGTCGGATTAAACGGAGAAACCGGTTTAAAAGGAGAAATCGGTTTAAAAGGAGAAGTAGGGAAGAAAAGGCCTGCTTTCCTGTATTTTTCTGAAAAAGATCAGGGCTTACCAGCCGTGGATTTCTCCATCAGGTTCGTTTTCGTCACGGTAGAAGCGGAACTCCTTCTTTTCGGAATCTTCCGCAAAGACAAATTTCTCCTCGACCCCCACTTTGGCAAAGGCAAGGGCATCGTCAGCGTCCCTTACAGCCGGGAGGAGGTCCACGTCAACGTGGTCATAGACCTTGCTCTCAGTCAAAAAAGCCGTGATGATGAACCAGTCGATGTCCCCTGCGTAGTCCTTACTTACGTATCGGCTCTGGTTCGGAGGAATTTTGGTGGCTTTCTGGTGCATTTCGGTCCCATCAGCCCGGTAAGCTACAAAACGGATGTTGTGATTTGTTTTATTCTTGATTATAGCCAGTATACCACTCCCCTGAATTTCGGCATGATGTGGAATAGGTCCCCAATTTAAGGAAAATTTATACTATGTATGTGAATTCAAATAAGTAAATACTTATTGAAGCAGAGTTTCTGAAAAAAGGTTCTTCAGGACTGCCCCCCAGGCAGCCGAATAAGTTCTTCCTGGTATTAATTCCCTCAGACCAGAAGGTTAATGGGATGCCTGGCCGAGGGTTCAATGTCAAGGTCCGCTACGGCTTCTGCGATCATGATATCGCTCATGGCAGCCATGGGGAAGACGTACCTGGCATATTCGATGGGGCCGTAGAGGATGAAGTCCCCTGCGGCTGCCTGTTGCAGGCAGGTGGAACCTATGTCGCAGACCCTGTACACGATGGGGTCCTCTTCTTTTTTCCGCTGAAGCCAGTTCCAGGCCGAGGGCGCGTTGTGGATGCCGGAACCTGTGGGGTGCCCCCATCTAGCCTTGGCGGTGATCGTCATTCTGAGGGCGACTCCGGCCCCGTTTCCCATGGGGGTAATGCTTGGGTCGATCAGTTTGTTGACAATGCCGCAGCTGTCAGCAATGGAAAGGAGCCCTTCTTCGAGCATTCCGGCCCCGTTTTCAAGCATGTTCATCCTCCCCTGCAGGGAAGAGTCCACGGCATTGAAACCCAGGATAATTGAACTGTCAATGTCGGAGCGGGCAAGGGCTTCAATTTCAGCTTCGGTAATACTCATGTTTACGGAATTATAAACCGCCCTGTCCGCAAGCCCGATTTCACTCACGTACTCCGCTGCGTGTGCCCTTACGTCTCCTTCGGAGGAATCAATGAGGAAAGGAGCGTCAGACACCTCTGCGATAAAGTCAATGTAGCGGGTGATGCTTTCGGGAGTGGTCCCGTAGATGTGCACCATGTGGGGGTTTCCGGTCTCTTCCGAACTCGCTTCCTGTATGTTAACAACGCTTTCAGCCGCAGCCCTGTCAAACAGGCCCTTTGCCGCGTCCTCCACTATGCTGTGGTTGTTATAGAAAATAGTCCCTGCAAGCACGGTAGGGAGTTCTCCGGGCTGCCCGCCAAGCTTCACCCCTGCAATGTTAACGATTTCCTGTTCGTTCTGGAACTTAAACATTTTAATTCCCTCAAAATTCACCTGTTTTAAAATATATCCACCTGTTTAAAATAATTCGAAATTCACTTTTTTCATTTTTATCTATTTGCTTCGGATATATCAGGTACGAAATCTATTCAAAATTAAATTATTTTCCCCTGAAAACGGTCCCTGTGCTCCGTTCAGAGGCTTTCGGCCGGGCAGACAATTCCTGCTTCTGCGTCCATGACAAATTCTTCGGAAATAATCACGTCCCCGTTTACGGGAACTGCAAGCGAGCACTTCTTTTTCTTCGGGGAGCAGACGACCAGGGGCTCCTCGGGATACGCTTCTCCCTTGTCCTTATACCCGTCAACGATTTTTTGGATTTCTTCCGGGTCGGTAAGGCCTATACGGTTGAACAGGATGACCTGCTGCTGGAAGCGTTCGACGGCTTCTCCTGTGATGTTTTCTATGAAAGGAATCGCGCCCTCTGACCCGACAATCCTGCCCCGCTCATCGACCCCGCCGGCGTGGATTGCAAGCAGGGACTGGCCTGCAAGGTGCCCTCTCGACTCAGTTCCGCAGACCAGGATGTACCTGATGTTTGAATTCGAAATAGTGTTAACGATAATTTTTTCTACCCCGAGGTTTTCTGTCTTGGAACTCCCCCAGAGCGCAGCTTCGGGATAGGCTTCCAGGTGGCTTGCAAGAGTTACCACTGCAATCCTTGATTCGGGATTCCCTACCCTGTAGTCCCCTTTTACCACCGGCCAGTTCTCTGCAACCTTCAATTAATCACCTTTATTTAATAAGCTAATGAATTCCTTCAATGAATTTTTGAATCTTTCCGTGAATTCTTTTCGTGAATTCTCTTTATGGATTCTCTTTATGGATTCTCTTTATGGATTCTCTTTTGATTCTCTTCCTGAATTGTCTTCCTAAATTATTTTTCGTAAATTCCCTTAACGAATTCCCTCTTTTCTTTCCTTGTTCAGGTGGGAAAGCGCGCTTGCGAGCATGATGGCTTTTGTGAAGTGTCCGCCAACCCTGGATGTGTCCACAAAGACGTAGTCGTCCATTAGCACGGGAGCCCCGAGCCCGTCTCCCCCGCCTAAGAATGCGATAGTCCGGAAGATCAGGTTTCCTGCTATGCCGTCCGGGGCCATGATGAAGTTCGCTTCCTTTATAGCGTCTTCGATGAGGATGGTATGGTGCTTGATCTTGATCCCAAGTTCCGTCACCCGATTGCTTATGAATTCCCCGTCCGCAAGGGTCCGGTCCACCCGTTTGTCCCTGCCGATATCTCCCATCCTGCCTCCGGAAAGCACGCCCACCACAGGCTCGACCCCGAACCTTCTGATGTGTTCTGCGCCCAGGGTAATCATCTTGATCTTGTCTGCAAGGGAGTTCCCTTCGTCAATCCCCACAGGGGCAAGGAAAAAAGGCGTCCCGTCAACTGTCAAAAGCAGGGCTAGCCTGTAAATCTTCCTCATGCCCAGAGCCAGTTTCAGGTTGGTAAGGGTCCCTGAAGCCTTTGCAGTCCCCCGGATCGCAGCATCTACCTTCCGTGAGATGAGGAGTTCGATGAGAGTCTTTTCGGGATCCTCTGTATCAACTACCTCGAGTTCGGTCCCGATTTCGTCAATTTCCTTTTTGTTTCCCACCAGGACGACCTGTGCATAGCCCAGCATCTGGGCTCTCCATGCACTTTCAAGAAGCTTCGGGGTGGGTTCCCTTATTCCCATAGCCACCTTCGCCCGCTTTGCCCGGGCTCGTATTTCGATGGCCTCCAGGAGGGCCTCCATACCATTATTTTCCATATCGATCAGTACTGTAGATCATTACTTTTTAGTAAGATTTAAGGTAGTCTTTTGAAAAACAACACAAACATTAATTAACTTTACCTTTCAACCAAACTCCTTCCTTTTTGATTTGAGAGCTTCGTAGAGTGCCGGAAGCTTCCGGAATTTCCGCTTCGGAGCTTCGGATTTCACTTCATTCTTTGCAGCAATTTCTTGGGATAGCCACCTTTGTGCGGACAAAAACGGTTAAAAACGGTATTCTGGATGTCCCTGTTCAGTGCAACTTATCTGCAACTTATCCGCAACTCATCTGCAACTTTCACCGGTCCGTTTCGCTCACTCAAGTGGACTTAAAACAGGGCAGCGTTCATACTACCCTTTCCTTGTTTATTCTCAAAAACAGTATCCTAAGAGTTAGCGCCTAAAACCTTATACATGAAAAATTATTTTAACATATAAGGTTATGAATGAGTATCCTTTTTACTGGTATGGTTAAAAATGACGGCAGCAATCGAATGGGCTGAAAAATACCGCCCCCGGACCCTCGCGGATGTCGTGGGGAACAAGAAGGCAGTGCACGATTTCCGGAGCTGGGCCGAGGAATGGCTCGTGGGCACCCCTGAGAAGAGGGCTGTGATCCTGCACGGGTCTGCAGGGATAGGGAAGACTTCCAGTGCCCATGCCCTTGCCCGGGACTTTGGCTGGGAGGCGATCGAGCTTAATGCGAGTGACCAGAGGACGGCAGGGGTAATCGAGAAGGTTGCGGGTTCTGCGGCTTCCATGAACTCCCTTTACGGGGGAAAGCGCCTGATCATCCTGGACGAGGCGGACAATATTCACGGGAGCTCGGACCGCGGCGGGATGCGTGCGGTCTCGGGGATAATTAAGAATACTCAGCAGCCGATTGTGCTTATTGCAAATGACCTCTACGGGCTAACCCCTACGATCCGGAACCTCTGCCTGGAAATTAAGTTCCAGGGCGTGCAGAGCCGGTCCATTGTCCCTGCCCTGAGGAGGGTCTGCGACGGGGAGGGGCTCCAGTGCAGCCCTGAGGCTGTCCTGAAGATTGCAGAAAATGCCGGGGGAGACCTGCGAAGTGCCGTAAACGACCTCCAGGCCGCGGCCAGCGGCAGGAAGCTTATAGAAGCTGAGGACATCAGCACAGGCGAGAGGGACGTAAAGGAAAATATTTTTAAGGCGATGCAGAAGATCTTCAAGAGCACGGACCCGAAAAAAGCCCTTGAAGCCACATACGGGCTTGACGAGAGCCCCGAGGACCTTGTGCACTGGATCGATGAGAACCTGCCTGTCCAGTACGCGGGAGAAGGTGGGGACCTTGAAGATATCAGGACCGGTTACAGCTACCTCTCAAAAGCCGACCTCTACCTGGGGCGCGTAAAGAAACGCCAGAACTACCGGATGTGGAGATATGCAAGCACGCTCATGGTCTGCGGGACTTCCCTTGCAAAGTCGAAGCCTTACAGGGGCTTTATCAAATACCAGCAGCCTTCGGTCTGGAGGAGGCTCGGGCAGACCAGGGCGACCAGGAATATGCGGGACAATATCGCTTCGAAGATAGGAGATCACTGCCTGGAGTCCATGCACTATTCCAGGAGCAACCTGCTCGGGCTCTATTCCCGGATGGCAAACGACGAAGCTTATGCCGTGGACGTGACTGCCGGGCTCGGCCTTGAACTTGAAGAACTAATGTATCTCACCGGAAGCAAAAAAGCAAGCAAGAAGCTCCAGAAAATTTACGATGACGCCCGGGAACTGCAGACAGCAACCGGGGCCCTTGAAGAGCCTGAGTTCTTCAAACCCCCCGTCGCGGGGGGAAATAAGCAAAAAACCCCTGACTTCTTTGCCGAAGCCGAACTATCCGGAAAAGAGGGGGTTTCTTCCGAAACAATTGAAACAAAGGCACCTGTTAGTTCTGATCGCAAACAAAGAACTCTAAATTTCGGGCTTGATAGTATTCAGGACAGTGTTCAGGACGGTGAAGAGAAACCCTCTAAAATAGAATCAGAAGACCCAGCAGAAGAAGCTCAGGAAGAAAAGCTTGCTTTAGATCCTGTCTCTGCGGACGGAGTAGCCAAACCTCGCGGGGAACCTAAAAAACCTGATAAAAAAACTCAGAAAACACTTTTTGACTTCTAAGTTGTTTTTTTAAGTGAGCGGATTTTTGGGGGTTGACTTAAAAGAAGAAGTTTGGGGAATTTTTGGGGAGTGGGGGTATGTTATCCGCTCACTAATATAATATATCGAAGTTGACTTATAAATACTTTTTTTATGTACTGTAAAATATTTTTGGTTATAGAGATAATTGATTGTATATTTAATTAACTTATATTTTGCAGGAGTTGTTTTGAAATCCAGTGAAAATAAGCGGAAATTACTGGGAGGAAAGGACTATGAAGATATTTTCCTGCTCTTGTGCGGGCAAGATCGGTAAGAGTACGGAGTTTTAAGGGTGAATATCCTCGAGGCCGGTTTTTACGAATGGCTTTCGAAGAATCGTAGGGCTTTAGATATTTGCGAAGGATGATTTCGAGGAGTGGTCGAGAAAAAAATTCGGAAATCGAAAATTATTGCGGAGAATGGATCTGAAGAGGATAAATGAAGAGAAATGAAAGGGATTAGTGAGCGGGCTTGGAGAGTATTTTGGGGGAATAGTTGGGGAATAGTTGGGGAATAGTTGGGGGATATGAGTTGGGGGTTATACTGTAAAAACAGACCCGCTCACTAAATCCCTCATAATATAACATTGTATATATAGTTTTCCCCATCATACACTTAAATTTATAATAACTGGTGATCTATCGAAAATTAATGAACTTCCGGTTTCCAGAGCTTTTTTTAACGGGGTTCCATACGAAATTTCCTGTTAATGGAACTGGCAGTCATAAATTAATATAAATATTTTTCTATATTTTTTCCACTTTTCAGGAGACAAACATGCACACGTTCTTTTTGAAATGTGCTCCTGTGCCCATTTTGATTCGTCAAGAGCAAAAAACACGCCAGATGTCTGTAAAAGGATGTAAACGTATGTAGTACGCCGGGAATGTTTACAGCTACATGCAAGGATGAATAATAAGGATGAGTGGCAAGGAAGCAAAATGATGTGTGAAGATCGCAAAACGGTATGTACCCGATAGTACGTGTACAAAATGAGTTCTGGTAAAAAGTATGTTAGCAAAATAGGTTTTTTTCTGTAATATAATAATCAGTGTGAGCGGGTTGGGGAGTATGAATTGGGGAGTATGAATTGGGGAGTATGAATTGGGGTTGTTGGGGGGTCGGGGTTATCTTACAAAATTAGAGACCCGCTCACAATTACCTTTCACTTTTGTCTGATATAAATATATTATGCTTTGAAACTGGGATTAATTGACATGAAGTCAATTTCTGCTGGAATAAATAGACTTTTCTGATTCTAATGTGCTGAAGTTTTTTCAAATCTTTTTCAGAACTTTCGGTTTAAACTTTTTAACCTGCTGAAAGCGAGAAGGGAATCTGTTTGAATTTATTTTTCCGTGAATCTGCGGCTATCAAAACACATATATATAACTTATGACATTTTGGAATTGCATTTGAGGAGCAATATTCCGAAAATGGTTCATACGGCAGGATGGGCTCGTGGTCTAGACGGTTATGACATCGCCTTTACACGGCGGGGATCCTGAGTTCGAATCTCAGCGGGCCCATAACCCTTTTAAATCCTTTTTTCCTGATTTAGAGGTTTGATACACCATTTTTTTAAGTTTTTCAATTCTTAATTAAAGGTCAGATTTGCCGGTGAGTTGTACAACTTTTTCTTCTTGCACATCTATCAGTTTTATTGTGTATACCAGTTTCACTCCTAAAATAAATCCTTGTTGAAGATTCAATGGAATTATTTGAGGACAGGGAATGAATGAATGAATGAATGAATGAATGAATGAATTGTTGCTCTTCGTCTTTCTCCCTGGGTAAGATGAGGTTCAATTCAATACATTGTTGGTTTTTGTGAGGGATACTCACTCAAAAAAAGAGGAACCATTAATTCTATAAGGTACAAGGCTATAAAAAAGATATTAAGCCCCTGGTTGAGGCAGCAGAATTGCTTTATACATTTAATGGATGAAAATTCTTTATCGCTTGAGTTGATGAGAAAAATCCTGATTTCGTTTTTGAAAGAGATAGGGAGGAGGCTCCCAAATTCATTTTATTTTTCTTACTGCTTTTTTCGCTTATGCTCCTGCCTGTCTCATTCTTTCTGGTTCTTCTTTGTTTTATACATTAAAAATCCAGCGACCAGTAACAGCCCGATGCCACCTGCAACTATTAACATAGTGTTGGAGCCTTCTTCAACAGGAATTGATTTTTCCTGAGCGCTTGCGGTAACGTCTTCTTTAATTTTGAGGGGTGCTTCGGAACCTATGTCACTTCTGGCAACTTCTTCCTGACTGGTGGTTTCGGGTTCTTGAGGTGTTTCTTCGATAAAACCGCCCATTCCGCCGGAAACTACTGGTTTCAGATTACTTTCTGATATTTTTGCGTTGATGTTCAGGTTCAGGAACCCATCGGAGTCTGGATTTCCAAACATGCTTGTATCCACTTCTATTTTTTCCCCGTTTATGTAGAATTCTACATTATTGTATTTTTCAGGTTCGTTGGGGATTAAAATTTTATTTCCGAAGTTATCTCCAAATTTACCTTCAGTCTCTACCACTGTGGAATCCAGAACTTCTCCGTTTAGTTTGACTTCGATTTCAGTACCCACAGGAGCTTTTTCCCCATTTACATAGATGTCTCCTGATAGGACAATGGGAAATTCAGGTTGTTGTGGAGAATCCTCGGCAGCAGCAATCCCTACTATTGCAAATAATATTACAAATATTTGTAATGCTGTTGAGAATCTTACTAAGAAACTATGATTCTTTTTCATACAATTACTCCCCTATAATCATAAAATATAGTAAGTGAGTTCCGGAGAACTCACCTTCAATCCTATTTTCAATCTATTTTTTCTCTTTGTCTTTCATTCAACAGCCTACAGGCCTATACGTACAATCCTCGGTCACATAAACCCAGTAGCCTTCATATGGGTTCATTTCAAAGACATCCGTACCCATGTGCTTTCCAGAGATCACTCCGGTGCAGCCGTTATAGCCGCACTGAGTGTAGGTCTGTGTGGCAGGGTCCCATGGTCCCATAATGTACTGATACCAGGCATCGATGCTGCCCAATGCAGTTTCGGCACATAGTGTGTCCGTAGAGTCGCAGTGTCCTATTCCGTTCCATCCTTCGCAAAGGTCGAGTGTTGCTGGAGTAGCAGGCACCTTCGGAACAAGGCGTTCTGCCGGGATACAGCAGTCTTCCGTTACGTGGATCCAGTATCCTTTCAAAGGCAGCCATTCTCCCCCAGTACAATCCCAGTCCTGTGTGCAAGGCTCGTAGTACATGACGAGATCAACATACGGCAAGCCTTCGAGGACTTCTACGAAGCACTTGTTGTCAGGAGCAAGGGTGTACGGGATGGATACGAAGTTCCAGCCCTCACTGAGGCAGATGCCTTCATCCGGAATGACCACGTCTTCTACTACATTTACCTGTGTATCACAGTCTACATCCTGGGTAGGATCTGCACTAAGTTTGTATTCTCCACTGAAAGTACAAATTCCGCTTGCAGTTCCCGGGACCTGAACCTGATAGGTCAAAATTTTGTCAGAAACTGAACCCCCGGTTTGTACCCACTTGATGTGGCCTGCTTCAGTTGTATCTCCTGTCCCAGCATTGACAATCGTCCACCCGGCAGGGTACACTTCATCAATGATAATACGGTCGCCACCGTCAATTGTGACATCCAGGGACACAGTGATAATGTCACCAGGATTTGCTTCTATGGGAAGGTCTCTGCACACATTCTGCTCTGTAACAGGTCCTCCATCATCCACTATATTTACCTGCGTATCACAGTCTACATCCTGGGTAGGATCTGCACTAAGTTTGTATTCTCCACTGAAAGTACAAATTCCGCTTGCAGTTCCCGGGACCTGAACCTGATAGGTCAAAATTTTGTCAGAAACTGAACCCCCGGTTTGTACCCACTTGATGTGGCCTGCTTCAGTTGTATCTCCTGTCCCAGCATTGACAATCGTCCACCCGGCAGGGTACACTTCATCAATGATAATACGGTCGCCACCGTCAATTGTGACATCCAGGGACACAGTGATAATGTCACCAGG
>JAENYU010000031.1:33977-38955 GCA_016841625.1 Methanobacteriota archaeon
TACGGTCGCCACCGTCAATTGTGACATCCAGGGACACAGTGATAATGTCACCAGGGTTTGCTTCTGTGGGAAGGTCTCTGCATACATTTTGTTCGGCTGCAGCGGATGATACCACCAGTGGGATTG
This sequence comes from Methanobacteriota archaeon, assembly GCA_016841625.1. Taxonomy (GTDB): domain Archaea; phylum Halobacteriota; class Methanosarcinia; order Methanosarcinales; family Methanosarcinaceae; genus MTP4. The sequence continues at coordinate 34,104 of JAENYU010000031.1, forward strand.
CTATCAATAGTAATAAGCTCATTACACACATCATCTTGAGCATTTTCAACGATTTATTCATCGTATACCCCCTAAATGGTTAGTTGGGAGCATGATATCTCCCAACAAACTTTTTCTTAGCAATACCCTGCTCCGCCAAGATAGAAGTAATCAATTACTTCTGAAAGGTCATCTATGTCCAGAGTTCCAGCATAGAAATCATCGATTGCAGCTGAAAGTTCGTCTATATCTATCTCACAGTCTTCGTTTGCATCGTACTGGTTGTAAGAACACACTGGTGGTTCCGGTTCATCGACATCTCCGATATATTCCGGCGGGACGAACAGCCTGAGGTCACCTGGTGTTACGACTGAACCATGCAGGTGGTCCTTCCAGTTATTGATCTGCTTGAGGTACAGTACATCATTGCAGGTCCAGTCCCCGCTGCAGTCCATATCAAGGATTGAAATGTACCATTCCACAGGGTTGATGATGGAAATGCCTTGAGGATCGGCGTTCTTGAAGAACTGCCAGCTAAGGTCCCGGTCTCCTACCTGAATCTGTGTGTATGCTTCACCGATGGAACCTGCAGGTCCGAATGCATTGTCGATAACAGGCACCTGGGTAAGCCTTATGTCTCCTGGGCTTGGTCCAATGTCTTCAAAGAATGGGAATGCATCACACTGAATCATATCGGTCTCAATGTACAGAGGATCGGTCACATCATAGACATCGTTGTCGTTGAGGTCAACGAAGAAAAGATATCCAAATCCACATCCGTAATTGAGTGGAATCTCCCGGTCTTCCGCATGCTGGTCAAGTACCTTGGTGTTTGGCGGGTAGGTTGTGTCCTTGCAGACTACTTCTGTCAACCTGATGTCACCGATTGTCACATCTCCGCTTCCGTCCATGTCAACGTATGCAGCCTCCCCGACATCGAATTCATCGTTGTGATTCTTGTCGAAGAAGCCGATATCAATGTCCAGTCCGGGCATGGTCGGCCACCAGTAGAGGACAGATGTCGTGTCAATGTCACAAGGCATGACCTTTGTGCCACAGTCATACCATCCCTCTTCATCAATTGCTTCCTGCGGGACATAGATCCTGATGTCGCCGATAGTTACGAACATGTTGTGAGGCAGTCCGTGGGCTGTTTCGGGGCCATCAATTTCGACATTGTTGAGGTTCACCATCTGCTGCAGGTACAATTTGTCCACGCAGGTCCAGTCGAGGCTCCTGTCGGAGTCAATGTATCCGAGAAGCTCGCGGACTTCTGCAGGTTTGCCAAACTCATTTGGAAGTGATTCAAGCAACCAGCCTGCATCGTCGTCATCCACAACGCTTGGTCCTGCAACTACTACGGACCATTCACTTCCGATCTCGCCAGCCTGGTGGGCGTCCGTATCAACTACGGGTGTCTGGACCAGCCTGATGTCCCCCCCGGAAACGTGTTCATCATCATCAAGGTCGATATACACGGGGTCTTCAAGAGAGTAGCCGCCATTTTCATCGAAGTCGAAATATTTGATGATCGTCTGGTTGCCGAACTCCAGTTCGTGCCCGAGGTCTTTTTCGTCACACCATATAACTTTGGTGTTTGGATCGTATGTGTTAGATACGCTTGAAAGCCTGATATCTCCGATTGAAACCTGTCCGTAACCAAGCTCTCCTTCAGCTTCCATGTCAAGGTAGACTTCAAATTCGTCAAATGTTCCAATGCGGCCGGCTCCCTTGGGGAGCATCTTCAGAGCATAGGTGGCGTCAAAGTCGCCCTGGAGAACCTTTGTACCGCATTCTTCCAAACATTCGTCATCCTGAGGGATGTAAAGCCTGACATCTCCGATTGTGACGTAAGCGTCAAAGTGATGCTCGTCAAACTCTTCGTCCCCGTTCTCAACCGTTACACTGGGCTCGATTTCATCGAAGTCGTGTGGCTGGTAAAGGTAGAGTTTGTCGGCACAGCTCCACTCGCCATCACAGTCAGAGTCTACGTAACCAATCACTTCCTCTAAGCCATTTTTATCGCCCAAGCATTCAGCCCAGTAACATTCGTCTCCATCTCCAAGGGCAACGACTGTCCACTTTTCACCAAACTCCCCTGCTTCATAGACTAGTTCGCCGTTTTCATTGTACACGTCAAGAGCCGGAGAAGCAGTTACCCTGATATCTCCTGATGATATCCACCCATAACCATCCAGGTCGAAATACACAGGGTCGTAGATGTCAAAAACACCGTTATCATTGATGTCAAAGTAGCGAGCTACCGGGGATTCAATACGATCAACTATTTCATCTCCGGCATCTCCAGAACCATCGATACCGACCTTAGTGTTCGGTGCGTAGTTGGTATGATACCATGTGATCCTGACATCTCCCTCTGATATGACATCATCGTAAGGTGTAAGGTCAATGTAGTATGTACCGTGATCACTCTGCACAATCTGCGCCGTGCAGAATTTCTCAAGTGCGAATGTACTATCCTGGTCACATTGCGCAACTTTTGTTCCGCAGGGTTCCCAACAACCGTCGGGTTCTCCTGGGTCGGGTGCTGCAGCTATTCCTGTCAGTGACAGGCATAACACAGCTACAATAAAGAGTATGGTTATTTTCCCTCGCATTTCTGTATCACCTTATCGATTTGACACGTAAGTAATGCTTATGTCAATGAAACAGTCCTGCCAGTGGTGGTTTGTTCAAAAGAAGCTTCATGACATTATAGCCGACCTTCACTTGAATGCGGATTTAAACTGTATTTTTTTCCCCATATCCCATTTCATTCGCATGATGGCAAAAGTCTATAACTAGTCATTTTTCACAACAATGCGGTATTTTTTAAGACATCAGACCCCCCTGTGATGCCTCTCCGGCTTTCCGGAAGTCTTTCAATCTTTAGGTTTCATTTTGCATTGTTGCAGCGTTTGAAGCCCCCAACTCCCAAACTAATCCCCTGGGCAACTGTTAATAATTAGATCAAATGCAATTGATATATAACAATAAGAAATTTTAATAAGAATAATTAATTTGTATATTATTAAGTGCATGTTCCTTTCTGAAAATTAGTTCTTTTATCTTTGCAGATAAAAGCTTCAATTCTTTAATTAATATATTGAGTTGTTTATATAATGTCAGGTCGTTTCATCCAACTGAGTGGTATTTTTAAATTAAAAAAATTATATCCAATTTTTCTGGATATATCAATCTGTTAAGAAACCTTTCTACGAATCTTAAATTATTATATATTTTATCTAGATATTTTATATTGGAAAGTTAATAAGAATTCTTCATTTATTTTTTGGACAATGCAGGATATTGATATGCCTGAGGTTTGCAAAAAAAGACCGGTGTTAATATATTGATAACTTCTAACAGCATGAATGAGAATTAGGCACTCTGCCCTGTTATTTCAGTCTGTGGAATGTTTATCGTTTTTTGAGTTGTAAAAGTTTATTTCAGCCGAATACCCCGCGGTTTGCTACTGGGGAGAGCAATTCCCCGAAAACCGTTAAATGATGTTATGATTTATCAGTTCCATTTTTGTTTGTAACTTCTGCTGAAACAAAATCGTATTGGGTTTTTACCTTTTTTCACGGAATTTTAAACGTTGCTGCGAACATACCCAGTTGCTTGCAGCGGGGTGCGCCAGCACAACTTTGATTTTTGCCTTCTATATGGTCGGTTGATGCTGGTTATAATGTGAGTTTTACATACTCATTCTTTTATATTACACTGATAATGTTATATAACAAGTTAAACGATTAAGAAATAAGAATCTTAGTTACATGCACTAAGATAAGCCAAAAAATAGTTTTCAATGTTCAAATTCCTTACAAATAATTTTTCTACCTATGGGGGGTATTAGTATAAAGAGGAGAAGCAGGACTGATATTGCTGTCGATATTTTGAGAGTGGCCACGAACGGAGCAAAAAAGACACATATCGTATATGAAGTAAATCTGAATTTCAACATTGCTCAGAAGTATCTGGAAATGTTGAAGGAAAAAGAACTCATCAAACATGAAGACGGGCTTTTCATAACAACCGAGAAAGGAAAGGCCTTCCAGGAAATGGCAAAAGAGATCAGATTATAAAGTATCTTTCCTTCATCTTCTTTTTTCTTTCTCTTTTCTTTTCTTCGTTCTCTTTTTTTCTTTTCTTTTCCTTTCTTTTCTTTATTTCTTTATTTTGTTTTTCTGTTTCTAATTTTCATTTCCCTTTCCTTTTTATCTCCGAAGGCGGGAAGACTCCTTCCTCGGAGGCCGCAGGCCGACAGGTGGGAGATGGGAGCCGTCAACTTCCCAACACTACAATAAAATAACTCTCTATAAATTATATAAGAATCTCCTTATATAATTTCAAAACAATTAGTAATGTTATGAAAAGGGGGAACGTGTACCGGATCTATCCGGATGATGAACAAAAGACGCTTATCGAAAAGCATATCGGTTGCGTTAGATTCATCTATAACCGTTTCCTCCACATCAAAAAGGTTTTCTACGACAAATTCAGGATCAACATTTCCCTGAGTCAACTTGACAAGTACCTTCCCATGTTCAAGGAAATCTATCCCTGGCTCAAAGAGGTCAATTCACAGTCTCTTCAGGAAGCCAGAAAAAACCTGCACGATGCCTACACCCGGTTTTTCAGAGGTCAAAACGGCTTTCCTCAACGGAAAACGAAGAAGGACAATAACAAGTCTTTCCAGATCCCGCAGAGGTACAGGCTCAACCTGACAACTTCGCAGGTGTTTCTTCCGGGAATCGGCTGGAAAATTAAGATGCACAGGACCTGTTCAGTCCGGAGTTTTTCGAGAACCTGATAGAGACTTCCGAAGTTAACGGGGAAGTCATTGTCGAAAAGGACATTAATGCCGAAT
>JAENYU010000032.1:0-20250 GCA_016841625.1 Methanobacteriota archaeon
GCATTGAGTGTAGCAGAAAAATAAGTTAGGAGCAAAGGTAGCTGAATAATTACACTTTTTGATTTAACTTTTTGTGATTCAAATTTGCAAACAAAAGATAGACTTTTTTGGCAGACTTTTTTATAGCTGAAATCCGGAAAAACAATCATATATTTTTTCACTCACCCCATAGCACAGCATCCCGTATAGATACCGGAACCCAGCATACAGCAGATATACCCCGGCATACACAATACACACATTATACCGGAAAACTCCTTAGTTTTCATTTGCACTTGCATCTTCACTTGCATTTGCATAGATATGTATAAACTAATTTTGTTATGCTTCAGGGAGTCAGAGGAAAGAACCCGGAACTCCAACTGGTTGGAAAAAATAAGGGTTAAAGATAAATAGGTAAATAAATATTTTTATGAGGAAGACAAACAAAATAATGAAGACGTTTTCAGGAGATACAAGGATATTCGGTTTTAAAAACGAAATACAAAACGAGAATAAAGCATTACAAAACCGGGAAGAAAGCATTACAAACGGGAATAAAACATTACAAAACGGGAATAAAACATTACAAAGGTAAGGAGAACAAGTCAACTACCCCTGAGCTAAAGACTCAGAGGTTTTCTGCTGAGGTATTATGAAGAACAGGGTTCTGGCTAAAACGTTGATTTTTTTTGCAATATTGTTTACACTTTTTGATTGGGTCTACAAGACAGTAAACAATATAGATTACCTTTCAAAAGAACAGTGCTTTATTTATGCAAATTTTTCTACATTTCAGACTCTTTTTTTCGAATATTTTGTAGAATCTACGCTGACTCTCCTTGTTAGTGTTTTTGTAGCAGTGCTCCTTGGGCGTTACTTTGCCAGGTTCGGGAAATTCTACCCGAAAGGACAGGGGTCGGCTTTCATTTACGCATCCATCCTGCCTTTATGTTCCTGCACGGCAATTCCTTTCATCGAGACAATGAAAGATAAGATGAAACTGAGGACACTGGTAACTTTCCTCGTAGCCGCCCCTGTCCTGAACCCCTATATAATTATATTGTCATTCTCCGTACTGGGTGTGAAGTACGGCATCTACAGAATTATCTTTGCTTTCGTGCTTGCAGTGTCCTCGGGAATAGTAGTGGAGAAGCTAAGAACGAACAGGTGGAAAGCCCCCCAAAGTTCGGGAGGCTTTCCGGGAACCACCTCGTCCACCACGGGACCCTCAAAAACGCTTTCATTGCACCCCGCCCAAAAACTTGGCAGTGACCGGGGGACCGGCCCCTCAGGTAGAAACCCCGGGAAAGACATTTACGAAGCAACCTTTGAGGTTTTTCGTTCTGTGTTCCCCTATCTTATGATCGGCGGGGTTGCAGGACTTGTGTACGATTTGTATTCCCCTGACCTGGCAAGTTTATCAGTAATCCTGTCAGATGAACTGGGAAGTGTCCTGATAGCATTAGGCCTGGGCACCCCGGCATATCTATGTAATGGAGCTGACGTTTTTGTGCTGAGACCTCTCATGGAGAGAGGCAGTTTCCCCCTGGGTTCCGCCCTTGTGTTCTCAGCCAGTTCAACAGCCATATGCATGACCTCTTTTTTCATGTTGCTAAAGGTCCTCGGGAAAAAAGAAACTTCCGTACTTCTGGCAAACATTGTTTTTATGCTCTTTTTAATGGGAGTCCTTCTGAATTTTGCGCCTTGAAAAGTCCCTGATGGTGAAGACCGAATTCCTGAGGATTAAAGGATTAAGAGGAGCAGACGCCCTTTTTTTAAAGGAGAGATATTTCCGGCTCAGAGGAATTCTTATATAGAAGTGCTTGCATTAAGAATATGAAAATTACGCACTGAAAATCGCGTTCTTAAAGATTCAACTAATAAAAAATCATATAAATTCAAAATTATTATAAAGGAGATTGAAGTTTGGCAGCACAACCAATCTTTATTTTAAGAGAAGGCAGCAAGAGAACCCACGGTTCCGATGCCCAGCACAACAACATCATGGCCGCAAAGGCCGTAGCTGAGGCCGTCCGGACCACTCTTGGGCCGAAGGGTATGGACAAGATGCTCGTGGACTCCATGGGCGATGTAGTGATCACAAATGACGGGGCAACCATCCTCAAGGAAATGGACATCGAGCACCCCGGCGCAAAAATGATAGTGGAAGTAGCCAAGACCCAGGACGCAGAGGTAGGGGACGGAACCACCACCGCAGCCGTCCTTGCAGGAGAACTCCTGGGAAAGGCTGAGGAACTGCTGGAAAGTGGTGTCCACCCCACCCTGATCGCTGCAGGGTACAGGCTCGGAGCAAAAAAGGCAGAAGAGATCCTCAAGACCATTACCATCGACGTCTCTTCCGATGATACCGAGACCCTTGAGAAACTGGCAGCCACCGCAATCACCGGAAAGGGAGCGGAATCTTACAAGGACCACCTCTCCGCACTCACGGTAAAGGCAGTCAGATCCATTGTGGAAGATAGAGACGGGAAGGTAACTGTCGACATCGAAGACATCAAGACCGAAAAGAGACCTGGAGGAAGTATCAAGGACTCCGAGATCATTGAAGGGGTCATCGTTGACAAGGAACGCGTCCACGCCGCAATGCCCGAAATCATAGAAAACGCAAAGATTCTCCTCTTAAGCGTACCTGTCGAACTCAAGAAGACCGACACCAAGGCAGAGATCAAGATCACAACCCCTGACCAGATGCAGCTTTTCCTTGACCAGGAAGAAGCAATGCTCAAGGAAATCGTGGACAAAGTCATCAACACCGGTGCCAACGTCGTCTTCTGCCAGAAGGGAATGGACGACCTTGCCCAGTACTACCTGACAAAGGCAGGCATCTTCGGTATGCGCAGGGTCAAGAAGAGTGACATGGACAAACTCTCCCGCGCAACCGGGGCAGAGATCATCACCAACATCGACGAGATGGAGGAGTCCGACCTCGGGTATGCCGGCTTTGTGGAAGAAAAGGATGTCACTGGATCCAGAATGACCTTTGTCACTGGCTGCAAGGACAGTAAGACCACCTCCATTCTCCTCCGCGGCGGAACCGAGCACGTGGTGGACGGCATCGCAAGGGCTCTTGAAGACGCTCTCAGAGTCGTGGGTGTAGCTCTCGAAGACCAGCAGGTCGTTGTGGGCGGCGGTTCCCCTGAAATCGAACTTGCCCTCAGGCTCAAGGAATATGCAGCTACCCTGAAAGGCAGGGAACAGCTCGCAGTGATGAAGTTTGCCGAGTCCCTGGAAGTCATCCCCCGGACCCTCGCAGAAAACGCAGGTCTGGACCCCATCGACATGCTCGTGGAAATGCGTTCCCAGCATGAGAAGGGCAACAAGAAGGCAGGCCTTAACGTCTACACAGGCAAGATCGAAGACATGTACGAAAACAACGTTATCGAGCCCCTCAGGATCAAGACCCAGGCAATCAACGCCGCCACCGAGGCAGCAATCATGATCCTCAGAATCGACGACGTGATTGCTTCTGCAAACACGAGATCAGGCGCCGCCGGAGAAATGCCGGACATGGAAATGTAAACCTGCTAAAAACCACTGAAAAAAAATTTAAACATACGGTTGCCGGAAAATTCCAGATTCCGCAACCCACTTCTTTTTTACCTCCTGGCTCATTTATGCCAGCGTATTTCAGGTCAGGCCTCAAAAAGTAAATTCATCGATCAAAAAAATCTTTCTGGCCGGACTCATCTAATAAAAAATAAGTTCTTCAAAATCCTTCTGACCAGATACTTCTGACCATATACTTCTGACCAAATACTTCTGACCATATACTTCTGGTAAAAAATAAGCTCTTCGGATCATGAGCCAAGCTTATCAAAAGAGAAATCCGCGTACAAAAAAGAGAGAAAAAGTTTTGAAGAAGCAGGTTTCATCAGCCTGAAAACTTTTTTTATCGGGCTTCGTAGCAGGGAATTTCTCTGGCATCCACTGCTATCGGTTTGCCGAGTTCGTTTGAGATGACGGCGCGTACCCTTGCCATGCACCTGCACTCGAGCTGAATGCGGGCTGTCATGGATTCACGTTCCTCGATATATAAATCATTGGCACTGAGAACGGAATGAGTGGAAATTTGCTTTTGCATGACCCTGGCGATGAGCCCGCTAGTCCCGTCCGTTAAATCGTCTCGCTTTGTGGAGGTTAAGAGGACCTGATCCCCCGCATTGAGCGCAAGCACTCCGAAGAAATTTTGAGGGTTCCGGACCTCAAGGGTTCTGAGTGAATGTTTTTTAAGGCCCTCGATCACTGAATCGGCAATTCCTGTTAATACGATGTACTCCATAGGATCACCCGTACATTGGGAATTCCTTTTTGACTTCGCCTTTCTGCTCGGAAGCCTGGACGTCTTCAGAAAGTTTTTGCAATTCAATTTCTATGCGTTCGGCTTGCTTTATGAGCCGTTCGGTATCTATCGACAGCCCGTAGAGTTTGTTCAAAACCCCAATAACATCGGAAGCAGCCCTGGGATCCGGGTTCTGGGTCTTTGTAGCTCCGAGCAGGCTCAGCGCCGGGATTCCCCTGAGCAGGCATTCGGCCATCACACTGCCTGAAATACCTGAAATGGTTCCCATCTGGAAGACCTCCACTTCATCCTTGATCCTGTCCAGCATCTCCTGGGTAGTGGCTGCCCCGAAGACCTTGTGTTCCCCGTCCATGATGGCAATTCCAGCAATAGAGGCAATTTCCTTTACATTGATGGACTCTGCCCAGTCAACCAGGGCGTTGCTGACATCGTAGGAAACCGAATGGCTGATAGGGATATCTGAAATCACGATAATCAGGTTGTGCTCCACACTTTCATAGACCCGGACAGGCATGTTGATAAGCCCCTCGTAGAGTACGGCAATGGAGGGGAAATACCTGGACTCGATGGAACCGATGTACTCCATATCCATCTCTTCGATCATGTGCTGACTTGCAATGTTCCCCACAAGCCCGATTCCGGGGAAACCTTCAATCAAAACAGGGTTTTTTGACTGCACAGGTTTCGTAATAATCTTCACGTCATTGTTATCATAATCCGTATCTGACAAAGTACCACCTCACTGAAAATATAACCCCTATGACTATATCTTACCTAATCATACTTAAACAGGTTCTCAAAGGCCCGAACAGAGGAAGCTTTCCACCCTTCATGTGAATTAAAAATTACATACAGTAATCGGACCCCCTGAAACCAAACACCCTCTATAGCAGATAAAGGGAATCTTTTAATATATATCATTTATTGATACAGATAAAAATATTTCTAAATATACATAAGCAGAATTAATAACCAGTTTTCAATAAATACCCAGAGAATAATTAATAATGCCAGAAACGGTCGTCCCGGGAAATCTTTACGGAAAAAAACTGAAGGGAAAAATGAGGGAAAAACGAAGGGAAAAACTGAAGGAAAAACAAAGGGAAAAACTGAAAGAAAAACAGGTATAAAAATCTGCAATAATTGGAACGTTTTTCATACGAAAGAAAAATAACCCGTAAAAGAAAAAAAGGAAAAGAGTTCATAAGAGAGTACATGCAGAAATTAATAAAACTGAATAAAAAAAGGAACAAAACTGAGTAAAGATATGAACAAAACTGAAAATTCAAAGGAGAGCCGCTCATGGAAAAACCGATTCTTTATCTGGATAGCGTAGGAGAAACGAACACTGAAGCCATTGTAGAGGCTGCAGCAAAAAGAGCCTCAGAATTGGGAATCACCTACATCGTAGTTGCAAGCACCAGCGGGAAGACCGCCCTCAAGATGGCTGAAGCTGTAAAAGACAGCGGAATCAAAGTAATAGGGGTCAGCCACCAGTACGGTCAAAAAGAGAAAGGCGAATGGGAAGTTGAAGAGGAATACAAAAAGAAGCTTGAGGAGCTAGGGGCAATCATTACCACCCAGTCCCACATGTTCTCCGGGATCGAGCGCTCGATTACCAAGAAGTTCGGAGGCTATTCCAGGATAGAAGTAATTTCCGATACCCTTCGGGCCCTTTTTGGGAAAGGTTTCAAGGTGGCAGTCGAAGTCGCGATCATGGCGGCAGACTCGGGGCACATCCCCGTCTCCGACGACACGGAAATAATTGCAATCGGCGGCACGCGCTGGGGTGCGGACGTCGCTCTTGTGTTAAGGCCTGCTCACAGCAATGACTTCTTCTCCCTGCAGGTCCGGGAAATCATTGCCATGCCAAGGGCAAAAGAAGATTGAAAAGAAAATGCATGCGGCCTGAAAAGACTGCAAACTTCTCTTTTTTCAAAGCAGGGACCGGAAAAACGAAACTGGAATGACAGGAATCTCCGGATACTCTTCGATCCGGACCCCTGAACTTCTATCCGGGCACCCGATAATTCCACCCTGCGTATCCCGGTTTCTATCTATCCCCAAAGTTAAATATAGCTGAGAGATATTTATTCTCCCGGCATGTCAGCAATATTTGAAATACTCGACAAGGACGCAGGTGGCAGGATAGGGAAACTCAAGACCCCGCACGGGATAGTGGAGACTCCCACCGTCATGCCTGTAATAAATCCGAACATCCAGCTTATCCCCCCGGAAGAGATGAGAAGCTTCGGGGCAGAGATCCTGATTACCAATTCCTATATTATCTACAGGAAAGAAGAACTGCGGAACATTGCCCTTGAAAAAGGGCTGCACGAGCTGCTGGGCTTTGACGGTCCCATTATGACCGATTCGGGGTCATTCCAGCTTTCCATTTACGGATCAGTGGAAGTCACGAACGAGGAGATTCTGAGATTCCAGCAGAAAATCGGGAGTGACATCATCGTCCCCCTGGACATCCCGACTCCACCCGACGTCCCAAGAAAACGGGCAGAAGAAGAACTTGCAATAACCGCCGAACGCCTGGAAGCCGCCCGGGAACTCATACAGGGTGAACAGCTCCTGGCAGGTCCTGTCCAGGGTTCGACCTACCCCGAGCTCAGGGAAAAAGCCGCGGCCCATCTGAAAGAACTCGATTTCGGGGTATACCCCCTGGGAGCCGTGGTCCCTCTCATGGAAACCTACCGCTACGCGGAACTCGTGGACGTGATCGCAGCCTCGAAGAAAGGGCTCTCTCCGGTTGCCCCGGTCCACCTCTTCGGGGCAGGACACCCCATGATGTTCGCTCTCGCCGTGGCCCTTGGCTGCGACCTCTTTGACTCGGCCGCCTACGCCCTCTACGCAAAGGACGGGCGCTATATCACTGCAAACGGGACCTACCACCTGGACAAACTTAACTACCTGCCCTGCTCCTGCCCTATCTGCTTGAAATACACGGCAGAAGAGCTGAAAAAAGCTGAAAACAGGCAGGAACTCCTGGGAAGGCACAACCTCCACGTGACCTTCGAGGAAATCAGGCTGATCAAGCAGAGTATAAAGGAAGGAAAACTCCTGGAACTTGTGGAAAAGCGCTGTCGTGCCCATCCGAAACTGCTTGACGGGTTGAAAAAACTCTATACCCATTCCGCCTGGCTCGAGAAGTTCGACCCTGCGACCAAAGGCACCTTTTTCTACTGCGGACCCGAATCTGCGTCCCGTCCCGAAGTCCTGCGCTTCGGAAAGAGACTGGAGCGTTTCAGCATCGAAGGGCCGACGCTTATCCGTACGAGAGCCGTGAAAGGAGAAAAGGAATACAACCAGGTCCTTATTTTCAAACCCCCTTTCGGGGCGTATCCCGTGGAAATGGAAGAGGTATACCCCTTCAACGCCGAGGTCCCAAAAATCCCGGATTACGAATCCCTGAGCACTGCCCTGTCAAATACCCTCAAACTGATGGACCTGAACCCTGAAGCAAAATTCACCTTCATCTGCGAACCGGAGTTCGACCACCCCCTCTTCGAAAAAGTCAGGGAAAGGGCGAACCTTGTGTACAGGGACGAATGGAATAAAGAATGAAAAAGAAAACTTTTTTGACATGCACACGTTATAGGACTTAAATCAAACACTTTTAACCAGGAACCAACTTTTAAGCAACTTTTAAGCAACTCTTAACCAACTCCTGGGAAATAATCACAAAACCCTCAAAATAAAACCAAAAAATACAGGTGAAAACATTGTCCCTCACAGCAAGAATCGGAGAACTCAGCCCCTATCTCCAGCTGCTGAGACCCGAATTATATTACATGGACCTGACCCTCCCTGCCTCAAGCGCCATCCTGGCTTCCTACCTGGCAAGCGGAGGGATTCCGGAACTCATCCCTTTCCTTATTGCATTGGTCGGAGGCTTTGCAGCCATCACCAGTTCATACGTTTTCAACGACTGCTGCGACGTTGATATCGACACCATCAACCTTCCTGACCGCCCCCTGCCCTCTTCGACGGTCTCAAAGAATACGGCGCTCACGTACGCTCTCTTTCTTTTAGCAATTGCGGGAGCTGCAGCAGCGTACCTGAACCCGGAATCCCTCATGGTCCTCCTGATCGCAGCCGGCACAATCACCGTCTACTCAATCTTCGCAAAGCGGAACACCTTCCTCAGTTTCGTACCCGTGGGTATCTCCTACGGGCTTGTGCCTGTGGGCATCTGGCTGGCCTTTGACCCTGCGGGGATCCTGAAAGGCAATGACGGGGTTATCCTGCCCCTTGCCGGGATCTGCTTCGGTCTGATGATGTGCGTTACAGACTGGGCCTTTACCCTTGGCGGAGTTGCCCGGGACGTAGAAGGCGACAGGCTCAAAGGCGCACCCACCATGCCCGTGACCTACGGCATCCCCTTTACCGCAAAGTTCGTCACCTTCTGGTGGATCGTGGGAGTTATCGCCTCGGTAATCATTGGCTGGTCTGCCGGACTCGGCCCCGTGTACTTTGCCGGAGCCCTTGCCTCAGGCCTCTGGATGCTTGCCCAGTGCTTTGACTTTATCAGGCACCCGACCCCCGAAAGAGGCGGGAGTCTCTTTTTAAACGGGTCGAACTACAGGGCCATCATGTTCGGATCCATGATCCTGGACGTGGTGCTGTGCATCTACCTTGAAGCTTACACATCCATTCTCTGGTAAGAAGGTAGAGAAGGAGAGGAAAAAGTAGAGGAGAAGAGGAAGAAAGGCAAAAGTAGGGTGAGAGAGGCGAATAGGCAAAAATAGAGGAGAAGAGAGGATAGAAAAAAATGGACGCTGATATCATCGTAATCGGGGCATCCCCCGCAGGGCTGATGGCTGCCCGGAACGCCTGTGAGAAAGGTGCAGATGTCCTTTTGCTGGAAAAAAAGGAAGAGATCGGGCACCCCCCCCACCCTGCAAACTCTTTTTTCAAGGGGATGTTGGACAGGTGCGGCGAAAAGGTGGACCCGTCCTACGTGGACCATTACCTGAAAGGCATGCAGATAATTGCCCCCTCGGGGCGCAGGGTGGTCGTTGAAACCCCCGGATATGCCATTGACAAGACGAAATTCGACAGCTTTTACACAAAGAAGGTTACGGATGCCGGAGTGGACCTGCACACCGGTATCGAAGCCTACAACATCCTGAAAGACCGAGGAGAATTTGCAATAAGTACCTCTGAGGAAGTCTTCAGGTCAAAGCTTGTGATAATCTCCGACGGGATCAACTCGAAAATGGCTTCCCTCCTCGGCCTGAAAACCATGAAATACCCTGGAGATATCGCCTGGGGCATCGAACTGGACGTACGGGCGCCTGACCTGGGGAAACCGGACATGTTCGAGTACTACGTGGGAAACCACGCACCCGGCTGGAAGACAACATACGCTCCCCGCGGGGGAGACAATGCCGCTATCGGGGCCTATGTGCGCAGGTGCGGGAAAGACGCCACACCCTACCTGAACGCCTGGGTGGAACGCTTCAAAAAGCTTAAGGGAATCGAGGAGCTTGAGGTAGTAAGAAAACTCTCCGGCGGAGACCCTATCGTGACCATCCCGAATGAGTATATCACGGAGGGGGTCATGGTCGTTGGCGGAGCTGCCGGGCAGTCAGGGATAGGCTATGCCATGCGGGCAGGCCAGATCTGCGGGGACGTTGCAGCAGATGCCGTTAAAAAAGGAGACGTGTCAAAAAATGCCCTCTCGGAATACCGGAAGACCTGGGAAAAAGAGTACAGGACCGAGCACTACCTGGGCAGGATAGGGCTTGAGACCCTGCGAAAGATGACAGACAGGGAAATCGACGAGATGGTCAAAGTCTTTGAAAAGGAAGACCTCTCCTTCATCCACGGAAGCGCCTTTGAGCAGGCGATGCAGGTCTTCATGTTCATGCTTAAGAAAAACCCCTCGGCAATGCTCAAGTACAGGGCTTTTCTCAGGAACAAATGAATTTACGGACTAAATAAGGGATCGGAAAAAACATGCAGTATGATTTTTACAAAAACCCCTTTTTCAGGGTCTACGCCGAAGTCGAACACGGCAGAGTCCGGATGAACACCAGCGGGATCGTCGCCCCGATTGTGAAAAGAATGATGGCGGGAAACTTCACCATCTTTGATGGGGAGAAGCCGGCAAAAGTAGGGGAAAAGCAGCTAATCTACTCCACCTGGATGCCCACGATCCCGGGCCCCGGTTTTGACAGGCTGGTAAAAAGCCAGCTCTCCGCCATGCGCGGGAAGATGATCCCGGACCAGGTCACGATCTCCATTACCGAGGACTGCCCCAACAATTGCATCCACTGTGCCCTTCCGGATACGAAAAACCGGGCAAAGCTTTCTCCGGAAACCGTGAAGGACGCCATTGACCAGGTACTTGAGATGGGCAGCACCTTCATAATCTTCGACGGGGGAGAACCCCTGACCTACCAGGGTCTCGAAGAACTGATCCGCCACGTGGACCCGGAAAAAGCCATCACCGGCATGTTCACCTCCGGGGTAGGGATGACCGAAGAAAAGGCGAGGAGCCTGAAAGAAGCCGGGCTTTATTCCCTGACCGTCAGCTTTGACAGCCCCTTCGAGGAAAAGCACGATTATATCAGAGGCAGGAAAGGAGTCTTCAAAAGTGCCGTTGACGCAGTCAAAAACGGGCTTGAAGCCGGGCTGCTGGTCAACATCTACCTGGTCCTTTCCAGGAGAAACGTGGACGATCTTGACGAACTCTACGCCCTTGCCACTGAACTGGGGGCCCATGAACTCTCTTTTTACGAAATTGTCCCCACAGGCCGCTGGATGGAGCACGCATCCGACATCCTGACCCCTAAAGACCTTAGAAAATTTGATGATTTCGTGGCCAGAGCAAGGGAAATGGAAGGGCCCAGAGTCTTCCCCATACCTCAGGTAATGCGGGTCACAGGCTGCATGGCCGGCCGGAAATGGCTCCATATCACCCCCGAAGGAAACATCCTGCCCTGCGCCTGCATCCCAATTCCTTACGGCAACATCCACACAGATAAAATAAAAAATGTCTGGAAAAAGATCCGGGAAGACCCGGTTTACAATGCAGATTCCTGCCTCATGAGGCAACCGGAATTCCGGGAGAAGTACCTTAAAATATCGGAATGACCTTTTTCAAAAACACTTCACCAGAAGCTATCTTTTTTCAAGGGCTTAAAAAAGCACAGCTACTGCTAGCCCTCCGAATACAACACGAAAAAGGGGAAGGGCAGGTAAAAAGAATAACCTGCACGCAACGGAAATTAAAGATCTTTAGGCGATGCGAATCTTTTCCGTAATCTGAACCTTAAAGGCCCGATCTCTGAAGAGTCATCAGGTCTTCGGTGGTGAGTTTGGCGCCGCCCTTGAATTTATCGAAGATCGACTTGGCATCCTTCTGGAGTTCTGCCTTTGCCGGGCGACCTTTGCCGTCCTTGTCCTTCTTCTTGAGCTTGAAAACTTCCTTATCAATTTCCCGAATTTCCTTCTGGGCATTGATGAAAATCTTGTGCTGCTCGTCAGCTGCTTCCTGGGCTTTTACGAAATCCTTGTGGGCAACGTCCGACTCTGCCCTGGTCCTGTCAGCTTCCTTGAAGGCATTGATCATCTTCTCATGGTATTCCTGGGCCTGCCTCGCATACTCCGCCAGTTCCGTGTGGAACTCCGAGGCTTCGTCCCGGATCAGCTGAGCTTCATCAAGGATATCCTTCAGTTCGACGTTGTTCTCGAGCTGGACCTTCTTAACATGATACTGCTTCTGGAGCTGAGTGATCTTACCGACAAGTTCCCTCTCCTTGCTTGTACTCAGCACTTCGGTCTGCTGGGTAAACTCAAGCCTGTCAATATCCTTTCTGAGAGCCTTGATGGAGGGGCCGCCCAAATTATTCTGCTTTCGGATAGAATCTGCCTTTGCAAACAGTTCATTTGCTCTTGCATTGGTATCGTCGCGCTTAGCCTTGTATTCTCTGACCTTTTCGTTGATCTCGTCCCTGGCGTCTTTGAGTTCCTGGGCTTCGTTAATGAGATCCTTGGTCTTTTTGTTCAGCTCGTTCCGCTTCGCTGCAAGAGCGCTTGCTTCAGCATTTAAAGTATTCCTTTTTTCCTTGGATTCTTCGGAAATGGTCTTTAAATCGGTTCTTTTTTTCTGTAATTCTTTTAGCATCTCTTATTGTGCCTCCCGATCCAGCAAAAAAGCTGGCATTTTAATAGGTTTACTGTTCGATGTCGACATGCTGTGCCTGATTATGAAATAGATGAGAAAGAGACTCAAGGACAGGGATTAATGCTCTGAGATCTTTTCTTACTATGACCACATCCGCATATTCCCTCAGGATAGGTTTGGGATTGAAAGCTATTGCAAAACCTGCCCGCTCAAAGACGCAGGCATCATTTGCGCCGTCCCCGACGGCCACGCACTGTTTGGGAAGGACCCCGTTACTCTGGCCCAATTCCTCGAGCACCTTCGCCTTGGAATCGCCTTCTGTCACGGGGCCAGTCACTTCTCCAGTGAAACAGCCGTCTTTCACGAGCAATTCGTTGGAAACCACGAAGTCAATGTCAAGCGCTTTGCCAACCTTCTCGGCAGAGATGGTAAATCCGCCGGAAATCATTGCGGTCTTATAACCCAGTTCCTTAACATACCTTATCAGTTCCACTGCACCTGGCATAAAGGGAATTTGATCCACAGCAGCCTGTGCAGTTTCAAGAGAGAGGCCTTTGAGGAGGCTGACCCTCTCAAAAAGCGCCTGTCCAAAATCAAGGTCTCCGCTCATTGCTCTCTTCGTAATCTCCTCCACTTTGCTTACAACACCTGCAGCCTTGGCGAGCTCATCGATGGTCTCAGCGTCTATAAGGGTGCTATCCATATCAAAAACGATTAGTTTATTTTCACTGGAATTATGCATAGGACAGTTCACTCAATCAAAACCTGGACCTGAATGTTATAGATATATACCGGGATTTTTTCCCGAAAAAGGGCAATCTGCCCAGTCTACCAGCTTTAAAGGTATCCCCGCAGATTCATATAATATGCTTGCTTTGACATTAAAGCCCACCAATGGAAAAGTTTTTTCGAATCATAATGTGAGTTTTGCAAGAAACAAAACCACGAAACAACAACATTGATGTCAACGTTTTTGAGTGAAATAAATCACATCCTTTTTAAGCTTTTCGGAGGAATGGGGGAATGTTCCGAATAATCATGATAAATTCACAGGACAATTATAAAATATGTTCAATAAGAAGATAATATTGCCAAAAGAATTATAAACCCTTTGGGAATTCCAATATTTGATTAAAAAAGGTCAACACAGGATTCTGAGAAAAATGGTCAACATAGGATTCATAAAAATGGGAAACCTGGGAATGAGCCAGGTTATCAATCTTATCCAGGATGAAATTGCAGCCAGAGAGGGCATCGCCATTCGTGTTTGCGGGACAGGCGCCAAGATGGGGCCCGATGATGCAGCAGCTACCGAGAGCTTTAAGCAGTGGGATGCGGACTTTGTGGTCATTATCAGCCCTAACGCAGCAGCCCCCGGCCCGACTGCCGCCCGCGAACTCTGGAAGGACAAACCCTGCATCGTGGTCTCCGACGGTCCCACAAAGAAGGAGTCCCGCCAGGCTTTCGAAGACGACGGCTTCGGATACATCATCCTGCCGGTGGACCCCCTCATCGGAGCAAAGAGGGAATTTCTGGACCCCGTAGAGATGGCTTCCTTTAATGCCGATGCGATGAAAGTGCTTTCTATCTGTGGTGTTGTGAGACTAATCCAGGAAGAACTCGACAATGTAACTGAACAGGTCGCATCTGGAAAGTCAGGCAAGGAACTGGAGCTTCCCCACATTTTCGCAAAGCCCGAAAAGTGTGTGGAACACGGAGGCTTTGAAAACCCCTACGCAAAGGCAAAGGCCCTTGCCGCCCTGCACATGGCGGAGAAAGTCGCACAGGTCAACTTCCCTGCCTGCTTCATGTTAAAGGACATTGAACAGGTATGCCTTGCAACCGCAGCAGGCCACGAAATAATGGGAGTCGCTGCAGTCCTGGCAACCCAGGCAAGGGAAATCGAAAAATCCAACGACACAGTCTTCAGGCAGCCCCACGCAAAGAACGGCACCCTGCTAACAAAAACAAAGTTATACGAAAAACCACAGTAAACCGGAAAACAGCATTTTCGGTCCTGATATCAGAATCTTAATTGGAGAAAGCAAAGGAACTGTCCCTGGCAAAAAAGCGGGGGACATATCCCTCCAATAATACATCTCTTTTTTTTCGATTCTTTATTGGGAAATCTCCGGAGCCCTCTTTACTTCATCAGCTTTCGTGCTTCTTCGACTTCGTCCTGTACGAAAGTATATTCCTGGAACACGACGGAAAGATCAATGGTAGCCAGCAGATCCACAATCCCAAGAACCCCAATGACATTTCCATTATTCGAACGAATAGGAGCAACAACCACATGCTTCCCTTTGTATACACCTTCTTGGGGGACAGTACGCACGATTTTGTTGGTCCTTAGCACCTCTTCGAGTATAGGCCCGGTATAATTCCTGTCAAGAATCTTTCCTTTTTCCATACGGAGCCCCTTTTGCTTGAGGCTTCGGATTGTGGTTGGGAGACCAACCAGAGAATGTACAGCGCACGCTATTGCCACAAGTTCATCAGGCCCCGAATCTTCGGATATCGATAAGGAAGTAATCTTTTCACCCCCGGAAAGAGTTAGACAGTTCTGAATTTAACAGTTCTAACTGATAGTTCTGAATTTAACAGTTCTAACTGATAGTTCTGAATTTAACAGTTCTAACAGTCCTAACAATCTAAAAGGCCGGGAATATTTCAGCAGAAAAATAAAAAGCTGAACCCCAGTGCCCTGCCTTATAGATAATATATTTTTTCAAAGAATATATAGTCACTCCTCGTTTTCCAGCGCTTCGGCTTCGAGTGCTTTTATGAGCGCCTGCTTATGCAGTTCTCCGGATTCGTGAATTCCCCCCATTTCACCCCGGATAGCCCGGCAGGGGTACTGCTGGACGATTAGCCCTGCTTTTGGGGGAGCGTCTTTTACGGGCACACCTACAAGCTCCCTTGCCATATGCCAGGTGCTTCCGCAGGGGGCTCCTTTTATTACCTCGACTTTTGCAACTTTTCCGTCTCTGGTTTTGACCTTGAGGACCGGGACCCCGAAAATTTCCGCAAAGGGGCTGTTAGCGGAATTTGCCTCGAGGGTACAGCAGATCTCGTCAACTTCGATGCTAATATCGAATTTCTCAGAGATCTTATTAAGTTCGGAAATGGATGCCTTTGCATGCCCCCCGGGCACGATAAGGGCACGAACTCCGGCCTCTGCCGCGAGCAGAGCGATCGCAGAGGTCAGGTCAGGATGCAGGGAATAGGTAACAACTATCTCTGCAGAAAAAACACCCAGATCAAAGTTAAGATTTTCCAGGAATTCATCTGGCTCTTCGATGAACACAGGCACAAACTCCGGCAGATCGGCAGATACCACCGAGAAGTCACTGTGTTCCCCAATGGATTCAATCAGCCTGTGTCCGTATTTACCCCTTGTGATAACTCCAATTAGCGTCATTGATGGAAGTTATTTTTGATATTGCATATATAGCTGCTTATTTTTAGTTCAGAGGGAGTCCGGGGGCAAGCGGCCACCCTCAAAGAAAGGGATCCCGACCCCCGGGTATTTCCGGAAAAATTCGGACATAGATACATGAAGATTATATATAGACGGAGTACGTTTCAATGAAAAAACTCTGTCAATAAAAAAATCATATCCTGAAAATATTCTGGAAATATTCTGGAAATATTCTGGAAATATTCTGGAAATATTCTGGAAATATCCTGAAAAGAAAGGAAAACGGCGGTTCGCATGAGAGGCAAACTCATCACCCTTGAAGGCATTGACGGTTCAGGCAAAAGCACGGTTGCAAGCAGACTTCAGGAATACCCGAAAATCCGAGCCCTTGACCCGGTCTTTACCCGGGAGCCAACAAGAGGGACCCTTACCGGGACTGCTGTGGAGCAGGCGATTCTCTCGGACACCGACCAGCTTGCAGAACTATTTCTCTTTACCGCCGACCATGCCGAACACCTGGCAAAGCTGGTAAAACCCGCCCTTGAAAGCGGGAAAACAGTAATCTCAGACCGCTACTCTGACAGCCGCTACGCCTACCAGGGCATGACCCTGAAAAACCGAATCAAGGAACCTATGGGATGGGTTAGGGGCCTGCACGGGGGCTGGACTGTCGTTCCGGACCTGACTATCCTCTTCGATATCGAACCCGAAACTGCAGTTGAACGCTGCGGAAAACGGGGAGAACAGACCAAATTCGAAAAAATAGAGTTTTTGCGGGGTGTGCGGGAGAACTTCTTCAGGCTTGCCGCAGAAGAACCTGAAAGGTTTCTTGTGATCGATGCCAGCCGCCACCCGGAAGTCGTAGAAAAAGATGTTGTGGAAAAAATCCTTGAATTCCTGGGAAATGAGTGAAAATAAAAAGCCTTGAATTCCCGGAAAATGAATGAAAACAAAAATAAAAAATATTTGGAAGAAATGGACAGGGTTGAAAAAATAACTCACATCCAGAGTTACAACTCGTTATCATCCGCAAATTTGATCAGGGCTTCCCCGAGCATCCGGACATGGTTGGGGTTCAGATTGAACCTGGACCTTTTCGTGCCACTACGTTCCTTTGCAAGTTCGATATATTCTTTCCCGAAGCGTTCGCTGTGGGCCAGGGAAATGGTAAGGTACCATCCACCCCCCATCTTGATTTCCGTGTAACCTTCTCCACCACTTTCTTCAGGAATGTTTTCTTCTGCCATGTTGCAAACCTCATAAACTACATATTTTTTACTTAAATTTGAAACCCGATAATCGCATATAAAGTTACTCAATGTCCCTGTCAATGCCCCTGTAAATGTCTGTACAATGTCCCCACTCAAAGTCCTTATAAAATCTTCACCCGAAGCCCCTGCTCAATGTCCTTACTCGACCTCCGTCCCGCTCTTCAACCATTCCAGAGGGATAGAGCCGTTGTGGACTGCGGTCGCCACCAGGGCGCCCTTAACTCCTATTTTCCCGAGGGTGTAAAGGTCCTCCATGTTCCGGACTCCGCCTCCGAGCAGGACGTCATGTTTTGAGCGAAGCGCAAGTTCCTTGAGGAAAGCAGGGTCAAACCCGGAAGCTGTCCCTACCCGGTCCATGTCGAGGAAAATCAGGTCTTTCAGAGGCATACCGTTCAGGGCTTCCACGATTTCAAAAGGGCCGGATGGGATCTCAGGGTCCTGCTTAAGGACTTCCCCACGTTTGATATCAATACTGACACTGATCCTCCCCGGATGCCGGGAAGCAGTTTCCCGGATTGCGGCAAGTGTCCCGGTTTCCGTGCCTATGACCGCCGTGTTTGCAATAGATAGGGCATTTTCCGCATCATCCGGGGAGGAAACCCCAAAATCCAGCATCGTTTCGGCCTTTGAACTCACGGCCCGGACAAGTTCCGCATTGGTATCCCGGCTGCCGCCCTGAAGGACGTTGAGATCGGCAATGTATACTTCCAGGGGCTGCAAAGCCTCTACAATCTCTACGGGATCCGGACTGCTGCAGACTCCGCTGCTATCCGAAACAGGGCGGTAATTATCCCGAATCCCACCTTTTGCAAGGACCACGTTACGATTAAATATATCCATTACGAAAATTACTCGGAACATACTTATCCCATAGCTGCATCATCCTATAAAAAATATAAAAATAAGACGTATTGTATAAAAGAAATGATATTTATCGTTTGATATTTTAACTTCGCAATATTACCAGAGGCTTTTTATGAAACTGCTTGTAAGTCCAATCAACAGGGAAGAAGCAATCATCGCTTCCAGCGGCGGCGCAGACATCGTGGACGTCAAAAACCCGAAAGAAGGCTCCCTTGGGGCCAATTTCCCCTGGATTATCCGGGATGTAAAGGAAGCCGTAAACGGCAGGCAGCCGATCAGTGCGACAATAGGGGATTTTAACTACAAGCCCGGAACCGCCTCACTTGCAGCCCTTGGGGCAGCAGTTGCAGGCGCCGACTACATAAAGGTAGGCCTGTACGACATCCAGACTGAGGAACAGGCCCTTGAGTTGCTCACGAAAATCGTACAGGCTGTAAAGGATTATGACCCGACAAAGAAAGTAGTAGCTTCCGGATACTCAGACTACGCACGCATCAACTCAATTTCCCCTATGCTCCTTCCGGCAGTTGCCGCTGAGGCAGGTGCAGACGTCGTGATGGTAGACACAGGGCTTAAGGACGGGAAATCCACCTTCGAGTTCATGGATGAAGCAGAGCTGACAAGGTTCGCAGATCTTGCCCATGAACAGGGGATTGAAGTTGCTATTGCCGGTTCCCTGAAATTCGATGATCTGTCCGTGCTCGAAAGGATCGGCCCTGATATTATAGGAGTCAGGGGCATGGTCTGCGGGGGGGACAGGAGCACCGCAATCAGGCAGGAACTGGTGGAGAAACTGGTAAGCGAGTGCCAGGTCTGAAAAATTCGAATTTTGAATAAAAAAAAGAAGTTTTGCGCCGGCAGGTCACCTGGCAGGTCGGCACAATAGCCTTTTAAACCTGAATTTCTTTTTGGCAGTATGTTCATTTTCGGGCACATAGGAATTACCCTGGCGATAGTTTATTTGATAGCCTATTCGCTGGACCGTTTGCTTCCGGAAAAAAGCTTTCGGATAGATTACCGGCTGGTTGCCTTTGGGTCCCTTCTCCCGGATATGATCGACAAGCCCCTTGGCAGGATAGTCCTTGCCGAGACAATCGGAAGCGGGAGAATCTTTGCCCACACCCTGCTTTTCGGAATTCTGCTCGCCTTTGCAGGATACTTCCTCTTCCGCAGGACAGAGGACTCAAAACTCCTTGTCCTTGCAGGAGCATCCTTTTTCCACCTGCTCGAAGACCAGGTCTGGAAAAGCCCCAAAGTATTTTTCTGGCCGTTTTCAGGCTTGAATTTCCCCAGGGACCAGATTTCAGGGAATTTTTTTGAGTATCTGGCAGTGGTCTTCAGCCATGCATACAACCCGGCTTATACAGGCGTGTTCACCTCCGAGATAATTGGATTTTGCATCACCGCGCTGTTTGCGGGCAGTTATGCCAGGACAAAAATTTCCGGAAATTAAGGACGGGCTGAAAGGTTAGCCTTTTGTTTCCCCGCCAATATAAAAGATGCAGAAAGTGTACAGAAAGGACACATACAGGATAAAAAGAA
The DNA here is from genome assembly GCA_016841625.1 of Methanobacteriota archaeon. Classification (GTDB taxonomy): domain Archaea; phylum Halobacteriota; class Methanosarcinia; order Methanosarcinales; family Methanosarcinaceae; genus MTP4. The sequence goes on from JAENYU010000032.1 coordinate 19,551, forward strand.
ACAGAATATATAGATATAAATGGAAAACCGTATAATTTTCTGATGCTTCTTTTCGGTCATCTGGGGGTTACGCTGGGGATCTTTTTCTTACTGGGATTCATGATTCCACGTCTCAGGGAATTTATTGATTTCAGGTACCTTGCCCTCGGCTCCATGCTTCCCGACATCATCGACAAACCCCTGGGGAAATTAATCTTTGCCCAGACCCTTGCAAATGGCCGGATCATAGGCCATACCTTATTATTTAGCCTTTCTCTTGCTCTTTTAGGGTTTTACATTTATTGGAAGAAAAGAAACCCCGGGCTTCTCGCCTGTGCCGCGGGCTCTTTTCTCCACCTGCTCGAAGACGGGATGTGGGCAAATCCTTCAACGTTTTTCTGGCCGCTTTTAGGGTGGAACTTCCCGAGAGGTTGCCCGGACTACACAGGGTGGGCATACTTTGCCAGAATGTTCAAAAGATCCTTCGAGCCTGAGTTATCCCTGTGTTTCATCAGCGAACTCCTGGGTATGATCGTAATTATTTTCATAATTGCAATCTCTGTTAAAAAAAGAATTGAAGAACGGTAAAAAGATAAGGACCAGCAGAACTTATCCATGACCTCCGGTCTTACGACAATTATTGAATCATACGTTTTGAATCATACGTTTTGAATCATACGTTTTGAATCATACGTTTTGAATCATACGTTTTGAATCATAC